>JBATUQ010000030.1:0-62713 GCA_049671285.1 Leeuwenhoekiella sp. | reverse complement strand
CCTTTAATGCGTTAAAGTACAATTAACAACAAACAAAAACCGAATACAGCAAACTGAATCCTCTAACTTTAGCCTTTCAACTTTGAATATTGAATAAACAAATCATTGTAATCGGCGGTGGTCTGGCAGGACTGACTGCGGCAATTCATCTAAGCCGTGCAGGAAAGGAGGTACTTTTAATAGAGCGTCACAGCTACCCCAAGCATAAAGTTTGCGGCGAATACGTTTCTAACGAAGTATTACCGTATTTAAAAGAGCTCGGCATAGATCCTTTTGAAGCTGGTGCGGTGTCGATAGATACGCTCCAATTTTCAAGTGGCTCGGGAAAGATGCTGACCACAAAATTACCATTGGGTGGTTTTGGGTTGAGCCGGTTTACTTTAGATAAATTGCTTTTTGAAAAAGCGGTTGAAAGCGGTTGCAAGGTGATGGAAGACACTGTAACTAAAGTTCGTTTTAAAAACGACAAATTTTCTGTGGAAACCCAATCTGGTGAAAAATTTGAAAGTGAAATTGTCATTGGCTCCTTCGGAAAACGAAGTAATCTGGATAAGTCGCTTTCGCGGAAATTCATCACAAAAAAAACACCTTGGATAGGCGTCAAGTCTCACTATGCAGCTCAGCATCCAGATCATATTGTGGGCCTTCATAATTTTAAGGGTGGATACTGCGGCATTTCAAAAGTGGAAAACAATCGCATAAACGTATGTTATCTGGCGCATCTGGATTCTTTCGGAAAATATAAGGACGTCGATGCTTTTAAAGACAAAGTGATGCAAACCAATCCCCACCTCAGGAATTTTTTTACGAATGCTGAACCTCTTTTCGAAAAAGCGCTAACCATCAGTCAGATTTCTTTTGATCAGAAAAACAGGGTGGAAGATCACGTGTTGATGGCTGGTGACAGTGCCGCTTTGATTCATCCGTTGTGCGGAAACGGTATGGCGATGGCGATTATGGGGGCAAAACTGCTCAGTGAGAATATCCTGAACTATTTTCGCAACAGCGAAATTTCACATTGGCAAATGGAAAAAAACTATTCTAAAGAGTGGGAGCAGCATTTTAAGGAACGGTTGTTTTACGGCCGGCAATTGCAGCGTCTATTGGAACATCCCGAACTAAGCGATTGGGGAATCCGGCTGGCACAATATGTTCCTGCACTGATACAAAAACTGATCACCAAAACCCACGGCAGGCCGCAATTATGATGAAACGCTCCAACGAACCCGAATTGATGGACAATCCTGATCTGGATGCCAAAATCCTTCGGGCGGCACTTGATGAGGTAACTTTAGTCAACCAGCGGTTGGGTGGATATTCGGTAACTTTAGAAGGGTTGCACCGGCTGTTTAAAGCGGTACCAAAAGGAGAATACACCATTCTCGATATGGGTTGTGGTGACGGAGCTATGCTACGAAAAATGGCTGCCTATTGCAGAAAACGAAGAATTTTGGCGCAGTTTATTGGTATCGATCTCAACCCTAAAAGCTTGGAAATTGCACGGGAAAAAAGCACCGAATTTTCAGAAATTACTTATCGATGTCAGGATATTATGACCGTACGGCCCGCCGACTTTGAGTGTGATATCGTGACTTCAACCTTGACGATGCACCATTTCACTGATGTGCAGATCCTGCAATTTATGCTGCATTTTGAGAAATTGGCGACTATAGGAATAGTAATCAATGACCTTCAACGTAGCAGGATGGCACTTCGGCTGTTTCGGGTATTTAGTCGTATTTTTATGAAAACAAAAATTGCGCGCCACGACGGGAAGGTTTCCATTCAACGGGCGTTTACAGAAAAGGAATTACGTACGTACTCAGAACAACTTGGTTTTAAGAAATATACCATAGAATGGCGCTGGGCATTTAGATATTTATGGATCATTCACACCGCCCCGTCAAGGTAATTGGCGCCAGTAAAGCACTTCCGCAATATTTTAGAAAAACTGAAGATATTACCCCTTTTCTTGATCTTTGGCTGGAAGGTCAAGAGGATCGTTTTATTAGAAAAGTGAAGAAGATTTTTGGCAATGCAGGTGTTGATAAACGATACAGTATTATGTCCCCGGAGGAGGTTTTTACCCAAACCAGTTTTGCCGAAAAGAACGCTATTTACGTTCGCGAGGTAAAGAAATTGGGTTCTCAAGCATTGCAGAATGCCCTTGCCAAAACTGACTGGAATCCTGAAAGCATTGACTATATAATCACTACTAGCTGCACGGGAATCATGATTCCCTCGCTGGATGCCTATTTGATCAATGAACTGCATTTACGCCAGGATGTTGTACGCTTGCCAGTTACCGAGATGGGTTGTGCCGCTGGAATATCGGGAATGTTATACGCCCAGGCGTTTCTCAAAGCCAACCCCGGAAAGCGGGCTGCTGTGATTGCGGTAGAAAGTCCCACAGCCACTTTTCAATTGAATGATTTCTCGATGGCAAATGTGGTGAGCGCGGCGATTTTTGGTGACGGTGCGGCCTGTGTTTTGCTTTCCTCCAAAGAAGAAGATCAAGGTCCAAAAATCATCGATACCGGCATGTATCACTTTTACGATGCCACACATATGATGGGTTTTGACCTCACTAATACTGGTCTTCAAATGGTGCTTGATAAAACAGTGCCGGACACGATTTCGGAGCATTTTCCGGCGATTGTACATCCGTTTTTGAAGCGAAATAAAATTTCTATTGAAGATGTTGACCACCTTATTTTTCATCCCGGCGGAAGAAAAATTGTGGAGACGGTCGAGAATTTATTTGGCGATCTGGGGAAAAACATTGACGATACTAAAGAGGTGCTTCGGCTTTACGGAAACCTGAGCAGTGCCACCGTTTTACTGGTACTCGAGCGTTTTATGGATGCTCAAATCAAAACGGGTGACTATGGATTAATGCTTAGTTTTGGCCCAGGATTTTCTGCACAACGTATATTATTGCAATGGTAACCAAGGACTTCAACACCGATGATAATAAGCAATGGGCCGTTATTTTGGGCGGAAGCAGCGGTTTGGGTTACGCGTCCGCGGAAAAACTGGCGCGGCATGGCATGAACCTCTGTATCGTTCACCGTGACCGAAGAAGCCGTCTTGCAGAAATTGAAGAAAAGTTTGAAACCCTGAAATCCTTCGGAAGCGAGCTGATGACGTTTAACGCAGATGCGCTTAAGCCGGAAACCATTCAGCAGGTAATAGACAGTCTCAACGAACAAAACGGAAAAGTTTCGGTATTGATTCACAGTCTGGCCAAAGGCAATCTTAAACCCATTTATTCCGAAGATGCTGAAGAAAAAAAACTGACCACAACCGATTTTATGATCACACTCGAAGCTATGACGGTTAGCCTGTATTCCTGGGCAAGCGCTTTCCTGCCTGCCGGCAGTCAGGGCACGGAAGGGAAATTGTTCTCCAGACCAGCGCGCATCATCGCTTTCACCAGCGAGGGAAGCAGCAAACCTGCACCCAATTATGCTGCGGTTTCGGTTGCCAAGGCGGGACTTGAAGCTTTGGTGCGCAGTCTCGCGTTTGAGTTGGCGCCTCTTGAGATAACAGCCAACTGCATTCAAGCTGGCGTTACCGATACCGAGAGTTTGCAATTAATTCCCGGCAGTGATGTATTAAAGGATCAAGCCTTGGCCCGAAATCCCAACAAGCGGCTCACAACTCCAAACGATGTTGCCAACGCCGTTTACTTATTGTGCCGGCCAGAATCACATTGGATCACGGGAACGGTCATTAAAGCTGATGGTGGCGAAAGTTTACGTTAGGTATTCACGAAAATTTGTGATGAACTAACGGAATTAGTTCAGTTGGAGAATGATTCAATTTATAAGGCCGTTGTGATTTTTACTTTCGCGGACTGTCGTCGTACTTGTCAGATGCAATTTTAAGGTTCAATACTTTTGAATCTAGATCAACTCTTAAACGCAATTTCTGAATGATTAGCGATCAGTTTGTCAATGATTTCGTCCAAGATGATCTTATTGTCTGCCACTGCGAGAAACCCATCTTCTTGCAGGGCGATGAGGTTTTCCTTGTTCGCCATATCCATTTCGGGGTTTGAGTTAAGGAGTTTCGGTTGAATGCGGTAATAATCGGTACAGTGTTTCTTTGGTAGGGTCTGATAGATTTTCTTAAGCTGGTAATCTACCGTTTCGGAGTTTCCGCTCATCATAATGTCTATAAGCGGTTTGATCCATTTGAGCACACCGGCATCCTTAAAATCTTCATAGGCATAGGGCCTTTTCACACTTCCGGTTCCCACCGAAACGATCATCATATCCTTGGCGCTGGGAAAAGCGGGCTTATCAGTACTGTTGAGTTTTTTAGTAAAATCTATGCCCCGGGCTTCGGCATAGGCGCACAGGGAGGGATTGTTGGCAAATACCCCACCGTCGACCAAAGCGTATGGGGCGCCCAGAATAGAAGTGATGCGGGAGGCTTCAAAATAAGTAGGTGCCGCCGAAGTTGCCCGGCCCACATCTTTCATATAAAAATCAGAAACCTCATTTTCGGCTGCCTCCAGACTGCTGAAGAAAAAACTGTTGCGGTTCCTGATGTCGTAACTGGTAATTAAGTTGGGCCGCAACGACTCGCTCAATTTGGTTTCGCCCAAAAATTGTTCGAGGGCGTTTTCCAGTTCCATTTCAGAATATTTTTCATCGATGATTCCGGCGATACTTTCTATTTGCTGCTTGAGCGAAAGTTCAAAGATATCTTCGCCAAGCTCCAGATAAAGGTCTAGGGCATCTTTGGCACTGTATTTAAAATTTCCCTGCGCATCCGGGCAGGAGTACAGCAAGGCCAAAATGCCACCGGTGCTGGTACCGGCGATAAAGTCAAAATATTCCCCGATTTTAAGTTTTGGATTCTTAGTGCGCAGCCGCAATTCGTTCTCCAAATAGCCCAAAATGGTTCCGGGAATAATACCGCGTATGCCCCCGCCATCGATGGATAGAATCTTGATCTTTTTAGTTGCCAGCTTAGCCATCTTCAGTGGTTTCGTTAGGATTTATTTCGTATAAAAAATTGATGCTAAAAATAACTAAAAAACAGTTGGTTAGGGAATTAACCCATTTAATTTATACTGAAATGATTCCGTCAAAAGCAACATTTAAAACACGCTACTTTTCCGAAGCCTACTTGTTCCTAATAAAAATGTGCCGAATGTTTTGCTTACCGGTTTCCCGTTCTTCGGTTTCGATGCTGCCGATGCTCTTGATCAACGGATAGAGTTTTGAGAAACCATAATTTCGCGGATCAAAATCGGTTTTTCGCTTGATGAGGTAGTTACCCAAAGATCCCAAAAAGGCCCATCCGCTGTCATCTGAAATTTCGTCGATACTTTCTTTTATCAGTTTAGCAAGATCGGCATTGATCTTGTTGACAGCCGGCGCTTTGGTTTTTGGTTTGCTTTTGGCGGTTGTTTTTTCGGCAGGTTCTGTCTTTTGTTCTTTTTTGAGAATTTCGATATAAATAAACTTATCACAAGCGGTAATGAACGGTTGCGGCGTTTTGCGTTCCCCAATCCCAATGACAAACATTCGGGCTTCCCGCAGGCGGGTGGCCAATCTCGTAAAATCACTATCGCTGGAAACGATGCAGAAGCCATCCACTTTTTTAGAGTAGAGCAGATCCATCGCGTCAATGATCAAGGCGCTGTCGCTGGAGTTTTTCCCTTTGGTATAACTGTACTGTTGTATCGGGTTGATGGCGTTTTCGAGCAGCACGTTTTTCCAACCGGACAGGCTGGGACGGGTCCAGTCTGCATAAATACGTTTGATGGTTGGGGTGCCGTATTTGGCAACTTCATTGAGCATTTCTTTGATATGCGCGTAAGGCACATTGTCTGCGTCTATGAGTACTGCGAGTTTGTCGTCTTTCATAAGTAAGCTGTTGATAGGCAAAAGTAGGCTACGACTTTGAAGTGTCGTGCCTTCTGATAAGATACTTTAAATTAAGACAGAATCGACTTGGCATTTCTGGATCGGGTTGAAATTATCCTTTGCGAGCTTTGATCAACTTTTTAATTTTTCTAGAAGGCTTCATATTATTTTCGGGATTTGCACAATAGGCGACCAAAATGTCTGTGGCTTTCTCGTGAACCTCATCATCACTCATTTTTTTATCGGGGTTTTCGAGAACGGCTTTGGTCATTGCAGCCCAATAAAGCCCAAAAATGTCCTGATTTCCTTTGGTTAATTTTGTGGCTTCGTCGCTGATGGAAAAGGTATAATCTGGTGTGCCCTGCATCCAATTGATGATGTACCCCAAGGCGTACAAACGATCTGCTTCCGCTTTGTCTGCGGGATTCTCAAATAAGTAATTGGCAGCTTGTAAAACTTGTGTGTGGGCTTCGGTATAACTGGCTTCGGTTTCAAATCCAGTCTTGGAAAGTTCCTTAAAATTTTGGCTGAAGACTACTGTGGATAAGCTTAAAAAGGTAACGAGTATAACTGATTTCATAAAATCTATTCCGTTTGATAAAATTGTTTCTGAAATATAGATATTTTCTTAAATTATTTCAAAGAATAAAATGATCAGGCATCTTTGATTCAAAAAACCTGAGACGGCCTAAGTTTTCAATGGATGAAATTGTGATCAGATTTACCGCCATAGTGATAGCGGATAAAGACGATACTCCCAAACATTTGAACTATCCACCCAAAAATCTCAATTTTGAATACCGAATGCCCTAATGCTTCAAAACACCCAATGAATAAAAATAGCAATAACAATAGAAATAACGTAATCGATCTCAGAAGCGATACCCTCACCAAACCGACTACAGAAATGCTCAACGCGATGATGACCGCTGAGGTGGGCGACGATGTGTATAAGGAAGACCCGTCGGTCAATGCACTTGAGGAAAGGGTCGCCAAAATTTTTGGTATGGATGCCGCCCTTTATTTTCCCACAGGCAGTATGACCAATCAGGCGGCAATAAAAATTCATACCCAACCCGGCGAGCAACTTATTGCAGATAAATATGCGCACGTTTATAATTATGAAGGCGGCGGGGTTTCCTTCAACAGCGGTGTAAGCTGCAAACTGCTGGATGGCATCCGCGGAAAAATCACCGCCGAACAAGTGGAACCCGCCATAAATCCCCCTGATTTTTATCACAGTCCGTTAACTAGTTTGGTCTGTTTGGAAAATACAACCAACAAAGGCGGTGGCGCTTGCTATGAACTTGACGAAATAAGAAAAATCCGTTCTGTTTGTGATGCGCATGGTTTGGGCCTGCACCTTGACGGTGCCCGTTTGTGGAATGCGCTGATCGCCACCGGTCAATCTGCAAAAGATTATGGGGAACTGTTTGATACCATTTCGGTCTGCCTGTCAAAAGGATTGGGCGCGCCAATGGGATCCGTTTTGGTGGGCAAGAAAGAATTTATGGACAAGGCGATGCGCGTGCGAAAAGTACTTGGCGGCGGAATGCGGCAAGTAGGTTTTATGGCAGCTGCCGGATTGTATGCTTTAGACAACCATTGGCAACGCATGGAAGAAGATCACCGCCGTGCGCAACAGCTTGCCAACGTTTTAAAGAATCACCCCGAGGTATCAATGGTCGATCCCGTCGAAACCAACATTCTTATTTTCTATCTAAAAGAAAATACAAGTGAACTTGATTTTCTAAAGAAATTGGAAGATATTGGCATTCGTATCAGCGCTATGGGGCAGGGGAAGTTGAGAATGGTCACGCATTATGATTATACTGCGGAGATGCACGAATGGCTGCTGGATTATTTTAAAGAGTAATTGAAATTTTCTTAAAAAGTTCGCTCTCCACTATTCTGGTTGTAATAATCAACGGGCAATTATGCAGCTGAATATTCAATAAAAAAATGGCTATCGAAAAAGATAGCCATTTAATTTTATAAACTCAATCATTGATGCTTATGCTCCACATTTGCCATCTCGTCTCCAGCTTCTCTTGACCTTAGTGAACAAGTAACCATCAAAAACGACCTGATCACCATTTTTATAGCGTGTTCTTTGGTTAAACAAGGGTATTCCATCACAAATATCTGTAGCGACGGGTGGGGTATCACCACCGGAGGAATCTGCACTGCCACAAGTACCGAAGAAGGAAAAGCCCAGGCCGGTAGAAACGTATAGAAAGTCCTGACCTTCCAAATTTCTCACTGCCCTTTGACCAGCTGGAAATTGGTTAACAACATAACTTCCGGTAGGAAAATCAATCGCATTAGAACAGTCAACGCCCACCTCGTAAGGGAAGTCGATGGGTGAACCCAATGTAAAAGTGCCATTAGAATTGAACTCAACACGTCTTACCTGGTTTGAATTGTCAATATCGGCAAACCAAAAACCCCTTGCGCGATCTAGCGGGTCAGATAACCGTACCACTACCCCAAATATCTCATAATAAGTATTGAATTTATACTCTATCACTGTAGGAGTGCTCTCATCACGGGGAATGAGTTCAAAACATCCTGCAGAAGTTTCTCTATACCGGGATGGAGCAGAAGAAACTCCTGATGCCAATGGCGAACCGTAGAAAACACCTGCAAATCGATTAGTTGGGAAAGTGTTATTTTCTATTCCGCAAATGGGCACCACATAATCAACGTGATCCACAAATGTGTCGGCACCAATAACGATAGGATTGTCTGCGGTTGTCCCAAGTTCTGAAGATGCTTGTCTTACGAGAAAAGACAATTGATCAAAATCGCTTTTACTGGTGGCCGCCTCGGTAGTCAGATCTTCTGAAGACAGTTCGTCGATAGTTTCGTCATCACTACAATTGACAAAGAGTAGTGGCAAAAATAAGAGAAGTGATAGATAATTTTTCATAGCATTTATGTTTATATGATTTAATAGGAAGTCGCTATGCATTTACAATACTTACAGCGTGCTGTGAAAATTTCCATTTTTACAAGATGAAATTGTGAATTGATTGATAGCTGGTCTGTGTATTAACTATTCGCAGTGATTACAAATCTTATGCGCGACAGCATTACTGACCTTTTCTGTAATGCTTGCTTTTGAGCCTTCAATTATCAGCTTGGTTCGATAAACAAGTTTTTGTTTTCATTCCGGTTATTGATATCATTCCTTTAGCATCTTATCTATAGGGGGAATGTTGTATCATTTACAATAGGTGGTTCTGATTGATCTTGCCTATTATTTTCATAAAATGAAGTGGACAGCTTGAAAAAAAAGGTATTTTCGGTAATAAATTGACACTATGACTAAGATTGTAAAGGATTCCGATAACGAGCAGGAACAAGATTATATCCTGCAGGATAATAAAAAGACCAAGTTTGGGGCGGGCTTTATTGTGTTTATGTTAGCGATTTTGATCGTAGCGGTTATTGGTTCCTTAATTTATTTTGAGGTGGTTTAATTTTCTTCTAATTCGTTCTCTTTTCTCTGTTCTCTGTTTACCGTTTATTGTTTAGGGTTTCTGGTTTCTCGTTTCATAAGAAAAAGGTTAATCGCTGAAATGGGAAGTTTTATAAATGTGTAGTTGGTTTATTTAAAGAGATAAGGAGCTTCGACTGCGCATTGCATGATATTGATGTCTGTTGTTTTATGTTTATAGCTGTCTTCAAGTGTCCCGAGTGATTCTCGTAGCACAGCGGAGAGAATTGTATCGAAGGACTGTTTTACGTTTAAGGTTTGGGGTTTTTCATTTAAGGGCAAAAGGTACTGAAATGAATTCAGCACAGGGTTTTCTGGTTAAAGAGGAAAAGGTACTGAAACCAGTTCAGCACAGGGATTATCGTTTATGCGGGTCGTGTACTGAAACGAGTTTAGCACTTGTATAGTGTGGTGACGAGCTTGCCTTTGGTACCGGGGGCGGGGATGTTTACAAGCTCTTTCTTTTCTTTTATTTTAAAGTGAAAGGGAGCCGCCAGTAGGTCAACGCCGCTTTTCTTTTTAAGGCGGATGCCCTGGCCGGAGATGATGTCTTTGTTGGGTGTGAAGTCGTGATCGGGTAGGTGCTCGGTGAGGATGCTGTATTTATACGCGTATAGCTTTTTTACAACGAATGCAATTTCGGCATTGGAGAGGTGTTGGAGCACTTGGCGCAGGAGTGCCACGTTGCCCGTGGGCAAAGGGTCTTTGGCAATGTCCAAGGTGTCAAAGGTGAGTTGGTCGTTTTGAAAGGTCTTGGTGTTGTAGGCAATCAACTCCGGGACTATGTCAACGGCTTTGTAGGCTTGGGTATGGGGCACCAAGGCTTTCCCTACATTAAAATCACCACAGCCCAGATCACATACCACCGGCGGGTTCTCCAAGGTTTTAAAGAAGGTGGTGACCGCCTGCAGATATAATTTTACCGTTTCCGTATCGTGTGATCCCTGCCCGGAATAGAAGGGGGTGGTGCCCGTGCCCCATAGGCGGTTTTGATAGACTTGTGTCATGGCGTCTTTGGTGGGCCAGGGGGTTTTGGGTGGGGGCATTGGGCTGTAAAGGTATATTCATTTACTCTAGTTTCAAATGTAGCAATATTTCACGCTATGCGTGTTTGTGATTTGCTAACTGCTCAGCCAACGGATGTACTTAATGTTCTGTTTTTTGATTAAAATACGAGTTAGGGATCAAGATACAACTAGGATTTATTGCAAAACGTCTATTATTACCCATATTTTTAAAAACTATTGGTATGATAAACTTACCTCGTCTTATTGGTGATGAGCTTAATAACATATGGAGTGGTCATCAGGATGAGCCGTTCTGTCAATTCCCACCATTAGCTATTGAAACAATTGATAATAGCAATTTGGTTTTTATTGGTATCAACCCTTCTTTGGGAGAAAAGGAAATGCAGCGGCTTCGGGCTAAAAATGATTCAAGTTGTGAGTACTATCCGTTGAATAAAGACCAGTCACTTACTCATAAGTATTTTAAGAAATTCTACGACATTGCCGAAAAAACCAAAATGGATTGGACGCATTTTGATCTTTTATATATACGGGAAACCCAGCAACAGAAAATAAGAAATTTGCTAAAGGCGGAAGCTGGAATTGATTTTATCTATAGGCAACTTATGCTCAGTAAAGAAATAATGGAAGTTCTTTTATCCACTGAAAAATTTAAAGTCTTTGTAGTAAATAACACACTAGCTAGAGATTTTTTGGGTAAGGATAGACCGCTTAACTATTCTATTGAGCGAGAACATTGGATGGATTACCGTTTTGTATGGGACGATGATTGGGGTACTTATCGTCTCGGTAACCATGCTTTTTTCTTTATTAGTATGCTAACCGGCCAACGTGCTTTGGATAAAGGTTCTTATGAGCGGTTAATTTGGCATATTAAATTCTTGAAAGGCAAAATCTAAAGCTTTCTTTAGTGCAACGCCAAGGTGTCTGGAACAATGCCAATTTAATTTTCTTAAAGTCATTAGTTACTTCTATTTTCCGAAAAGCTAAGCCAAAAGCTGTTCCAACTTAGCCTTCCACTTTTTCCACTTGGGAAACTCGCGTTGTTGCAGGTCAAAAAAAGCTTTGGTGTGATCTTGGTGAACCAAATGACACAGTTCATGAACAATTACATACTCGATGCAGGCTTTTGGGGCTTGGATAAGTTCTGGGTTTAAGAGAATTCTTCCTTTTGGAGAACAAGAACCCCACCGGTATTTCATTTTACGTAATTCAATTGTAGATGGCGTGGCGTTGTATTTTTCAAAACGTTCCATCAAAGGTTCTGCAATAGCATAGAACCATATCTTGGCTTTGTCTAAATACCATTGTTCCATCAATGCTTCGGCATTTGCAGGATTTGAAGTTCTTACTTCAAAATGACGCCCTGTATGTTTTACCATCTCCTCCGGGCTATCAATCAGTTGAAGTTGATATTGCCTGCCCAAGTATAAATGAGACTCACCAGAAATGTATTTACGTACTGTATTTCTAGGCTCAAAAGATAAAAAGTGATCTTGCTGTTTTAAAATCCAGGCGGCACGTTTGCGAACCTTTGCTTCTACCTTTTCCAGACTGCTTCCTTCTGGTGCATTTACCTCTGTAGATCGATTGGGGTGCACGGATATACCCAAGGTCTTGCGCTTACTAAAACGAAGCGTATAGGTAATTTCTTCGGAACCGTATTGAATAGACCGTTGCATTATTTGTATCTCACTTTTGCTACTTCAACGATACGCTCTGCTATTTTGTCAATTTCCTGAAAACTCAGTTTGATAGCATACGTATCGCTTATATAATCTATGATGTAGTCCCCAATCAAGTAAATCATCTTCTTGGGTATATCAATGCTATTGGGACTGGCCCAATCCACACGTTTTAGGCTTAGAATAATTTCATCAGATTTAAGCGCTAATTCTTCCGCCAGTTTTAAGACGTCTTGTTCATTATCTGAATACGCCTGAAATTCTTCAACACCAATCCCAAAAAATGCACGTGCAACTTCCTTATGTTCTAATGAGGCAGGAATGCTTGAATCTGTCCTGCTCAACACAGCTTCCATAATATCTTTCATCTTTTGCAGATACTCGGTCTCGTTGATGCGTTGCAGTAAGTAATCATCGAGGGTCTCCCTTATAAGTTGAGAAAAGCGTTTATAGAAAGCAGGATCCTCATCCATTTTTTCCGTGATATGCTTTGAGGTTCTTGATAAAATTTTATCTGCCTTTGCGGCTTTACCAGTGGTTTTTTCCACTTCGTCCTCAAAAGCCTCTTTATCAAATATGTTTACCAACTCGGTAAGTTGCACTACATCTGAAGTAGGTATATGCGTATCTATCAACTTTTGAATCTGGCCCTCATACTTTTTATAATCAATCTTATCTGAATAGCGGGAAGCCACTGCAGTACGCAGATTCATAAAAAAAGATAAGTCTTCTTTATATCGCGATACCCGTTTTGGCTCTGTATTTTTATGAAAGTCTATAGCGGATAGTGCCAATTTTAAAATACGGGCATATTTTGACAGATGTTCGTAAAACTTATTACGCAAAGCTTCGTCACGCAGTAGTTGCTGATAGCCTTCCGCATCTTTTTTGTTGGAGACTCCAGAAAACAACTGCCAAAGCTCACTGTGTGCTTGTGGAAGCTTTTCTATTTCCTCATTGATATTGGTCAGTGTACCTTGCAATTGTTCTTCGTCAAAATCTTCAAAAGTAGAATAGGTTTTTAATGCCGTATCGAGTTCTTCCAAAACGCCGTAGTAATCAATTATATAGCCATAGTCTTTATCAGGACTGACCCGATTTACCCGTGCAATTGCCTGAAGCAACGTATGGCCTATCAACTTACGGGTTAGGTAAAGCACGATATTATTGGGTGCATCAAAACCCGTTAAGAGTTTGTCTACTACAATAATGATTTCCGGTTCGTCATCGTGCTTAAAGCGGTTTACAATATTCTTTTGATACTTCTTAGGTGTCCCGTGTTCGTCCATCATTTGATGCCAGAAGGTTTTGACCAAATCGCTGGTCTTGCCAAAGGCGTTATCCTCACCCTCACGCTCGTCTGGTTTTGAGATTACCAATGCCGAAGTAACCTTACCTATTTCATCCAGATAATTTTTGTACTTGACGGCAGCCACTTTAGACTGGCAAACCAATTGGCCTTTAAATGGAGTATGCTGAAAGTTCTTTACATAGTGATTGGTGATGTCCCACGCAATGGCATATATCTTTTGATCTGCACTATTGAGCTGATCTGCTCTGGAAAATTTCTTTTTAAGATCAGCCTTCTCCAAATCATTTAAGGGTTCTGAGACCATATTGAAGAAGTTGTCCAAAGCTGTTGCGTGGACTTCCTGAATGGCGTGACGCCCCTCATACAACAGTGGTACCACAGCTTTATCCTTAACAGCCTGATCTACGGTATAGGTGTCGATCAACGTCCCGAATTTAGACAGTGTGCTTTTATCCTTCTTGAATAATGGCGTACCCGTAAACGCAATAAAACAAGCGTTGGGTAAAGTCTTTTGCATCTCAATATTAAAGGTACCGTGCTGGGTACGGTGGCCTTCATCAACCAGGACAAAGATATTCTCGCTGGTGAGCGGGGTTTTTATTTTACGTACCGCCGTTTCAAACTTATTGATGATGGTGGTCACCACTGCGTCACTTTCTGTATGCAATAACTCCACGAGCTGCGAACCGGTTTTGGCGTTGTCAACGTCCAAACCACATTTTCTAAAGGTTCCGGTAATTTGGCCGTCCAGATCGGTACGGTCTGTAACCAGGATGATTTTAGGGTTTATGATACTTGACTCCATAGCAATGGCCTGGGCCAACATAACCATCGTCAGCGATTTCCCGCTGCCTTGTGTATGCCAGACCACACCTCCGGTACGTTTACCGTCCTTCAGAGTGGTGATTTGATGCATTGCTTTTTTAATGGCAAAATACTGCTGGTAACGGGCTATTTTCTTGGCACCATTATCAAACAATATAAAGTTATAAATCAAGTCAAGAAGCCGATCTTTACGACACAAGCTGTACAAATAGGCATCTTGCGGAGTGGTTTTTAAGGTATCTTGTTCTACGGCATCAAAATAGGCTTGTACGTATTGAAAACGTTCATCAAACATTCGCTGCTTGACTTCTTCGAGTAGGGGCGTGTTTTTGAGTTTTGCAATAGTGTTATGATAGCGCTCCTTTCTTTTAGTATCAACAGCGCCATTTGTTTTAATAAAATTCTCCTGCCACTGTGCCCAAAACTTCTCCGGTGTGCCTGAAGTGGCATAACTGCCTTCATTTACGGTGACCGCCATAACCAATTGTGCCATGGCATAAAGTGGACGGATACCGTCTTCTTTTTGATTGCGTAAGTTTTGAGAGATAGCTTGTTGTAATGCGTCTTTTATATCCGGTCGTTTACATTCTATCACAGCCAACGGGATCCCATTTACAAAGAGCACAATATCGGGACGGTAAGAATCTTTTAAACCGCTGCGCAGGACACTAAACTCCTCGGTAACATGGAAGCAATTATTTTGGGGGTGTTTCCAGTCTATAAATTGCAGATCAAAACTTTTGCGATCCCCGGCAATGCTTTGATCTAGGGAAACCCCGAGTGTAAGCAGTTCGTAAAGCGTTTCACTGGTGGTCATATAGCCGTCTACAAGCGGTACGCCTTTTAAGTTGATTATGGCTTGCTCAATATTGGTATCTGTAAAAGCTACCGACTTGCTCGAGGACACCCGTGCCCTGTTGATTTTATGCAACTGACTGCGCAAAATATCTTCTAAAAGAATGCCCGACGTTTTACCACCACGGGCAGCCAAAGCCTCCACCTGATTAAGGTAGGTATACCCCATATTGATCAAGAGCTGTAATGCCGGGATTTGTGAGATGTGGTCTTCAATGAATGAAGGTCTTTGCATTTTTAAACTTTTTTAACAACTTGTGTCTATTCTTTTGGTCTTTTAAAAAAAACGTTTTTGCATTCTTAACCCCTTTGTTTTAAAGGTATGTACTGAAATTAATAGTCAAAATATTTTGTTTTTCTTTCAAATCTCGTTGTTTCTGGTCTTTTTCTGGTCTTTTTCTGGTCTTTATAAAATGAAGCTTTACTCTTTTTGCCCTTTACTCTTTTTGCCCTTTACTCTTTTTGACTTTCCCTCATATCCTCGTAATATTTTTTAAGACTAATCTCAAGGGCTTTAGGAATTACTTTCATTATTTCACTATAATTATCTGAAAGTTTATAATAGGAGCCTTTTTTCTTTCCATGTCTCTCAATTACTTTTAAATCTAGTTGTCTTTCTAGAACTGTACGTAACTGTTTTCTACTAAGTCTACCTTCAAATAGATCTACAAAATCTTTAGTTTCAATATTAGGTTAACAATTGTTTCATATAGATATCTTCTGTTATAACTTCTGTTATATCTTCTGTTATATCTTCTGTTATATCTTCTGTTATGCCTTCTGTTATGTCTTCTGTTATATCTTCTGTTATATCTTCTGTTATATCTTCTAATTTAAAATCCAATTTGAATCTTTCAATGTTCCGGTATTTGTTATTTTTTCTTTTCTTCTTAGCTCTGAGATGAGATTATGAATTTTACTCTTTTTTTGTTTGTCAGTCAGATAGTCCGGCAATTTTTTCCAAAGAAGCTCGTCAATATCGTTTCTGGTAAGACTTTTATGTTGTTTGATTGATCTCAGAATCAAATCTAAATAGTATTGTTTATCAAAAGCCTTATGCTTAGTGTATACTGCCTTTTGTCCTGTTTTCTGGGATATTGATTTTCCTATAAAATAATTGGGCCTTCTTCCCTCAATAAGAGTCTTGCTTTTTAAGTGTGCTGCTTCCTCCTTTGTAATCAATTGGTTTTTTTGAATTTTATCCAACAAAATAATTTCTTCAAGAGATAGGTTTTTATTTTTAGCCAAAACACTCGCGTATTTCATATCAAGAACTTTTCCTACAATTTTTACCTGAACTTTATGGTTTGTCAAATCATATTCTGGTAATGGGAAAAATTTTATGCGTTGATAATTATACATACGTCTAATACCTCCTCCAGCGGTGTCAACCATTTTTAAATTAAACATAGCTGTCGCCAAAAACCTATTACGGTAATGTTCTTCTGGAGCATCCTCAATAACTACTTTTTCTACACTTTGTGGAATAAAATCTCCCAAGTTTGTAAATAATAATTGATCGTCAAATTCAATTACGTTTATCCTTCCGTTTTTTGTATAATCTTGATGTGCTATACAATTGTTTATTGCTTCCCTGATGGTATATGGTTCGTATTGATCAACCTCATCAGGAAACAAAGTGCCTTCTTTAATGTAGCGGTATTTGAGATTTCTTATTTTTGCATAAATCTTATCTACTGCCAAAATTAATGGGCACCCTACGATGGCATAATCTTTTTCATCTCCTGCGTTGTTTTTAAGAACCCATCTGATCTTAGCTACTGATGGGTTTATAAAATGTTCTGACTCATCTTTACCAAGCAGAATAATCGCAGTTCTTGTTATTTTACCTTTGATAGTAATCTTTGCTTTGTCCAGAAATTTTTTAGTACCCCAAGTATTGATTTCGTCAGATTTATCTGGAAATTTATTTAGATAATTCTTTTTAGCCAATGCAATGGCTTCTTTATCTAAATCTTCAATTGTCGCTTCTTTAATAATAGCAGCACTCCAGTCTTCATTAATAACTTGCCCTCTTATTGCTTCTAGCTCATTTAGGTTTAGTGGAACAAGACTCTCATTATCTCGAGCATAAAAATGACCATCGAATGAAACAGGTATACCGCGAGGTGCTGCTGGAATTTGAAATAAAACTACACGTCCTTTAGGATGACTTATTTCATAAATCTCTCTAAACGTAAGCCTATTATTAATTCTATCTGCAATTTCTTTTTTTAAACTGTCAAGATCTTTTCGGGTTTCTCTAAACGTACTACCTACAACATTATGGGCACTATTTTCAATACCAAAAACCAGCCATCCAAAATCAATCCCTCTGAGGTTTGCTTCATTGCTAAGCGCTGAGAAATATTTACCTAATTTTCTAAAGTCGTATGTGTTTTTTGCTTCCTTAAATTCAACAACTTCATTTTCTGCACTCAACTCCCTTAGCTGAGTCAATATGACTTTTATTTGATCATTACTATACATAACTTCTTTACTAAAAATTCAATCTTTTTTTCCCAGTTAATAATTGCTGCATAAGCCCTTTTTTCTGGGTATGCAGTTGCTCGCGCTGGGTGGTTAATATTTTGATCTCTTGATCTGCTGTATTTAGTACTTGGGCTATCGTAGTTTGTTCTTCTAATGATGGTAATTTGACTGGTAGACTAAAAAAATCTGGTAAACTGATATTTAATAAACCGTGAGCTCTACCCCCTTCTTGCGCAATACGCATTAGGCCAGGAATCATTTTACCAGCTTCAAAATATTGATTTATAAAATCAGAATCTACATTCTTCATTAGGCTAAAACAGATATATAAGGTTGTAACTACGGCTTTATCGAAATCATCTAATCTTTTGAAGGCTCCCATAGGGTAGCCATTGGAATAGCTCTTATTATAACAGAACTCCCCTTTATGAACAAGTGTGTAATTTAATAGGGTGCTGCTAGCAACGCGCTTATTAAAAAAGTCTTCTTGTAAAACAAAACCACGCTGTGCGGAAATGGTCACCACAGTATCGTTAGCCTCTGTATTCTTTCTTTTAACACGTTCTGCAATATCAGAGAACTGCAACTCTTCCCACTCCCCATCAAACCCAGGCAAGCGCTTTTTACCGCTTAGCAATTGTTGCATCAGGGCCTGTTTAAGCTGTTGCTTGGCAGCGATAAGTTGGTCTAGTTTGCTTATCGCAGTGTCCCAAGTGCTGAGGCAGTTGGCGATTTTTATTCTTTCATCTTTTGGAGGAAAAGGGAATCTAAATTTTTTTAAATTATTCGTATTGATTGAATTTATAGTAGCACCTAAATTCCTGTGTATTTCTCTCCCATAATAATGAGTATCAAAAAGTTGGTATAGAAAACGGTATTCCTTACTCCTAAAAATAAGCATAAAGGCGCCAAACGCAGTACCTGCGTTTGCTTTATCAATTATTGCGTTCTTGCCAATTAAACTTCGACTTCCATTTCTGACGCAAATAATTATATCTCCTTCTTCTGTTTCATTAAAATTTGACTCATCTACATCAACAAAGACATTATCCTCAAACTTCAGTTGTCTATCTTGGACATTTGATGATCTTAAAACTAAAACCCCATTATCTGCAACCATTTTTGGATTATAAGTTAAGCCAGAAATTGTTTCTCCTATTTTTCTTAATTCAATTTCCTCCCAATCTTCAGGAATCCATCCCAGTTTGGTTTTTTTAAAGCCCTGCTTTGTTTCTAGTTCTTGTGTTTCTGGCATTGCTTATTTTTTTGATTGGTCAATTAATTCTTCTAGTTGGTCTACAGTCACTTTGAAGCTTTGCTTAACATTTGCAATCAAATCTTCACTATCCCATTCACGACCGTACATAATTTTTTTATGGTTTACTTTTGAATATAGATGTGAAATACTGTAATCATATTCATCAAATTTGAGTGTAAAACCCATTCCTATATTTTTAATTTCGGGCAGTAACACCTGAAGTCTTTGTAATACAATAACAATTTGTACTGTTTTTAAATGCTCCAAACTCCATCCTCTCCAAAACTCTTCACGTTGATCGGGTACGTATTTATATTCCTTACCTTTTCCCTCATTAGTGGAAATTTTTACGTAACTATCTTCAAAATAGTCCCTCACCTTTGCCCATTGACTATCGTATTCGAATAAAGTAGGTAGAAATACGTTTCTCAGAACACCTGTAATAGCTGCGTCAGTTCGCTTTTTAAGCTCCTTTGGTCTTTCAATAGACTTAATTTTCTTGTCTAACATTGCCAATTTCTTATCTATATCTTCAGGCTCATCTAAAGGCAAACCTGTAGCAGCATCAATCGCTAACCTTAGCGTAATCCCAACCTCATCTGCCAGCATTTCAGCCAGAGGTAGAGGTTCTTCCAGGCTACTTAAATTCAATAAATTGTAATACGTCTCTCGGTTTTCCAGGCGTATGATTGCCGGGGTATACCCATATTGCATCAAGATCAAATTGCTGAGTATCCTTGCCATACGCCCGTTACCATCCCCAAAGGGATGTATCTGTATAAACCGTACCTGAAATGCAGCCGCAACTAAAATGGGGTGCAAATTGTATTTCTGCTTTTTACGTTTGGGTACTTCAATATGGTTATTTAACCAGTTTACCAAATCGTTCATAGCAGTAGCTACTTCTTCCGGTGGCATAAAATCAATGCGTTCACCAGTTTTTGTTAGCAGATAATTGGGTTGGATTTTATAGTGACCGGGATTAATCTCTGCCTGAGCATCTGCATAAGGCTCTACCAGTATAATTTTATGCAGGTCTTTAATGACAGACTCGGTGATCTTCACCTCCTTTTGCACCAGTTCTTCCAGCTTTTTAAGGGCTTTGTTATGCCCCTCCATCTCAATATAGTCCCTAAAGGGTTTGCCTTTAGCGGTCACCCCATGCAAAATAAAAGCCCGCGTTTCTGACGCTGTCAAGGTATTGCCCTCAATACTGTTGCTGTGGTAGTTCCAGTCCAGACGTAGTTTTTGTTCTAAGCGGTTTTGTTGTTCTGCCGTCAACGGGCGTAGGGCGTCAAAACGCTGCTTAAGGGCATCTATCTGTAAAAGCTTTTCTTTAAAATCCTCCAGTTCTTTACTCATGGTAGTCCAAATTAAGTTCTTTAAGATAACCCTGCATTTTTTCCCGCACCGCTACCAGCTCTGCTTCTAAGGTATTGATTTCTTGTTGTACGGCGGCTACATCAATCTCATCTTCTTCCTCAAAAGTATCTACATACCTTGGGATATTGAGGTTATACTCATTCTCCTGTATTTCTTCAATAGTGGCTACATAACTGTATTTGTCTTCTACGACTCCTACTTCAACTTGATTTTCTTTAAAGGCCTTGTACGCTTTGACGATACGCTCAATGTATTGAGCTGCTAAAACATTTTGATTCTTACCACTATCATATTCCTCACTGGCATCGATAAATAGGGTGTCGGTACGCTGGTCTTTGGCCTTGTTAAAGATCAGGATGGCTGCAGGGATACCCGTACCAAAAAACAAGTTGGCCGGTAAGCCGATCACCGCATCCAGTAAATTGTCTTCTATCACGTGCTTACGTATGCGGCCTTCTGCACTTCCCCTAAACAATACACCATGCGGTACAACTACGCCTACCATTCCTGTGCCCTCGTACGCACTTTCTATCATATGTGAGATAAATGCCCAATCCCCTTTACTTTTGGGCGGTACTCCGCGATTAAAGCGGTGGTATTTATCATCTTCTGCTTCTTCGTGTCCCCACTTGTCGAGTGAGAACGGGGGATTAGCTACGACTGTATCAAACTTCATCAGGTTGTCGCCTTCCGTATGTTTGGGATTACGCAAGGTGTCTCCCCACCGTATGGAAGCATTATCAAAACCGTGCAGAAACATATTCATCATCGCCAGCGCCCAGGTACTGCCATTGGCTTCCTGACCGTATAGCGAAAAGTCTCTGCCTTCTACCTGCTGACCGGCTTTTATTAATAACGAAGCAGAACCACAGGTAGGATCATAAATACGTGCTCCGGGTTTAGACTTGGTCAACCGAGCCAGTAGGTTTGAAACCTCTTTAGGCGTATAAAATTCCCCCGCTTTTTTACCCGCATCACTGGCAAAATTGGCGATCAAAAACTCATAGGTATCGCCCAACACATCCTGACCATCTAAAGAAGTTGGACGTAAGTCCAGTTTATTAAAGTCGGTCAAGAGATTTTTAAGCCGGGCGTTTTTATCTTTTTTATCGCCTAGGTTGCTGCTGTTAAAACTGATGTTCCTAAAGATACCGGCACCATCGCTGCTGGTCAGCTTTTCGCGGTTGGCATCTTCCAGATCGGCAAGGGCAATATCTATGAGTTCGCCTATATTGGGTTCGTTGCGTTTGTTGTACAACGCCTCAAAGTGACTGTGCTCTGGAATGATAAACCGCTCTGAGGACATGGCCCGTAGTGCTCTGGTTACATCCCCGTCATACTTTTCCAAATACTTCTCGTATTTCTCGGTATGCGTATCAGAAACGTATTTTAAAAACAACATCACTAAGATGTAGTCCTTATACTGACCAGGATCGATAACACCCCTAAAGGTATCGCAAGCCTGCCATATGATTCTGTTGATGTCTTCTGATTTTACTTTAGTGTTCATTGTTGTGGATTTTGGTTTTAAGCAACAGCTCCAGCTGTGTGGATTTTAATTGGTCTAGTGTTTTAATATTTTTTGACTCTTGTTTCTTGAGTTTGTCAACTGCTATGATGTTTTCTTGTACAGGAATTGGTGGAATATCAATTTCCAATTCCCCCAAAATAGTTCTGTTTATAGCTGGCAGAGCACTTCCCCTGCTATTTCCCTTTAGTTTCTCTTGAGTGCTGTTTAAGTTGATGTACCACGCTAAATACTCAGGAAGAACATTTGGAGCTATATCGCGGAGTACTAAAAAAACAGATGAGGCCACTGCCGGCTGCACATCCCCTTTAATTAAATGCGCCATAAAGCCGTGATGTCCTTTTGCTAAAACCACAAGGTCATCCGCTTGTAGGAGATGCCTGTCCATTTTTGACGAGGGCAACAGACTTGGTTTCATCAGAGGATTGAGCGTATTTAAGCCTACAAAATCGCTTGCTCCCAACAGGTAAATAGTTCCCTGGGGATTACGGCGACCGTTTACGCCTGAGGATATTGAACAAAATTGTTTAAGCTTCATTTAATTTGTTGTAATCTGTGTACAAACGTAAATAAAACTTTTGAGATCAGCAAATAAAATTTATTGTTATTTGTGTACAATGTAATTATTGAAGTAGGGAAACCGTAGAAAACCCAACCGCACCATAGAGTTCAGTTGGGTTGAGATGTGAAAAATTTTAAGGTCTATTCTAGAAAGCCTACAATAATTTATTTGAATGGGTTTTTGTCCAATCGCAGGCTAACGGAAACAAAAGGATTGATCCTATAGTATTTTTCGTGAAGGTCATCAAAGCTTAACGATGCGTCTACATCTTCGCCTGAATTATATTTAGCATCTAACCTATCTTGCTGATGCAATGCCAAACCTGTAGTGAGTATGAAGTTTTGCCCTATTAAGAGATCGTTACTTATTAAAAAAACACTATTTACACCAATAGTAGTGGCCCAAGAGTAAGCCGATTAACTTAAAATAACAATGTCATGTTTGCCTATAGATTTCATACTACCATCGAAAACTTCAACTTCTAAGGTGTACTTGGTGTTGTCTTTAAAATTCAATTGTTGTTGAAATACAGCAAGACCTGCGGCTTTAGCAAAACCCGGAGAACTACCGGAAGCCGGAATACTGAAATTCCCTAGTAAATTAGTTTCTCTTTTCATCTGTATTCGATAAGAAAAGGTCGCTTTTGGAATAATTTTTAATGTGTATTCCCCTCTTTCTACAAGCTTTTGTTTAATAAAAACAGGTTGATTAAAATCTATAGTTATGTCATTTTGCGCTTGGCATAGTTGTGCAAGAATAAGAAAGAAAAGAAAGTTGAGCATTTTCATATAAGAAAGGTTTGATTAGTTAAGTAAAAATAAACGAGGGTTTTACGGCACACAATACCCAATTATGGGGATTTATTTGAAATGTTGATTGTAATTAATTTGAGAATATCTATCACGGTAGTAGATGCTTCGACAGGCTCAGCCTGATGTTGGGGATTGGTTAATGGTTAATCGGGGAATTGGAATTCATTTTCTGGACTATGAAGTGCTTCGGCTGCGCTCAGCTTGACATTTTTGGTTTTCTGTTTTCCGTTGAGTGTGGTGTGGTGTGAAGTGTGGGATTTGGGGACTGGAAATTGGTTATTATTGTTTCAGGTTTCGGTTTCCGGTTTTTGCGAGATGAATTTTTGTTGGTGAGAAAATATACTAGCAACTGAATACTGCTACTGGAAACTGTATCCTGTTTCTAAAGGGTTAATAGTTTATCGGTGAGATGGTTAATTGGGGAATTGATTTTTGTTGTTCCGTGTTCCGGGTTTTGGGAGGTAAATTTTTGTTGGTGAAAAAATATTACTAGCATCTGAATACTGCTACTGTAGACTGTATTTGTTTCTAAAGGGATAGTGGTTAAAGGTTAATCGGTGAAATGGTTATTCGTAATTGATTTATTGGACAAGGAAGTGCTTCGACTGCGCTCAGCATGACATTTTTTTCGGTTTATCGTTTTTGGTTTCTCGTTTGTGAAGTGGGGGATTGGGTAATGGTTGATTGGGGAAATGGGGGATTGGTTAATTGGAGTTCAGTTTCTGGACTGGGAGGTGCTTCGGCTGCGCTCAGCATGACATTTTTGGTTTTCGGTTTTAGAAAAATTATCGAAATCAGGGTGAGGTACTGAAACGAGTTCAGCACGGGGGGGGCTGTTTCTATAGTGTTAATCGTTAATGGTTAATTGGGGAATTGGTTAATCGGTTCTTTTCTTTGTTCTCTGTTCTCTGTTCTCTGTTCTCTGTTCTCTGTTTTTTGTCTTCGGTTTGAAAAGGACTAACAATAATGAAGGTGAGGTACTGAAACGGGTTCGGTACGGGGTTAGGCGAAAGGTTCATTGGTGATGGTGGCGTTGCGGATGGCGGCTTGATCTGGTTTTTGGGTTTGGATGTACTTTTGGGCTTCGGCGTCAAAGTGTATGTAATTGCCTTTTTGGAATTGTTGGAGTGTTTTTTCCATGGGCCATGAATTCCATTTTTGGTAAAAATAATTGCAGTTGTTGAGGATGCCCTCAATACGGTCCAAAGGTGGGCGGGTGAAGCTGTGTTGCTGATGATAGGCCGTTGCTGTTGACAGGTAAAAAAAGATCTTTTTCTTTCTGGCCACAAAAGCCAAATCTGTATCCTCGGCGCCGTAACCTTTGTAGTTTTCATCAAAACCTCCAAGAACCTCGAAATTGCTTTTTGTCACCCCAAAACATAGGCTCCAGAACAATTCGTAATGGTCAGTTTGTGTGAGTGCTTCCGGGTGGGGCCTTCTGGGATGGTGGATGCTGTGTTTCTCTAATTCTTTCGTAGTTACTTCCTGTAGCTCTTGCTTTAGGTATTTTGGGGTGCCCATAATCAGACCATCGTTTTCTTTAATTTCCTGATCCAGGATTTGAATGTAGTTGACACTTCGTATGCAGTCGACATCCAGAAATAATAGTCGGTCATATTTTGCCAGCTGAGCACCCAGGTTTCGCGCTTGGGCAATGGGCAAAAGCCCGGTATCCTTGCTGAAGATATTTTCGATGCGTACGGTAAGCACGCCCTTATAATCAAAATGTAAATCTGGATCCATATTGATGATCAGGAGTTCACCGGGCTGGGTTGTATTCTGTTCCAAACCCCTGATCAGATTGTACAGGTGCGCTTGCCTTCCGTAATGAATGGTAATGACCGAACAGTTCCGTTTATCTGTGTTTTGCATGTAATTGCTCTTTTATGCTATGGAAGTAATCTCTTATTTGCACATACAGGCGATCCTGATCTGCGAGCCAATGTGCTGGTACCTGATAATGAGTAAAAGTTTCGGCTTTGATAATGGTTACTTCGAAATTTTCTTCGGTTAGCCTACAGGCTATGCCTTTTTGCTGCAATAACCCGGCGTAGTTTAGTTGCTCTTCGTAAGGCCTGTCTTCCGGAATGGCCAAAAACTTTTTGCCCTGGCGCATGATGTCGTTGACCAAATTGGTTCCGCAGCTGGCTATAAGTATTTGGCTCTTTTTGATGTAAGGTGCCACACTGGGAACAACCCCCACATATTTGATGTTGGGATGCTGCACGTTCTGGGCAACAGGACCTACGACCAAGATCGTTTTATCTGGAAAGGTTTGCAATGCCTTCTGCAGCACCCAATCTGTATTTTGCTGTCCACCAAAACCTTGTATGATGGTCAAATAGGCTTTGGGTGTGGCGGCTGTGATTTTTTGCTGTGTTTCCGTTTGAACTATAAATCCCAAATAGCAGGTTTTATCTTTTATCCACGCCGGTGTTTCGGGATCTTCAAATTCTTCAGGGTAATAGGCTAAAAGAAACAGCGCGCCTTTATAGGCTGCCCTATGGGGAATGTCGTCGCGAGTGCCAAACATCCTGCGGTAAGCATAGGGCAGGGACGAAACACGCGCCAGCGCCGCGATCTCTGCACTTACATCAACGATGAGCAGCTGTATGTTTTGCTGCAATACCGTAGTGAGCAGGTTGAGGTTTCTGTGGGTTATTTTTCTCAGGCCTAATGGCGCGTGATGTAAATAAGGCGGTAGGTACGTTTCATCATTGGAAAGTTCTTTTCCATTAACATCTTCGTTATCCAATCTTACCACGTTCACATTTTCCGGAAATTCCCGATCGTAATCTGTAAATATAATTACAGCTGACCGAGCCAGTAAAGTAGCATAATTGCTATGACCGCTGCCCTGGCTATGTGCGTAATATCCTATCATCTTCGGCGGTAGCAATTTGATTAATTTTTAGGATATGGTGGTACAACTTTTCGTAGTCATCAACCATACGATGGTAGGCGAGTTTATCTTCAGCCCACTGCCGGCAAGCCATGGGATCCAAGCGGTGTATTTGGAGAATGGCCTCGCTCATCGCTTTGACATCGCCTTTAGCTACTACAATCGCAGTATTATCATCGACCACCTCCCGGACAGCACCTACATCAAAAGCAATCACCGGCGTACCCGAAGCCAATGCTTCTGCCAAAACCAAACCATACGGTTCATCCCATATACTGGTAAAGAGATAGGCTTCGCTTTCCATCAGCAAGGTGTTGATTTCGTCCTGTTCCAGATGTCCCAAATAGGTGATGCGTTTGTTGCTAAATAACGGTTTGACCTGATCCTTATAATACGCTTGCGCTTCTTCATCTATGGGGCCGGCCAACCTGATTTCCTTTTTAGCCATAAGCGCGGCCTCTATTGCGAGATGCGGAGCTTTCTCTTCGCATATCCTTCCGTACCAAAATAAAAACGAAGGCTCTTTTGTTTTCGAAAAGCGCCATTGTGAAAGGTCGATGCCATTGTGTATGGTGGTGCAATTGTCTATCAGGCCTTCCCATTGTTTACAGAGGCTGTCACTCACCGAGGTGAAATACTGATCGTTTAGATCCTTGATGGTCAAAGCGCCAACCTTAATGTCTGTAAAGGGCGGAGTGTGTAGCGTGGTAATGTATTTATCCTGAATGATGTTACCCATCAAGAGCGATTGAATGTTTAAGGAGTGGTTGTGAATGATGTCATATTGCTTTCTAACTAAAAGAGAAAATACGCGGGCATAATTGATGTAATTGTCCAGCCTGAGCCTATTAAAAGTAGCCATTTCTTCCTTGTTCAATTTGTTGATCACCTGATCTGTAAAATGATCTATGGGAATTAACTGCGCTAATATTTCGCTATCGCGGTGGGCGTATAGATCCACATCGTGCCCCCGATTCACCAAAGCGTTGACGAGTAAGTGCGTGATCATCTCCAAACCTCCCGCATAAGGTTGGGCAATTGGGAATTTGGCGTGAGCAACTATGGCTATTTTCATAAGGTTACCGGTTCTAAAGGGTGCGGTGCCCTATGAATCTCACGGGCACTGGTATTAAGGGCATAGGTAGCATACAAGAGAAATGTGGCATACGCTATTAGCGTAGCGCCCCATAGGCCAAATGATGTAAAACTTAGCGCAATCCCACCGATGAGTATGGGGACAATGATGTAGATGTTGTCCTGAAGGGGTAAAAAGCCCTGATTGGATTTTGAAGTCCTTTTGAACGGTTTAAGCGGATTGATAAAGTAGGACAGCCAGTAAATGGCAGACTGAAACTCCATAGCGTAATTGACCAGATATCCCGACCAGGCCCGGCGTAGGGATTGTTCTGCTTTCCAGTACGGTAGAAATTTGGAGATATGGCTAAGCAATAAAGTTAGTAAGGTCAATTTAAAGGTCACGGCAATTAATTCACCATCCTTTACCGAAAAAAGCATTCCGGCAGTGCTAAGCAATAGAAGCAGGTATGACGGTAGCCGGAAGTTGATCCAACTTAACAACTGTGGTGCTAAAAATATCTTACGCTTTAGGTTCAGCTTTTTGCTCTTAAATAAATAGGCCAGGTTCTGCACGTTGCCAAATATCCATCTTTCCCGTTGGGTGGCCAAATCCTTAGGACGTGTTGGCGCCAAGCCCTTACCAATTACCTTGGAAACGTAGCTGATGGTTTTGTTCTCTTCCAAAAGGCGAATGCCCAATTGTGCATCTTCGGTAATGGAGACCGTGGGCCATCCGCCTATCTCTTTCAGGGTTTGCGTTTGAATAACCGTTAAGGTGCCGTTGGTAGGTTGGCCCTGTAACTCGATGCGTGGCGGGAATAGTAGGAGAAGTAATGTTTGAAATCTATAAAAAG
This sequence comes from Leeuwenhoekiella sp., assembly GCA_049671285.1. Taxonomy (GTDB): domain Bacteria; phylum Bacteroidota; class Bacteroidia; order Flavobacteriales; family Flavobacteriaceae; genus Leeuwenhoekiella. Next base: position 34,752 of record JBATUQ010000030.1, on the reverse strand, counting down.
GCCTGAACTTGATTTGATGTTGTAGTACGCTTACGGGTATTGAATCAAATCAGCAGGCTGATTTCTTAAATCATTTGCCACTTGTTTGAGCGCATCAGGATGTAATTGATAATCTGCATCCACTGTCATCACTACGTTTGCCCGCGGGGTCTATATACGGTAACGCCTCGTTTAATGCACCGGCTTTGTAATCCTTGACCTCAGTAAAGTTGAGAAATTTAAAGAGATCGGTATTTTTTTCGCAAAACGATTTGATGGGTTGCCAAAAACCGGGATCCGGGGTATTGTTGTATATGACCAGTATTTCGTAATCTTTATAGTGTTGCTGTTTCGCTGCTTTCAAGGTCTTTAGCACCATCTTGACAGGTTCCTGGTAAACGGGTATGTGTATGCTAATGAAAATTCGGTCGTTTTCGTTGGTGGTGTTTTGGTGTTTAGGAATCGGTAAGGATTTGGTATGAAAATTACGCAGATAAGCTATGCCTACTACAAACATCAAATTGACTACCGCAATTATAATCAGAAGAGTTGCTGCGGCAAGAAAAGCCAAAGCCCAGCTGGCGATGGTTATTATGAAGACAGCCCATAATCTGAAATTATAATCCATGAAATTAAATTGCATGCTAATTTCCAATAGATAGTGGAGATACACTACGAAGAAAAAGTTAAGGTATACTAACGATAGTTTAAAGTTGGAACGTCCTAGTATTATTAGGATTATATAAGGAATCCTTATGTTTTTTTTAGTAAGAAATGGTTGAAGCATAGTTTTCCAAAAGGCTTTTTTACCTAGTCAAAAACCTGATATTAATTCAGCCTTAACGGTTCTTTGTAATTTGGAAATGATTAACAGTTATGTCAACCTTTGTTTAAGGTTTCTAACTGTCACCAAAAATTTGCTGGTAATGCTATTTCTTTTGAACCGTCCCCAATGTATCGTACAGTTCTAGGGCTTGGCGTGATTGTGGTAGTTTGAAAATGGTGACTGGATTGTGGGGAAGGTTATTAAACAAAATGCTATTCCACCGAGTATAGACAACCGACACGTGTAAGTGCAGGTGTTTTAGGTTCACAGTATCTGCTGAAAATCATGAATGAAAAAATGAGGTACAATTGCTTCCTCAAGTCAGCAATCACTTAACCACCTTTCCGTAGAAAGTGATTGCCTGTGCTTTCCTTACGCCGCTCTCTTAAAAAGCTTCGCCGATGCTCAGATAAAAATTGTTTCCGTCCCGGGTCACTGCATAATCAAAACGGAGGTAGATGTCCTTTTGCTGGAACATCAAAAAACGGGCTCCGGCTCCGGCAGACCATTTGAGGTTGTTCATCCTTATTTCGTTCCAACCGTCAAATACCTCGCCCACAGCTGTAAACAAGGTCGCACCAAGGCGATCGGTAAAGCCCAGTTTTAGCGGTAAAAAACGATATTCAATTTGGGCGGCAATCTGGTTGTTGTCCCGGTATTTTCCCTCAAAATAGCCACGCATAATGCTTTCGCCCCCCAAATAAGACAGCTGGTTGAAGGGCACGTTTCCGCCAAAATTGAACTGCCCCAACAGTTGTGCTGCCAGTACATCCCTCTCGCCAATCGATTTAAAATACCTACTGTCTGTGGTAATCAGTTGGTTTTCCGCTTTGCTTTGCCAAAACGGATTGTAATTGAGATAGGCAAATTCACTGAAGAAAGCATTTCGTTCATTCAGTACATTGTGGCGCTCGTCATAAACAAAGCCGATGCCAAGACCTAGATTAGTGGTGCCTTCTGCGCCAAAGGGCAGGTCTATATCCAATTCCTGATTGTCATCTTCGGGGGCTTCAAAGCTAACGTTGCTCAAACTCCTGAAATCCGTTTCCAGACCGATATAAAAATTCTTGAGCACTTTACGCAGCACGCGTTCCTTGATCTGTATTTGGGTGGCATCTACCAGGGCGATGTTTTCATCGGGGACGGTATTGCCTATACCGTAATATTTGAGTGGAAACTGCTCAAAGTCAAGATCGCCCAGAAAGAACCATTTATCTTGATTAGAATAAACGGCGTGGTTAATACGAAGCCCATATTGGCCATTTGCTGTAAAAAAAGCATAGGCGTTAATCTCGCTGAGGCGGTTGGACGTATCTTCCTTGGCATAAAACACAAAAAGGGGCGCCACGCCAAACTCAAGTCCGGTTTCTGGTCTAGAGCCCAGTACGGGATAAATCAAAAACTGAGATTTCTCCTGAGATACCGTGTCGTTAAAGATATTGTTAATGTACCGGGTCAAGAACCCTTTTTTCGGTGGCTCATTTACCGGGTCCTGCCCATACGCGTGTATCCCAAGAAAGAGCAGACTTAAAAGTAGATAGAGGTTACAGAGTTTTTTTGGCATATTTTGATAAAAGGTAAATGTAAACCTTCTTCTTAAGTAAAGCTTATGTGGCATTGTTAGGCTTTTGTCAAATTCTTGACCGAAACTACATCTAATTTAACTTTAGGCTAAGTACCTTGATTTTATAAAAAAGCATAAGGATATAATTATTAAAAATCTTAGATCAGAATAATTATAATTACCTTAACATTGTAGCAGCTTTAATAATCAATTATATTTTTGGTTAATAAACATAAAACATGATTTTGTCCAGACTTTACACGTTGCTCACCGTACTGTTGATTAGCTTCATCGGGAATGCCCAAATTGGCTTTGAGAAGGGGTACTATATAAACAATGAGGATCTTAAAATTGTCTGTTTTATCCGAAATGTGGAATGGAACAACAACCCAGAAAGTCTTAAATACAGACTATCGGAAGATGGGGAAATCCTTGACGCTGATATCTCAGGCATAAAAGAATTTGTTATTGGCGACAGGACTAAATTTATTAGACGTTCTGTCAACATTGATCAGTCAAAAACAAATCTCGATGAAATGAGCTATAGCATCGATCCAGTATTTGAGGAAAAAGAAGTTTTCCTCGAAGTGTTGTTTGAGGGGGTCACCAATCTCTATTCTTATGCGGGCGGGGACATTACCAGATATTACTTCAATAAAGATGGAGAACCTATAGCGCCCTTAATATATAAATCATACAAGACTTCCAATTATGAGGTACATAAAAATGAGGGTTTCAAGTTTCAGCTTTGGGATGCTATGGAATGTGAAGCCTATACAATAAAAGTACTTAATAAATTAGACTATTATCAGCGTGATCTAGTTGACTTTTTCATTGCCTATCATACGTGTGTGGGAGCAGACTATACCAATTATACAATCAAACCAGAGCGGGATGCGTTTCACCTTAGCATAAGGCCAGGTTTGAGCCAATCAATCCTTGAAGTAGATCAAGGTGCAAGTAGAAGGGACAATGTGAATTTTGATGCTACGCTAAACTTTACGATTGGTGTTGAGGTGGAATATGTTTTGCCTTTCAACAGGAATAAATGGGCCGTAAAATTCGAGCCAACCTATCAAAAGTTTAGTGCCAGGGATTCGGTAGTGGGAAGTTCTCAATCCAGAGATGCGGTTAAAATTGATTATGGCTTTGTAGAACTGGCAACGGGAATTAGACACTATATGTACTTTAACCAAAAGTCCAAAGCTTTTGTAAATGCCTCTCTACTATATGTATTGGGTGGAAACTCCGAGATTATTTACGATCCGGGAAAAGATTTTGAAATCGGTTCTAATGTGAACTATGCACTTGGTATGGGATACAAATACAACAATAAATACAGTTTCGAATTTAGGTATTTCTTAAATAGGGACCTGTTAAATAGATTCCCCGGTATAAACGCTGAATTTAAGAAAATATCACTAATACTGGGCTACACCATTTTTTAATTCAATCTGGTTTAATTAAAGGAGGCGATGGTCGGTTCAAAGGTTGACCTACTGATCGATTTGCAATAGATAGCACCAGTTTAAACCATTCTTATATAAATGCAGGGTCTACCATATGTCCGGGTCAAAAGTATAGGCTCATCTGGCTTTGTTCTTGTAATATCCATCAATTATCGTTTTTCTACCAATGGTGGCGGTAATAATGTCCCTTTCCAAATTCCAACCCCGAGCAGGACTGTATTGCCGCCCATACCAGATGATCTGCAGGTGCAATTTGTTCCAGATATCTTTTGGGAAAAGCCGCTTGGCATCCCTTTCGGTCTGTACCACATTTTTACCATTGCTCAGTCCCCAGCGGTACATCAACCTGTGAATGTGCGTATCTACCGGAAAGGCGGGTACATCAAACGCCTGGGAGATGACCACGCTTGCGGTCTTGTGGCCCACGGCGGGCAGGGATTCCAGCGCTTCCAGATCTACAGGGACTTTTCCGTGGTACTTTTCGATCAAAATTTCAGAAAGGCCGTGTATTCCTTTCGCTTTCATTGGCGATAGCCCGACTGGTTTGATGATCGCCCGGATTTCTTCCACAGATAATTTGATCATATCGTAAGGATTGTCCGCTTTCGCGAAAAGCAGCGGGGTGATCTGATTGACCTTAACGTCGGTGCTTTGGGCACTCATCAACACCGCAATAAGCAAAGTATAAGGGTCTTTGTGCTCCAGCGGAATGGGGATCGTGGGATAAATACGGTTTAACGTATCTATAACAAAGGTGACCTGTGCAGCCCTGTTCATTTTTTCTACATTTAAAGTAAACAAAAATACATATTATGAATACATTAAAAGCAGGGGACAAAGTACCTGATTTTACAGCACACGATCAGGACGGAAACAAGGTAAGTCTATCAGATTATTCACGAAAGAAACTCATTGTTTTTTTCTATCCCAAAGCTTCCACTCCGGGATGCACCGCCGAAGCCTGTAACCTGAGCGACAACTATGAGGAGTTGCAAAAGGAAGGCTACGAATTGCTGGGTGTAAGTGCAGACAGTCAAAAAAAGCAGACCAATTTTAAGAACAAATACGACTTCCCGTTTCCTTTACTGGCCGATGAGGATAAAACAGTCATCGAGGCCTTTGGTGTCTGGGGACCAAAGAAATTTATGGGCAAGGAATATGATGGCATTCACCGTACCACCTTTCTCGTAGATGGCGATGGTGTGGTAAGCCATGTTATCAGCAAGGTCAAGACCAAAGATCACGCCGCACAGATTCTGGAAACCGCATAACCTCCTCCACATAAACTTCATACAAAGAGACCGTCAATTGACGGTCTCTTTGTATGAAGTGCCAATGGCATTTGGTTTTACAATAGGGTAACCTTAGCCTTTAGACCTGGTCTAAATAGTGATGTTGAGGAAATATACATAACATAGGGTTTAAGGTATGATAAATCAAGCGCAGTATTGCCTTAACGCTCCCCGAGCCAGTGACCGGTAGCTTTACGTAAACTAAAAATCAAATAAAATGATGACCATGTTACGTAAAATTACCTTAATGGTAGCCTTGATGGCTACAGCCACTTTGTCTTTTACTTCTTGCGAGGTAGAAGATGGAATCGACGGAATCAACGGTGTTGACGGTGCCGATGGCAAGGACGGTGTCGATGGCGCTAATGGCGCTGATGGTGCCGATGGCGAAGACGGCAAAGACTTCACTCCAGAACCCACAATTTTTGAAAACAAGTCCAACCTTGATCCGCTGGTGGCCATCAGCCCACAGTTTAATTTTGTAAAGGCCTATTCCTTGATATCTTCTTCAGATACTTTGAGCAACGGTTTTATTTTGGTAGGTGCACAAGATGGTGCAGGTTTTCTAAAAGATCCCAACAGCGATGGTTATATGTATCTCGTCAATGCTGAAGATGATTATGCAGTAAGCCGCATTATGTTTGATAAATATATGAACCCTATATCTGGGGAGTGGATGCTCAACTCTGCGGTTGATGACTTTGCACGTCAATGTTCTGGTACTATGTGGGAAGCCGCAGTTCACGGGGGTTCTCGAGATTTATTCCTTTCGGCCTCAGAAAGTTTTAACTACGATGTAAAAGGTATTGATCCTTATATGACCCCAGATCCTGATGCAGATTACGGTCTGGACGCTTTGGGTGAGTTTGAATGGGAAAATGCAGTACCCCTACCGCAGGGGGCATACGCTGGGAAAACCGTTATCATAGGTGGTGACGATGACTCCAGCGGATCTGAAGGTCAGGTGACCATGTACCTCTCTGAAAACGGGGATGCAGACCTTGATAATGGTGAGATTTATGTGCTTCGGTTTAAAGAGGTTTCAGATGGTAACGGTGGGAACATTCCCGTAGCAGCAGGTCAAATTCACAACGAAGGCGATCTTGATTTTCAACAGACCTATGCCGTAGAATTTGTGAAAATCGATAACGGTGCAGCGATGACCCAAAGTGAGATGGAAGAGGCCTGCGTTGCCGTACAGGCTTCCGCTTTTATGCGTGTGGAGGATGTGGATTACCAAAAAGGCTCAACTGCCAACAACCGAAACATCTTTTTTGCAGTTACCGGTCGTGGACCAGGTCGCGGTACCTATAATGACTGGGGAACGGTTTACAAATTAGAACTGGACGAAAACAATCCTCTTGAAGGCCAGCTGACCCAGATTGTAAGCGGAAACACCAGTACCAATAATATGGACGGCAACAACGCTCTGTTGCAGAGTCCGGACAACATTACGGTTACCGAAAATTTTGTGTACTATCAAGAAGATCCCAACTCATTTTCAAGGGGTCATTCTGCCTACATCTACCAATCTGATCTTAATGGAAACAACTCCCGCGTTGTGCTTGAGTTTGTTGTTCGCCAAGACCTAGACCCTAGCGGATCCACCGGGTTCAGTGGGGAGTATGGTGCCCTTGAGGATATTTCAGATAAAGTTGGGGAGCCGGGGACTTTTCTCTTAAACCTGCAACCGCATTACTGGGAAAGTGACAGTTTTAAAAACCAAGATGGTCACAATATGGAAGGCAGGACTGCCGCTATTGAAGCGGGTGCGCGTGAAGACGACCAAGGCGGTCAGATCATTATCTTAAAAGGACTTCCCAGATAAAACATTTTCTTCAAATTGTTCAAAAGGATTCCGCTGCGGTGGAATCCTTTTCCATTTAATTCCAAATACTATGCGAACGACCTCTAAGATTTTAATTATCTGGGTGTTGCCCTTTTTTTTCGCTTGCGCTGAAAACAAAGACAAAGAGATCGCCGATGCTTCCTACCAGCCCGGGGTTGACTGGACTGCGGCACAAAACTATTATGCCGGGGCGATGGCAGCTGCCCTGTCAGACTTAGATTCCTTACAGCAACTTGAGGTTTCTGATTCCTTGGTAAAACCGTTGTTTGCCCAATTGCGAACACATTTTAAGAAAGCCGAAGCCTTTGGGGCTTATCTTAATCCAGAAATTGGCCATCGTGCCAATGGGCCGGCACTCCCTGTGTACAAAGAGGATACCGGGAAGGTGGTTGCACCTTTGGGCCTTCAGAAGCTTGAGGAAACCATTTATGAAGAAGGATCACTTAACGAGCAATATCTTTATGAATTGCGCATTCTCAAGGGTTTACTGAACAACCTAAAGATGAATATTGAAAAAAGGGAACTTACACCGCAGCGTTTTTTCACCGCTACACACCAGCAGCTGCTGCGCATAATCAGCCTTGGTATTTCAGGTTTTGACACGCCTGTGAGCCAACTTGGCCTGGCCGAAACCCAGGTTTCCCTTAAAAGCCTTTATGACGTGTATCAGATGAGCATTCAGGCTATAGTGCGGGAAAAGGACGAATCCTTAGATGAAAAATTTGGCGGTCAGATCGAGAATGCCATCAATTTCATCGGCACCAACCCCGACTTTGAAACCTTTGACAGGTACACTTTTATTCGTAACTACATGAACCCTATTACCCGCAGCTGGGTACAGATTCGCAAAACCAGCGGTTTGTGGGACGGCAAAAGCCCAAAACCGTTCAATTTTGATGCGGAAACCTTCTTTGATGAAGATGCCTGGAATGTGGAATACTTCAAAAACATAACCAATCGTAACGCCTCCCAAGAGCAGATAGCACTCGGCGAAAAACTGTTTTTTGAACCCAAGCTTTCCAACGGGGGTAGTATGGCCTGTGCTACTTGCCATATTCCTGAGAAAGGCTGGGCAGACGGCTTAAAGGTGAATAAAGATAATCAGGGAAACGATCTAGACCGAAATACGCCCACGGTGATCAATTCGGTGTACCAAAAGGCATTGTTCTGGGATGGCCGTTCCAAGGATTTAATGTCACAGATCTCGGCAGTTTTTACAAACGAAAGGGAATTTGCTGGAAATGTGCACGAGTTTTCTTCAGAGATTGTGAATGACGCTGCTTATTTGCAATCGTTACGAAAAGCTTACAACAAAAAGGAAGTTTCGAACAAGGAAGTCATACGGGCGCTATCTTCCTACATCGCGACCTTGAATGGCCTTAACTCCAAGTTTGACCGAAACATGCGCGGTGAGGAAAATACGTTTACTTCCGAAGAAAAAAACGGTATGAACCTGTTTATGGGAAAAGCCCTTTGCGCCACCTGCCATTTTATGCCACTTACCAATGGCACCGTGCCTCCTTTTTATGCAGAAACTGAAAAAGAGGTCATTGGCGTCCCGGAAACTTCAGCCAATAAAATACTGGATGATGACCGGGGTTTCTATTGGGTGTTTGAAGATGAACTACACGATGGTATGTTCAAGACACCCACAGTACGTAATGCCGCGATCACTGCACCCTACATGCACAACGGCGTTTATGAGACCTTAGACCAAGTGATGGATTTTTACAATCAAGGTGGCGGCGCCGGGCTGGGTTTTGACCTGCCGCACCAGACCTTGCCTTTTGATAATTTAAATCTCACTCGGGAAGAGCAAGATGCAATTGTGGCATTCATTCAAACTATGACAGATGCCCAAGTGGATAAACCTGAACCTAATTATTCTGAAACACTTTAAACCTATCTTACTTTCTTATTTAGCTTCAGCAAGTACTTGCTGAAGTTTTTTACATTAGGAGCACGAGGGAAATTCCGTAAAGAAATCTTAAGGATGGTTAATCCTGTGCCAATCTGGGCCATTCGCTTCTTAATTGAAATTTTCGATTGTAATTTGACAAGACTATTAATTAAAATTCAATACAATGAAAATTCAAGCATATTTAGCCTTTAAAGGAAACTGTCAACAGGCACTGAACTTTTATAAAAACCTTTTTGGTGGTGACGTCGTTAACACGGAAACTTATGAGGACAAGAAAATTGACATTCCCGAGAGTTACCGCCACAACCTGCAGCACGCAGAGCTAAAGGGAAAGGGCTTTCATTTTATGGCATACGATGCCTCACCAGACACACCGCTCAACGAGGGAAACCAGCAGCATATGAGCATTGATCTCGATTCTAAGGAAGAGGCCAAAGAACTTTTTGACAGCTTAAGCAAGGGCGGGAGGACACATACACCGATGCAGGAAACTAGCTGGGGTGCCTACTACGGAAGGTGTTCAGATCAATTTGGAATCAATTGGATGGTAAACTGTAAAAAATAGAACTATGAATGAGTCAACCGTAAAAAAGCAAAAGCGGCCCGGAAGCCAGGCGGCCATGCAAAATCAACCAGAAACCATTAAGTCCACCTATCGCGGCAGCGGTAAACTGGAAGGTAAAGTAGCGTTAATAACCGGTGGCGATAGTGGTATTGGCCGTGCGGTGGCGGTTCACTTCGCACGGGAGGGCGCTTCCATAGCGTTCTCCTTTCTCAACGAAGATCGTGACGCTCAGGAAACCTTGCTGCTCGTAGAAGACGAGGGGCAGGAATGTATCTGTATTCCCGGGGACCTCACCGATTCTAGCAAACAGGAAGAAATTATCAATAAGACGCTTTCCGCCTTTGGTAAAATCAACATCCTGGTAAACAACGCAGCGACCCAATACGTGGTCAAGGATGTTGTAAAACTGGAAGAAGATAAAATACGAAGGACCTTTGAGACCAATATCATCTCGATGATCAATTTTACCAGTAAGGTGGCCAAACACCTGCAAAGCGGCGACCGGATCATCAACACGACTTCTGTGACCGGTTACAGGGGCAACCCGGCGTTGTTGGATTATTCGTCCACTAAGGGGGCGATTACTTCTTTCACACGCGCGCTTTCCGCCCAATTGGCCGAAAAAAATATTTTGGTCAACGCAGTCGCACCAGGTCCCATAATTACGCCGCTGATACCCGCTACAATGGGTGATCAGGATAGTTTTGGTGAGAATACGCCATTGGGCAGACCGGGTCAACCTAGCGAAATTGGACCTGCTTATGTGTTCCTGGCCAGTGCAGACAGCACCTATATTACCGGTCAGGTCATTCATATTAATGGCGGGAAAGTCGTTGGTGGATGATATTTAGCATTTCAATAAAATGATTGTAAAACAAACGAAAAGCGGTCTGGAGATCATAACTCAAACTGGTCACGCTTTTTTGGCAGCTCAGATAGCGGCAGCACTTCAGGACAAGTACCACAGCACGTACGGTCTTGAAGTGCTGCTTGCTACGTTTAACCACGAGGCGATCAATACCGATTTCAATTCAGGGCGGGTGCTTTCAGATATTGGGGTTCCGCTTGATTTTACCGAAAGCCAGGAAACTACCGAAGAAACCATTGAGAAAATCAAATCAATGACGCAAAAGGCGCTTTACAAGTCGAGAATGATTTTCGCCTTTATGGCGCAGCATATGTTAACCATACACGCCGATAAGGAGTCTAGAACGTTTCTTGAATTTGCAGATACACTTCGGAAGAAGATCAACAGTCACCTTAAAGAAGTAGGTCTCAAGAAAAAAGAATTTGTTGAAATCTATCAAGTATTGAAATTTTCTGACCGGCTTTCGCTGATGCTTTGTCAAAACGAACTGCCAACTGCCGGCCGCACGTTTGAAATCAATACCGCAATGGAAGGCAAGACGTTTTCGGTTATTGATAATAATGGAAATTCAAACGTTGATCCCTGGCCTTTTCAAAATTCGGAAGTACCGCTGTACTACGAATATCGACTTTTGGATCAATTACAATTTAAAAATAAGACTGCGTTCTTAGATTGTTTTCAACAGACAGCAATTCAAAAGAAAAACTTTACGATTGTAAAAGGATAATTAGAGCTTGGGAGTAACATCGGCATCCACCAGACCAATTTTTTGAGAATGTTTTAGGGCTTTTTTGCTGTCGTGAAAATAGCAGGTGGCAATCCCCATTTTCTCAACTTCTTGGAGCAGGCTAACAGTTTCAGGAACTTTGTCATTTCCGGTCTGCCTGATGTAAATCGCTTTTAGGTGGTTACTGTATTTTTTGGTGATATCCCGGTAAAGTTCAGGATCTTGCTGGCTGTCGTCGCCCAATAAAGTAAATTGAAGTCCTGGATAAAACTGGATAAGGCTTTCGATCTTGTCATACTTGTGCCGGTGATCGCCACGACCGGTTTTGAGAAAATCGAGGATACTGGTCTTGATATGTTTTAGGCGATAAACCCCTTTTGGGAGATCATTTGTTGTTACAAACTGATTGATGAGGTTGTAAAGGTTCCACTCGCTGCTGGATACATAAAAAAATGGATTGTCTGAAGAGGCGGCAAGCGCCTTGTAGTGGTCTACTACATCTGGGAAAACCTTGCGCCGTATTACATTTCGCGTAAGCAGAATATACAGTTTCTTCAATTTACCTACGGTGTGGGAAACCAGAAAAGTATCATCTACGTCTGAAATAAATGCGAGACCCCGGTTGTCTTGCTTAATGAGCTGACCGGTTGCTGTCACCTCCGGATGGTTCACCAAAGTGACCGTAAAGTCGTGCCAACCAAAATCCATTTCTTCTTTATAGGGCATATCAAAACTAAAATAACCGTCCGCTTCGGTGGTGGTGGTATATACCTTATCCAGAAATCTTAGTTCAATTTTATCATTCCGCACCGTTTTTAGATTAAATATTTGAATAATTTCCCAAGAGTTAACCAACCAGTTACGCTCCAATGAATAATCGTCAATGGACTTATTTTTAAATAAGTGACCAAAAATTACGAAGTTATCATCGTTGGCGTAACCTCTGTACAGTTTGAGTTTCATAACTAAAAGACTTGAACTTCTAACCTTAAAATTACCGGTATGACGTCGCAATCTGTAGCATACGATAAAATTTTAACAATAATTAACCCGGTTGCAGGCAAAGGGAACCACGGCAACCTGCAATCTGAAATTTTAAAAAGACTTCCGGCAAACGCCGAAAAAGAGTTTTTTGAAACCACCGGAAACGACGACCTTAACAAACTCACGACTGCGATCAATGCCTTTCAGCCTGACCTGGTTTTCGTTGCCGGGGGTGACGGTACGGTAAAACTCGCCGGAAGCGCTTTGGGCGAAAAAAGAACGCGTCTGGCAATTGTTCCTCGGGGTTCTGCAAATGGCCTTGCGACAGATTTGAACCTTCCCACGCAAATGGATGAGGCGGTAAAAGTAGGTCTTGGCCAAGGTTTTAAAAAAATAGACGCCATCAACATCAACGGTCAAATGAGCCTGCACATCAGTGATCTTGGCATTAATGCAGAACTCATAAAACATTTCGAATCGGGCACGGTCAGGGGCAAACCGGGCTACCTGCTCCAAACCATACCCACGCTGATCGATTCAGAAATTCCCTATCAATTTAAGGTCACGGTTGAGGGTAACACCATAGAACACGAGGCGATAATGGTAGCATTTGCCAACAGCAAAAAATTTGGTACCGGAACCATGGTCAATCCCAAAGGCGCTATGGATGATGGTATTTTTGAAGTTCTTGTATTTAAACAGTTTGACATCCCAAAAATAGTAAAAACGCTTTATGGCAAAATTGAGATGGAAACCGATTTTGTGAGTTGCTACTCCTGCACCCAAGCTACCGTGACCAGTGAGAAACCGGTAGCTTTTCAGATAGATGGTGAATTTATGGGTAAGCAGGCAGAAGTCGTTGCAAAAATAGAAAAAGGGCGTCTGTCTGTGGCGGTCGCATAGTTTTTAAAGGTTTGCTAAAGATAACCCCGCTAGTTTTCCTTTCTTTATTTTTACTTACAACCAAACGATCACAACCACCAAAAAAACCCGATGACCAAAAAAATTCTTCAGTTTATCCTATGTTCATTTTTGTTGTGCCAATGGGCCTGTGAATCAAAACCGCCAAAGCAGCAGATTATGGAAAGTCCCAATGGCGAGATCACCGTACGGGTAGGACTCAATGGCGAAAACCGGCCGTATTACCTGGTAAAGCGGAATAATGAGGTGGTCATTGATTCTTCCGTATTGGGGCTGGTAATTGACAGCGTTGATTTTTCCAGAAACCTTGATGAGGTGGTGTTGAGCAGTATGAACATTAAAAGTGATAGCTATTCCTTACTCCACGGAAAACAAGCGGAAATAGAGTATTTTTCAAATACCTATGATGTTGATTTGACGAGTAAAAATAAGGAAGCCCTTCGGGTTGCCTTTCAGATTTCAGACGATGGGGTCGCTTTTCGATATTACATTAAAAACGGTTCCGGCAATAAAGTGGTAGTTAATGAGGAGCTTTCGTCTTACGTCTTTCCGCAGGAAACAAAATCGTGGTTGCAACCTATGTCAAAAGCTAAAACCGGATACAAGCGTACCAATCCGTCTTATGAAGAGAATTATATGATGGAAGTTCCGGTGAGCCAGACTTCTCAAATAGGGGAAGGCTGGGTGTATCCCGCGCTTTTTAAAAGTGGCGAAAACTGGATGCTCATCACCGAAGCCGATCTTTCCAGTTCTTGGTGCGGCACACGTTTAATATACAATAAGGAAACAAAAGGAATGCAGGTGTCATTTCCGCAAGCGGAAGAAATTTTCCCGCAACGCGATCTCAACCCCAACAGCGCATCAGACTTTGCCAGTCCTTGGCGCATAATAACCATTGGGAAGTTGGCGACTGTGGTAGAAAGTACACTTGGCACCGACCTGGCAGCACCGCAAATTGACCTGAATACCGAATTCATTCAACCCGGTCTGGCTTCTTGGAGCTGGATAATGTACAAGGACGAGAGTATAAACTTTGAGACCACCCTAAAGTATATTGATTATGCTTCCCAGATGACCTGGCTCTATTGCCTGATCGATGTAAACTGGGACACCCAGATCGGTGAGGAAAAAATGAAAGAATTGATTGCCTACGGAAAGGAAAAAGGGGTGAAATTATTGCTTTGGTACAATTCATCTGGCTCTTGGAACGATACAGAATATGCCCCCAAAAGCGCTTTATTGAATCAAAAATCCCGTCAAGCGGAATTTAATAAAATTGCCGAATGGGGAATTGCAGGGATCAAGGTGGATTTCTTTGGCGGCGACGGGCAGTCTATGATTGCCTATTATCACGATATGCTAAAGGACGCCGCTGATGCAGGCCTGTTGATCAATTTTCACGGAGCAACCCTTTCGCGGGGATGGCACCGTACCTATCCAAATTTAATGACCGTTGAGGCCATCAGTGGTCAGGAATTCATAACTAGTGATCAGGGCACGGCAGATTTGCAGCCCCAACATTGTGCGATGATCCCGTTTGCACGAAATGTTTTTGACCCGATGGATTTTACACCTATGATGCTCGATTCTGTACCTGGCATCAAGCGCAGGACCACTACTGCCTTTGAAATGGCTTTACCGGTATTATTTACCTCCGGGGTTCAGCACGTTGCAGAAAGCCCAGAAGGCATGGTTAAAATGCCCAGTTATGTCGTGGACTACCTAAAAACAATTCCCGTACGCTGGGATGAAACCCGATTCGTTGGTGGCTATCCCGGTAAGAATGTTGTTTTGGCAAGACGGAAGGGAGACAGTTGGTTCGTTGTGGGCATCAACGGAGAAAACCAGCCAGCGAAAATGGCTCTTGACCTTTCTTTTATAGACAAACAAATAGGGATCGGGTATTTTACTTCAAAAGAAAATTACATTGATAAAAGACAAATCAAACCCAATGACGAGGGGATGTATCAAATTGAACTCACGGCATACGATGGCTTTACGCTTAGGTTTTGATTGCATCTACTGTAAGGCAAGTACCCAGCCTTTTCTCTTCGGCAGCATAAAAAACCTGGCAGAACTCCGCGGTCTGGAACAGGGAATCTTGCAACACTTTAATAATTTGACGAGTAACTATTAGGTAATTTTCATTATCCGGTCGATAACTGCCTGTGGATTTTCATAAGGTATCAGGTGTCCCACACCGTGTAAAACCTGGTGTGTTTTGATCATCATGCGGTCTATGATTTCTTGCTGAACCAATGTTGAAGTGATTACCGGGTCATCATATGAAGTGAGCAGGTGAACGGGAATCGCCAAGTCGTTGAGTTCGTCAATTATTGAATGGTTCATTCCCGTATTCAACCACCATTTCCAGGTTTGCTGATCGGTCTGCAATTGCGTTTTTATTGCGGTTTCGACGATTATATTTTTTAATGGAAGTACCGTACCGTTTTTTACTGTTTGTAAAGCTTCGGTGGCGTCGGGATGGTTCAACATTCTTTCTTTTTCAGCTTCCGGCATCGGTTCGTGCGTGGGTGGGGAAGGAGCGACCAGTAAAATTCGATCTACCAGTTCGGGATATTTCGCAGTCAGAAACAGCGCTAATTTTCCACCCATGGAATGTCCCACAAGCGTCACATTTTTAAGTGCCCGTAGCTTCAAGGTTTCGGCAATTTCGGCACATATACCAGCGATACTGATTGTTTTCGCGGATGCGTTATTTCCAAATCCAGGAATATTTAACGGGAGACAGTTGTAGGTCGCAGGTAAGCCTTCTACCACCAGTCTCCAGCTCTCACTGCTTCCGCCGAAATAGTGTAGAAATACAATATTTTTAGGTTTCATAGTTTTACTATTTACGGCCAAAAATAATTGGGACTTGAGAATGCCGCCCAGCATTTGCAACGACCTTAACACTTTGAGTTAAACCTTACTAAAATTGATCGCAACTTACCTTTATGAATTTAGTTTAGCGAAAAATTCTTTTCATTAAACAAAATAATATGGATTTAAAAATCAAAGATAAAGTGGCAGTGATAACCGGTGGTGATTCTGGGATTGGTCTGGAAACCGCAAAATTACTGATTGAAGAAGGTGCAAAAGTTATTCTGTCTGACTTGAGTATGGATGATCTTAAAGAGGCAAAACAAAAGCTCGTCAATGAGTATGGAGAATCTGTGGATGTTGAATTGATGGCAGCAGATCTGACCTCAGACAAGGATATGAACAAGCTGGCCGAAGACGTAAAGAAAAAATTTGGCGGAGCTCACATTTTAATCAATTGCGCAGGTGCCCGTGGTGCTGCCGGTGATTTTCTAACGTTGACAGATAAGGACTGGATGGAAACCATCGATATTGACCTAATGGGAGCAGTTCGTATTACACGTGCTTTTATACCACAACTTAAGGAGAAGAAATGGGGACGTATTATTTTGATCGGTTCAGAAAACGCGATGCAACCCTATGAGGAAGAAAGTCCGTACAATGCGTGCAAAGCGGCGATCATCAACTTTTCAAAATGTTTGTCACGTATCTACGGAAAGGACAATATCCTTGTAAATACGGTATCTCCCGCATATATTGAAACCCCTATGACCGATGCCATGATGGTAGAACTTGCGGAAGAACGCGATTGTTCTATCGATGAGGCTGTAGATTGGTTCCTGGCCAATAAAAGGCCTCATCTTGAGGTACAACGCAGGGGACGACCGGAAGAAGTCGCATCGGTGATCGCATTTCTGGTTTCTGAGCGTGCTAGTTTCGTCAACGGAAGCAACTATCGCGTGGATGCCGGAGCCGTAGAATCTGCATTCGGATAAATACCAAATAAACGTAAACCTGACTGTTTCCCGTATTGCTATTTAAAAGAGTGAAGACAATAACTTTTTTGGGGCAGTACCGGAAACAGTTTTTTATGCACTACCCATTAATCTGCGCGCTTCTTCTTATTTTTAGTACATGAAAAAAAACACGGAGTATCCCAATATTGGAGATTACGGTATTATTGGCAACTGTAAGACTTCTGCGCTTGTACACAAGGAAGGTTCCATCGATTTCTTTTGTTATCCCAGATTTGACTCGCCATCCATTTTTGCGAGGCTTCTTGATGTCAAAAAAGGCGGTTCCCTTCACACCCGCCCGCTGATCGATACCCAGAGGATCACCCAGGATTATCTGCTGAATACCAATGTACTGCTCACGCGTTTTTTTTCTGAAGAAAATACTGTGGATATCATCGACTTTATGCCAATGGGTGGGAAGGGCGATGACAATGAGCTGGTACGTGTCGTAAAATCCATACGCGGTGCCTGCGATCTGGAACTGGATGTGGACTTTGCCCTGAACTATGCCCAAAGCGAGGCGGTTTACGAACCGATTTCAGATCAGACGATCTGTATTTCCACTAAAGATGATGCTGTCGATAAGCTTTCCCTGCGCAGCAATCACAAGTTGGTGGATGGTGATGGCAAGATGATCAGCAAATTTCATCTGGAAGAGGAAGAAGTGTTTATTTATAGAATAGGCGGGTACTATGAAGAGCAGAACATTTCGCAGCAGCGAAAAAGTTTTCAGGAATCCATTTCCGAAAAGCTGGAAACCACGGTAGAATACTGGCGCAATTGGATCAAAAAATGCAATTACTCCGGGGATTATCGCGATGCCGTGCACCGGTCAGCCTTATTTCTTAAACTATCCACAAGTGCTGAACACGGGTCAACCGTTGCTGCGCCTACATTTTCATTGCCAGAAAAACTGGGCGGATCCAAGAACTGGGATTATCGTTTCACTTGGGTCCGTGATGCGGCATTTACGATGTATGCTTTTATGCGTTTGGGCTTTTTGGAAGAAGCTTCCCAGTTTGTGAAATGGATTTTTGACAGGATCAAAGATGATGTGAACGGTCACGTTGACCTTCAGGTGATGTACACGATTGACGGTTCTCAGGAACTTGAAGAAAAAGAACTTGATCTTGACGGATACGAGGGATCAAAACCCGTGCGCATTGGTAACGCAGCGACAGAGCAGATACAGCTGGATATATTTGGCGAACTGATGGATACCATTTACCTGTTTGACAAATACGGCGAGCCGGTGACCTACTCCTTTTGGAAACGTATGGAAAAGCTCATCGATTTTGTCTGTAAGAACTGGAACTCAAAAGACCATGGCATTTGGGAAGTGCGGGAGTTTAAGGAGCATTATCTGTACAGCCGCGTAATGTGCTGGGTAGCCCTAGACCGGGCCGTGCGTCTGGTCAAGAAACGATCATTTCCCACAGACCTCGACCGCTGGATCAAAAACCGTAACGAGATTTATAACGATATCCACGAAAATTTTTGGGACGAAGACCTGCAGTCCTTTGTGCATTTTAAGGGTGCCAAGACTGTAGATTCATCCCTGTTTTTGATGCCGTTGGTTCGGTTTATCAGTCCGTACGATGATCGCTGGGTGAAAACGCTTAAGGTCATCGAGACGCAACTCGTTTCAGACGTATTGGTGTACCGTAATATGGGTGACGAAATCCCAAAGGACAACGTGGAAGAAGGTACGTTTTTGATTGGTGCTTTCTGGTATATCGAATGCCTTTCGCGAGGAGGGCAATTGGAGAAAGCTTCCTACTACTTTCAGAAGTTGATGGGATATGCCAACCACTTGGGCCTTTTCGCAGAAGAAATGGATCTCACCGGAAGGCATTTGGGCAATTTTCCGCAGGCATTTACGCATTTGGGCTTGATCAGCACCGCGTTCTCACTGGATAGAAGACAATCTCACAATTCGTTTGTAATCACTACGAATTACGATATTTTCTGATAACGAGGCTTGCTGAAAGACTTTATGACAACCTTATAATTACAATTCCACCTATACCTGCGCTTCCTACTAATTTTGTTTTCTGACGAAAAAACAGTTGCTATGAACAAAGTCATCAATTTAAAGAATAGGCCAACCGGACGTCCGGAACTTTCTGATTTTGAATTTACCGAAGAACCAAAACCCTCGCCGGAAGAAGGCGATATTTTATTGGAAACCAAATATGTATCCGTTGATCCTTACCTGCGTGGGAGGATGATCGATCAAAAATCCTACATCCCTCCATTTAAGCTTAACAAACCTATAGCTTCACACATTGTCGCCGAAGTGGTCGAATCAAAAAATGAAAATTTTAAAAAAGGCGATTTCGTCAGCGGAATGCTCGCCTGGAAACAAACTCAGGTCTCTGACGGAAAAGGTCTGAACAAAGTCGATCCCGACGAAGCGCCGCTTTCCGCATATTTGGGAATTTTGGGAATGACCGGGCTCACCGCATATTTTGGACTAACCGATATCGGTAAGCCCAAGGAGGGAGATACTTTAGTGGTCACCGGAGCCGCTGGAGCGGTAGGTTCAGTGGTGGGACAAATCGGGAAAATCAAAGGTTGTAAAGTAATCGGCACTGCCGGAAGTGATGAAAAGGTGGCGATGCTCAAAGAAAAGTTTGGTTTTAATATTGGGATCAATTACAAGACGACTTCAGATATGCAAAGCGCCATTGCAGATGCAGCTCCAAATGGTGTGGATGTATTTTACGATAATGTGGGCAGTACGACTTTTGATGCCGTGATGAGCAACATCGCCAGGGATGCCCGGGTTGTTCTATGCGGTGCGATAGCAGATTATAACAGTACCGAAAAACCTACCGGACCTCGGTTAAACACCACGCTCATAAAAAACAGTGTCTTGATGCAGGGTTTCACAGTAGGGAATTATCAGGACAGGTTTCAGGAAGGCATCCAGCAGTTAGCCACGTGGTTGCGAGAGGGAAAACTGGAATATGAAGAAACCATTGTAGAAGGTTTTGACACCATACCTCAAGCATTCATCGATCTTTTTGATGGTAAAAACAAAGGGAAGATGGTGGTGAAAGTTTAATCTTAAGAACAAATAATTGACAGTCCCGGAAGCTGCTCAGGATCCGGTACTTTTATTTTACCTATTGATAATCGTATCTTTACACCCTGATGAAGAAGGTTTTTAACCATATACTGGCAGTTTTAATGGCATTCGTGGTCTTGTTTACCACAATGTCGTTTACAGTAAACCTGCATTATTGCGGGCAGACCTTGGTGGATTATTCTTTTGTCAATGAGGCCCAATCCTGCGGTATGCAACAGGACAAAGCAGCTGAAGGTTGTGCGAAAATTTCCAAAAAGTCCTGCTGTCAGGATAAGGTGATCCAGGCAGAGGGTCAGGACGACATTAAGCCTGTTTTTCATACGATGGATTTTGAGCAGCAGCTTTTTGTTACAACCTTTTTCTACAGTTATTTGGCAGGCTTTCAACCTGAGGACGCAGAAATTTCTTCTTTTAAGGCGTATTCCCCGCCACCCTTGATCCGGGATGTTCAGACCTGGGATCAGGTTTTTCGCATTTGATATTGTGATGAATTAGGAGTCTTTTGGGCTTCGCTGTTTTTCGCATCCGCGAAATGCAAACCGGTGCTTCAATCTTTTGAAGTTTTCCATCGTTTCACACAATACAAATCACTATGCTGAACCGAAGCATAAAATTTTTCATCGAAAACAAGCTCGTTGCGTTTCTCTTCCTGTTTTTATTTGTGGGTTGGGGTTTGGCTACTGCACCCTTCGATTGGGATTTAAAAGGACTGCCCCGTGATCCCGTAGCCGTCGATGCCATTCCAGATATTGGCGAAAATCAACAGATCGTTTACACCCCTTGGCCCGGCCGAAGCCCTCAGGATATCGAAGATCAAATTACTTATCCTTTGACCTCTGCACTTCTGGGTATGCCCGGGGTCAAGACCGTTCGCAGTTCGTCGATGTTCGGTTTTTCGACCGTTTATATCATTTTTGAAGAAGACATCGAGTTTTACTGGAGCCGAAGCCGCATACTTGAAAAACTGAGTTCGTTGCCTCCCAATTTGCTTCCGGAAGGAGTCAGCCCCACGCTGGGACCTGATGCTACGGGACTTGGTCAGATTTATTGGTACACTTTAGAAGGCCGCGATCCTGAGGGTAATGTTAACGGCGGTTGGGATTTACAGGAGCTGCGCAGCATTCAGGATTATTATGTAAAGTACGGTTTATCTTCTGCTTCGGGTGTTTCTGAAGTTGCTTCAATTGGCGGTTACGTTCAGGAGTATCAGGTGGACGTCAACCCAGAGCTGCTAAGGCAGTATGATATTGAGCTGACAACTTTGGTCAATGCGATAAAGCAGAGCAATAAGGAAATTGGCGCGCAAACCCTTGAAATCAATAAGGCTGAATATCTGGTACGCGGTCTGGGCTATGTGTCCTCGGTTGCAGATATAGAAAATGCGGTGGTCACTTCAAGCGATTACAAATCCATATTGGTCAAAGATATCGCCCGTGTGTCGCTTGGCCCGGCACCGCGCCGCGGCATCCTCGACAAAGAAGGTGCCGAGGTAGTTGGCGGTGCGGTAGTAGCCCGCTATGGTGCCAACCCGATGGAAGTCATTCAGAACGTCAAGGACAAAATTGGCGAAGTCAGTAGCGGACTACCATCAAAAACCCTCGCTGACGGTACCAAATCCCAATTGACCATTATACCGTTTTATGACCGCACCGAGCTTATTGAGGAAACGCTTGGCACCCTCAATGAGGCGCTCACGATGGAAATCCTGATTACTATTCTTGTAATCATTGTGATGGTGTTCAACCTTCGCGCTTCAGTATTGATCGCCGGACTGTTGCCAGTGGCGGTGCTGATGGTTTTTATCGCGATGAAATACTTTCAGGTGGATGCCAACATCGTGGCATTATCGGGAATTGCGATTGCCATTGGGACGATGGTAGATGTGGGCGTGATCCTAACCGAAAACATAATCCGGCACTTGGAAATTTCGCGCAGCGGAAAAAACGGTGAAGAAATACCGATTAATACAGTGGTCTATGAAGCCACCAGCGAAGTTTCGGGAGCGATCTTAACTGCGGTTCTTACCACCATCATCAGTTTTCTTCCCGTATTCACATTAATTGGTGCCGAAGGCAAACTGTTTCGTCCGCTGGCGTTTACAAAAACCGCTGCCCTGACTGCATCACTAATCATCGCCCTGTTTTTAATTCCACCATTTGCAGCGCTGATTTTCCGGAAGATTACCTTTAAAACCAACATGTTTTATATCGTTCAAGGCGTACTTATTGCTTTGGGTATCGTAGGCATAATCTTAGGATTTTTGTTGGGTCTGGTTTTGGTTGCTTTTGGTTTGCTTGGCATTTTAAGAAAAACGGGAAAGCTTCCGCGAAATGAAAAATTTCCGGCAGAGATCGTACTTTCGGTAGTTACCATACTTATCCTGCTTGCCAATTACTGGCACCCCCTTGGTTTCGACCGGAGCATCGTTATCAATTTCCTATTTGTGAGTTTGGTCTGTCTGTTCTTTTTCGGCATATTTTATTTACTTCGAAAGTTTTACAGTCAAATCCTAAGCTGGGCGCTGGCCAATCGGCTTTTGTTTCTTAGCATTCCAGCAGCTTTGTTAATTTGCGGCGGATTCATTTTGGCCAATACCGGTAAGGAATTTATGCCGTCATTAAACGAGGGCAACTTTTTACTGATGCCCACTTCCTTGCCACACGCCGGGGTCGAGGAAAACAAAAGGGTGCTGCAACAACTGGATATGGCCGTTGCCAGCATTCCTGAAGTAGAGACCGTGGTGGGCAAAGCCGGCCGGACAGAATCAGCGCTTGATCGCGCGCCACTCTCGATGTATGAAAATATCATTCAGTACAAACCGGAGTTTATGCGCAACGGGGCAGGCGAACCCCAACGCTACCGCATTGATGAACATGGGTATTTCCAGCTTAAAAACGGTGGCATCACGGCCAATCCCAATTTGGAAAATGAAAACAACCAAACCATCGATCAGCCGTTCCCGTTGTCTGCAGAAAAGCTGATTCCAGATGAGGATGGGGCCTACTACCGAAACTGGCGGCCCCAAATTCAATCTCCTGATGATATCTGGAATGAAATTGCTGAGACTTCCAAACTGCCCGGAGTGACTTCGGCCCCAAAACTGCAACCCATCGAGACGCGCTTGGTGATGCTGCAGACCGGGATGCGTGCACCCATGGGAATAAAAGTACAAGGTCAGGATTTGAGACAGATTGAGCAATTTGGCTTTGCGTTGGAAAATCTTTTAAAACAATCGCAAGGCGTAAAGGAGGAAGCTGTCTTTGCAGATCGCATCGTAGGCAAACCCTATTTGCTTATCGACATACAGCGAGACCGTTTGGCGCGATATGGGGTTTCGGTAGAAACGGTACAAGAGGTCATTGCCATCACCGTGGGCGGAAAGGCCATAACACAAACCGTTGAGGGCAGGGAGCGTTATGCCGTACGGGTGCGTTACCCGCGCGAGCTTCGCGATACCCCAGAAGATTTAAAAGATATTTACGTTCCGGTAGCTAATGGCAATCCGGTGCCGCTTGGTGAACTTGTGACCATCAGGTATGAACAGGGGCCACAGGTCATCAAGAGCGAGGATACATTTCTCGTAGGTTATGTCCTTTTTGACAAACAGGACGGGTACGCCGAAGTTGATGTGGTGGAGCATGCGCAGGAATTGATCCGGTCGCGGATTGCTTCCGGGGAGTTGACGGTACCTTCTGGGATCAGCTACGCGTTTACCGGAACTTATGAAAACCAGTTGCGTGCCGAAAAAACGCTTTCGGTTGTGGTTCCGCTGGCTTTGTTCATCATATTCCTAATTCTCTATTTTCAGTTTCGGTCGGTGACAACTTCCTTGATGGTGTTTTCTGGCATCGCCGTTGCTTTCGCCGGAGGCTTTGTCATGATTTGGCTTTACGGGCAGGATTGGTTTTTGAATTTTGGATTTTTCGGCGAAAACCTGCGCGACCTTTTTAATATGAAAACGGTCAATCTGAGTGTGGCGGTTTGGGTAGGCTTCATTGCCCTGTTCGGTATCGCTACCGATGACGGCGTTGTGATGGCGACCTATTTGACGCAGACTTTTAGAAGGGAAAAAACAAACAATAGAAAAGAAATAAGACAGGCGACATTATTGGCAGCCGAAAAACGCATCCGTCCCTGCCTGATGACCACGGTAACGACCATCCTCGCGCTGCTGCCCGTTTTGACCTCGACCGGTCGTGGCAGTGATATTATGATCCCGATGGCGATCCCCATTTTTGGCGGAATGATCATCGATGTAACTTCCTATTTTATTGTTCCGGTACTGTTTAGTTGGAAGAAGGAAAGGGATTTGGCGAGTGCTGAATTGGAAGTTAAGAAGTGAAAAATTATATCGAAAAAATGAAAATAAATCGAAATAATAAAAGCTGGGTTGCGATGGTGCTGCTGATTTGCAGTGTGGGTGCTGTTGCTCAGGATTTGAATGCCTACCTTAAAATCGCTGCTGAAAATTCTGCGGAAATCAAGAGTTTTGAACTGCGTTACGACATCGCCAAAGAAGAGGTCAATGCGGCTGAAGCCTTGCCGGATACCGAATTTAGCGCGGGTTATTTTGTAAGTACCCCGGAAACCCGGGTAGGACCGCAGCAGGCACGCTTTTCGGTGCGGCAGATGTTGCCTTGGTTTGGTACTTTGGCCGCGCGCACCAATTATCAGGACGCCGTGGCAGAAGCTAAATATGTGGATTATCTGATCGCCAAGCGAAAGTTGAACTTAGAAGTCGCCCGGCATTATTATGAGCTTTACGCAATTTCGGCAAAACTAAAAGTGGTACGCCAAAACCTGCAACTTGTAGATACCTATAAAACTTTGGCATTGACTTCGGTTGAGGTTGATCGGGCTTCGGCGGTCGATGTGCTGAAACTGGAAATGCGCCAGAACGAATTGCAGTCGCAGTTAAAAATTCTGGAGGAAAGCAAGCAATCGGCTGAAATTCAATTCAACGCCATTCTGAATGTTTCCGACACCGAAGAAGTCACGGTAGTCGATAGCCTATTTCTGCCTGAAGAAGATTTATCAGTTTCCACGGCTGCGCTCAATGATAATCCGGAAGTCTTGAAATACGACAAACTGTATGAGAGCATTGCGCAGTCCGAATTGGTTAACCAGCGCGAGTCCGGCCCAAAACTCGGCGTGGGGCTGGACTACCTTCCGGTGGGTCTGCGTACTGATATGGATCTGGCGGACAATGGCAAGGATATCGTGATGCCCATGGTTTCGGTTTCCGTGGCCATTTTTAATTCCAAATACAAATCGGTCACCCGGCAGAACCAGTTGCGGCAGCAAGAGGTTATCTCCCAAAAGACACAGCGCCTCAACCTGCTCAAAAGCTTTTTCGCGGAAGCGGTAAAAAACAGAAACGCGGCAAGGATAAACTATACAACCCAGCAACAAAATCTGGAATACGCCCGCGAAGCCGAGGAAATCCTGCGGAAAAGTTACGAGACGGGAACAATAGACTTTAGTGATGTACTCGATATTCAGGAATTGCAGCTCGACTTTCAAATGAAGCTGATCGAGGCGCTTCAACAGTACTTTGAACAATCGGCACGCATAAACTATTTGGTTAACTGAAAATGTCAATGGTATGAAAATGAAGATTGGGTTTTCAGTTTTTAAAAGTTCACTAACGCAGAAAATAAGCTGTAACAAAGAACTTTAAAGCAACCATCTCGCTACAACGAACAGATTTCGAGCAATCAACCATCAAAGTAATACTATGAACGACTTTTTAAAAAAATGGGGAGAAGCCGCTTTGACTACCTCTGGATTTTTCTGGATGGCGCTCTGGGCATTTGCATTGGGTTATGTCATCAGCAGTATGATTCAGGTCTTTGTCACTGAAAAACGGATGCAGAAAACCATGGGCGGCAAGGAATCAAAAGGCGTGCTGCTGGGCACATTTTTTGGTTTTATAAGCAGTTCGTGCAGCTTTGCAGCTTTGGCTTCCACCAAATCCCTGTTTAAGAAAGGAGCCAGCTTTGTCTCGAGTATCGCATTCTTGTTGGCTTCCACCAATCTCGTCATCGAGCTTGGGATCATCATTTCAATTTTCTTGGGTTGGCAGTTTGTGGTAGGCGAATATGTAGGCGGTGTTTTGCTGATTTTGATCAGTTGGGTATTGATCCGTTTGATCAATCCCAAAAAACTTATTGAAAAAGCGCGCAAGAACTTGGGCGAAAATGAGGAGGACGACGATGAAAGCAGCAAATCCTGGAAACAGAAAATGACCTCAGAGGAAAGCTGGGCAAAGGTTTCGCAACAATATGGGATGGAGTGGAAGATGGTCTGGAAAGATGTGACCGTAGGATTTACCATCGCCGGGATCGTGGCAGCATTTGTACAGGATTCCTGGTTTCAGACCTTGTTTATAGGCACGGGAGACGGGAATCCTGATTTCAGTTTTTTTCAGATTCTGGAACACATCATTGTAGGTCCCGTCGCCGCGTTTATTACTTTTATCGGTTCGATGGGGAATATTCCGCTGGCGGCACTGTTGTTTGGTAAGGGCGTGAGTTTTGCAGGAGTGATGGCCTTTATATTTAGTGATCTGGTGGTTTTTCCCATTCTTCGTATCAATGCAAAATATTACGGTTGGATAATGTCGCTGTTTATTTTGTTCCTGTTGTTCAGTTCGCTGGTTGGCACTGCGCTTTTGCTGCATTACTCGTTTGATCTGCTTCAGATTTTACCAGATCCCTCACAAGTAACGATTCAAGATTCCGACTATTTTAAGATCGATTATACCTTCTTTTTGAACCTGGCATTTCTGCTGCTTTCGGGGTATTTGATCTATCTCGGATTTTTTAAACGGAAGGATATCATGTTCATGAAAGAAATGGCCCCAAAAAGCAAGGCCTTAGAGAATACCTTAAAGTACGCCGCGTTCACCTGCTACATTTGGCTTGCCGGTGGATTGATCGTAAAGTTTTTCGTCTAAAAAAAGAGTAAAGAGTAAAGAATAAAGAGAAGAGAATAAAGAGAAGAGAGAATTGAGAAATGCGCTCAGAGCAAAAAAGAAAATCACAAACATTCTCAAATCTAAAATCTCAAATCTAAAATCTCATATCTAACATCTCAAATCTAAAAAATGACACATACCTATAGCATTACCGGAATGACCTGCAACGGTTGCAGGACGGGCGTCGAGAACAAGCTCAATGCGGTTGCCGGCGTGGAGCGTGCTTCCGTCAACCTGGAGCGGGAAGAAGCCGAAGTAACGATGAAAAAACATATTGCCACTGAAACTTTTCAGGAAGCGCTTCCGGCGAAATATACCATTTCAGAAAAAGAGGGATCTCACGGCCACAAGGAACAAAATGTTTTCGCTTCCGCGGAAGCTGAAGCGTCCAAACTGCAACAGCTCAAACCCCTATTTTTGATATTCGCCTTTCTCATTGCTGCTTCGGTGTTGCTTCATAAGGACGACTGGGACTGGCAGGCGATGATGCTCGATTTTATGGGGCTTTTCTATATCGTATTTAGCTTTTTTAAACTTTTGGATTTAAAAGGCTTTCCGCAGAGTTTTAGCATGTACGATCCGCTGGCCAGGGCAATACCGGCTTACGGTTGGATCTATCCGTTCATAGAATTGGCTTTGGGGCTCAGCTTTTTAATGCGTTTTCAGATCACAGCGGTATTGATCGCCACGCTCGTAATTCTGGGAATTACATCGATTGGTGTGACCAAAACCCTATTGGATAAAAAGTCCATTCAGTGTGCGTGTTTGGGTACCGCGCTAAAATTACCAATGACCGAAGCCACTTTTATAGAAAATGCCATTATGATCACGATGGCGCTGATTATGTTGTTTGCCTAACGGAAAAAATTCTTGAAATGAACAAAACTTTTGCATACATCGGCATCGCCATTTTGGTAGGACTCGGCTTGGGATATCTGTTTTTCGGTAATTCGGAAAATGGGGAAGGTGATCACGACGCCTCTCATCAAGCAAGCCATTCGGCGGAAACGCTTTGGACCTGTTCTATGCATCCGCAGATTTTGAGGGAGGAGTCCGGCGATTGCCCCATTTGCGGGATGGACTTGATCAAGGCGGAATCTCAGGGAGCAGGATTGGCGGCCAATCAATTTCGAATGACGGACAATGCGCTGGCGCTGGCGAACATACAGACTTCGGTGGTGGGTGGTACGGATGTAAAAGGCTCCCGTACCCTGCAGCTATCCGGAGAAATAGCGGTCAACGAGGACGCAACGGCAACTCAGCCTGCGCATTTTGATGGACGTATTGAATCGCTTGCCATTACCTCGTTGGGACAAAAGGTCAGCAAAGGGCAGAAAGTAGCAACCGCGTATTCGCCGGCATTGGTAGCGGCACAACAGGAATTGATCACAACGTTTAAACTGAAAGAGTCCCAGCCGCAACTGTATCAGGCAGTGCGAAACAAGTTTAAAAACTGGATGATTCCCAATGCTTTACTGGATCAAGTGGAAAGAACTGGTGAAGTAAAAACCCGTTTTCCCATTTATGCACACGTAAGTGGCGTGGTTACCGAAATTTCGGTAAATGAAGGCGCCCACATTATGGACGGAATGCCCATTTTTAAAGTCAGTGATCTGGATGAGGTCTGGGCAGAATTTGATGCTTATGAAAGACAGCTTAACCAAATTGAAGTAGGGCAGGAGTTTAATATGACTGTTAATGCGCTGCCCAATAAATCCTTTATAGGCACGGTCTCATTTATCGACCCGATACTCGATGGAAGCTCCAGAACGGTTTCCGTGCGCGCAATCCTGTCCAATCCCAACGGAATTTTAAAACCGGGTATGTTTGTGACCGCCAATATTGACGGGACTCCGATGGAAGGTGGAAACTTGCTGACAGTACCGGCTTCAGCGGTGATGTGGACCGGTGAGCGCTCGCTGGTGTATGTAAAATCAAATACCGGGCAACCTGTTTTTGATATGCGCGAAGTCACCTTGGGGCAGAAATTGGGCGATGTCTATGAAGTTTCCGAAGGTCTTACCGCTGGCGAGGAGATCGTGACCCACGGTACGTTTACCGTGGATGCCGCTGCCCAATTGAGCGGAAAAGCTTCGATGATGAATGGTCAAAGTCGTAGTGCTGACAATTCTAAAAGAAGTGAGGATTTGGTGCTTCCCGAAGACTTTCAGCTTAAACTAAAAGAAGCGCTTCCGGGTTATCTTGACTTAAAAGATGCATTTTATAATTCCGAAGCCGAAAAAGTTTCCGCGGAAGCGAAAAAACTAAAACAGCAATGGGAAAATATTGAAGAGTTTGATTTAGAGGCAGGGGTTAAAACTAGATTTTTGCAAGTCATTCGGCAGTTGAACATTTTAGAAACAACTACCAATTTAAAACGACAGCGGGAAGTTTTTGTACTTTTAAACGAAAACCTCGTACCGCTTGTTGAAACTCTCTCCATTATAGATACAACAATTTATAAACAGCGCTGCCCAATGGCAAATAACAGTCAAGGCGCAGTCTGGCTCAGCAGGGATATTAAAATCGAAAATCCTTATTATGGTGATGAAATGCCCAATTGTGGTAGTGTGGTGGATACACTGCCAAAAGCAAATGGTAGCAAATAGATACAGTCGGCAAAATACTATTACTCATTAGCAACTCACTCAATACAACAATACAAATGGAGAGAATCAGAAAAGGTCTGGCTTTGGCATCCCCAATTCCTCAACGTATTATTTGCACTTCTATGATCGTATTGTATATAGTCCTGCTCCTTGATTGTGGAGTACAGGCTCAAATTCTACTGAGCGCAGATTATACAGATAGCACCAATGCCAGACAGGAGATTAAGTACCACCTTAACGTATTTAACAGGATAACACCAATAAAGGGTATCAAGGTAACCCCAACTCGGGGGACGCCGAAAGTTTGTGTAGTAAGACCGTTGGGAGGAACTGCAAAAAACGGCAGGGCTGATCTTACCAAAGATTCTTATAAATGGGATGCGAGGACCAGAACCTTTTATACAGACTTTACACTGCTTAAAAAACAGATCGATACTATTTTTAGAAAAGGCTTGGGACTTCATCAACTTGTACTGGACAATCCCTCTTGGGCTTTTCAGAGGGATCACCGCGGTAAATTGATTGGAGATAGCCTGAAAGTCTCAACTTATGGAAACGCCCTACCCCCACGAAGCTATACTGCGTGGGCAGTTTACTTAAAGGAAGTGATGCACTTTCTATTAGAAACCTATGGAAGGGATAAGCTGGCGATGACCCAATTTGGTATTGGAAGAGAAATCGGGACACCTACCCATTGGTCTGGTACGCAATTGCAGTTTTTTGAATTTTACAAAGTTTCGGTAGAAGCCATTAAAGAAGTACTGCCCAATGCCACGGTGGGAACACATTTTCTCTGGGGTTCCTCAAATAAATCCTGGGGCCCCGATTTTATAAAATGGGCCAAGAATAACCACGTGCACTATGACTTTATAGGAGTTTCCTATTATCCATTTTATAACCAAAAAGGAAGAACGGACTTCAATGAGGTTTACGCCAAGGATTTTGCCGTGATCAAGGACATACCTGAATGGAATAAGAATGCCAAACTGGAAATGCACGAATTCGCCTTAATCAAAACGCTTGGAAAAGCTGGCAACTCTTTTGAAAGTGCTCCCCGTGCACATCAAAATGCTTTTATGATTGGACTCAACAAAATGTTTCTAGAAAACGGAATGGAAAATGTGTTTCAATGGGGAAACGGAGACAGCTACAAACAAGCCGGTGAGGCACTTTTTGAACTCAAGAATCAAGATTATTATCATTCACAAAAAAGTGGCACCCAGCGCTCAAGGGATAATTATGTAGAAGCCATATTTTCAGCAACCAAAAACCGGACAGGCCTCGGTATTACTGCATATAACTACAATGCCAATCCAAATTTTGATCAGGGAGAAGATATAATGTTACAAGCAACTATAGATGCCGAGCCAGGTACGAGCTTTAAATATCGGTCTGCACTGTACGATAAAAACCAGGATATTGCGATTAAGTCCCAATGGAATGAAACGGTCACCACTGGTTCTAAGCCCGGCGAGTCAATAATAAAGTTTAGAACGTTCCTCCCGGCATTCTCGTTTCTCAGATATGAGATTGCAATTGCAGAATAATACGCTACTCCTATTTCTTCTGCGAAATGCTTACGCGCCATATGCGTAGCTTCTTATTGAAAGGCCATGATTTATATATGATGCTATTCACCAAACTATGTAAGGAATATGCCATTGTCAAAAATTCCCTGTCCAATGAACTATCGTTAAACAAACTTTTGAGATAATGGGCGAATTGTAGCATCATAACAAAAATGATGTTCAACGTAGAAATAAGACCGTTTATCTAAACTGCAATATTTTGTTCACAATTGCTGAAAATCCCTCGAAAAATATAGTTGTTGATTGCCATTTAATTACAAGGAACACAAAAAAATGTTCGTACCGATTTATTTAAATTTGATTGAGCTGGGTTATTCGCTTTATAATCATTTTTATGATACTGTTTATCAATATTTTAAGTTTGAGTTGTTAGATTGAGAATAAAACATTGACACTACTCCCCATAAAATTGACCTGAAATCCTGGTCTATCCCTACCTAAAATATGTTGGTCTGTCTCTATCAAGAATTGATAAATATGTTACATTTTTGTGAAGAATGTTCGATTATAACAGGACAGGACAGGACAGCTGAAAACTTGGAAACTATTAATATTGTTATCATAATTTTCAGTTAAACACTATGGAAGGAAAAATGACAGTAAAAAGCATACAGATTTCCTGGCAGCTTATATTCACGATGGGGATATTATTGGTCTGCACCGCTATGTCAAATGCTCAAACGATTTCGGGAACGGTCACTGCAGATGGACAGCCTTTGCCTGGAGCGAATATTATCATTAAGGGTACCTCGACCGGACAAGTCACAGATTTTAATGGGAATTACACTATTGACGTTAGTCCTGGTGCAGTTTTGGTGTTTTCGTATGTTGGCTTTAAGTCTCAGGAGGTGGCTGTTGAAGGTAGTACTGAAATTAATGTTGAACTAGAAGCAGACAATTCCCTCAACGAGGTGGTTGTCGTGGGTTATGGTACACAGAGGAAGGAGAGCGTGGTAGGGGCCATTACCCAGATTGACGGCGAGGAGCTTTTGGAAAGAAATGGTGGGACCGCAAATGTAGAGGAAGCCTTACAGGGTAATCTTCCCGGAGTCACCACTATACAGGGAAGTGGTATACCGGGACAGTCTGATGTGCAGATATTCATACGTGGTCAATCTTCTTGGAATGGTGGGGGCCAGCCCCTTATTCTTGTTGATGGTGTGGAGCGTTCAATTAGTGATATCGATTTGAATGAGATTGAAAAAATTTCCGTTCTAAAGGATGCTTCGGCTACCGCTGTTTTTGGCGTTAGGGGCGGGGATGGAGTTATACTCCTGACCACAAAGCGTGGTTTGAAGGGTAAGGCGCAATTATCGTTGTCTTTCAATACCACACTAAAGACCGTCTCAAAGCTTCCTCAAAAATTGAACTCCTATGATGCAGTCCTGCAGACCAATGCTTCCATACTAAGGGAGCTTAGCAATAATGAGGATTCTTGGGATTTCTACAGGCCTCTGGCAGTAGCAGATAGGTTCCGTAACCCGGCAAATGCCGAGGAAGCCGCATTTTTTCCCAACATTGATTGGGAGGATGAAATATTAAAGGATTTTGCCCAGGATTACCGTGTCAACCTCACGGTGCGTGGGGGAGGTAATACGGCCAAGTATTTCGGTAGTTTGGCCTTTCAGAGCGTGAGCGATATTTTCGACGGTACCAATTACGACAATGGCAAGGGCTATCTTGGTGAGTACAGATACGATCGTTTTAATTACCGGAGTAACATAGATTTTAATATTACAAAAACAACAGAATTATCGGTAAATCTAGCGGGATATTTGGGTGTTCGGGAGAATCCCGGGGGCTTAAACCTGGTTACGAATGCAATATATGAGCTGGCGCCAAATATTTATACCCCTGTCTATGATGATGGTTTGTTTGGAAGGTTTAGGGATGATATTTTTTCGCTTACCAATCCTATAGTCAGTTTGACAAATACAGGCTATGAAACCACTACGCTTTTTCAGATAAATACCGATTTTATTGTAAATCAAAAACTTGATTTTATTACCGAGAATCTGTCATTCCGTACACGGTTTTCTTTTGATAACAACCTTGCCAGTGTTCAAAATCTTACGGATAATGGAAGGGGAAATGAAGATAATGTCACTTACCGGGTAATAAATGGAGAGAATATCGATATAATTTCTCCCGTGGGTGTCAATCAGTTTGACTTCGTGACCACACCATGGACGCTGGGTTCATCCAATGTTCAAAATGGAAGTATTGCCCGAAGAATACTTTATG
The DNA here is from genome assembly GCA_049671285.1 of Leeuwenhoekiella sp. GTDB lineage: Bacteria > Bacteroidota > Bacteroidia > Flavobacteriales > Flavobacteriaceae > Leeuwenhoekiella. Next base: position 1,433 of record JBATUQ010000030.1, on the reverse strand, counting down.
ATTTTTCCTTTAACTATGACAATACATTTGGAGATAAGCATAATGTGACTGCTCTTGCACTTCTTAGAAGGGAAGAATTTGCCAATGGCAGCCAATTTGCAAACCGGCGTGAAGATTGGGTCTCTAGGGTGACCTATAATTATGATTCCAGGTATTTTCTGGACGTTAGTGGTGCATACAACGGGACCGAAAAATTCAGCAGGGATTTTCGTTTTGATCTTTTCCCGGCAATAGCAGCCGGATGGACGGTAAGCAACGAGAAATTTATGGATGACGTCGATTGGCTGAACAAGTTAAAATTTAGGGGGTCTTATGGTGCTGTAGGAAGCGATAATGTGCCCAGGTTTCGCTATTTGTCCAGTTATACAACAGGTGGCAGGGCGCTGTTGGATACTGAAAGCTACAATAATGGCCGCTCGCCTTACGTATTCTTTAGTGAAGACTTTATAGCCAATCCCTTTTTGCAGTGGGAAACAGCCATAAAGGCAAATGCAGGAGTAGAGCTGGGATTGTTCAATAACAGGATTACGGCAGAGTTTGACTATTTCACCGAGGACCGTGAAGATATTTTCATTCGGGGCAGCGATCGCAGTGTGCCTGATTTCGTTGGTGCACCAGCACCTGATTTTAATGGCGGAGCGGTTGAAGTGCGTGGTTTTGAATTTGTGATCGGTGCCAACTATGCATTTGCCAATGGTTTAAGTGTGAGGGGTGATTTTAACTTTACACAGGCAAAGGATGAAGTGCTTTTGAGGGATGATCCATTGTTGACACCGTCTTATCAAAAACAAGCTGGGTTTCCCATAGGACAGCCCAGAACAGGTATTCCTGCAGGTATTCTTACAAATTGGGATGACATTTACCTGTCAACCCCTTTAAATAACGAACAAGTAGATCGAAGGCCGGGATATTACGATCTCGTGGATTTTGATGGTGACGGAGCCTACGACTCTAGCTTCGATAATGCACCCTATGGTCCACCTATAAGACCGCAGCGAACTTGGAACCTCAATCTTGGTGCCAATTACAAGGGAGTTGATCTACAGGTGCAGTTCTATGGCGTGCAAAACAGTCTGCGGAATTATGGTAGTAGGACGTTTACCAATCTTACTGATGTCTTCTTTGAGCAGGATTTGCCATATTGGACAACGACGACACCTAACAACACACGTACCCAGCCAACTTTTGCTCACGGTGAGGCGTCAACTGATCCCAGGTCGGATTTATTTGACTCCTCTTTAACGAGACTTAGAAGTGTGGTTCTCTCGTATAGTTTCCCTAAGTCATTGACATCAAAGCTGGGCGTTAGTTCGCTTCGGTTTTTTGCAAATGGCACTAACCTCTTTTTGTGGACAGATTTGCCTGATGACCGAGAGTTTAACGGGAATATTACAGATAATTCCAGCTTTCGAGGAGACTACCCAACCCTGAGA
>JBATUQ010000029.1:0-105210 GCA_049671285.1 Leeuwenhoekiella sp. | reverse complement strand
GCCTAAACCGTTGTGTACAAACGGCCGGGTACCTTTTAGCTGCTCCAGGTTTTCCTCGCTGATGTAGCCGCTGGCGAGCGGTTCTTCGGTATAGACAATCGGGTTTTTATAGCTCTGTTCGTCTTTTTCTATAAAAATTGTGGTGTCCCGAAAGAGGTGGAGCTCGTCGTCAGCATATCCAAAAGCAATAGGGTGGGAGCGGTCCAGTTTTGCGTTAAAAATGGCACCACCAATGACCTGCGCACCAAAATAATCGCTTCGCTGCTCAAAGCTGACATCCTTGGCCACGTTGTCTGAACTTTTAAAATCGAGCTTCATAAACTCATTGCTGCCAAAATACCGCGCCACATTGCTATAACCGATCAGTGTACCGCCGTCACGGACCCAGTCCTTAATTTTATCGGTGGCGTTTTTGTCAAGCGCATTGCCCGAACCGTTTGGCAGGATCAGGGTAGTGTAACTACTCAGGTCAGTGTAATTAAGGTTTCTGGCGTCGAGTTTGGTGATGGCGAAATCAAATCGGGTATCCAGCAAATGCCAGATTTCGCCGGCATCATAAGATGTTACCCGTTCCCCAACCAGCAAGGCGACTTTGGCCGCTTCGAGTGGGACGAATTTTCGGCTTCCCAGATCGATGCCTTGGGTAAGGCCTGTGGTTACGGCATCAATATGTATATTGCTGTTTTGGGCGACCTCGTTCAGGAATTCCTGCATTTCAGCAGAGCTCAATTCTTGATTTTGTACTGGGATCATCACCGTGCCAAAATCATAAGGTTTGCCGGCAAGTGAGAAGGGTTGCATACTCACTTTGGCACGCAATCCTTTTTTGAGAATTTGCTGCAAAGCTTTCGGTGCATAATAATCGCCCCACGGAAGCAGGTAGGCATAGCTGCTCTGCTCAACCTTTTGGGCCGATGGCAATTTAAAATCCGTGACCCTTTCGCCCAAAACATCAGCGGAAGCATCATCAACAAAATCAAGGTTGAACGCCATTGGGAAACTCCAGGCAGAAATGTCATAAAATAAGCTGTCTGTAAACTCGGTGCGTGTCTCAAACATCGCCTCAAGCAGCCTGCTGTGCTTCTGGTTTTTTGGAACTGCAAAGCTGGAAGCAGTATTGAAGTTCAAATCATCTTGACGAAACCCTTCATCCAAACGATAAACCTCAATACTATGCCGGTCAAGCAGTTGTGCCAAAGCATATGCTGTTGATTTATCATTTTGGCTTCCAAAAATATAGGCGCCCCGGTCAGCCTCAGAGCGGGCGTTGTTGAAAAATTGCCGTTGGTATTTCAAAATGGGTTCTCTAAGGTTTACCGCCGCATCCAAGGTCGAAAGAAAGGCATTTAACTGATTCCTAATGGTAAATGGAAACGTGAGTACACCATTGGACGTTTCCTGTGCGTGACCGCGTGAACTCGCCTGCTCAAAGAGAATGCCGATGCTTCCATTGATGTCCGGGAAAGTGGAACCTTTTCCGTAGTAAAAATCATCGTAGTCTTCCTCAGTATAGTAAAAACTGCCGATGCTGTCAAAGGCCTTGGCGTGATATTCACCAATCTGGCGGGTCAATTCCTGATTTTCTGCCGGGGTTAACGGGTGGGTACGTGAAGGTATTCCCGGCTGAAAGAAAAATGACGAACTGCTGCCCATCTCGTGATGGTCTGTCAATATGTTGGGATACCACTGGTGAAAGGTCTTAATACGCGCCTGCGATTCGGGCAGTTGAACGGGCAACCAATCGCGGTTCATATCAAACCAATAATGGTTGGTACGGCCGCCTGGCCAGATCTCGTCATATTCACGATCTTGTGGATCTGTTGAAATGTTCTGGTTCTTATTCGTATTCGCCCAATACGCAAAACGCTGTAGCCCGTCTGGATTGAAGGAAGGATCAAAAAGAATAACCGTGTTGTTGAGCATTTCCTCTATTTTGGCACCTTGTGCTGCGGCCAAATAATAGGCTGCGATGAGCCCAGCATTGGCGCCGCTGGGTTCGTTACCGTGGATGGACATTCCCTGATAGGTGACGATGGGCATTTTTGAAACATTGAGGTCGCTTGATCCAGATTCGGTAAGTGCGACGTGGTTTTTCCTGATATTTTCAAGGTTGCTGTGGTTTTCCGGAGAAGTAATTGTTAACAGTAAAAGTGGTCGTCCTTCAAAGGTCTGACCGCGATTTTCAATAGTAATCCGTTCTGAAGCTTCCGCTAAGGCATTCATATAATTGACCAATTTATCGTGACTTACGTGCCAGGTTCCCGGTACCCAACCAAGAATATCCTGTGGTTTGGGGATGCTCTCGTCGTAAGTAACATCCTGGGGTAAATAATAATCGAGCGTGGGTTCTTCAACCTGTGCAAAACTCAGACTGGTGAAAAATAGGAGGAGTGGAAGGGAGTAAATTTTAATCATTATTTGAGGGTTTTGGCTAAAAATAAGAAAAAGGCGGGTAACTGCCGGGCATAAAAAAACCACTCTGGTAGAGAGCGGTCTGGGTTTGTGCTAAAACAATTTTAAATATCGTCAAAACTAACGTCAGTAAATGCTTTGGCAGGAGTTTCTGCGGTAACTTCTTCGACTGGCTCCTCCGGTTTGGTGTAATCGCTCTGATGGCGCTCGCTGATAACTTCCTCCCCTTTTTCGTCGAGGATGTAGGCGGTCATCTCGTTCAGGATTTCGGTGAAGCCTTCAAAGTCCTCCTTATAAAGATAGATCTTGTGTTTTTTGTAGTGAAAAGAACCGTCGTCGTTGGTAAACTTTTTACTCTCGGTGATGGTGAGGTAGTAATCTCCTGCGCGTGTGGACCTTACATCAAAAAAGTATGTCCTTCTTCCGGCGCGTAAAACTTTTGAGAATATTTCATCATTCCCCTTCCTTTCAGTATTGCTCATAATTGGATTGTTAAATATCAACTTGCGATCAAAAATGTGAAAAAAATCTTAAGCTGGCAAAATTTTATTCCGTTTCTTTTTCGTCCAATTGTTTTCTGTACAGTTCCTGATAATACCCCGGTTCTGCAATTAAAGTGTCGTGGTTACCGCGCTGTATAATTTCACCATCTTCTAAAATTAATATGAGATCTGCATTCTTGGTGGAAGAAATCCGGTGGCTCACAATGATGGTCGTTTTGTCTTTTGAAATGTTAAAGAGGTTGCTGAGTATTTCCTCTTCGGTTTCGGTATCTACGGCCGAAAGACTGTCGTCAAGCAATAAAATCTCCGGGTTCCTGATAATTGCCCGTGCAATGGAAACCCGTTGCTTCTGCCCTCCGGAAAGGGTGATCCCACGCTCACCCAGCACGGTACCATACCCTTTAGAGAATCCCTCGATGTTGCTGTGTACACAGGCCATTTTCGCGGCAGCGATAACTTCTTCATCAGTAGCCTTCGCATCGCCAAACTTGATGTTTTCGCGTATGCTGTCACTAAATAGGAATGCATCCTGTGGCACATAGCCAATACTTTCGCGCAGGTTGTCCAAATTGAGCTGATCAATAGCGGTCTCGTCGATTAGCAGTTCGCCAGAATCGATGTCGTACAAGCGGCCCAACAGTTCAAGGATGGTAGATTTACCGCTACCGGTCTTACCGATGATGGCAACGGTCTGGCCTTTTTGAGCCGAAAAACTCACATTTTTTAATGCTTGAATCCCGGTATCCGGATAGGTGTAGTTGACGTTTTTGAAAGTGATGTTTCCGGTAACGGGGGTGTTTTCCGCCGTATGGTTTTTGATTTCCGGCTGTTCTTTTAGAAATTCGTTGATACGCTTTTGAGAAGCTTCCGCCTGTTGCACAAGTGAGGTGATCCAGCCTACCGATGCCACCGGCCAGGTCAACATGTTTACATAAATCAAAAATTCTACGATAACGCCAAGGTCTGGAATGTCGCCGTTGATGTACTGTTTACCGCCTACATATATGACGAGCAGGTTGCTGACCCCGATAAGCGCCACCATTAACGGAAAGAAAAACGCCTGCACCTTGACCAGATCCAGGTTTTTCTCCTTGCTGTCTTCGCTGAGTTTTTCAAAGTTCTTAAATGTGCGATCTTCCAGCGTATATGCTTTGATAACGCCAATCCCGCTAAAACTCTCTTGGGTAAATGTACTCAAATGGGAAAGGTACTGCTGTACGACCGTGCTTCTGGTATGTATCGCTTTGCTCAACTGATAGATGGCCACAGAGAGAATGGGCAAAGGGATCAAGGTGTAAAACGTAAGCTTGGGTGCGGTATAAACCATATAAGGAATTACCGTGGCAAAAAGTATGAAGGTGGTCACGCCATACATAATCGCAGGTCCCAGATACATCCGCACTTTAGACACATCCTCACTGATGCGGTTCATCAGATCCCCGGTACGGTTCTTTTTATAAAAGCTGAGCGAAAGGGCTTGGTACTGCTCGTAAACCTCATTTTTGAGATCGGCTTCCATATACCGGCTCACCACAATAAACATCTGCCGCATCAAAAACGTAAAAAATGCAGAAAGCAGCGCCGCACCCAACAGTAGGAGCAGGGTAGTCAACAATTGGGATTTTAGCGTGTCGAGATCACCACCATCACGGAGGTAATCCTCAACATACTTGATCATATCCCCGCTAAATTTGGGCGTGAGGATGGCAAGTATCCGGGCGGCGAGCACAATAAAAAAGCCCACGATCAATCGCCATTTGTATTTTTTAAAGTATTTATTGAGGTGTTGCAGTTCTTTCATAGCGGGGGAAGGCTGTGCGTAGCGGTTGCAAATATAGCGGTTTCCGTGGATGATCGCGTTCCTATTGGGGTATCTTCGGTGGTGCGAAAATTTTAGAAAGGAAACATCCTCGAAGTCAGGTTACAAATATTAAGCTGAAAGCGGGTAGGGTGTCTGTTTTAAAAGGTTTAATTTTGCAGCCGTTTTGAAGGCAGTCCTGACTTTGTGTGTATCGGAAGATTTTTCGCCGCTAGGCAACTTCAAAGAAAAGACGGATCGCAATCAAATAATCAAATAAAAACTCAAGTTCATACACAATGCTGAACAGAAGGCATATCAGGGTCAAAGTCATGCAAGTGCTTTATGCACTCACTCAAACCGGTCAACCGGATCTTCTTAAAGAAGAAAAGTTCCTGCGCCAGAGCATTGCGCAGTCCCGGGATCTGTACCTGATCCTTATCGACCTGCTGATTGAAGTGCGTGCCGCCGCTGAGGATTTCCTCGAAAAAGGACAGCAAAAGATGTTGGCTACTGCTGAAGACATCGATCCCAACCGCCGTTTTATCGAGAATCAATTACTCATAAAACTTGCCGATAACGAAACCCTTCAAAAGGAAATGCACAGCCGAAAACTGCACAACTGGCGGCAAAGTGACGAATATATTCATATCATTTTTAAAGAACTTCGCAATAGCGACTTGTATAGGGAATATATGGAGCGTGAAAGCACCACTTTTAAGCAGGACCGCGAATTTGTTATTCAGTTTTTTAGTGAAGTCGTCGCTCCAAACGAAAAGTTGTACGATTATCTGGAAGACTTTAAATTGACTTGGCCGGATGATCTGCCGCTCGTCAATACAACCATCGTCAAGCGCTTGCAGAAGATGAAGCCCAATTCGCCGGAAACGACGATCTTGGTAAAGTTATATAAAGACGAGGAAGACGAGCAGTTTGCCAAGTCTTTGCTGTTGAAGACCGCGCAGAATGATGAGAAGCTGGAAAACGAGATTCTCGGCAATACGCCCAACTGGGACCAGGACCGTATAGCCACGATGGACAAGATTATCTTAAAAATGGCCATTGGGGAATTGCTGTACTTTTCATCCATTCCTGTCAAAGTGACAATCAATGAGTACCTGGAACTTGCAAAGGAATACAGTACGCCAAAAAGCAGCTTATTTATCAACGGAATCCTTGACCGTTTGAGCAAAAAGTATAAAGAAGAAAATAGGTTGAATAAAATAGGGCGCGGTCTTATCGAGTAATTTTTTCCTTGGTACAGTCCTTGTTCATTAAACAATAGAAATTGTATTTTTACCGAAAATTTAAAGAAATTTTATTATGAAAAAATTAGTAGTAGCCTTCAGTGCGCTTATAGCTTTTGGTTTTACATCCTGCAAGGACGACGCTTCCAGCAAGATCAAAGAAGAAAATGTGGAAGTCGCAGCCAAACGCGATGAGAACGCTACCGTTTACCCGGTGATGGAGTTTGAGGAAACCGAATATGATTTTGGTACCATCCAGAAAGGGGATAATGTAGAGCACGTTTTTAAGTTTACCAATACGGGCAAAGCGCCACTTGTGATCGTCAATGCAACAAGTACCTGTGGATGTACCGTGCCAGAATATAGCCGGGAGCCTGTTCAGCCAGGGGAAACCGGTGAACTGTTGGTTAAATATAACGGCAGTGGTACCAATGCGGTTACTAAAACCGTAACGATCAAGGCCAATACAGAAAGTGGTTCTGAGCAAGTAAAAATCGTGGTCTTTGTAGCACCAAAGGCAGATGATGCCGTAGAAGGATAAGAATTTATGGATCAAATAACAGGTTTTTTACCGCTAATTGCGATGGCGGCCGTATTCTATTTATTTATCATCCGCCCGCAGATGAAACGGCAAAAGCAGGAAAAGAAATTTTCTGAAAGCCTTAAACGCGGTGATCGCGTCATTACCAAAAGTGGGATGCACGGTAAGATTTTTGAAATTCACGGGGACGGAAGTTGTACTTTAGAAACCGGAGCCGGAAAAATAAGGTTTGAGAGTTCTGCGCTTTCTCATGAGATGACCAAAAAGCTCAATGCTCCCGCAGATAAGGACAAAAAAGAGTTGAAGAAGTAAATTTATCTTCAGGAATTACCAGAGAGCACCTAAATTTTTTAGGTGCTTTTTTTATGACGTGATGCCAAGGATTTACCACGACAATCCTTCCGTGATCGGTCGATAATAGGTAAATTCAGGGTTTTGAACAATTTCGATTATTTTATCAAAACTGATTTTTATGAACAACATCAAAAGGAATTACAACCTGAATAATTTGAGGTTTATATCGGTTCTCGCAATCTTCTTTATTTTGGGTTTTGTTTCTGCCCAAGATCTTGAGTTTGTCAAGGCCAATTACGACAAAAAAGAAGTCAAGATCAAAATGCGGGACGGTATTCTCTTGCACACCACCATCTATTCACCAAAGGACCAAAGCAAGACGTATCCCATTTTGATGATGCGTACGCCTTACAGTTGCAGGCCTTACGGCGAAAACAATTTTAAAAACCGCATCGGGCCGAATGAATATATGGTGGAAGAAGGGAACATCTTCGTGCACCAAGACGTCCGCGGCCGCTGGAACAGTGAAGGGGTTTATGACAATATGCGGCCGTATATTCCCAACAAAAAAAAGAAACAAGTTGATGAAGCCAGCGACACCTACGATACGATTGAATGGCTCATAAAGAATGTGGATAACACTAACGGAAACGTCGGGACCTGGGGCATATCCTATCCGGGATTTTATGCTACCTATTCTTTACTTAGTGGTCACCCGGCGCTCAAAGCGGTTTCGCCGCAGGCGTGTATCGGTGATTTTTTCTTTGATGATTTTCACCACAATGGCGCATATCTATTAAGCTACTGGCGGGCAACGGCGGTATTCGGTTATGAGAAAACCGAGCCCACTAAAGAGGCATGGTACAGCTTTCCCGAATTGCCTTCCGAAGATCAATACCAGTTTTTTCTCGATGCCGGACCATTGACCAATCTGGACAAATATTATGACGAGACCAATGTGTTCTGGCAGCAGCTTAAGGAGCATCCCAATTATGATGACTTCTGGCAAAAACGCGGCATCATTCAGCATTTAAAGGATATTAAACCGGCGGTAATGACAGTAGGCGGGCTTTTTGATGCCGAAGATCTATACGGTCCGTTCAATACCTATGAGATGATCGAGAAGAATAGCGATACGTATAATACACTTGTGTTTGGCCCTTGGAGTCACGGAGATTGGGCGAGGGCCAATGTTCGCCAGGCAATTGGCAATGTTTATTTTGGCGAAAACATTTCAGATTATTTTCAAAAGGAAGTAGAGACCAAGTTTTTCAATCATTTTTTAAAGAATGAAGGTAAGGGGGATTCCGGTTTGCCCGAAGCACACATGTACGACAGCGGAACCCGTGTATGGAAATCCTATGCCCAGTGGCCACCCAAGAATGCTCAGCAGAAAACGTGGTATTTGGGAGCTGATCAAAAACTGAGCGAATCTGCTAGCAATACGAAAACAAAATTTATCAGCGACCCTAAAAAACCAGTGCCGTATTCAGAAGATATCAAAATGGTATTCACACCTAGAAAATACATGACTGATGACCAGCGCTTTGCCGCGCGTCGTCCGGATGTTCTGATTTTTGAAAGCGAACCGCTTGAAGAGCCAATGACCTTGACCGGTGAAATTTTGGCCAATTTGCAGGTAGCCACTACCGGTACTTCAGCAGACTGGATCGTAAAACTTGTTGATGTTTTCCCACCCGATGCACCTGATTACGAAGAAACACAGGAGTATTTGAAAATGGGCAACTACCATATGATGGTGCGCAGTGAGGTGATGCGGGGACGCTTTCGCGAAAGCTTTGCAGACCCGAAACCTTTTGAACCCAATACCAAGACTGCGGTTAGGGTAAAACTTCAAGATGTGCACCACACCTTTGAGAAAGGACATAAGATTCAGGTTCAGGTGCAAAGCACCTGGTTTCCTTTGATCGATCTTAATCCTCAAACTTTTGTGCCCAACATATTTAAGGCAGAAGCCGAAGATTTCACCAAACAGGAACATACCGTTTATGGTGATAGCAGCATTGAATTTTACACTTTAGAAGAAAGCCAGTAAACAAAAATTAGCAGTAAAACTATCAGTGCATTTGAGGGGGCAGGTTCAATAGTAAAGACCTGCTTTTTTATTTCCAATAGCACTGGCCATAAAAAGAAAAACACCTCTACCGAAGCAGAAGTGCCTTTCACCCCTAGAATGTATTGCATTCTAAGGTAAATATAAATTAAACTTACATAACCGCTATAATTATTAGATATTTTTAACGCAATAAATCATAACTTGAAGATTTTCAGCTTACTAAATGAAAAAAGGCACAATCGATTTTGCGATTGCGCCTTTTACCCCTAAATTATCAAAAAATTAAAATCTAAATAACTACAACGTTTTCTTTAAATTTTATCTTTAAATATATTGCAGATTTTTCAAAGACTCTTTAAAAATTCGATGAAATACTTAATTAAAGGATACAAATCAATGATATTGGTTTTTATACCAGTATAAAATTAATTTGTTGATTATCAATATTTTGGTAATGCATTGAAAAAGAAAAACACCCCCGCCGAAGCAGAAGTGCCTTTCACCCCTAAATTATTAAAATTGCTAATTCGTTTACCCCTAAATGAATTATCATAATTAAACAATATCAAATAGCTGATATTGATAGGATAAAAGTAATACAACTGAGCAAACAAAAAAAGGGGATATTTCCCCTTTTTTGTGAGTAACTAAAAACACTAATCACCTAAAATCAGCGCTTTAAGATTTTTATGGTCTTTGATTTTGAATCGGTTTCCACCTTTACGAGGTAGATTCCGGCTTTTAGGTGGGACACGTTTATTGTTTTTGATTCGACTTCCGCGGCTCTCGCCCGGTGTACCATTTTTCCAGAAATATCATAAATGGTAAGATTATCGACCGAAGCACTTATTTGAAAATCACTATCCATAGGATTCGGAAATATGGCAACATCCTCATTTTTTTTTGCCACAGTAGTGCTTAAGTTAGCAGGAGCGTTTCCATAAATTCTAAACTCACCCGGCTGCAGGTTTATGGGTGCCGTAACATTGCTTATGATCATCTCTCCATTGTCCATTAAATTGTACCACGTTCCCGTGGTTTGAAATGCAGGATTGATATTTCCAGCGCTCACTCCAAAGTTTCCGATTACGTTCACATATTTAATTTCAGACCCGCTGGCATCCGGATCGGTCAGTCTGATTTTTTTTAGTCCGTTATTTCCGGTCACGTCGAGGGTAAATGTTTCAGTCTCAAAAATGGGCAGTTGCGTTTTTAAAGCTATTAGCCGGCTCCAAGTATCATAAACGGCCTTGCGGTTGGCATCTTGCAGGTAGTCCCAGCCATCTGGCTTTTCGCTCAGTTTGCAGTTATCTGTGCCGTACGGCTCAGGAACAGTACCATTGCTGCAAGCAAAAATACTTATGTTATAACCCAGCTCACCAAACTGCCAGATCATTTTGGGTCCCGGGATGGTAAAGAAGAATGCCCCCGCAGCCTCCATACGCTTTAGGGCAATGGGCAGCGTTCTCACGTTGTGGGTATTGCTGCTATTGTTGCCAAATCGTAGGTTTTTGTACATCAATCTTTCCTCATCGTGGCTTTCCATATAGCTTACCACTGCAGGTTGGTCAAATCCTTTTTGCTTGTAGGAGGCGCCAGAAATGTTTCCGCTAAAGCCCATTGTGGCGTCGTTGTAAGGGTCGGTCTGTTTGTTCCACAAGAGGATGCCCTTGCCTTCCCCGTTGCGGTAGTTTGCCCATTCTTTTTCTTCGGTAGCAGAACCCCCACTTCCCAAATGCTCAAAAATGATATAAAAGTCATCGTTCGCTTCCCACTGATAATCTGCATAGGTCTTTAAAACTTCCACCCGGTCTGCATTGTAGTCCTGTGTGCAGTCAAACTGATTTGAACCCGTACAATTTTGGGTAAAACCCTTGGTCAGGTCCCAACGATATCCGTCTATCCTGAATTCGTCGATCCAGTACTGTGCGGTGCGCTCAACATATTGTCGCGTGGCGTCACTGCTGTGGTCAAAATCATTGAATACATTAAAGGAATGCCTTGCTGCCGAGTTAAAAAACGGACTGTCTGCAGAAGCCACGCCGCCTGTACCACCGTCACTGGTATTGTACATCCTAAAATAGGGATTTTGTCCCGTGGCGTGGTTATAAACGACATCGAGTATGACGGCAATACCACGCGCGTGTGCCTCATCTACCAATGTTTTCAGCATTTTACGCGTACCATAATTTTTGTCCAGGGCCATATGTAGGGCGGGATTGTAGCCCCAGCTGTTGTTCCCGTCAAATTCCTGAACCGGCATCAGCTCAATGGCATTGATACCTAGATTTTCCAGATAATCCAAGCGATCGATAATGTCCTGATAGTTTTGATCCTCATCAAAATCTCGTACCAAAAGTTCGTAAATAACCAGATCTGTTTTTGCCGGTGGCGAAAAATTTTCGGTTTGCCATTGATAGGCTTCCTCATCCAGTTGCACCCAAGAAACCAGATTACTGGTCTTATCAGTTGGATAATTGGGTATATCCGGAAAAGTTTCCGAAGGGATAAAGCTGTCGTTAAATTGATCAAGTACCAAAGTAGCGTAGGGGTCAGCCACCCTGATGTCATATTCCACCAGATATTGGTAAAGCAGATCTTCCAGGTTGTCGCCAGAAAAGTTCATTGTCAACCAAAAGCGGTCAGCAGATGAGTCCTTATTCATCAAATAGGTATTATCAACTTCCCAATCGTTGCCTTTAAAATTGCCTATGAGATGTACGAATTCTTTTTGAGGAGCGAAGAAAACCCAAGTGGCCTCGCCCGTACCAGCATTATAATTGAATCCGTCTTCCATACCGGCGGGCACGGGTGCTTCGGTGGAAGTTGGTTTTAACAATGCAGAAAAAGAGATCGTTTCCTCACCGTCGCCACCTACTTGTTTGGCAGTAAGGAGAAAGTTGGTATTTGCATTAAGGTCAAAATCATATACATACTCCTGCATATTGGACTGGGTGTTGACTTCGGTGCCATTTGCGCTCAATGTAAAATCTGCAGGCAAGCTCGCATTGGCCTTGATCCTAAAGTTTCCGGGCGCGTCAAGCAACACGGTACTTTCTGAAGGGTTTTCAAGAATAACCTGAAAGCTTCCTACATTAAAAAAAACATCCATGGTTTGGCTGGAGCCATCTTTTGATTTTGCGAGCACGCCTATACGGGTAATACCCGTGTTGTTGTAAAAGGCGGTAGGCGTTAGCTTATAGGAATAGGTTCCGTCACCGTTGTTGACAAATTTGGCGGTCTCCGGGGAGTTGCCAAAGTCGGTACCCACGGCGGGCGGATTATTGATTTGGGTACCACTGTTGTCAAAATGCCACGCCCAGAGGTAGACATCATCAGAAGTGCCATTGTTTGTCCACGGAAGGGCAGATGCTACAATTTCGATTTCCTCTGTTTCTTCAAAAGCAGCTGGTTTAACTACGATCTCTCCCTGCGACCATAGTTTGAAACAGCTCATAATTAACGTGATCAGTAAAAGTTTTTTCATAGTATAAAACAATTAAAAAAGGCCGTATCGATCGACACAGCCTTTTTATAAGTTCAAAAAATTATTCTTGTGGTACTAGAATATATCCACCGGTAAGGTCGTTGAACCATATGTCGTAAGTTCCCGCCTTGATGGGCATATTATCTGGACTGCCCAAGTTTGCAAATCCACTTAATGATGTTGTTGACCCCCAGTTATTGGCCCAGTCATCATCAGCACGGAATTTGAAAAACCCGTCGTTCAAAGTGATTCCCTTAATGGTCCAGATATGAGGGTCAAAATCTGAATTTGTTAAATCTGTATCGCCGTCCCAACCGTTGGGCGTAGAGTCACCGATAATTCCAATGGATCCATAGGTGGGCATTGCGCTCGCATCGTAGGGTGTTGCAGTATAAGTTTGTTCTTTGGTATTGACGTTGATGGTGTAGTATCCATCTTCGGCAAAACTCATAACTCCTGGATCAAATCCCAAAGTCTCGCTGCTGGTAAACATACCATCCTGAACTCCCCACTGCGGTTGCCATTGACCTGTCTGCTCAAGCATTTTAAAAGCATTGTCACCACCTCCCCTAAAGAACGCCGTATAACTATAAGCATTTTTATCATTAGGGTCTCTTATCAAAGCAGGATTATTATTATTGTTGTCCCAACCCGGTGCTGTTGCACTACCTACTAGAAAAAGGTTTCTCAAAGCCGTGCTAAAAGTTGTTACACCAATGGTGATAGGGTTAGAGGTGCGCTCCAATATCCCGGTATTATTATCGATGGTAGACCGGATACGGATATCCAACTGCCCAGAACCTTCTTCTTCGATACCCAAACTCAAAGCGAGATTGTTCAATTGGGCGTTTGTCCAAGCAAGGCTCAATGTATTTTCATAGGGACCACTGCTCACAAAATCGGCAAAATCAGTTCCGGCCAGCGCGGTTTCCACAAAGTAGTTGACCAGGACACCTGTACCTGCTGTCTCAAAATCTGACCAATTCAAGGTAACTGCCATAGCATTTTCAGCATCACCGTTCAAAACAAATGAACTGCCATCTGTGGGCTGCGTAATTTGCTGTGCATCTTCAACATAAGGAGTGACTTCATACTGCACCACAGAAGTAGTCTGGCTGCCATTAGAAACCCTAACGAATATCGTTATTGGCTGGTAGGGCATTGCCCCGGCATCTAAAAGCAGGCCATTCAAGGTGGCAGCATCAAGGGCGTAACTGTCACCACTGCTGCTACCCAAACTGATGGGGTTGGTAAAGCTTGCATCGGTGGCCATAACGACGCTGTATGTTCCGCTTTCTGAAAGTTCATCTTCCCAAGACAGGCTAATTGATGGATTTTCAGGATAGGAAGGGTTCAGCACCACCGAGGTAATGGTTCCTGAGTTTAAGTCAAACTGTGGGTCAGGTTGCGTGAGTACCAAATCTTCCACCTCTTCCTCGCAAGAAAGCAGCGTGGTAAGAACAAGGAGACTGAACAGGCCAATTTTATATAGATGTTTCATAAAAATTTAATTTGAAAGATTAATAGGTACCATAATATATTCTCCAGATATATCACTGAACCATACTTCATAGTCATCGGCAACGGGTATGGGAATGCCATCACCGGCAACCGTAGCAGTACCTGAAAACTCAGTATTACTGCCCAGGGTAGTCCCAGCGCTTGTGCTGAACCTAATGGTACCGGTTTCCAACGGGATAGATTTGATGAACCAAACGTGCGGGTCACTGGCTAGCGCGGTCATAGCTACCTCTCCATCTGTGCTTGCAGGGCCAGTTATGGATACTTGACTTAATATTTCGGTTTCTGTTACCGGGGTAAAGAAGTACTCATTAGTGGATAGATTCACTTTAAAGGTCTGGTATCCTTCCTGCTCAACGTCCAGTGGGGCGGGATCTGGATCATCATCTGTAGGACGTGCCTTTAAAAGGCCGCCTTCTTGCCCGTACTGCGGTGCCCACGCACCACGTTCTTCAAGAATTTTGAGCTGGTTTCCGCTTAGGAATCCGGTATAGGAATATTGATTTTCGTTAAAAGGATCCCTAAAAAGCAATGGGTTATTATTATCGTTGTTCCAGTCTGCTGGCGTTGCGTTACCTACCAGGTACAAATCCAAGAACGGATAAGAAAAGTAGGGAAATACTTCAAAATTGATTGCATTGGAAACTGCAGCCAATGACCCATCGTTACCTACAGAAGAACGAACCCTAAGGTAAATCTCGTCCCACTCAAAAGGTGGAAATTCAAGATTACCGGCCACACCGTTTAACTGACTTACAGACCAAGTTATATTATTCTCCGAAGTGGTCGCTGCGATCAATGAATTGTTAAAATCCGCATTATCAGCTACTTCAAGATTGTAGGTGATAAAGGTAGGCAGGCCATACTCAGCTTCTGTCCAATTTAAGGTTAGTGCCGGGTTTGAAGTGTTGTTAACATCTAGCGCGATACGGTCTATGGGAGCATCTGCCAGCACCGGTGGCGCTTCGTTGGCCACCGTAAGCTCTTGCTCGTCTTCGGTACAGGCCGAAACCAAAACCGTGAGCGACAAGAGGAACAAACCTTTTTTAAGTAATGTTTTCATAGAATTCCTTTTAAAGATTAATAACCTGGATTTTGGGTAAGGTTGGTGTTTGAAGACAAACTTTGATTGGGTATCGGAAAAATTTTCAAATCTTCAGATATGGGCTCACCGCTTTGTGTTCCGCCTTTAAAGGACCAGATGTACTCGCCACCTGTGTAAAGACCAAAACGAATCAAGTCTTGCCTGCGATGACATTCCCAATACAGCTCACGGGCACGCTCATCGATCAGAAAGTCCAATGTAAGGTCCCCAGCCATTATGTTTGCGGAAGCATCATCAAACGCACGTTCCCGCAACTGGTTGACATAGCTCACAGCTGTATTCATATCACCGCCACCGCCTCGCAGATGAGCTTCGGCATACATCAATAGAACATCTGCGTAACGAAATAATGGAAAGTCAGTATCGGTAAACGTACGGTCTGAGCCAAACTCACCAGTAGAGGTAAGGTTTGAATATTTGGTAATGATATAACCCTGAGCATTGTTGCCAACATCAGTAATCTCAATGGGACGGTTTGCGGTAATTAAGGTGTTACGCTCATCCTGCTGAAACAACGGGTTGCTTACAAACAGTTCAGAAAACTGCTCGCGAACACGGAAAAGACCACCAAAACCACCTGCATTCACGCCGAGTGCCTCTCCATTTTGCTCTGGGCCGCCCACAGCTCCCTGAATCAGAATCGTGGTGCCACCAAAATTTTGGACAGCAACACCATCATTGACTACGGGAAAGATGATCTCGTTTTGAGCACCATTGGTATTGTTATCTGCTAAGAAATTATAACGGTAATCTGGGGTAAGGGCATACCCACTGGCAATAAGTTCCGCACACATCTGCAGACAGTCTGCGTAGCGGTCAGTGCCTGTATAAACCTGTGCATTCAAATAGATTTTTGCCAAAATCATTTTGGCCACTCCTTGATCTACACGGCCATACTCATTTTCAAGGGCCGGAGCCAGGTCTGGCATCACGGCCATTAGTTCGCCTTCGATATAGTCAAAAAGCTCTGCCCTGCCCAATTCTTCCGCTTGAAGAAAACCTACCGCATCTTCCTCGGTATAGAAGGCAGCTTTGCCAAACATATCCATTAGATTGTAATAGGCCAGTGCACGGAGTACCCTTGCCTCGGCACGGTAGGTGGCAATGTCTTCCCTTAGCGCTCCATCCACGCCACGACCATCTAATGCAGCATCAGTGGTCTGTCGCAAGAATTCGTTGGCAAGTGCCACTTCAAACTGACCACGGGCAAAAACGCCCAGAATCAACGGATTGTCTGAACTCCACGTATTACGCTGAATACCGCGGATACCGGGATCATTTTCAAAGGTAAAAATTACCTCGTCCGTAGATAGGTTTTGCAGGTTGAATAGGCCTCGGATATATTGACCTGTACCCGCGTCCAGACCCTGAATGTTAGAGCTGCCCGCACCATCCAATCCGCTAAGGCTTAAATTGGCATAAACACCCGCTAATGCCTGCTCGTAAGCTTCTGGGCTATCAAACAAATCATTGGCAACCAGCTCATCATCGTCCTCAAGAACAATATTGAGATCATCCTCACAGGATATAAAGGCTCCTGTCAAGACTACAATCAAGAATAAATTTTTAAATAGTCGCATATTTTTATTTCTTAAAATCCAAAATTAAGTCCAAACAAGAAGGTTCTTCCCCTTGGGAAAATGGTGTCGTCGATACCGTTGTTGGTGATTTCTGGGTCGAGGCCGCTATAATCTGTGACCACAAAGGCATTTTGAACACCGGTCCAGAGCCTAAGGCTTTTCCCTTTAAGTCTTTCTTGAGAGAAAGTATACCCGAAGGTAATATTGTCCATCCTAAGAAAGGAAGCATCCTCTAGGTAATAGTCTGAGAAAAGAACATCTGGGGTACTTACAAAATTGGTTTCCAAAACCTGGGTAGGTAGATTTAAAAGGCCGTTGCGGAAAACGTTGCCATATTGGGCCCGGGATGAATTTACGTTGTTGTATATCTCATTGCCAAAACTGGCCCTCAGGTTAAAACTGAAATCAAAATTCTTGTACTCCATAAAAGAGGCAAAGCCCATGGTCACGTCAGCCCTTCCATTACCGGCGATGTACTTATCCTCATCATTGAGTATACCATCTCCATTTACATCCACATAGGCGCCCTCAATGGGGTTGCCTGCTTCGTTATAAAGTTGACGGTAAGTGAAAAAGGCAAAGGGAGCAAAACCTTCCCGCTGTACCTGAATGTTATTTCCCGTTCCACCACTTATTCCGCTTACCAAAATATCCTGACCAAATGCCAATCGCTCGATTTCGCGATCAATATAAGTGGTGTTGTAGTTGATGTCCCACGTAAAATCTTCCGAAGCGGCCAAGTTTACGTCTATTGCAAATTCAACACCTTGGGTGATAAATTTACCGATGTTTTGGATGCCCTGGTTGGCAAAGTTGGCTCCGTCAGCAACTGGTGCGTCAGAGAGAAGATCGTCAGACTCTTTTCTAAAGAAATCCAAGTTACCGGAAACGCGGTCAAAAAGGCCAAAATCAAACCCCAGGTTGTATTCGGTAATTTCTTCCCATTTAATGTTCTCGTTCCTAAACTGCGCCTGAGCTACGGTTATTGGAGTTGAGCCAAAGAAGTATTGTGAATCTTGACGGCTTAAACGATATTTCTCAAAGTATGCCGTACGGTTGGGAATGTCCTGCTGACCAGTAATTCCATATCCCAATCTCAACTTCAAATTGGTAAGGGTTTTTGAATTTTCAAGAAAAGCCTCATCACTTATTTGCCAAGCCCCTGAAACTGCAGGAAAGTATCCAAACTGCTCGTCCCCGGTAAAAGCCGAAGAACCGTCCCTTCTTATGGAAGCGCTTAAGTAATACTTGTTCTTAAAATTAAAATTACCACGTGCAAAGTAGGCCAAAAGAACCACGTCGGGATCAATGGTCAACTCGGGTTCGGGAGCAATAGGATCCAACTGCTCGTTTGTGGTGAAATTATCAGACTCAAAAATCTGGTAGGAATAGCCTGCCGTTACTTCGGTATTAAAGTCACCGAATGAGGATTTGTTCACCAAATACGCATCGAGCAGCCGGTTTGACCGGTTAAAGTCTGTGTCAGAACGGTTACCAATAAATTCCCCGTCCTCTGCATTAACACCAAGGGCGCTATTTGGAGGACGCGTAAATGTGCGCTGTGACTGGCTTTCGTCAAGCCCCAAATTGACCACCGCACTCATACTCCTCAAAAAAGGAAGGGTATAGTCAACTTTAAAGTTTCCGTAGTATCTTCTCACAAAGGCCAGATCGTTGGTCTGCATGAGCTGGGCTACCGGATTTCTTGGTGTGTTGTTTAGCACAATTCCGTTGTTGCCCGTATATTCATAATAACCGCCATATTGAGAGTTTTCGTCAAAAATAGGCTGGGTGGGGTCAAAAGATATCGCACCTCCCTCAACACCGGGTGCAAAACGGTTGTCCTCAAAGTTTAGGTTGGCATTAAAATCAATTTTTAAATCTCCATCGAAAAAGCGTGGATTTAAGGAAAGTGAAGTCGT
Organism: Leeuwenhoekiella sp.; assembly: GCA_049671285.1. Classification (GTDB taxonomy): domain Bacteria; phylum Bacteroidota; class Bacteroidia; order Flavobacteriales; family Flavobacteriaceae; genus Leeuwenhoekiella. The sequence goes on along the minus strand of JBATUQ010000029.1, from coordinate 86,723 downwards.
TGTCCTTTTAAATGAACTGGTTTTACGCAGGCCTTCCTGAAAAGTATAACTGGCAGAAACCCGTGCCGGAAGCACGTTAAACAGTGAGCCGCTCACCGAAACGTTACTTTGGGAGCTAAGTGCGTTTTGATAAATGGCATCCTGCCAATCTGTATTTGCATCTCCAAGCAAGCCTACCTGATCAGGAAATCGTTCGTTAATCAACGTCCTATAGTCATCAGCATTGAAGACATCAACGGTTTTGGCAAGTGTATTGATACCGACTTGTGAGTCGAAATTGGCGCGAAAGCCAGATTTCCCCTTTTTGGTTGTAATTATAATTACCCCGTTAGCCCCCCGGTTACCATAAATTGCGGCAGCCGAAGCATCCTTTAACACGGAGAAAGACTCTATGTCATTGGGATTTAGAGAGGACAGTACAGATCGGGCTCCATTTGCAACATTATCAACAGGAAGCCCGTCTATAACAATCAAGGGATTGTTTGAAGCGTTTAGCGAAGCACCACCACGTATGCGGATTTCTGAGCCTGCACCTGGAGATCCACCCGTATTAATGGTCAAACCTGCTACGCGACCATTCAATAGGTTCTCTGCGGTGACATTGTTCCCTTTATTGAAGTCGTCCTCACTCACAAGGGTTACAGATCCCGTTAAGTCCTTTTTGGTTGAAGAACCATATCCAACAACTACGACCGCATCAAGTTCTGCGGCATCTTCGGTCAAGGAGACATTTATTTGTTCCTGGCCATTTACCGGGATGGTCTGTGATTTAAAACCTAAGTACGAATAGACCAAGTTTACGCCGTCCGGTACATTGTTGAGGGTGTAGTTTCCGTCAAAATCTGTCGTCGTTCCATTTGTTGTACCTTCAACAATAACATTTACCCCTGGAATGGGTAAATTTGATTGCGCTTCGGTTACGTTACCAGTGACCGTAGTTTGCGCCAGCGTTGAAAGTGGAATACAAAAGAATGCAAACAGGAAACCTGTTAGTAGTGTTTTCATATAATTGCTAGATTGACTTAGTTTTTATCAAATTCTTGACTTTTTCATTTATAAATCAAAAATATATAATTTTTAGGTCAATAAATAGTGATCTTATAGTAATATGGCAACTATATCGGTTTCGTGTTGACAAGTTTTTGCCACAGTTGAGATTGCCTGCATGAATTTCTGCCAAAATAAACACAATCAAGAAAATGCATAATTCTTGGTTTAGTTTTTTAATAGTATGAGAAGAAAAATCACCCTAAAGGACATTGCCAAGGAACTTGGAGTATCAGTTTCGACGGTGTCAAAGTCCTTAAAAAACAGTTCGGAAATTGGCGAGGATACCCGCGCCAAGGTTAAGGCGTTTGCCAAGTTATACAACTACAAACCCAACAATATTGCCATAAGTCTCAAAAACCGCAAGACCAAAAACATTGCTTTGATGATACCCGAGATCGTTCACGATTTTTTCGCATCGGTAATACGCGGTGCAGAGCAGATTGCGCAGAAAAACGGGTATAACGTCATTGTATGTGTAACCAATGAATCCTTTGATAAAGAAGTGGCCAATATGGATACTTTTGCACATAACGGTACTGTTGACGGCTTCCTTATATCCCTTTCTAAGGAAACCCAGGAAAAGAGGGATTTTAACCATCTTATTGAGGTTGATAATCAAGGAATGCCGCTGGTGATGTTTGACCGGGTCACAGATCAGGTATTGTGCGATAAGGTGATCATAGACGATGCCCGGGGCGCCTACAATGCGGTAAGCAGCCTGATCGAAAAAGGCAGAAAACGTATCGCACTGATCACTACGATGGATTATCTTACCGTGGGAAACTTGCGGACCCACGGGTACATCAAGGCACTCAGCGATCACGGCATCGAGGTTCAGGAAGATCTCATGCTGCGTATCAAGGAGCATTCAGCTTGTGAGGGACCCATCAGGGAATTTGTGAAAAACACGGAAATTGACGCAGTTTTTGCGGTTAACGAATTGTTTGCTGTTGTGGGAATGAAAGCTGTTCAGGGAGCTGGTAGACGAGTTCCAGAGGATATTGCCGTCATTGGTTTTTCTGACGGATTAATGCTTAAATATGCCACGCCATCCATTACTACGGTAAGCCAGCACGGTGAAGATATGGGTCGGGAAGCGGCAGAAATGTTGATAGATAGGATAAATTCTGACTCCAACGAGGAGAGTTTCAGTACCAAGGTGATCAAGACTACTTTAATAGAGCGGGAGTCTAGTTTGTAAAGCGGTCAGTGGCCCTTTGATCTCTAGGCACACATTTTCTTTGACAAGAACGCAACTGACTTTTCTAGAAATCACTATATTTACAGCGACTTTTTCATTTCCTCTTAGCAATATTCACTTCTCCAAGTCTTTGGGGTAAAATTCTTTTGTGATGAAAAATGTCATTTACGTATTTCTTTTCGTATTACTTCCACTAAAAATTATAGCTCAGGTAGAACGCGTCGAACCGCCGTTCTGGTGGTCTGAAATGACCCTTGACGAAGTTGAGATTATGTTCTACGGTCAGGATATCGCTTCCGCGGAAATCGTTGCACCTGATAATATTCAGATTACCGGAATAACCAAAACCGAAAATCCCAACTATCAGTTTGTCACCATTGCTACTAGAGAAGTTCCTGCTGGCACCTATATTTTTCGAATAAAATGGAAGAATAAAAAGACCGAAACCTACGCTTATGAGTTCAAATCCAGAAAGCCAAAATCAAAATGGCGAGAAGGTTTTGACAGCAGTGATATGATCTATCTGTTGATGCCAGACCGTTTTGCCAATGGCAATCCCAACAAGGACAACCACATCAACACTGTTGAAAAAGCAGACCGAACCAATCAAGGCGGCCGCCACGGCGGGGATATTCAGGGGATCATAAACAATCTGGATTATTTGGAGAATTTGGGAGTTACCGCCATCTGGAGCACGCCGCTCAGTGAGGACAACGATCCGGCCTATTCCTACCACGGTTATGCCCAGAGCGATGTTTATAATATCGATCCACGGTACGGAAGCAACGAAGATTACCTCCGGCTGGCAGATGAAATGCACAACCGTGATATGAAATTGATCAAGGACTATGTGACCAACCACTGGGGCGCAGAGCACTGGATGATAAAAGATCTTCCGACTTATGACTGGGTGCACCAATTCCCGGAATACACCAACTCCAACTACCGGATGACAACGCAGTATGACCCAAATACTTCGGCAATCGATAAAAAGTATAACGAGGATGGTTGGTTTGTAAAAAGTATGCCCGATCTTAATCAAAGCAACCCTTTAGTCCTGAATTACCTGATTCAAAATGCCATCTGGTGGATCGAGTATGCCGACCTTGACGGTCTGCGGGTGGATACCTATTCGTACAATGAGAAGGAGAGCATCAGCAAATGGACCAAGACTATTATGAACGAGTATCCCAATTTTAATATCGTTGGGGAAGTGTGGCTGCACAATAGTGCGCAAATCGCCTATTGGCAAAAAGACAGCAAAATTGGGGCGATACAAGATTTTAATTCCCACCTGCCCAGTGTCATGGATTTTACCCTTCATGATGCCATTGGTATGATGTTTAAAGAATCTGATGGCTGGGACACAGGGATGATGCGGGCGTACGAAAATTTTGTAAATGATTTTATGTACACTGACGTTGATAATCTTTTAATCTTCGCAGAAAATCACGATACCCAGCGTATCAATACGGTACTGGATGGTAATCTCGATAATTACAAGTTGGCCATGACCCTTTTGGCGACTACACGTGGTATTCCGCAGTTGTACTACGGCAGTGAAGTTGGGATGCAAGGAGATAAGGGCAAAGGCGATGGAGACATTCGCCAGGACTTTCCAGGTGGCTGGGAAGGGGATGTGGTAAACGCTTTTCAACCAAAAAACCAATCCAAAGCGCAAAATTTCTATTATCAATTTACGAGTGATCTGTTTCAATGGCGAAAGCATGCAGAAGCCATACACCACGGAAAATTGCTTCATTATATCCCCGAGCAGAATGTCTATGTATATTTCAGGATTTTGGACGCTGAACGAGTAATGGTCATATTGAATAACAGCGAGGAAACCCGAGAATTACAAATGGCTCGTTTTTCTGAAGGATTGAATGGAGCAACAAGTGGAAAGGATGTGCTTTCGGGCAAAGTGATCAAACTCTCTAAAAAGCTGAAAATACCTTCAAAAACGCCGATGGTTATTGAATTGGACTGATTCACTCAGACTGGCCTCTTGCATCGAACCTGATAGAAATACCAATGAAATCCATTCTAAAAAATCATATACAGTTTAGCCATATGCCAAGAATAGCCGTAATTTTAGCGGTTCTTACCAGCATTGGGTGTAAAACTGAATTTAAAAAAGAAGCTTTGACAGCAGCAACTAGCGAAGAACCACAATCAAAAGGAAAAGAAGTCGTATATCAGGTTTTTACACGACTTTTTGGAAACACGAATACAAAAAACAAACCTTGGGGAACCCTTGAAGTAAACGGCGTTGGCAAGTTCAACGATTTTACAGACGAGGCGCTTCAGAAGATTAAGGATTTGGGCGTGACCCATATTTGGTACACCGGTGTTCCCCACCATGCATTGATTACTGATTATTCCAAAATAGGGATCAGCAACGACGATCCCGATGTGGTGAAGGGCCGTGCCGGTTCCCCTTATGCCGTTAAGGATTATTACCAAGTCAATCCCGATTTGGCCGAAGATCCATCAAAAAGGATGGAAGAGTTTGAGGCATTGATCGCAAGGACGCATAAGAATGGGTTAAAATTAATTATTGATATTGTACCCAACCACATTGCAAGAAGGTATGAAGGAAAGAACAATCCCGAGGGTATAACTGATTTTGGTGCTGAAGACGACACGACTGTCGCTTATGCCAAGAATAACAATTTTTATTACATCCCCGGTGAGGACTTCCAGGTACCAGAATGGAAGTATGGATACAAACCATTGGGTGGTGAAAAGAATGAACTTTCAGACCACAGTTTTGCCGAATCTCCCGCTAAATGGACAGGGAACGGGTCCCGTCTGGCTCAGCCCGATATCAACGATTGGTACGAAACCGTAAAAATCAACTACGGTATTTCGCCGGATGGTAAAAAGGATTTTGACTTGCTTCCAGAGAATTATGACGATCGAGATTTTAAATCGCATTATGAGTTTTGGCAGGACAGGGAAGTTCCCAGTTCGTGGAAAAAATTCAAGGATATTGCGCTTTTTTGGACGAAAAAGGGGGTGGATGGTTTTCGATATGATATGGCAGAAATGGTTCCGGTGGAATTCTGGAGCTATATGAACAGCCATATAAAAATGGAGAATCCCGATGCTTTCCTATTGGCCGAAGTATATAACCCCGGAATGTACCGGGATTACATTTTTAAAGGAAAAATGGATTATCTGTATGATAAGGTAGAACTTTATGATACACTCAAATACGTCATGCAAGGCCGCGGAAGCACTGACCACATTGCACCCATTATCAACCACCAGAAAGACATAGCGATTAATATGCTGCATTTTCTTGAAAATCACGACGAGCAGCGCATCGCAAGTCCAGAATTTGCCGGAAGCGCCGCTAAAGGAAAACCCGCTATGGTCGTATCTGCAACCATCAGCACTTCGCCAACCATGATTTATTTTGGTCAGGAGTTTGGGGAGGACGCTTCAGAAGATTTGGGATTTGGTGACCCATCCCGGACTACCATTTTTGATTACGGGAGTGTTCCCACAGTAGTGCGCTGGGTAAATGGTAAGAAATTTGACGGCGGGCAATCTACCAAAGAAGAAAAGCAGCTTCGTGATTTTTATAGCAGGTTGCTCAACTTTACGATCAACAGTCCTGCACTTGTGGGTGAGTATCGCGACATACACGGTTACAACCGGCACCATACCGACTGGTACAATGACCGGGTGTATAGTTTTGTACGTTTCAGTAAAGAGGAAAAGTTACTTATTATCTCCAATTTTGATGCGAACGATTCTTTTGGTTTTGAACTGCAGATACCGGAGGATGTGGTTCAGGAAATGGGACTTAGCGATAACAGCTATATGCTTACCGATCAACTTTATAAACAAGAAAGTGCCGAACTGGTAGTTGAAAATAGCGTGGCCTCCGTACGTATTGACATTAAACCTTTGGAAAGTTTTATCTTTAAGATTGAATAAGCCAGTTAATTTGTGATCAAAGCCCTTCAACTTCACTCGGATAGATTGCGGTATCGCTTCCTTGAGGCGGCAGACCTTGATGCTGTTCACGAGCTGCATTCCCTACCGGAAACTGACCGATACAACACCTTGGGCATTCCTAAAGATAAATCTGAAACCCGCGAGGTAATGTCCCGGTTTATGATGGGTGACAAGGATGGATTAAAGAACCTGACCTTTGTGGTTGAACTATTGGAGGATATTTCGTTCGTTGGTCTAATCGCTTTGCAGATGGGTGTTCCGAAGTACAAGAATGCAGAAGTATGGTTTAAGCTTCACAAAAAGCATTGGGGCCGAGGATACGCAACGGAAGCTTTAAAATTCGTGATCAACTTTGGTTTTCAACGTTTACAGCTGCACCGTATCGAGGCGGGCTGTGCCGTGGGCAACTCCGCTTCCCAACGGGTGATGGAAAAATGTGGATTGACCAACGAAGGTAGGAAACGGGAAAACCTTCCGCTTAAGGAGGGTTGGTCTGACGGTCTGGAGTTTGCGATTTTGGATACCGATAAGAGCAATCACAGTTAAATGCCTTTTTCAGTTTTCCGCTCAGCCAACCTTACGGGAAATTCTTTTTCACCTCCATACAATTTAATCTCGTGAATATCCGCAGGCATATAATAGCCATTATCCTCAAGGGCTTCTTTGACCGCGCGAACCACATTCCCTTTGGTAATGAGCGCAAAGCGCCGAAAATCTTTGGTGTCCACCCAAAAGAATATTTTTAAATTTACGGTGCTTGTGGCGAGTTCGTCTTCAATTACAAAGTTCTCGTGTTCCTCATCTTCGATGACACCGGGTTCTTTGCGCAGTGCTTCCATCACGGTTTTTTTGGCACCATCAATATTGTCCTCATAAGCTATACCTATTACAAAGTCCCATCGGAAAAATCCATCTTCCGTATAGTTGGTTACGGGTTCGGTCAGAACGTCGCTATTAGGTATATACACATCTTTACCGTCAAAGGTTTTTAATTTGGTGTAACGGAATTCCAACGCTTTTACCTTCCCGAAGTTCGCACCTATTTCTACGGTGTCTTCTACATCAAATGGTCGGTTAAAAGCCAAAATAATCCCGGAGATAAAATTTTCGCCTATATCCTTAAAGGCAAAGCCCAAGACCACGGCACTGGCGCCGGCAGCAGTGAGCACACCTGTGGCAATCCCGCCCAGCCCAGCGGCCTTCAAACCAATCATAATGGCCGTTACTATAATCATAAACCGGATGGCCTTTCCCAAGAAGCGGCTCATCAGGGGATCTTTGGTCTGTCTGGACAATCTTATCCTGGCAAAGCGCCCTATCCAAGTCCCGACCAGCACGCCCAGAATGATGATGACAATCCCCAGGCCAATGTCTGGCAACTGCTGCTTGACATCTTCCACAAATTTATTTACCGAATCGTTAAAGGTCACCGGTTCCTGAATGTAACTATAAAAGGTATTGGCTATTGTCATTTGTGAAAAACTATTTTTTTTGCACGGTGGAATCCATTTGATTGTTGATCCGCTCTAGCTGATTGACCGATGGATGTTCTGGCGTCTGATCGAGCTTGGTTTCTGGTACAAAATGAAGTTCTGCATACAGCGGGAAGTGGTCAGAACCCACATCACCTAGTTCGTTAAATTCCTTGATCCGGAATTCTTCAGAAACAAACAGATGGTCAAGTGGCCAGCGCATCACGATATTATTGGCATTAAATGTATTAAAAATTCCACGGCCCACCCGGGGATCAAGCAGCATCGCCCCGTTTTTAAATAGGTCTGTAGTACTGGCCCAGCTCACATCGTTAAAGTCTCCAAGAACAAGCACTGGCATCGCGGCTGTCCTGCTCATATGGGCAACCTGCATCATTTCGGTATCGCGGTCAGAAGAAGATGGGTTGTGCTGAGGCATTGGTGGAGTTGGATGAATGGCGTAAAGTTGTAGGGTGTCCTGCTCGCTTCCGGGCAACGTAAAACGTGTATGTACCGATGGGATGCTGTCATCAACCAGGTACTTAACCTCTGGATTGATCAACTTAAATTTTGAATAAAATAAGAGTCCGTAAGTATTGGGCAAGGGAGCTTTCAGTCGATATGGATATTTGGTATCCAAGCTTTTTACGGCATTTGCCCATTTTTGATCGGTTTCCATGAGCAGTAGGATGTCCGGGTTCTTCCGGTTGACCAAATTCAGTACGCTGTCATATTTAGTATTTTTCTGGAGCACATTGACCGAAAGGATTTTGAGACTGGTCTCGTTGGCATCTGTAGAGGTTTCCACTTCCACTTCCGCAAACGGAAAATAATCGTAAACTTTTGCAAATTGAAATACAAAACAGCCCACCAAAAGGGCAACAAACATATAATCCTGCCAACGTTTAATTTCAAAACGCACAAAGTAAACGATGAGCGCAACGAGTGTAAGTGCGGTAAGCTGCAGGTGTGGAAAGTCAAAAATCCTGATCCACCAGAAATCTGCGGCAACGATTGGGATTAGGGTAAGGGCTATGGCCAAAAGACCGAAAATTTGTAGAAATGTTTTTAGTTTCAAAGAATGGGTTGGTTAGGTTAGACCACTAAAGGTAACCGAAGCTTATCATTCTAGGCTTTTTCTTGCATTACTTTAACAAGGTCACTGCCTGACGGACTTTCAAAGATTTCCAGATCAAAATAAGAAACTGCGGCAATCATATGATCAAAAATATCTGCCTGTATCAGTTCATAATGTTCCCAGCGCTTGTCCTTGCTAAAACAGAATATTTCTATCGGAATGCCCTGTGCGGTCGGGGCGAGGTGGCGCACCATTAAAAACAGGTCCTTGTTTATCTGTGGATGCTCGTGGAGAAAGGCATCAATATACGTACGGAATACCCCCAGATTGGTCTGGTTCCTCCCGTTGATCAAAAGCTGTCGATCAGCGTTTTGCTCACGGTTGTACCGATGGTTCTCTTTTTCCCTGTGCTGAATGTAGGGCGCAATGAGTTCAATTCTGCTGAGTCGTTCCAAATCTTCCGCCGTCAGGAAACGCACCGATCCCTGTTTGATAAATAGGCTGCGTTTGATCCTTCGGCCTTCGCTGTCCAGCATACCGCGCCAGTTCTGGAAAGAGTCGGCGATAAGGCTATATGTAGGAATGGTCGTAAATGTATTGTCAAAATTCTGAACCCGCACGGTAGCAAGGTTAATTTCGGTGACATAACCGTCTGCGCCATATTTTGAAAAGGTAATCCAATCGCCCAGCCGCACAATATCGTTTACCGAAACCTGTATGGAGGCCACAAATCCTAAAATGGTATCTTTAAAAATGAGCAGCAATACCGCCGAAGCAGCACCAAGCTGTAATGCAAATTTCCAGGCGTTTTCATCAAAAAGTTCAACGACCACAAAGAAAATGGCCGTTCCCCATAAAAATATGGTCAACACCTGAACATAGCTCTGTATGGGCTTGTCGCGAAATTCATCCTTGGTATCCAGATAATTTTTGGTGGTCCGCAAAAGGCTGCGCAGGATCTTAACGATTAAGAAGATCACATATACATTAAAAATCTTCAGCAGCCACGACAGGGTTTCGGGATACGTAGCATCAAGAAGGGCGATCATCGACAACCGTAGTAGTACCAAGGGCACGATATGCGCCATGTACCTGGGAAATTTGGTCAGGATCAAAAAGTCATCAAATGTGCTTTTTGTCTTATTGGTAAATGCTTTAAAAAACTCGACGGTAACTTTGCGCAACAGGCGGTCTAGCAAGAAGAGGAAAACTCCCAGAACGGAAAAGAAAACCAGTAAAGCCAGTCTCTCTGAAATGTCATTCGTCAGACCCAATTTGGCAAAATAGAATTCCAATCGTTCAAGCAAGTCAACAATCATAGGATCTTAAAAAAAGGTAGGCAAAGGTACTTTTTTCAAAAGGGCTTAAAAAGAAAATACCGCCTTTACAGGCGGTATCATCAAAATTAGAGTGAGTAACCAATTAATTAATTTTTCTCGATAAAAAGGTTTGCAATTGTTGTAGCAGTTGCTCCGTCTAAAGGCTCATCATAGGCCTGTGTTGAAGAAGCTACACTAAATGGTGCTCCACTTCCTATGTCTGTGGTGACATTCAATCCTCCCTGAATGACATTTTCTTCACCACCGTAAACAAGATCAATTCCCCCATTGGCATTTTCATTTCCCAGATCTGGAATCCCGGATTCGTCACGGGTAATCCATCCTTTAAGACCCCGCAATCTTCTAATTTCAGAAGCGTGACGTGCTTCTACAGAGTGAATTTGTAAAGCAGCGGTAAGCGTATCTTTATCCATAATAAGATTACCGGCCTGACCTTTATATGCCCGGACTCCTGTATCTTCAAATGCCTGGGCTAAAATCAATAATTGACCATAAGCGTCTTGTTGTGAAATGTCACTAACCTCAGAATCCATGAAGGGGTTGAAAAGACCACCAACGGTGAAGTCAAAATTGGGTTTGGCCCTATTTGAATCATCAATCCCGAGAGCACTTTCCAAGAATGCCACGTGTGCAGACTCGTGTTTGGAAATTTGCATGTAAATGGCTTCTGCCTTGGCATCATTTGAAAGAACACCAGAATCAAGGGCTTCTTGATAAAATTCATCCTCCAGATATTCCAAGGTTAAGGCCAACATCAGCGCTCCGGTAACATCGCCACTGCTTTGAGCACTTGCTCTGTTTGTTGCCATCATTCCCATTCCGAAGGGTACGGCTGCGATGGCAGCTTTTTTGCTGATACTTCCCAAAGTGCCAAACATCTGCCGGCGTGAGGCCATAGGAGTTTGTAATCTCTCGGTAGTGAATTCATCTAAAAATTTTATAATATTCATAATATGATCTTTTAAGTTTGAGATTATCCTTGAGGATTGTTATAGCTAAATGGTGTTACAAAAAATGATCCGGCAGCCCTTATAACATCCGAAGGTTCCATTGCTGCATCAAGGCCATTATCGTCCACAATGTCATCACCTGCAAATGATTTATACGGATCATTGTCCAAAAAGGAACCATCTCCGGCAATCAGTGTCCTGATAGCAGCGGCATGACGAGCTTCGACAGATACTATTTTACCAGCTAAGGTTAAGAACGCCCCGGTATTCAAATATTTCGCCGCACCATTATAAGCACCAACCCCAGTATCCTCAAGTAATCTAGCAGTACCCAGAACTTGGGCCCTGTTAGAAAAATCGACAGAACTAAAGTCAAATTCCAACATTTCTGGAAGGACTTGGTCAGCATTAAAATTAGCGTTCAGCGCGGCTTTAAAAAACTCACGGTGATTCACCTCGTGATTGTACAGATCCTGCATTAGGGTTCTTTCAACAGTTGAAGCCCCTGAATACATATTATTCACAACGTTGGTATAAAAAGCAGCTTCCAATTGCTCGAGGGCGTACGCATAGTTGAGTACACCACGGTCCCCGCTACCCAGATCAAAAACATCATCCATTCCTCCTTCGGGAATATTGATATCATCGTCATCGCCACAGGCGATCAGTAATCCAGAACCGGCAAGTGCCAAACCACCAAGTTTTAAAAATTTTCTTCGCTGTCTTCCCGACACCGCAACATCTACTTTTACTTTGCTTTTTTTCATTATATGTTAATTTAATGGTTACTTCTGTCCCAACTTACGCTTATAGTCAATGGACGGTTTTTAAAAATTTGTTGTTTAACAAAAGTTTAGAGATTAATGCCCATCATATGTGCATTACTCACAAAAATTTAAGAATTCTGCTGAGAAGGATTCAAAGCTTTTGCGATTGATATATTACCATTCTGTTAAATATCTTGGCTTGTATTACAAATTCCCCAATACAGATGGTTTTTTGTAACAAACACCCAACTTAGGAGTCTTAGAACAAAGTCATTTAAATGTTAAGAGCTCTACTCCTTGCCCTTGTTTTTCTTCAGTCAATATTCCTTTCTGCACAGGGCCTCACCGGTACAATAGTGGATGGACAGGGGGAAAGCATTCCTTTTGCCACCGTGGCTTACGGTAAGGAAAAAGGGGTGATCACCAATGAAAACGGGGAATTTCTCATAGCCGTCGTACCCGAGGATTTAATCGAAATCACGATATCCGCAATGGGTTTTGAGACCAAAACAGTTGCGCGTGCTTCAATATCGACCGCTCCCATCACCCTTACCAAAAAGAGCATCAATCTGAACGAGGTATATGTTTCAAACAAAAACCTGACCGCTGAAGAAATCGTTGAGCGCGTAATGCTGCGGGTGGATAGCAACTATGTCAATGCCTATCGCAAAAAACAATTTTTTATCCGGGAGACCACGAGCAATGCGGTGAGGCAATTTGATATAGAAGTTGATAAAAGCACCATTAAGGAACTGAACCAAGCACTTATCAATAAATTTTTGGCCAATGTGCCCAAGCAAAGCAATAGCTATACAGAAAGCCTTGGGGATTATTATGGCAAAGGTGCAAAGGCGTCCATCGATCTCCATAAGGTTGCCAATCTGTACAATCCAGCAGCGTCGTCAAATCTTGATGAACTTACTACCTACCTTGAGCAGATCATCAAAGAGCATGTAAAAAGCGACAGTTATTACAAGATCAGGTCTGGCATCATTGGGGTTAAAGTGGATGCTGACGATATGGGAATCGAGAAGGATACCGTTGCTCCCAAACCCAAAACCACAGAGGAGATAAAGCAGGACAGTCTGGATCGCCTAAAAAGACACCACGATGCAGCACGCTATGCACTACTCAAAGCAAACGGCAAGCAGTTTTGGAGAGAGGATCTTGATTTTGACGTTTTTCAAAAACCCAGGAAATATGAATTTATAAGGAACGGTTATTCCATTATTGACGGGGAAGTTGCTTACCGCATTGAATTTGTCCCGAAGCGAAGCGCGGATTTTGAGGGAGTGATGTACGTAAATACTGTGGATTATGGAATTTACCGGTTGGAATACAGCAATGTTAGGCCACTTTCAAAATTACGTCTGTTCGGGATATCCCACAAAGAGGATGTTTCCAAGGGAATCTATATTTATTCGAAAACAGATGGGAAGTATCAAATGTCCTATTGCGAAATTGAAATCGGAGAAACCACCGGAGTCAATAGGCCATTGACCATTATTGAAAAAAACAAAAACGTACGCGGACGCCGAAAACAAAACGAACTGGATATGGATGTGGAGGTCGTCATAAGCAATATTGATAAACTGCAACTTGTCTTCATGTCTGACGAAAACTTTTCAGAGGAAGAATATGAAAAACTTTCGCTTGACGAAAATGTCACCATAAAATCTTTTACGAAATATGATCCCGAATACTGGTCGGACTACACCATCATTCAGCCCAACGATGCACTGAAACAGTTTGACATTAGTGGGCGTTCAGGTAATTCTTCCGAATAAAAAATTTTAAAGATGCGGCTGAAGGTATTTTTTATCCATCCAGAAAGTACCAAATGGAACAATTGAAGCGACCAGCACAATCAGAAATGTTTTGGCGTCCCAATTTAGGATATTCTTGACCATAACCGCCAAAACAATATAACCTATAAAAAGGACACCGTGTGCCATCCCAATAATCTGGTTGGGTTCTGGAGTCTCCCAAATGTATTTTAATGGCATCGTAACAAAAAGAATAAGCAGGAAGGAAATACCTTCTAGTAAACTAACAAAGTGGAAAGTTTTCAACATTTAAACCAGACTGAAAATTGCCAATGCATAGAGGTAAAACCGCAGAAAACGCACCAGACCAAAAAGCAGATAATTGCCAAAAGGATATTTGATCATCCCTGCTGCAAGACTGCTCATCGCAAAGGGAACCGGAAGAATTGCACCCACGACAATAAGAAAGCCACCCCATTTTCGGGCCTGTTTCAGGTTTTTTGCCATTTTCACTTCAAGGTATTCATGAACACTGTCAATCTTGGTTGCAAATTTCCCTGTGAAATAGGAGACAATACCACCGGTGTAAGAAAGTAAAGCGAGCAAGGATAAATATAAAAAAGGACTGGGCATCTTGTCGCTCCAAGCAATGAAAATCTCTGGTGGGATTAGACCCAAAATACTTTCAGATAGAAAAAAGACCGTGAGTACCCCAATCGCCGGGAACGTATTGGTCATCTTTATTAAAAGCTCGTTAAGGTCAATAACAAAATAATGAATACCCACTAAAAGTATAATAAAGACGATCAATGGCATTAATGCCTTACGCAGACTGAGGCCTAAAAATTTATAGAAGCCGGTATACTTATAGTATTGGTGCAGGAGACGAATGCGTGATTTTCGTATTCCACTTTTGTATTTAGGCATCGGAAATTGATTTCTTGCGAAAATAATTCATTGTCTTTAGAACTTAAACGATTGCCTTACAAACTTTTTGCATTTGGCAAAAGATTAGCGAAAGATTTTTTTTAGATAAGTCGGCTAGCTAGTACTTTTAAGGTATGGATAAAAAACTCAAAAATAAGGTAGCCCTGATCACGGGCGGAACGAAAGGAATTGGCTACGGCGTTGCCGAAGCGCTGCTTACACTGGGTATGCGTGTCGCGATTACCGGCCGCACCATGACCTCGGTCAACAAGGCGCTTGACAAATTGGGCAATAAGGACCAGTTGCTGGGTTTTAAAGCAGACGTTCGCACTATGGAAGATCAACATCAAGCTGTCAACAAAATCGTCGAAACCTGGGGGCAACTGGATGTGCTGATTGCCAATGCTGGTCTGGGACATTTTGCCAGCATTAAGGATATGACGGCCGGGCAATGGCAGGAAACCATTGACACCAATCTCACTGGTGTATTTTACAGCATTAAGGCTTCGGTTGATGAACTAATAAAGTCCAAAGGATACATCATTACAATTTCCAGTCTGGCCGGAACGAACTTTTTTGCGGGCGGCGCGGCATATAATGCGAGTAAATTTGGCCTCACTGGTTTTTCGCAGGCGGTAATGCTCGATCTGCGACAGGACGGTGTTAAGGTCACAACAATTATGCCCGGCTCTGTGGCAACACATTTTAACAACAACGAGCCTTCAGACAGTGATAGCTGGAAAATCCAAAAAGAGGATGTTGGGCAATTGGTTAGTGACTTGTTGCAAATGCATCCCAGAACGCTCCCGAGCAAAATTGAAGTTAGGCCGTCGCAGCCACCGTCTAAATAAAATTTAGCATTTAAAAATTCTTAAGGTGATCTATGGAGGTCACCTTTTTATGCACAGTATTTTCGGTTTAATCAGAACACAAAATGTGATGAATTAACAGAAACACATTATACTTAACAAAGATTAACCTAGCAAGAAAAAGGTTTAACGACTGCTTAACCCCCATAAACAGTACTACTCATTAAATTTGTACCTGTAAATAATAATTAAAACATATAGATATGAACAAGAGAGTAGCAATTTTAGCAACAAACGGGTTTGAAGAGAGCGAGCTGAAAAGTCCTCTTGAGGCGATGAAGAAAGAAGGATTTACTGTTGAAATAATCAGCGAGGAAAAAGGTTCGATTAAAGGTTGGGCTGATGGAAATTGGTCGGGTTCATACACTGTTGACAATACGGTTGATAATGTATCTGCTAAAGATTATGATGCTTTGGTACTGCCAGGGGGTGTCATCAATCCTGATAAATTGAGGAGAAATGAAAGTGCCTTAATTTTTGTACGCGACTTTTTCAAACAAAAAAAGCCGGTAGCTGCAATATGCCACGGCCCTCAGATTTTAATAAGTGCTGACGTTGTTGAAGGTAGAACAATGACATCATTTTTCAGCATTAAAAAAGACTTACAGAACGCAGGGGCACTATGGGTAGATAAAGAAGTAGTGACAGACGAAGCTTTTGTAACCAGCCGTAACCCGGACGATCTTCCCGCATTTAACGCAAAGTTGATCGAGGAGATTAAGGAAGGTAAGCACAAATTACAGCACGCCTAATTCAATTATGAATATTTAAATTTTAAAGCCCGCCACTGGTGGGCTTTCTCAATATGTACAACCCCAAGTAAAAAGTAATGAAAACCGAATGAAATAGTACCTTTACACTATAATCAGGATTATGGTCAAAGGAATTAAGATCAAAAAGCCACACCTTCCAAAGTTTAGGAAATCCCAAAAGCGCATTTCCAACGATATTCCGGGGAGCATTGTTTATACTGGGGATAAGGAACCCCAAGATACACGAATTGATGTCATTGATTACTCCATGGAAACCTACTACAGGGAGGAGAGTGCACAAGTGGACATTGCATTTGATAAAGCCAATACTGCGGCCATTTCTTGGATTAATGTCAATGGATTGGGTGATACCCGTGCCATAGAGAAATTAGGTCACCATTACGGCCTGCATCCACTTATTCTTGAGGATATTGCCGATACCAATCAGCGTCCCAAGATTGACGAATACCACGATTATATCTTCGTTGTTTTTAAAATGCTGTACTTCAATGATCACGGTGTATTGGTCAATGAGCACTTAAGTCTCGTCCTTGGAGCAGACTATGTGATTACTTTTCAGGAAGCAGACGGTGATGTATTTGATTCACTCCGGCAGCGCATTGCTTTTTCTAAAGGCCGCATCAGGGCTGCGGGTTCAGATTATTTAATGTTTGCATTGATGGATGCGGTTGTGGATCATTATTTCACACTGGTAGAAACCATGGGAGAGCGCATTGAAGCTCTTGAAGATTCCCTTTTCCTAAACAATGTCAACGGCGATATTACACAGGAAATACAAGAACTCAAACGGGAAATCTTACGTATTCGTAAGGCCGTTCACCCATTTCGAGAGGTCATCAACCGTTTGGAAAAAATAGAAAACCACCTTATAGAAGAGCGTACGATGACGTACATCCGCGATTTGTACGACCACATCATTCAGGTCACCGAAGGCATCGATATCTACCGTGAGATGACCTGGGGCTTGATGGATATGTATATGACGACCATAAGCAACAAGATGAACGAAGTCATGAAAGTGCTTACCATTATGGCCAGTATCTTCATACCGTTGACCTTTATGGCCGGGATTTACGGGATGAACTTTGAGCATATGCCAGAGCTTCAGTTGCGGTATGGGTATTACTATCTCTGGGGCGCGATGATTTTGGTCTTTTGTAGCCTACTTTGGTACTTTAAAACCAAGAAGTGGCTGTAGATTGATTTGCCTTTCGGCGAAAGCGTAACGCTTTAAGCAATTAATATGATAGAAATAGGAAAATACCAGACTCTCACCATAGACCGGGACACCGCTCCGGGTCTGTTTATGGTTGATGCAGAAGGCGAAGAAGTCCTCCTGCCCGGAAAGTTTATGCCCGAAAATTTTGAGGTAGGTCAGAAAATTGAGGTTTTTGTTTATCTGGACAACGAGAAACGGCTCACGGCAACAACCCAAAAACCGTATATAACCGTAGGGTCTTTTGCAGTACTCTATTGCAGCGAGGTATCCAAGTTAGGGGCATTTATGGATTGGGGTTTGGACAAGGACCTGCTGGTGCCCTTTGCCAATCAGGCACGTCCCATCAAGGAGGGAGATGCCGCCGTGGTGTTTATGTATTTGGATGAAAAAAGTGGCCGTTTGGTAGGTACTACCAAAGTAAACCAGTTTCTGAATGAAGACAATACCGAAATTGCAAAGTTTGACAAGGTTGAAATCATCGTGGACCACTTTTCAGACTTTGGTGCGCACGTGATCATCAATGAATGCCTTATGGGATTGATTCACAAAGAGGCCATTTTTGAAGAGTTACGCATAGGCGACAGGCTACCGGCATATATTAAGTGGGTACGCGACGATGGAAAGATCGATGTGGTGCTGCAGCCAGAAGGTTATAAAAGCATCGAGCCCAATGCTGAATATATTTTGGAAGAAATCAAGGCAAACCAAGGAAGCCTGCCCCTGCACGATAAAAGCACTCCCCAGGAAATTCAGGAAAGGTTGGGAATAAGCAAAAAAAGTTTTAAAAAGGCAATAGGTACTTTATATAAGGATCGCATGATCGTGATAGAGAAAGACAAGATTATATTGAAAGATTCTTGATGTCTGCTCTTGGATAGTCAATGTCTTTTAGGCAAGCCTCTAAATTATCAAAGAAATTTGCCTCCAGAGGATAGAACTTACCTTCATATGCGGCAGTTTTTCTCTGCTTGTCGCTGTAGAGTATGACACGGGTACTCAATATTTGGTCTTGTATCTCGGTGAACGACTCGTAGCCAATTGGATTGACGCAAAATGAATTTACCCGATTATTAATATAATGAAATTTTTGACCTTTGTAATAAACCTTGAGAAACAGGACAAATTTGTTGATATCTATAGTATCAAAAAAGAATCCTTCGTCAACTTCTGAGACACAACAGTTTTCCATAAAAAACAAAGTTCCCCAATTAAATGCCAGTTCATTCGTAATTTTGTGGCTGTAAACAGATTCTTTCAGTCTCATTCTTCAAATCAGAATTAAATTTTAAATACATCACGATGAGCCACTCTTAATCAAGATACAAATATAATTATAATTTTAGATAAAATAATATTTCTTTAAAACATTAACTATGAGTTCATTAGAGTGGAAGCACGTCGCAAAATTTGAGGACATCACCTATAAGAAGTTTAATGGCGTAGCACGCATTGCCTTCAATCGTCCAGAAGTGCGCAATGCTTTTAGGCCGCAAACCACTTCGGAGCTCTTGCAGGCGCTCACCGATGCACAGGAAGACACCAGTATAGGTGTGGTCCTCTTGAGCGCCGAAGGCCCTTCGCCTAAAGATGGTGTATATAGCTTTTGCAGTGGCGGTGATCAAAAAGCCCGTGGCCATCAGGGATATGTGGGGAATGACGGTTATCACCGTCTTAATATATTAGATGCTCAACGTATCATACGTTTTATGCCCAAGGTGGTCATCGCCGTGGTGCCCGGATGGGCGGTTGGTGGCGGTCACAGCCTCCACGTGGTGTGCGATTTGACACTTGCCAGTAAGGAACACGCAATCTTTAAGCAGACCGATGCAGATGTGACCAGTTTTGACGGGGGTTATGGCTCGGCATACTTGGCCAAGATGGTCGGGCAGAAAAAGGCACGAGAGATTTTCTTTTTAGGCCGAAATTATTCCGCCCAGGAAGCTTTTGAAATGGGAATGGTCAATGCGGTCATCCCGCACAACAAACTGGAAGAAACCGCTTATCAATGGGCTCAGGAAATCCTCGAAAAATCCCCTACTTCCATAAAAATGCTCAAGTTTGCGATGAACCTCACCGATGACGGTATGGTAGGCCAGCAGGTATTTGCCGGAGAGGCCACCCGTTTGGCCTATATGACCGATGAGGCTAAGGAGGGTCGCGATGCCTTTCTCGAAAAACGAAAACCAAATTTCAAAAAGGAATATCTTCCTTAGATTTGGCTTAAAAGATTAAGCCATTCTTGGTTATACGTGTATAAAACTTACAAGTCCTAATTCTATGCTAGCTTTTACCAATGAAGAAATAGATATAAACCAGCTCCCTGATTTTGCGACGGTGGGTTATAATGACATTTCGCCAAAATATTTGTCTAAATCCCTAATCGGTTTGGGCGTACTCACTTTGATTTTTTTAGGCGGTTGGGGTTTTCTCTGGATGACCGAAATTCCCGTTTTGGGACTGTGGTTCTTACTTTTGGCACTATTGATCTTTTTTGGTGTATTGCTCTTCAATACCGTGCAACGACAAAAATGTTATGGCTATGCCCTGCGGGAGCGGGATATCGTTTTTAAGCGGGGCTTTTTGGTCAGTAAGGTGACCGTGATTCCGTTCAATAGGATTCAGCATATTGAGACTTCGAGCGGCGTGCTTGATAAGGCATTCAAGCTGAGTAACCTGGACATATTTACGGCAGGGGGCTCAGGCAGCGATATTACTATTCCAGGTCTTGATCCCGATACCGCCCTTAGGTTAAAAGAAACTATCCGGTTAAAAATGGTCGCTGTCCATGAATAGGCCTTTCGCATCACCGCAACGGCAATCCCCGGTAGGTATCTTTTTGATTTTCTTTTCCGGCCTCTATAATATTATACGCGGATTTTGGGCGCTTTTCTTGATTTTTATTGTTAAGAAAAACCTAGGTTTTCCGTGGTATTATATTCTGGCAGGAGTAGTGCTTTTGCTTGTTTTTTTGGGAGTAAGAAGTTATATGGCATATCGAAGGTTTACTTTTCGTGTTGACTATGATACCGGTGAATTCATACTCAATCAAGGAGTTTTGCATACCAAGAGTACCGCGATTCCATTTGATCGCATTCAGCAGGTCAGTTTCAAACGGAATTTATTACAACGCGTCATTGGTGTGTACGGCACGGTGGTGGAAACCGCTGGTTCTAAAAGCGAGGAAACCGAAATTAAAGCCCTGAGCCAGGAAGGTGCCGAAGCGTTGCAACAGGTCCTGATGCAGGGCAAGTCTGAAAGTGAGTTTGATAAAAATGAGAATATCGATACTGCTGAAGCGCAACGTACAGCATCAGCCAATAAGATACAATGGCAACATAGATTGAGCATTGTCGATATTATCAAACTGGGGCTGACCACAAACTATTTGAGAGGGATTTGGCTGATCCTCATTTTTGTGGGGTCTATTCTCCAGCAGGGTGCAGATCTTATTCCTGAAGATACTTTTGATGCATACGAAAGCGAACTGCTTGATCGAATGGGCGAAATTACAGGTACGGTAATTGTTATCGCCATCGCGGCAATTTTTACAGTCCTGATAGGTTTGGTAATTAGTACCATCGAGATTTTCATTAAATTTTTTGACCTAAAACTTACCCGAACAAACCAGAGCCTCGAGCTCGAGATGGGGCTAAAAACAAACACTAAAGTTGTTATCAAACCCCGTCGCGTTCAGATTTTAAAGGAACGGACCAATATTATTCAAAAGCGTTTCAATCTTTATGAAAGTAGAATAATACTTGCCGATAGTGTGGGCGGAGCCGCTAAAAGCACTTTGCGTATTCCAGGGTTGGAAACTAGGGTTTTGGACAAAATCAAATCTTATCTTTATGATAATAAGGTTCAATCCGGGATCACTTTTAAACCCGAAAACGTACTGTTTCTAAGGATGCTGTTTCTTAGATTTCTTCCTTTAACCCTTATAACAGGTGTATCCTATTTTCTCTTGCCAAACCATTTTATAAATATCTTGGCGTCAACTGTCCTGATTTACCTTTTGATTATTATTCCGTGGACATGGAAGGCATTTCAGGCGAAAGCAATAATTTTTGATGAAAATTTTCTGGTCATCCGGGAAGGTTTTTGGACGAAGCAGAAGACGTTTGTAGAACTGCATAAAATACAAGCAGTAAGTACGAGTATCCCCATTTGGTACCAGCGGCGCGGGATTTGCAATTATACCTTTCACACGGCCGGTGGTGATATATCGTTTCCGCTTACGCGAAAAGAACTCAACCTGTATCATAATTACATACTGTTTACCGTAGAAACTTCAGAAAAACCGTGGATGTGAGCTAGCGCAGTTTTGGATATTCCGAAGGGTTGGACTCATACATAATGCCGTAAATCTTTTCAAAGATATCTTCCGCAGAAGGCTTGCTGAAGTAATCGCCATCAGAACCGTAGGCGGGACGGTGTGGCTTGGCAGCAAGCGTTTGGCAAGGGCCATCGAGGTATCTAAAGCCACCCTGTACCTCTAAGATCTGTTGCATCAAATAAGCAGTACCACCACCGGGCATATCCTCATCAACTACCAGCAGTCGGTTGGTTTTCTTAAGACTTTTCAAGGTATCTTGGTTAATATCAAAGGGCAGCAAGGATTGGGCATCGATGATCTCTATGCTGATACCAACTGCTGCTAAATCCTGGGCCACCTGTTGCACCAAACGCAAGGTGCTTCCGTAGGAAACCACAGTTATGTCCCGACCTTCCCGAACGGTCTCAACTACCCCTATTGGAGTTCTAAATTCGCCTACGTTTTGAGGCATTTCTTCCTTGAGACGGTACCCATTGAGGGACTCCACGATTACCGCAGGCTCATCACTTTGCATCAAGGTATTGTAAAATCCAGCAGCTTTGGTCATATTACGTGGCACTAAAATATAAACGCCACGCAGTAAATGAACGAGTGCTGCCATATGTGAACCGCTGTGCCAGATACCCTCGAGCCGGTGACCACGGGTCCTGATAATTACCGGGGCAGTTTGCTTGCCGTGAGTCCGGTAACGCAGGCTGGCAAGATCGTCGCTTAAGGTAGCGATGGCGTATAAAATGTAATCCAGGTACTGTATTTCTGCGATAGGGCGCAGGCCTCGCAAGGCCAAACCAATGCCCTGACCCACAATGGTGGTCTCACGGATTCCTGCATCGGCCACGCGCAGCTCGCCGTATTTCTCCTGAAGCCCTTCCAACCCTTGGTTGACATCGCCGATCTTCCCGGTATCCTCACCAAAAATAACCACCCGCTCATCAGAACCAAGAAGCTTATCAAAATTTTCACGCAGTATAACGCGGCCGTCAACTTTTTTGCAATCAGGCCCATAGGTGGGCAAAACTTCCTTTATTAATGTGGCACGGGATTCAGACTCGTTGTAGAGGTGTGCGCTGTACTGCGGCTGTGCATCTTCCTGAAAGCGGTTGATCCAGATGATCAGTTCGTCTTTGGCCGCAAGATTTTCTTTATTGAGAAAGGGCAGTGATTTTCGGGCGGCGATGAGCAAGTCACTTTTTAACGCCTCACTTTCAGATTTGAGCTGCTCCAGAAGTGGTTTTATGAATGTTCCATTTTGGCTTTTTAAAACGATTTCTTCCAGAAGGCCAATCAGTACTTTCTTTTCATTGATAATTGGAGCTAGAAAATTGTTCCAAGCTTTACGTTTGCTTTCACGTACTTTCCGTTTTACCTCTTTTTCCAGTGCGGTCAGTTCTTCATCGCTAGTAATATTGTTTGCGATCATCCACTGCCTCATCTTGAGGTTGCAGTCGTGCTCCCGTTCCCACTTTAGACGCTCTTTGCTTTTGTAACGTTCGTGAGACCCCGAAGTTGAATGGCCCAACGGTTGGGTCAATTGCTTTACGTGTATTAGAACCGGAACATGGTTCTTTCGGCTAATCCTACCAGCGCGGTCGTAGGCGTCTATGAGTTCGGCGTAGTTCCAACCGTTTACGCGTATGATTTCATAACCAGGCCCGTTTTCATCACGCTGAAATCCGCTGAGGACAGCAGAAATATCTTCTTTGGTAGTCTGATGTTTTGCGTGCACCGAAATCCCGTACTCATCGTCCCAGATACTTATCACCATAGGCACCTGTAACACTCCCGCCGCATTTATGGTCTCAAAAAACATGCCCTCGCTGGTACTGGCATTGCCAATGGTTCCCCAAGCGACCTCATTTCCATCGTTTGAGAAACCGGTTCCGGTATTTTCAGAAAGATTTCTGTAGAGCTTGGAGGCTTGTGCCAGTCCCAGTAACCGTGGCATTTGACCAGCGGTGGGGGAAATGTCTGCGGAACTGTTTTTCTGTTTGAGCTGGTTGACAAACTTGCCATCTGCATCCAGGCTGTGCGATCCAAAGTGGCCGCCCATTTGTTTCCCGGCGGTCATCGGGTCGAAATTGATGTCTGTATGGCCGTACAATCCGGCAAAGAACTGCTCAATACTGAGCGCGCCGATTGCCATCATAAAAGTTTGGTCCCTATAATATCCGGACCGCCAATCGCCATTCTGAAAAGCTTTGGCCATTGCCAATTGCGGCACTTCCTTGCCGTCTCCAAAAATTCCAAATTTTGCCTTGCCAGTCAATACCTCACGACGTCCCAGGACGCTGCATTCCCGGCTGGTGATGGCAATTTTGTAATCTTCAAGTACCGTAGTTTTAAAATCTTCAAACGAGATGGAAGTTTTACTCTGCGATGGACTTGACATAAGTTGACTGGTTTTTGACAAAAATACGAAGAATGCAAATTATATACAATTCAATATAATTTGGATATTTTGAATAATTCTTAATAGAAGCGTAATTTATTGATTTTAATTACTAAAAATAACCCAAAATATGATATTTATTGAAAATAAAGCAAACCGATATTTTGACTGAAATTATGTTAGGGCCAGCATATTGCAGATATGCAACAGGTTCATTGGTCAATACCACTTGCGTGTAAACAAGTTGAGCAGGGTGCGAAGGTCCAGGGTCACGATAAACCGTATCCTCTTATCATATTCGGGTTGGGCGATTTCCCAACCGTTGGAGGAAAGTACCGGAAAGAAAATCTCAAAATAATCTTCTACCAAAGATGCGCGGATGCCGCTGTCGTAAGCGAAGCGTGCTGGACTGCCCAAGTTTTTCACGAGACCTACGTCGCCATACACGTGGAAGAAATTCCATAGGGTGGTGCTGGAGTTGACGGTCGTGAGCCACTGGTTACCAAACTGTGTATCGAGCATCGACTTAAATCCACCTTCGGCCATTACGAGCTGTTGACTGAATATACCGCTGTCCTCAGATCTGCCGTAATAATTGTATTCAAAAAGGTAATCTGTGGGGCGGTCGAGGGCAAAGCTGAAAAAATCACCTTCAGAACGGGTATCGTTGTACAGGAAGGTACCTGCAAAAAGTCTCAGGTCAAATTGACGGTTGTTGAGAAAGACCCGACGGTATTTCGCCGTTAGGCTAGCTTTACTGAATTTATGCGCCAACTGAAAATCTGTTTTCCAGGAGAAGGCGTTTATTACCCCTGGACTTCTGTTTGCATACTGCACCCGCAACAAGCTGTAATTGGGATCTGTATTGGTGATGAACCTTGAGGGATCCCGGGAAACATTCACATTGCTAATATTGAGGAATTGGCGTTTGTCTGACCGCAGATCTGCCGTGCGGAATGAAAATGTAAGTGATGGGCCGAAACGCCTGAAAAAAGCATCCGGAGCATAACTGGACGTGCTGTAGCCAAAACCATACCTGATCGCGTAAAGATTGTCTTCCTCCAGGTTCTGGGTGTAATTAAAGCCCAGGCTCCCGGTAAGTGATTTTGATTTTAAACCAAACTGTGGTTCCAGCTTGTATGAAAAAGGTTTGCTGAGCAGGGTTTTATTGTACATTTTTGCTCCGATCTGCAGACCATCGTAAAAATTATACTCGGCGACAGGCATAAAGAAAACCTGATTTTTTGATGGGTCCTCAATGTCCTGAAACAGTTTGAACCGGAAAGGCCTGTTGATGCCCAGAAAGGGATTGACCTTTTTATAATTGTTCCTGCGGTTGATTTCGGGAACGGTACCATCTTCGTTGAGCACAAAACGATCTGCCTCATCTGCTGCAAAGGTCAACGTGGTATCTTTGGTAAATCCCGGTATCCATTTTGTGGCAGTAAGGCTGTCCCCCTGAAAAGCGGAGATGGGTATGGGTACTACGGCATCCCGCTTATTGCGCATCTTGACCTTGAGCGAATCCCCGGATTTTTTTATGCTTTTTATTTTGTAATCAATCTCTTTGGTGCTGCCTACGTAGTCATCAAAGAACCAGTCGATGTTCTTACCGGCCTTCTCCTTTAAAATGGCCTTAAAAACCCCGGCATCGGTAAGCTCTAATTTATGGTCTGAATAATAGGTTTGTACCGCTTCCTCCACCGCCTCATCATTAAGATATTCCTTGAGGTAGTCCAGACCGCTACCTGCTTTGTAGTCGTGCGCAATGTTATAATTAAATTTTATCAGGGAATCATTTGACGTGGTCAGGGGCTGGTCAAGATTGAGCCGGGCCATATGCAGGTACAGCAAATTAAACTGATCATTAAACTCAACTTCACTCAAAGTAAACTGCCGTACCAGCCAGTACCGGTCGAGCAATCCCAACAACTTAAGCTTGGGATAGAAGGCGTCCATATACCGCATCATCAAGTTTACCTTGATTGCCCCAGCCACCCAGCGCTCCTTGCGGGGATTGAGAAATAGGGTATTGTCAACATACTTGTTGATCGTGGTTTTGAGGATCTTTAATTCATACAGAAAATCATTGGGAAAGGGACTTAAAAAGGCTGGCAACTGGTTAAGTCCATACACCGGATTTTCTTTGTAATCCAGATCTGTGATCAGCAGTTTTTCAAAAGGATACTGCCCAAGTGAATTTTTAAGAAACCCACCTATTTTTTTCGACAGCATTACCTTTCTCTCCGGGATCACGCGATCATCAAAGATATTGGTGACGAGCTGAAATCCGTTCATCTCCATACTTATGAATTTGGGATCTTTTCGAAGGTAAAGGTTTACGTGGTTCCTGTTCTTGCCGTTAATCTCAAAAAGTTTATTGCCATTGTTTAAGACTTCGGATGATATGTTCAATTCAGAGGTAGCGCTATATTCCGCATTTACCTCTAAGTATATTTCATAATCCGTAGGTGCCTGATAGAGATCGTTGAGGTTCTTATTGCTGTAAATCTGCCAGCCCCCATTATACACTGCGGGCACGATGTGCCAAAAACGCAAATTAAAATCTCCGTTGTTGAGCTTTCCGTAGGAAGTAAAACGGGCATCCGGTACACGCAATTGATAAATC
The DNA here is from genome assembly GCA_049671285.1 of Leeuwenhoekiella sp. Classification (GTDB taxonomy): domain Bacteria; phylum Bacteroidota; class Bacteroidia; order Flavobacteriales; family Flavobacteriaceae; genus Leeuwenhoekiella. The sequence goes on along the minus strand of JBATUQ010000029.1, from coordinate 59,985 downwards.
AATTTGACCATCTTTTTACTTTTGGGGAGTATTGGGGCGTCCAGCTCGATCTGTATGATATCGACCCTATCAGGAAGCCGGGTGTATTTTAAATCCTTCCCGTTTATATCTGTGAGCTTTTCTATTGTGGTAGCGCCACGTTCCTGTAAGGATGCCAAATGAAATTTTCTGTCGTAGTTTTCCTCAAAACGTTTGGCGAGCATACTCCGCTTTGAGGCAAAACTGTTTGCCCAATCGTTGAGGTATAAGGTCTGAAGGGTGTCTTCTGAGGAGTTTTCAAAAACGATCTGCTGCTCGATGGAAAGCGTCCGGGTTTCCTCGTCAAGTATTGCGTCAATACGTATGGCGTTTTGACCGTAAGCGGTGCCGAAGATCAAAAAAACCAGCAGCACAGCATGCCACGGTCTTGTCGAACAAATATTTGAAAACAGCAATTTTTTATATTCCAACGAAATCGAAATCTAGGGATGAGAATCTTTGATGTGGAGATCAATTATCATACCAACGCAATTATCTGCACTTTGGTTTATTTAATTTCGGCAAGTTAAAAATTGGGGCTAAGTTGGTACTGCGAGTAAAAATCGTTCAGGGCTTCGAGGACTTCGTCTGAAGTATCTACAAGGTGAATCAGGTCTACATCGCCCGGGCTGATGTTCCCAAAACTGTCCAGCAGTGTTTTCTGTATCCACGAAAGTAAATCCTTCCAGAACTCGGTGCCCACCAGTATGATGGGGAACTTCTGTATCTTGTGCGTCTGTATCAGGGTGATTGCCTCAAATAGTTCGTCAAGTGTACCGAAGCCACCGGGCATCACCACAAAGCCTTGGGAATATTTGACAAACATTACTTTACGAACAAAAAAATAGTCGAAGTCAATGCTCTTGTCGCTGTCGATGTAAGGATTATCGTGCTGCTCAAAGGGCAGGTCTATATTGAGTCCCACCGAAGTTCCGCCGGCGAGATGCGCCCCTTTGTTCCCGGCTTCCATGATGCCCGGGCCACCGCCGGTGATCACGCCATAGCCATTTTCCACGATTTTCTGGGCTATTTCTGATGCCAGTTTGTACGTGGGATGGTCGGGCTTGGTGCGGGCACTGCCAAAAATGGAGACACAGGGCCCAATGCGGCTGAGTTTTTCAAATCCGCTTACAAACTCTCCCATGATCTTAAAGATCGCCCAGGAGTCATTGGTTTTATTTTCGTTCCAACCTTTCGGTTTTTTATCTAATTGCATGTTTTGGTATTTTAGGAGTACGTATTCAGCGATTTGGCTAAAGCTCAAAAAAAAACAGCCAATGTATCCATTTGGCCGGCGCCAAATATACAAAAGCAGCCACACTTAAATTTCTTAATCTTATGATTGAATGTTTAACGTAATCCCTTCCGCAGGGAAATAAATGAAAATACACGGAAGCGTTTGAGTTGCTAAGCCTTAAATTGCCTGTAATGTGCAGCCGCGGCAAAGCCTATCCACCCGCGTTATTTTAGTATTTTTACAGTTCTCAAAATCACTATGAAAGATTTTTTAAATCGATTTTATAAAAATCAGGGATTGCTTTACAAGGTGATGCTCTGGTTTATAGGAACGGTCATTATTGTTTATCTATTTCCGAAAAGTGGCCAGTTTCAATTTGATTTTCAACAGAACAAGCCTTGGCAGTATGACAACCTTTACGCACCCTTTGATTTTGCCATACTGAAAAGTGAAGAACAGCTGGAAAACGAGCGCGTCGCCGCCAGTAACAGGATTGTTCCTTATTTTACAATTGATGATGAAATCGAGCAGGCAGTATTGGCAACATATGACGAGGAGTTTATGGCGGTATTTAGCGACAGCATCTATCTAGGGAGAAAAGAGCAGCTGAAAACCTTTGGAAGAAATATAATAGAAAGCCTTTATGAATACGGCATCACCACTAACTTAAATGCTTTTGATGCAGACATACCGGTTTACTTGCGCAAGGGCAACCAGATTGAAAAAACCACGATCGAAAACCTGAACACCACGGCAGAGGTTACCAATATCATTGACCGGAAGCTGGCAGCAAGCGGCTATCGGGATGCTGCCAACGCATTTAAGGTGCTTTTTTTTGACATCATCAGGCCAAACGCCGAATATGATGAAGCGCTTACCCAAAAGGAACTGGCCGCTGAACTGGAAAAGATTTCCCCTACCAAAGGTGTGGTTTCGAAAGGCAGCCGAATTGTCGCCCGTGGTGAAATTGTGGAGGGGGATACCTTTCAGGTCCTGAGTTCACTCCAGGCCGAATATGAGTCACAGTCCTGGACGGATAGCAAGTATAATTGGGTGGTCTTTGGGTACGTACTGCTGGTGTCTGTGGCGCTGCTGATGTTGCTGCTTTTTATAAATACGTACCGGCAGGAGGTGTTTATCAATAATACCAAGGTAACCTTTATTTTCTTCAATGTGATCCTGATGGTACTGCTCACGACACTGGTCGTCAAGTACGATAACAAATATGTTTATGTGGTTCCGCTGTGCGTTCTTCCGCTGGTGATCAAGGCCTTTTTTGACGCCCGGTTGAGCCTTTTTACCCACGTGATAACCATCTTGCTTTTGGGCTTTATCGTTCCCGACACGTCAGAATATATGTTTCTTCAGGTGATCGCGGGCATTGTTACCATCCTGAGTGTTTCTGAACTGTACAAGCGTGCCAACTTATTCATTTCGGTTGGGCAAATAACGTTGATTTATGTAATCGGCTACTTTGCTTTTCATATCATCCACGAGGGGACGATCGAGAACCTGAAGTGGCGTACGTTTGGTATATTCTTTTTGGGAGGGGTTGCCACGCTATTTGTGCAGCCCTTGATCTATGCTTACGAGAAAGTATTTGGTCTGGTCAGTGACCTTTCACTGCTCGAGCTTTCTGATACCAATTCTAAATTGCTGCGTGAACTGGCAAACAAGGCTCCGGGCACCTTTCACCATAGTCTTAATGTTGCCAACCTTGCGGAAGCTGCCGCGCTCGAGATTGGTGCCAATGCCATGCTCGTTAGGGTAGGGGCACTGTACCATGATATTGGCAAAATGCCCAATCCGGCCGATTTTATAGAAAACCAGGCAACTTCTTTGAACTCTCACGAGGACCTGTCGCCCCAGGAAAGTGTGCGCATCATTATAGACCATGTGATACACGGTATCGAGATTGCCCGGAAAAACAAGTTGCCAGACCGTTTGATCGATTTTATCAGGACCCACCACGGGACCAGTACTGTCTATTTTTTCTATAAAAAAGCACAGGAGCAATCAGACAATGTGGATATTAAGGACTATCAATATCCGGGGCCAAAACCATTTAGCAAGGAAACAGCAATTTTGATGATGGCAGACAGTGTGGAAGCGGCCAGCAAAAGTTTAAAGAACCCTACCTCGGTGCTGATTGATTCTTTTGTCGAAAAAATTGTGAACAAGCAGATGAATGAAGATCAATTTCTAAATTCTGACATCACTTTTAAGGAAATTCAGACGATCAAAAAAGTACTTAAGGCCAAACTGAACAATATTTACCACCTGCGAATCGAATATCCCGAATAGTCGAGGTCAATCTAAAATTTTGATATACAGCTCGCTACGTTGCAATGGAAATTAATCTTTAATTAGGCTTCTATTTTTTGGTTAGTTTACATCTAAAAGCTACATTTGCATCCGCGTTTTGAGAAAGGCGCCAGTTCTTAAATAAATGAATTAAAGGAGAGGTGCCGGAGTGGTAACGGAGCAGATTGCTAATCTGTCGACGGGCAACCGTCGCCTGGGTTCGAGTCCCAGTCTCTCCGCAATTTTTCTTAAATGACCGATCTTCTGAAAGGTTGTTTGTCCTAGTTTTTATCATAGGATAACTTTCAGATTTTATAATTTTTCGGGGTGTAGCGTAGCCCGGTCATCGCGCCTGCTTTGGGAGCAGGAGGTCGCAGGTTCGAATCCTGCCACCCCGACTTGATAATCAAAGGATTACAGATTTATTTCTGTAATCCTTTTTTTATTTGTACTCAGTTTGCACGCAAATTAATATGATTTTTAAAGCCAAATACTTCCAGTAGGTATTTCTCTTATAAAGGCTAAAGTAACTCGCCATTTATTGGACGGTAATTTTCCTCATTGTCATTAACTGCATTTGGCAATTTTTCCGCATTAGAAAGGTAATGTTGATTCCTTGGTACAAAACAAATCACCCCACCCAACGCATCTGCCCAGCAATACAAATGAAACGATGTTGGTGTACGTAACCCACATTCCCATTTACTGACAAGTCGATCAGCAACCCCAAGTTTATTATCCAAGTCCTCTTGCGTTAATCCTAGTTGTTTCCTGCGCGTAACCATCGGTTTGACGATTTCTGATAGAAAGTCTTCACGCGCTTTTTCGATGTATCCAAATTTTACATTCATAATTGTTCTCCTAAACAAATTGATGAGATACACACCCTACAGTTTAGTTGTTAATTGAATACACGCACTTAAAAAATAGAGCAAGAAAAATATGGCCTAAACCATTAAAAAGACTCGATATTTTCGATAAACACAACACAGTGATGATGGCTTTAGAGTGCGTACTTTCTTATTAAACGAGAGCTTATAAATGAAAGTCCATTAACACTTTAAAGGAGTACTAATGCTTAAAACGATAGAAAACAATTCCGTAATCCTGATCGATCCAGACCAAGAAGCAGAGGTTGTTGCACATCTTATGCTAAAAATGAATTCTTTTGTATCTATTGAAACAGCAGAGCTGGTCACAACCCTTGATAAAACCACCCAATACAGGGAACGAATTAAAGGACATTTTCCTATACCTGTGTCCCTCACCCGACAAGGTCGTCGTAAAGCATATCGTATTGACGACTTAAAGAGTTGGTTAGAAGATCCCTCAAAGTATAATAATGAAGTTCATTCAGACTAATACTAATAATGACACCCTCAACCTTATCAATATTTTTGATATAGGTTGAGGGTGGTAATAATCTTTTGGATCAATTTTGACTAACTGTTTTATCTGAGGATATTTCAAATACATCAAAGCCTAATCCTGCGCCAAACCAAACGTTTCCTTGATGTTCCCAATTGTAATTTGCTTGATTATTTATGTGATCCCAGCCCATATATAAGCCCACTTGAACCTTTTTATACTCTAGCATCAATCCTGTGAAAAGGTTTAAGGCGGATACATCTTGTGCATCTTCAGCCTAAATGCTGGAGTTAGTGGAATTCAAATTTACGCTACCTATACCTGCGCCCCCCTGAAAGTACCAACCGGCCTTGCCAAGGCTGCAAAATCTCACATTCAAGGTAGTACTCAAATTAAATTCTGTATCAAAAGAGAAATCGTCTTGAGGTCTGGCTTTAAAAGGTAATGTTAAGACGCCTAGGCTTACCCTATCCTTTTCTTCTATTTTCTCAGCAGCAGCAAAAAATTCAGTTTTTGATACTTTAAATATGCGATCATTATAAGTATCACTTTTATAGGTGACGCCAGCTTTTCTCTTAGATGGTTCAACTACCTCGAAGTTAATTGGTCTCAATAGTACGTCGTCATCTAGTATTTCGACCACTTCATATTTGTAGCCTGATTCAATGAAGTTTAGTGGGCTTGTGGTTGACCCACCTTGTTTTAGCGTCATTACGCTATTATCGACAGTTAAAGGCTTTGTAAGTGTTATCAAACTGCCCTCACCGATGGATTCTGTTTGCGAATAACTGGTTTGGAAAACAATAAGTAAAAATAGAATGAAGAATAAATTTAATTTCATAATGGTAAGTTTAAGTTGAAAATAAACTTACCGATTTACACCTCAGCTAATTAGGGGAAAAACACCCTTTTTATGATAGATTTTGTAGGAATAGATTTTTTAAATCATCATTTGGGCAATTTTTTAAATCATTTACAATAATGCCGTAATTGAAAATTATTTGTTTAATTGCATTATGATATTTTAACAGTATTCTAAGAAGGTAACTTATATTTATACAAATTGAAGATTGATTGATGGCTAAAAAGAAAAAAGATCAGGACGAACCCCTCGAAAAACAGCTTTGGAAAACTGCTGATAAGCTTAGGAAGAATATAGATGCGGCTGAGTACAAACACGTAGTTCTTGGCTTGATATTCCTAAAATATATCTCTGATGCTTTTGAAGAGCTATACGAGAAGCTAGAAGCCGGTGAAGATGAATATGCCGGAGCTGACCCCGAAGACAAGGATGAATACAAAGCTGAAAATGTTTTCTTTGTTCCAGAAAAGGCTCGTTGGTCGCACCTGTTAAACCAAGCCAAACAACCAACAATTGGCAAGTCTGTTGATGAAGCGATGGATGCTATTGAGGCGGAAAATGCTTCCCTAAAAGGCGTTTTGCCTAAGGTTTACGCACGTCAGAACCTTGACCCAACAAGTTTAGGTGAATTAATCGATCTGATAGGGAATATTGCCCTTGGCGATGCCAAGTCACGTTCTGCCGATGTCTTGGGTCACGTATTTGAATACTTTCTTGGTGAATTTGCACTTGCCGAGGGTAAAAAAGGTGGACAGTTCTACACGCCACGAAGTGTTGTCGAATTATTAGTGGAGATGTTAGAACCATATAAGGGCCGCGTTTTCGATCCTTGCTGCGGTTCTGGCGGTATGTTTGTCCAATCTGAGAAGTTTGTAGATGATCATCAAGGGCGTATAAATGATATTTCTATCTATGGTCAGGAAAGTAACCAGACCACTTGGCGGCTGGCAAAAATGAACTTGGCCATCCGTGGGATAGATAGTTCTCAGGTAAAATGGAACAACGAAGGCTCATTTTTAAATAATGCACATAAAGACCTTAAAGCAGATTATATCATTGCCAACCCGCCATTTAATGTAAGTGATTGGAGCGGAGATTTAATGCGCACCGATGGCCGATGGAAATACGGTACACCGCCCAGCGGAAACGCCAACTATGCCTGGATACAGCATTTTATGTACCATTTGGCCCCAAGCGGACAAGCAGGTTTTGTTTTAGCCAAGGGTGCCCTCACCTCAAAATCTGGTGGTGAAGGTGATATAAGAAAAGAATTGGTAGAAGCCGACTTGGTTGACTGCATCGTAAACCTACCGGCGAAGTTATTTTTAAACACCCAGATCCCGGCTTCGTTATGGTTTATGAGCCGCAACCGAAGCAATGGTAAATTTAGAAACCGTACTGGCGAAATCCTTTTTATCGATGCCCGGAACTTGGGTCACTTAATCAACCGCAGAACCAAAGAACTTTCGCAGGAAGATATTGATCAAATTACAAGCACCTACCACAATTGGCGCAATCCTGACGGAGAGTATGAAGACGTAAAAGGCTTTTGCGCTGCTGTGGGTAAAGACCGGGTAGCCGAACTGGAGTATGTATTAACACCTGGCCGCTATGTTGGCTTGGCGGAGGAAGAAGATGACTTTGATTTTGTCGAACGCTTTACCAGCTTAAAAACCAAGTTTGAAGCGCAACTTCTGGAAGAATCCGAACTTAACGAACGTATTGCCACTAACCTTCAAAAGGTCAAGATTGATGAGTGAATGGATGGAGGTAATCTCAGTTGATATCTTAGACTTAATAAGTGGGTACGCTTTTAAATCTAAAGACTTTAAAAATTCTCCTGATAAAGGTGACTTGGCCGTAATAAAAATTAAGAATGTAGCAAATGGTGATGTCAACCTCGATAAGGTTTTATATCATCAGCTCAATGAAAATTTAGAAAAGTACGTTCTGCAGAAAGGTGATATCCTAATAGCGATGACTGGAAATCATCCACACGCAATGACGCAAATTGTGGGAGGTGTTTCTCGCTACAAATTGAACGAAAAAGCATTATTAAATCAACGTGTCGGTAAACTTGTAGCAAAAGATGAAAATAGCCTAGATTTCTTCTACTATTATTTTAAGGCTCCAGAGAATAGAAACTATTTGGCCAGTCGATCTTCTGGTAGTGCCAATCAGGCAAATATAGCTAAAGGGGATATTTTAGGAATCCCAATGATTATCCCTTCGCCTAAGGAACAACAAGCTATAGCAGAAGTCCTTTCCAGCCTAGACGACAAAATAGACCTTCTCCATCGTCAAAACCAAACGCTAGAGCAACTGGCAGAGACACTTTTTAGACAATGGTTTGTGGAAGAGGCAGATGACAGTTGGGAGATTGGGCCGCTCAGCTCTATAGCAAATTTTTTAAATGGCTTGGCTTGCCAAAAATTTCCTGCACGAAATGAGGTTGATAAACTACCTGTTCTCAAAATCAAACAGTTGCGAAGTGGGATATCTGGAAACTGCGATTGGTGTACAACAGATGTGGATGACAAATATATAGTTCAAAATGGTGATGTGATATTTTCTTGGTCGGCATCGCTTATGGTCAAAATATGGGACGGGGAGACTTGCGTACTTAATCAACATCTTTTTAAGGTAAGTTCACCAGACTACCCAAAATGGTTTTATTACTTATGGAGTAAATATCATCTTGATAGATTTATAGCCATAGCAAAAGCTCACGCAACTACAATGGGCCATATTAAGCGTGGTGACTTGGATGAGGCAATGGTTTCAATTCCATCTGAAACTGAGTTAAATAAAATGTCATCAAGTTTCTCACCCTTGATAGCCAAGATTGAATCAAATAATAAACAAATTACTACTCTGACTGCTTTGCGTGATACTCTTCTGCCTAAGTTGATGAGTGGGGAAATCAAATTAAATTGAACGAGCTTCCATATGTCAGATCGTAAAGTTTTCAATATACAAATGAGGGTTCAAAATATTGGCCCACATAACAATTGCACTCTGAATTTGGGATTAGGAGAAAAAGGGCCCTTTAAAGTAGGTGTTTTTTCAACGAATGGCAGTGGCAAAACTTCTCTGAGTAAGCAGTTTAGACTTCTTAGTCAGAAATCAAATCTTTCAGAAGAACAAAAGATGCCCTTCTCTGAAAAATTTCTCTCTCTAGGTGAAAATGCTGGAAAGTTTGAATTCAAATTTTACTGTCAAAATGAAAACAATTTTATAGATAAAAGCTTTAATATAAAACATAAAGCGAATTATGAACCAGTAATTGAAGAATCTAACAATTTCATATTTCACGTTTTCAACAGTGAATATGTGCGTGAAACCATTGAACCAAATAAATTTAGTTTAGACGCTTCCATTGATGGATATATCATCGGCAAAGGAGCTATTGATGTCTCTAAAGACAAACAAAGCTTAAAAGAACTTGAAGCTGACTATAAAGACCAAAAAGATATAATTGATGAAGAAATAAAAAAACACCTTAAAATACTTACAGATTTAGGAATTCGAAAGAATACCATCGAATTCAAAGATATAAACTACGAGAACCTAAGTAGTATTGATGGATCAAATACCATCGAAAACGAGTCTTTTGAGACTTTAAAAACAAAATTAAAAAAATTAGAAAACATCCCAGATGACCTAAACGACGTATCCTCAATTTCCCCATTTATTTATGATCTAACTGCCCTTTCTTTGCTAGTTGCAGATTTAAAAATAACCATCACACCATCAAGTATTTCAGCTGAGATTAAGGAAAAAATTCAAACCAAGAAATTATTTATATCAAATGGTTTAGCGGAATTAAAAAAATGTGATGAAAATAAATGTCCGTTTTGCGAACAAGATTTGCAAGCCCAACAATTGGAACTAATAGATATTTATCGAGAGTATTTCGAGGAGGCTGAAACTAAATTCCGTCAAAAACTTGATGGATATATTGATGAAATAAAAAAATTGCTCTCACTATTGCAAAAGAAGTACAAAGAATATTTAAAGGTTGAAAGTGAATGGAATAAACTACAAGAATATTTTCCATCCTTTTCTGATAAAAGGTTTCCAGAATTACAGGATCCAGAAGGTCAATTTAATTGGCAAGATTACATTGCCATTATTGAAGGCAAAAAGGGAACAATAGCAAACCCACTCGACGGTCAAAAAATTCTCACTGTAGAAAATGCAATTCAAGATTTTTCAAAGTTCATAAATGGAAACTTAAAAAATTCGATCACCCAAGCCAGTACCTTGATTGAACAATTGAATTCAACACGCCTCGATACAACTAACGAAATTTTGCAATTGAAAAGGAGAATTTGCCGAGCGCAAGCTGGCCTCATAAAAACCAAGTTCAAAATGAACTTTCAAAAAGTTGAAAAACTAAATTCAGAAATAATCGAGATTAAAAAAAAAATTGAAGATGCAGAAGCAAATGAAAAATTTTCCAAGAAGAAAGAAGTTTCTGATCACTTTAAAGAGTTAATTCATAGAATCTTCCAAGATAAATACAGTTTTGATGAGGATAATAATTGTCTAAAATTCAGGAATCAATCCATTATCAATTCACCACAGGATATCTTGAGTGATGGTGAAAAAAGCATTATAGCATTTTGTTATTATCTAGCCGAAGTACATAGAATAGTCAGCAAAGTTTCAGAATACGACAATTTATTCTTCATTATTGATGATCCGGTATCAAGTATGGATTTTCATTTTATCTATTCTATTTCGACTATTTTAAGTGAACTAGAAACGTTGTATTCATCATTAACCGCTAAAAATGACATAAAACTCGTCCTCCTTACACATAATTTGGAGTTTATGAGCATTCTCTTGAGAAATAATGTATTGTCGAAGGGCGGTTATGTTTTAACGCCGGGGAAATTAGTTAAACTTAATAAGGAACTTATAATGCCTTATCAAGAGCATTTAATGGACATATATAGGGTAGCCGTGAAAGGACAGTCGCCAAGCCATACGATACAAAATTCAATGCGACACGTTATCGAAACTATAAAGAAATTTGAATGCCCAGATAATAGCTATAAGATAAGTCAATTTATCAATGATAATGAAGAATTAAAAGGTTGCAGTTCGATACACATTCTTATCCAAGATGGTTCTCACGGTTATATAAGAAGCCAAAAACCTATCCTTCCTGAGGATATTATCAAGGGCTGTAAATCAATTTTGCGCTATATCGATGCACGGTATAAGAGACAACTCAATGCAATTAAGAAATTCTGCTAACATAACAATATTCGAGCTAAAGGAATGTCAAGATTAACAGAAAACACTATTGAAGATTTTACCATCAAGCTACTCGAAGATAGTGGTTATGAATATATCTACGCTCCTGACATAGGGCCAGAAGGTCAGTCATCGGAAAGAAAAAACTACGAGGAATTGCTTTTGAGCGAACGTTTATCAAATGCGGTTCAAAGAATTAACCCCAATCTTTCCAAAGACGTTCAAGAAGAAGCGATTAAAGAACTAAACCGTATCAATTCGCCTGACCTGCTTAACAATAATGAGACCTTTCATAGGGTGCTTACAGAAGGTATCAAAGTAAGCTACCAAAAAGATGGCAATACCCGTGGAGATTTGGTTTGGTTGATTGACTTTGACAATCCCGAAAACAATGATTTTATTGCTGCTAACCAATTTACGATAATAGAGGATGGCGTAAACAAGCGTCCAGATGTCTTGCTTTTCGTAAATGGTATTCCACTGGTTGTAATAGAGCTTAAGAATGCAGCAGATGAAAAAGCCAATACCAAATCGGCCTTTGCACAGATTCAGACCTATAAAGACGTAATCCCTAGCCTGTTTACCTACAATGCCTTTACTGTCATATCTGACGGGCTAGAGGCCAGAGCAGGAACGATCTCTTCGGGGTTTAGTCGATTTATGACCTGGAAATCCGCAGATGGCGAGGCAGAGGCTTCCAATTTGATAAGCCAGTTAGAAACCTTAGTTAAAGGGATGCTCAATAAAGAGACCCTACTTGACCTGATCAAGCACTTTATTGTTTTCGAGAAATCAAAAAAAGAAGATGCAGACACGGGCATAACCACCATATCCACAATTAAAAAACTAGCCGCCTATCATCAATATTACGCGGTTAATCGAGCCATACAATCAACATTAAGGGCAACCGGCCATCAAACTGAGCCGGTTGCAACTGAGAACGCCGCGATGGAATCGCCGGAAAGTTATGGGCTTGTCGGTACGAATTCCCAGCCTAGTGGTGATCGAAAAGGTGGTGTCGTTTGGCATACCCAAGGAAGTGGAAAATCCCTTTCGATGGTGTTTTTTACAGGGAAGTTGGTATTAGCCCTAGACAACCCTACGGTAGTGGTCATCACAGACCGTAACGATCTGGATGATCAATTGTTTGATACCTTCTCAGCATCCGTTCAACTCCTGCGGCAGGAGCCTAAGCAGATCGAATCCCGTTCTGATCTTAAGGAGAAGCTCAAAGTTGCCTCTGGTGGAGTGATATTTACCACGATCCAGAAATTTCAGCCGGAAGAAGGAAACGTTTTTGAAACACTTTCCGAGCGCGAAAATATTGTAGTGATCGCTGATGAAGCCCACCGTACGCAATATGGTTTTAAAGGAAAAACGGTCGATGACAAAGATGAATTAGGCAATATTATCGGCAAAAAGACGGTTTACGGTTTTGCAAAATATATGCGTGATGCCCTCCCACAAGCAACTTATGTTGGTTTTACGGGAACACCTATTGAGAACACTGACGTAAATACACCCGCAGTATTTGGGAACTATATTGACATTTACGATATCGCTCAGGCTGTGGAAGACGGCGCCACTGTGCGTATTTTCTACGAAAGCCGATTGGCAAAAGTAAATCTAAGCGAGGAAGGCAAAAAACTTGTTGCACAACTTGATGATGATCTGGATGGCGAGGAACTTACAGAGACTCAAAAAGCCAAAGCAAAGTGGACTCAGCTAGAAGCCTTAATAGGTAGCGAGGAGCGAGTCAAAAATATCGCCAATGACGTCGTAAGCCATTTTGAGAGAAGGGAAGAAGTTTTCAAAGGCAAGGGAATGATTGTTTCTATGTCCCGGAGGATTGCTGCCCAACTCTATGATGAGATTATAAAACTTCGTCCCGATTGGCATTCTGACGACCTTAATAAAGGTGCCATTAAGGTTGTAATGACATCTTCATCCTCAGACGGGCCGTTGATTGCAAAACATCATACGACCAAGAAACAACGAAAGACTCTCGCCGACCGGATGAAGGACCCCGAAAACGAACTCAAGCTGGTCATCGTACGCGATATGTGGCTTACGGGTTTTGATGCACCCAGTATGCACACCCTTTATATTGACAAACCGATGAAGGGCCATAACCTGATGCAGGCTATCGCACGGGTCAATAGGGTTTATAAGGATAAACCTGGGGGATTGGTCGTTGACTATTTGGGTATAGCCTCAGATTTGAAAAAAGCATTAGCATTTTACTCCGATGCCGGAGGAAAAGGCGACCCTGCAATAGCGCAAGAGCAAGCCGTTCAAATAGTTCTCGAGAAGTTGGAAGTGGTTTCTGCAATGCTTCACGGCTTCGCTTATGAGGATTATTTTGAAGCAGACACCTCAAAAAAACTATCAACCATACTTGGCGCTGAGGATCACATTTTAGGCTTGGATAATGGAAAAAAACGCTTCATTACCGAAGTTACCAATCTATCTAAGGCCTTTGCAATTGCCGTTCCCCACGATCAGGCAATGGACGTAAAGGATAAAGTATCCTTTTTTCAAGCAGTAAAGGCACGTCTTGCAAAATTTGAAAATAAAATCTCCGGTCGGTCTGATGAAGATATAGAGACGACCGTTAGACAGGTCATTGACAAGGCCTTGGTTTCGGAACAGGTCATTGATGTGTTTGATGCCGCTGGTATCAAAAAACCGGATATTTCAATTCTATCCGAAGACTTTCTTTTGGAATTAAAGGGAATGGAGCACAAGAATATCGCCCTCGAAGTATTAAAGAAGCTATTGACTGACGAGTTAAAAATAAGGTCGAAAAAGAACCTTGTGCAAAGCAAATCCTTGATGGAAATGCTTGAGGACTCCATAAAACGCTATCAAAACAAAATACTTACCGCCGCAGAGGTGATGGACGAACTCATTAAATTGAGTAAGGAAATCGTCAAGATGGATAGTGAGAGCAAAAGCCTTGGCCTTACAGATTTTGAGTATGCTTTCTATACAGCCGTCGCCAACAACGACAGTGCAAAAGAATTGATGCAGCAAGACAAATTACGGGAACTGGCCGTAATCCTGACCGAACGCGTTAAGAAAAACGCCTCAATTGATTGGACGATTAAAGAAAGCGTTCGCGCTAAACTCAAAGTCATTATTAAACGCACGCTTCGACAATATGGTTATCCGCCCGATATGCAGAAGCTAGCTACTGAAACGGTTTTAAGACAGGCTGAGATGATTGCGGATGAGTTGACAAGGAGATAGGTGTTTAGGATTTAATTTAAATAAGGTCAAAATGTTCCTTTCAAAATTACGTCAGTAATCTAGTAACTATTTATGCAAACAGAACGGTTTAATAAATTAAGAAAAGAGACTCTCTCAAAAATATTTGAAAAGAAGAATTTAACTCGCATCTGGCGAAAAATAGTTAAAAATCAACTTAGAAATCTCGATCTAAAGGACTTATACGACCATTACGACTTCAACTATAATATTGAAGAAAGAGCACTAGCGATAAGAAACGAGATTCTTAATGGTACATATAAAGTATCTCAGCCACTAATATACCGAATAGAGAAGAAATTTGGTGTTTGCCGCCATCTTGTGATACCACAACCTATCGATGCAGTTGTGCTACAAACTCTCGTAGAAAAGATTGCTGACAAAATCTTGGAAAATCAACCTTCAGAAAATGCTTTCTATTCACGGGATAAGCATAATATGTCATTCCCGCACGAAGTTAATGAATACGGATTTGCTTGGCGACAGCAATGGAAAAAATTGCAGAAGCAAATCTACCATTTTCAAGAAGAGAAAGACTTAATCGTAGTTACAGATTTGTCAAATTATTACGACAGCATTGATTTGGAAGAACTACGAAAAGTTTTTACTAGCTACAGCAAAATAGATGAAGTTTTAATTGATTTACTTTTTAGAATTATTCAAGAAATAGCTTGGAAACCTGATTATCTTCCATATTCCAAAAGAGGCTTACCAACAACAAATATTGAAGGGATCAGACTTTTAGCACATTCTTTTCTTTTTGAGGTTGATCATGTTATTAAACAGCAAACTGACAATAGTTTTACTCGGTGGATGGATGATATTGTCATTGGTGTTGACACGAGAAAAGAAGCAATTGAAACCATTAGCTCGATTTCCGATATGTTAAAAACCAGAGGATTAGCTTTGAATTTAGCAAAAACAAATATTTACAATGAAGAACAGGGTTTCTACCACTTTCAAATAGAATCTAATCGTTTTATAGATAAAATTGAAAAAACAAAAAAGGATGATCAAACATATGAGTTAGATTGTTTAGTGCTTAATGATAAATTTCAATCGCATTTTACAGATACTCAGGCCAAATATTGGGATAAGATTGCAAAACGCTACATAACCACATTTAGTAAACTTGAGTCACACTTATTACTAAATAGCATCTCTAAAATATACATTAGTTATCCAGGATTAAGAAGTCACTTACTTATGTATCTTTCGAATATTGGATACTTAAATAAATCATCTGAGGTTGTTCTAGAGATACTAGAAACTATAGATATATTTGATGATTTGTCTTTATACCAAATTTGCAATTTGGTTACTAATTGGGAAATACCTACCACGACCACATCAAAGGAGTTCTTAAAAAACTTTGAACGCAAAATCACTGCTTTTTCTTTTAGGCGTAAGCTTTCCTCAGATTTTTATTGTCTTTTATGGTTCAAAGCAAAATACAATCATCCTGAAGACCTGTATAGATTTATTGATAAGTACAAAAACCTATGGCAGACAGATACTTTTTTAAGAAGACAAGTAACGGCAATTTTATCACGATTACTGACCACTAAAAGCGATAAGGTCGAGAAGTTACTTTACAACCAAATATCTTCTGGAATCACGAATACTGTAACCTTGGCAAATCAAATTCTTTCCTTTTCTGAATTGGAGAAATCGAATAAGAAGCTAAATTTTTATTTGTTTCCTAAGAACAAACAAAAAATATATCCATTACCCAAATTTTTAGTCTTGTGTTCAGTTTTAAACTCAGAAAAGCTGAGAACGAATCAAGAAATAAAGGAAAAGGTAATGTCTTATATAACTGATCCATTCTATTTAAAATGGTTGGATTTACAGTATAATATTAGCTAGTTTTTATCGGTAAAACTTATCACCTCCATTTTATATTGTAGGATGGTCAATAATGTACAGTTTGAATAAAATCGACTGACTGGCTATCAAAATGATTAGAAGTCAGATCAGGCTGACTAGCCAAGCTCTTTAGTCTTTTTCGATCTGGGACGCTCTCAGCATTTTTGCTATTCACGATTATTTGAACAGCCTTGTTGAGAGCGTCAAAGGCCCGTTTCTTTTCATCATCGTAGATATATTGATCGTAAATATCGGTTACGTCACTCGTAGAATGGTTTAAAACCATTGCAGCAAAATCACGCCGCCCCAATAGACTGGCCACCAAAGTTGCACCAGTACGGCGAAGATCGTGTGGATAAAACCGTTCCTCGATCCCAAATTTAGAAAAGTGCCTTCTGAATGGTTGCGAAAACGACCAGACACGAAACTCTTCAAAGCTCTGTTCTTCCTTAAACGCATTGTGATAATTTCCTGGCGAGCCAAAAACAAGTCCCTGCCCTCCAGTATAGGTTTTCACTTCATTTAAAACCTGAATGGCAAGATCACCTAAATAGACCCGGTGCAGTTTGCCGTTCTTGGATGTGGGCATTGTCCATATGCGTTCGTTGAAATTGATCTGTGACCAAGTCATTGTCCGCACTTCAATTGAGCGCGCAACAGTGAGTAATAAAAACTTCATTGCCAAACGCATTATGGGCGACATCGGCACATTTTCCAGATTATGCCAAAAGAGATAAATTTCTTTAGGGCTTAAATGCCGCTGCCGTTTCTTTTTGGGAAGGTTCAAGCGAATTTCCGAACACGGATTATCCCTACGCCGCAAATAACCCATATCTGCCGCGAAATTGAACAGGCGACGTGTGTACGAATATAGATGCTGAGCTGTGCTTGGAGCGCCCTTTGCAATGATCTGATTAAATAGCAGAGCCAATTCATTCGGACTCACCTCGGATATCTTTTTGGCTTTGATGAAGGCTGTCAAATCCCTCTTGAAAGTGCGCCGTTTCTCTTTAAAACATTTCTGCCCGGTGCTTTGACAATAGCTAATATAGATATCGACCAGTTCTTCCAATGTAAGTTCTTCTTTATGAGCGGCTTTTTCGTTTTCTCGCTCCATAAGAGGGTCAACGCCTTGATCACACTTTTCTTTAGCCTCGAAATAGAGTTTTGTTGCCTTAGCTAAGCTGATCTGGGGATATCGGCCCAATCCCATTCTTCGGGTTTTATTGTCAAACCTATATTGATAAATCCAGGTTTTATTTCCGTTGGGAGAGACCCGAACCCCAAAATCAGGCAGTCCATTGCGCCAGTATATCTTTCTTTTTTCTAGCGGCTTAAGGTTTTTTATTCCTAGATCGGTAAAGGATATTGTGCCTTTAATCCTATTGTGGTCTAACTTCTGGTCTAACTTTTTAAGCTTATTCCCCGTTTTTGACGGGTCTAGGTTTTGGTCTAACTTTTTAGTGTAACTGTTTGAAACGTTGTGCATCGTCCTGAACTCCTAATTCAAAAATTAAAGCAATTTCAAATATTTGGAGTTAGAACGTATAACTTTTAAGTGCCTAATATGTACGCACTTGAGGCTTAAAGAATGGTGCCGGTTGTCGGACTTGAACCAACGACCTACTGATTACAAAGCTGCTGCCAATCACAGTAGTAAGCTGATTTATTCTTTAAAATTCAATGCGATATACTTTTCCAAAATATTTGCAACCGCTTGTGGTCTAACATTTGGTCCAAGTGTATCACAGGACTTACCGATTGTGAATCGGTTATTTCAAAACTTCCTGAACAGTTATTTCCTGAACCTATTTATTCCCCTGCTCAAAAGGCAAGGAATGCTCTGATGGATTCCTCCTTGCTTTTTCTAGGTGAGCCAAAATGGACGGTCGGCATAACCATCACAGGAGTTTTACTATGAATAACCAATCCATCAAAGAACATCTTAAATCGATCATCTCTAATGAACCGAATACAATCAAAGCCGTAGTCGCTCAAGAAACGTTGGATTATCATTGCCCCAGCGCGTTTTTGGAAGATGTCACACAGCACGGCTGCGTAAGCGGTGTTGTAACCAGCTTGATATATTATACCGATACACATAAATTCTTTGACGATCACTATGAAGAGATCAATGATCTGCGAACAGACTTTGAAGAAGAAACTGGAATACTTTTAAAAATCGAAGGCGATCTAAAAAATTATCTTGCTTGGTTTGCTTTTGAAACCGTTTGTTATGGTTTACTCAGTGAGCTTGAATAACACATAGATAAAGCGATGAGCCGATTAATCACCCTAATCGGCTCATTTTTTTATTTATATTTGAGCCGTATGTATGATATAATCAGCTCATAATGTATAATTGGCAACTAAAAGACTGGCCTAACTTCAGGTACTCAACGGAAGGCATTGAGGACAAACTCTTTGAATTCAGTCAAAGGGCTGGACATATCAACGGCCTTTTGGAAGGGCTATCCGATTCAATGCAAATGGAGGCCGTCATTTCCATTATGGTGTGCGAGGCGATAAAGACCTCGGAGATAGAGGGGGAGTACCTGAGTCGTGAGGATGTAATGTCCTCCATCCGCAACAATCTGGGCTATGGGCAGCCACGTGCGGTCAAAGACCCGATGGCCCGGGGTGCGGGTGAGTTAATGGCCAAGGTCAGGGAAGGCTTTGCAGACCCTTTAAAGCAGCAGACCCTTTTCGATTGGCATTCAATCCTACTGGCCAGTGCAAGGCGTATCAATATTGGGCAATGGCGTACCCATACCGAACCAATGCAGATCGTGTCCGGTGCCTGGGGACGGGAAAAGGTTCATTTTGAGGCTCCGGCCTCCAGCTTTGTCCCGAAAGAAATGAAGGCTTTTATTGAATGGTTTAACGAATCTCATCCAGAGGGCGCACAGCCTATAAAAAAACCGATCATCCGTTCGGCGATTGCCCATCTTTACTTTGAAACCATTCATCCCTTTGAGGATGGCAATGGCCGTATAGGTCGCGCGATATCCGAAAAGGCCTTATCGCAGGACGTGAACCGCCCTATTCTGCTCAGCCTGTCGCGTGCGATAGACGATAATAAAAAAACTTATTATGACGCCCTGAAGTCGGCACAGCGGTCCAATGAGATCACCGAGTGGATCGAATATTTTGTTGAAACGGTGCTAAAGGCACAGCTACAGGCCGAAGCACTGATTTCTTTTACTTTGAAAAAGGCTAAGTTTTTTGACCAATACGGAACCAGTCTCAATGACCGCCAACTAAAGGTCATCAATAAAATACTCGACAAAGGTATAGAGGGGTTTGAAGGGGGAATGACTGCAAAAAAGTATATCGCCATTACCAAAACATCAAAAGCAACCGCAACGCGTGACCTTCAAGATTTAGCGGCTAGAAAAATTTTCAAACCTTTAGGTGAAGGAAGGAGCACGCGCTACGAAATCAATTTAGAAGCTTAGTCTGAAATCTCGGAAATGTTTATTTCTGTAATAAAAGTACGGTGTTCATTTTGTTGATAGTAGCGTTCGTCATTTTCATATACTTTAGAAAGGTTAGCTTGAATAAGCTCATCGTATAGTCCTTCAAGGCCGTAACCTTTTATAGATATCGAATGACCTAAAAACCTTACCTTTATAAATTTCTTACCGCTCTCTTCTAACAATTCAGCATTTTGATAAAAGGAATAGGGGAAGTTGCGTCGTGTTCCGTCCTGAAAAGCAAAATCCAAAGTTTTTGAAGTACCAGTTAAATAAGATTTTATTTCACTTACATCCTCCAAAGGTTTGCTCTTACTGTTATCATAGATTTGTATGCTTTTAAAATTGAAAGTATTAATCATATTGATGTTATCATTTAATTATTGGGCTTTAAAAAAACGCGTTCAATTAAATATTTAAAATCCTTGATGCGCATTCAAATTTGTAGTATATTTGCAATCCGTTAGAAAGGACTGTTTGAATATTGTTCAGATGTTCACTTTTTTTAATAAAAAAAAGTGAATCTTGGAATTGTTTTAACAGAAAAGGTTTTATATTACATTCACAAGCCATTTTGCTTTTTAACAGTTAATTATTTTAATTTAAGGATATGAGAAATATGAGTTTTTTATTTGAAAATTTTGTAAGTGCTACATTCATTGTTAATGGTGGTGGTACTAGTTTTTAGTACTGACCTCAGAATTCCTCATTTAGACATTCCATTCCCAGCAAATTCTGAATATTTGACCTGCCGATAAATTCATCAACCTTATTTTGGCTACAAATACTTCTCTTTTCTCTATGAGTAGTGGAGTTGTATTTAATCTTATAGGCTTGGCTTCTCCTTGAGAATTAAACTTTATCTCAAACAGATCAAAATTTCTTGGATTCAGATGTTTTGGAAAAATAATGTGTAGTTGATACATTTGAGTGTAGTAAAGACATTCAATCTGCCAATACTCCATAGCCCCTTCAAATGTGTCTTCAAGAGTAAGGCAGTATCCAAAATTATATTCTTTATTTTGAAGGAGAGAATAGTTGTTAAAATCAAATTTACCGTACGTAATTTCTACGATATCGCGTCGATGGGTTAAATTACACGAACAGTTATAGGCTTCTATAAAATCTCTAATTTTTCCATCTACTTTGATTTTACCACTATATGCTCGCTTACTTTTAATTTTCTTATATATATTTTCTTCACTGTATACTGCCACACTTGTGTTATCTTCAATAAATTCTAGATTTCCTTTTTGAGATTGAATAATCACAGGTAGAGAAGATTTAAAAAATCTTAAGAATATTTTATGCTTGACAAAAAAATCTATTGGTTTTTTAAACAATATGTATAAAATTGTACCCAATCCTAATAATAAAATTACTGAAATGACAAATATCTCCAATTTTGTCAAATTCAGAAATTTTGAATTATCTATTATGGAAGTAAGTAAAGCTGCTAATGCTCCTCCAATACCAATAGAAGTCAATATTACAGAAACATTTCTTGGTTGTTTTTTCATATCGTGATAATTAAAATATAGAGAATATAAATTATTTAAAGATTGGTCTCTATTATTCAAAAAAGAGGTCAATATCTAAATTTTTAATAATATTTACAATACTTAGTCCTTTGTTTTTATGGATTTTACGATCCATCAACTCCAACCCAGCCTCTCGATCCCCGGATTGTTCAATTTGTTGGGACAAACTTTCCTTATCATCTGTGTAGATGGTCACACCTTCCCGGCCACGGGATACCGATACATAAAATTGCTTTTGGTTGGATGCCGCAAAGGTGGTGCTGGGCTGATTGATCAAGACGTGATCAACCGTTTTGCCCTGAGCTCTATAGGAAGTGGAGCAATAAGCATAGTCCAGATTACCAAAATCACGGTCAAGAATAATAGTCCTTTCTCGGTTTTTAGATTTTTTTTCAAAAGTGATATTCCCAGACTTGGTAATTCGTTTTACGGTCAATACGGTTCCGTTATTGAGCCGTTTCTTATTTTCATCGAAACTATTTTTGGTCACACTCAAGTCATCACCTTTGGACAGCTGGATTTCTCTAAGGTGGTAAACATCAAAATGATCCGGTCTGTTGAGGTCTAAAGCCATTTGATTTCCTTTTGAGTCTGTAACAGTTACTTGATCACCCTCTATGCTCACAATATTGGTCTTATCGCCGCGCTTGATCCCTTTCATATTTTGATGGGCCTGAATCACATCACCTGTTTTGTAAGAGCGGTGATCCTTTTTCTGAGCATCGGTTAGGTACTGATTTTCTAAAACAGTGATCGTGTATTCCCGCTTGTTCAGTTTTTTGCGTTCGCGCAAGCCCTCACGTATTTCTTTGTTGATCAACCTTGCCTGTTCGCGAGTTGGGGAGATAATCAGTGCCGTTTTTTTCTTGTCGATTATATTAAGGTAATCCTGTTTCAGTCGTCCGGCGATATCGTTATAATCTGTTTCTTGAATAGCCTTCATCGACTCTAGCTCTTTGAACCCTTCCGTTATATTGCCCTTGCTGATAGCCATTACAGCCTGCCTATATTGATCCTGTTTTTGCCGGTAAATTGTTTCTAAGGACACTTGTTTGACGTGTCCCACTGTGTTCAATATCCGCATAGCATCACCGCGGTTCACAGCAGAATGCTGCCTTGGGTCACCAGAGAATATGACCCGCGCATCCTTATTGTAGGCGATCTCCATAAGTTTGGAGGCATCGGAGGTGCCAAGCATTCCGGCCTCATCCACCCAAATGACACTATCCTGCATTTGTTCTTGTAATGCGGTGTCTTTCAGTAATCGCGCCACGGTGTCCGCTTTATCAAAGCCTTCATCTTTTAGAACACTTCGAGCGGCTTCGGCGGTGGGAGCAAAGAGGTGAACTTTGGTTCCAGTTTTTTCAATTTCGGCTACGGCATTTTTGATCAGTGTGGTCTTTCCAGTACCGGCCCCGCCACGGATCATCGTCAAACGATCCTGAGACTTGAGGATATGATTGAGAGCAAGGTTTTGTTCTTCGCCAAGCTTTGGATCATTTATTTCACCTTTAAGGTTAAACGGTCGGTATTTGCCCATACCATCGACGGCCAAGGATACCAGTACGCGTTCTTCCTTTAATACCAAGGTCGTCGTACATAAAAGGTCATTTCCGGATTTAATTGTAAACACTTTGTCGTTCTTGGCCAGTTCACTATCTATGGCCTCAATGTTTACGTTGGCATTGTCAATGGCATACAAATACCCTTCACTCAATAGCTGGCGTTTCCGTTTCACGGATGCCCGTGCAAAACTGTGCTCAATGGAATGGTCAATGGTCATCTTGGCATCAAGCTGGGCATTTTTGGTGCTGGCTTCACCCTTGGCCTTTTCATCAATTCCTTGCTCCAATAACTGATCTCGCCACTTTTCTTGCAATTGTTCAATACTCAGGTTCTTCTGTTTTTTGCCCCTTGTTTTTGCGCCAAGTGCATCCAGTTCCTTTGCATTGGTAATGCCTTTTTCCTTGGCAACCTGTCCGATAAGGTTCGTCCGTTTGGAGAAATGATCAATGGCCGCTTGTGGGATTACGGTCAGCTCAAATCCGTTTTTTGTTTTGCGGATGCCATAGCCCTGTTTGGCAAAGCTATCTGCTAATCTCTTCTGAAACCGTGCCTGATAATAGGGCATATCCCTTTTGATGTTGTGAAACTGACCTGCTTTAAATCGGTCTTCAACGTCGTCATAAGTGACATTGAACGTAAAGCAGTGGCAGTGCAAATGAGGATCGGGCGGATACCCATCCACGGGACGAGCGGTCTGATGGACAAAATCCGTCCAGAGCAAGCTCTGAGTATCCCGATCATTATATTGCCCCTGTGACCTTATTCTGGTCTGCATATCACGCTCCATTTCCTGCATTGTAATGTGGACGCTATCCCGAAACGTATTTAAGACTTTTTCATCCTGACTTAGGGCGTGGAGGATGGAAACGGATTTTGGGCAATGAAAGCTGATATCATAGCCGACCCGACGATCCTTGACCGTTCGGGGGGTTAAGGATTTACCCGTCTGAGGGTTGATGTTGTCGCAAAGCTGCTCAAAGGTTTGTCTGTCTACAAATTGACCTTCGATATTAAGCTTTTGGGCAATGCGGCCATTAAAAGTACCATTGAGTTCTTGGTCGCCGAGGTAATAATCCGAGCGTGACAGGGCATCACGAAAATAGCTTTTCGCGTGTCCGGCGGTCTGGCTTTGGAACATTCGGATCATCCAGGATTTATTACAGGGAGAAGATAGTAATAAATATTATCCAAACAACGGCTAATTCATACGCACAGAGATGATTGCGATAGAATACTGCATTAGATTTTTGTCAGTATTTTCCTTACCCAAAGACCTGCCTTCGGGTGAAGGCCTTTGGATAAGGAAAAAATTAAAAGGAAGAATTGTTTTGTGTGCGTACATCAAAATGAGGCGTGTTGGTACTTATCGGTCGAGAACGGATATTCATTCATAACAACGCAAGGAGAGAACGATGGCCGATAAAACGAACAATGACAAACACCCTACCCACACTTTATTTATCAACCAGCGCTTTGATGGTAACTTGATCCGGGTCAAAGCCGGTGTCGCCTGGAAGCATTCTAAAGGGGATGGGTTAAACATATCCCTGAATGATATGGTGGCCTTTGAGAATAAGGAAGAGGTCAAATCTTCTAACAGTGCTAAGAAACAACCAAAACCATAAGATCAAGGGGGCAATTGCCCCCTTGTTTTTTTTTACAGGAGGTATGAAATGCATCCAAATGCGCAATTGATAGCCAGGCAGAATGATCTATTCCGGCAAAATATGGGCGGTATCTTTCAACCAAGCCGGGTATTGGGCAAGTATATGATGAGCCAAGGAGTATCGGCATTACCGGCCCGGGACCGCTTAGAAGCAATTTTACAAATCAGGAGCTACGACGATTTTAACGAAGATAACAATCCGCACGGTGAACGGGATATGGGACGTTTGTCTTTGGAAACCTCAAAACAGGACATCCTTTGGAAGATTGATTACTACGATCTGGACTATCACTATGGCAGTGAGGATCCATCCGATTTGATCAAAACCAGACGGGTGTTGATGGTGATATTGCCGAGTGAGTATTAATAAGAGAACAAAAGAATTAATAAGCAAGGCCTAACTTTTAGATAATTCCATTAAAATGACTCCCTTCGCTAAAACCCCATAACTAGTGAAGGCATTTGAGAAGGGAAAATTTTTTAAAAATCTTATTTATTAAGAGTTACTAATAAGCAAAATACATTATTTTTAGATGTTAAAACTTATATATATGCCTCTAAGATAAAACATTGTAACCTGAAGGATCGTTCAATATGGCTTGGAAAAATTGTGAAAACTGTCAAGGTGCTGGTACTACATATAACTGGGGTACAAATGAGTCAAAAAGTTGCTACCCGTGTGGAAATACGGGCAGAATATGGGTGGCCGATCCAGTTCCTGTCAAACCTCAAAGTTCTTCAAAACCTATAAATCAGCCTACACAACAACACGCAAAATCCGATTCACGAAAAAATGTGCAATGGGGCGTGGCTACAATAGTCTTTCTTATATGTACCTATTATAGCTTTTCATTTGCAGGTGAAAAAATCTACATAGCCCTAGGAGCAAGTTTAGTAGTGAGCTGGTTTGCTTTTCGATACTTTAAAGCTATTATCTGGATCGCCGCAATCGGGGGTCTTGTATGGTATTTCACTAAATATTAAAATTGTTAATGAACGTCGTTTTAGCCCATTTTCAAAGACAAAAAACTATGGAACGCACTTGTCTATTTTTGATTTGTTACTTCTTGGTTTGTTCGTTTTTAATTGCCCAAAGTCAAAACCCTGAGGTTCCTAACAATTTAATTGGCACGTACGAAGGTAAATGGTCGACTCCAGAAGGTATAAAATATGCCAGATTTATGATCTGCAAAGGAGAAAACATTTACAGTGGAGGACAACAGCTCCACAACATTATTATGAAAAGGTCATATTACGATAATAAGAACTTCAAAATCAAACTAGAGGCTTCTTTTATAACAGGTGTTTACTATAGTTATGGGAAGGAAATTGGCTTTCAAAATTATAGTTATATAAATGTCTTAGAAAATGACAATTACACAATTGAGCCATATTATACGCCTAATTTATATTTTGTGTGGAAAGGCAACAAACTTACTTTTCCAGAAGGTACTTTAAGAAAAATATCAGATAGCCCAGACTGTGAAAATCTTAGTTTACAAGTAAGTAAAGCTTTAATTAAAACCAACACTATTCCTCGCACAAAGTTTCTGCCATTAATTTATAACCAAGCACGAATCTCCGTAAGATTGGGTCAGGATCATAGTATTGGTGTTCAATTGGGAATAGATTTGGATCAAGACCTCGAGCAACAGTTAAATCAAAAAACTTTAGAAGCCTGGTACTCCTATGATGATAAATATTTTAGAAAAGGATCGGACTATGATGTTAGGGCAGTCAGAAAACAGATATTAGGTGCTATGCAATACTTCGACCGGACGGGTGTGAATTTGGGAAGGCTTAATTGGTTGAGACAATTTAAAAATGCTTCAGAGATAGAAGTTTTTAATAGACGAAGCAAGTTATTAGATTTTCGAATTTTAGTTTCTCGAGATAGTGATTTAAATTTTAAGGTAGTTACAGTTGATCTAGAAAAATCTTTGAAAGGTGAAGTACAATCTTTCGATAATATTGCACAGTCTAAAGAAAGAGAAAGACAACGATCAATTCAAGAACAAGGGCAATATGGTTATAATGCGTCCGGAGAGATAATAGACCTGTATAATCCGAATACGCAGAATAGGCACGCTGTTTATGGCGATGTTAAAATGTATTACTACCAAGAGGAAATTATAAACCTTTACTATGGTAAGTTTGGTAAAATTAATCGATCGGCATTCCCACTCCTTTTAAATATGTTTTTAATTAAAAGCAGTCGTAAATTTGGAGAAAATGTCGCTGAAAAATCAGTAATTTCTAATCAAAGATTAATTCAAACAACGGTAAAAACATCGGGAGGGATATCTTACCCCACAGATAAACCGCAAAATATAGATTATAAAATTTACCTTGAGCCTAGGTTTTTGAGTTACTTCGAGAAAAATCTTAATGCTGATCAATTTACCGTTGGAAGGGATGGGCAAACAAGACAAATTGATGTGTTTTTAAATAAATATAATCCAAGCACCCTTGTATATAAACAGCTTTCAGAGAATATGTACCGATACATTACTGGTCAAAAAGCTGCAACAACTATCGATGAAATTCAACACTAAATTAGCGGTAATATAGAGATATTGATGAACGCTAAATGGGACTGATAGAATTCGGGTAGATTATAATATTAACAGTGTTCGGGCAAAAGTTTTACAGTGCGTAAAGTAATCAGACATCTCCCCTAAGCAGTGCTTGAGGCTTTTTTACAAAGCTGACCCTAAGAGATAATTGCCCTTTTTTAGAAGATCAAATTCTTTCCATACCGGATTTGGCTAAGGCAATTTTTGTCCATTATCATTCATTTTGGAAAAAGAACTGGATTCATTTGATCGTCTGAAAATGAATCTTTAGATTCGTTATGACATTAAAACACAATCGTATTTGATAGAATAAAAAAAATATAAACACATAAGCGTTAGCTAAAGAATTCCGCCAAACCCGAAAACTGGTAATTTACGATCCGAGCGGAAGGACATTAGGCTAATGCCTGCGGCTTTTTGGCGTGGGCTTAGTTTTTGTCTTTGGATCAAGGTATACCAGTACCGCGGGTTTGAGGCATACTAAGTTTCACGCTGTTTTTTTGCCGTTATGCCAAAATCAGCCTTTTCCATCCGAGCCCCTTGAGGTTTTAACTTTCCCTGCTTTGCGCCCTTGCGCAATAACCTCAATATTCACACTTAAAACCAAATTTATATGAAAAACTCAATACAATTGGGCATCCTACTTTTGCTGTGCTGCCCGTTCATCAAGCCGAGCTACGCCCAAGGCAATAAGAACAGCCCTCTTTCTGGACTGTTCAGCCCCGGAGTTGATATCGTACAGGACAAATTCGAAGGGACGACCACCTATACAATGACCGGTAATAAGGTCAAGATTGACGGTGCGGTCGGCACCTCTATCGGTAAGGGCGTAATGTCGCTGATGAACAATGATATAAAAGTCTGGGTCATTACCTTCCGCCTTCAACTTGAAAACCACCTAACCGCAAATGACTCCAGTGAGCTGGCGGTCATTCTCAAAGTAAGTGTCCGCGAAGATGCCCCTTTTTATCCTATGTCAGGAGAATCATTGATTTTCCTTGTGGACGGGGAACGCCTTGCCCTGTCCACCGAGGGCGAGTTCAACGCCGAACGCTTTGCCACCCGCAACCGGGAATCCAAGGTATTTGCACGCTATGCAATCTCCAAGGATCAACTGGAAACCATCCTGAATGCCGATCAGGTCGACTTTAGGATAATGCAGGGGCATTATCTTGAGGGAAGTACGCAGACCAGGGATAAGACGGACACCAGCTTTGAAGGCTCATTTTCAAAGAAGAACTTCAAGGCCTGGCAGGACTTTTACAATGACTACATCCTCAAAACACCAGATACAAAATGAAACAATTAATCACAGTACTAACAGTCTTGATTGCGCTTACCGGCTGTTCACCCCAAGACCCCATCAGCAACGACACGCCTGAAGCTTTGGGGCGCACTATTATCCGGGCATTTCAGAATGATGACAAGGAGCTCTTTCAGCGTTTTGTCTACACCAGAAATGAGGTGGACCATATTCTGGAGAATGACACTAAAGGTATTAAGGATCCAGAAAGGGAAATCAGCAGGTTCGAAGAATATCGTCCCCAGTTGATAGAAGCCTTTGAGCGGATAAAAAGCGATGCAGACCAAAAGGGACTGACCTCTTGGGAGGATGTTCAGTTTTCACAAGTGAGGTATAAGGAAAAGAGTAAGGATTTGATTGCTTACAATTGTCAAATAGAGTTTACCAATGGTGAATTTGTTGGAACCATTGGGCTTCAAACAATCTATAGGTCAGATAATGGCTGGTTTATGGTAGGCCTTCCTCAATTTGGCCGTTACGTACGGCGTCCCTAAATTAACAATACTATGAAAGCAAAAATTATAAATACGAAAATTCTCCTCATTGCCTTAATGGCAATCTTTAGTGTGTCCTGCACAGAAGATGAAGGTGAGCCCGAAATATCGTTTGACCCAATCACTCTGGAATTTAAAGAGTTAGGCCTCGATTATGACGATACCCAATTCAGTATCGATGGTTATAATTTTGTAGCCTATTTTGTTCAATCAGCGGATAATCTCCAATATACGCCTGCCCCTGGTATCGGCCTATGGAACTCGACAGCAGGTAATGGACCAGCAAATATCCAATTGGATTTAAATCAATTTTCAGGCTTGAATGCAATAACCATTGATTACGAAGACTATAGTAACTTAATGGTATCCTTGTATAAGAATGGTTCTTTAGTCAAAGAAACGGATCACGAACGTAATGGAACCATTGAAAGATCATTGAAAGTTGATATTGATGATCAGTATGATGCCATCAAGCTGTCCTCGTATGAAGCTATTATCTTAACGATGCATTTTGAATAATTTTTTTTTGAGACATTCTTAAAAATCCTGCTGCTATGGTGTGATATTTTATTTTAATCGGAGAAAAAACATAGAATCCTGAAAAACAAAAGGTTATTGAAATAAGAGTATTGGATTTAATAATAATTTCATTATTTTGGAATCCCCCTAAGCCACTGACTTAAAACCACCTATGCGATGAGCACTCTTTTAGATGCGCCATTGATCAATTGGCCAATGGGACATCCCTTTACCGTGCGCAGTGCGTGTGAGGGGGTTCTTATCCTGGGTGGTTTGGGAAGTGGTAAAACGTCTGGATCAGGAGCTTTAATAGCTAAAAGATATTTGGACAAGAAATTTGGCGGTCTGGTCTTAACAGCCAAGGAGGATGAACTCAAACTCTGGCAGTCCTATTGTAAAAAATACAACCGCGAAAACGATCTGGTGATCATTGAACCAAATGGTAAGCACCGCTTCAATTTTCTGGATTACGAAAGCGGGCGCGCCGATAAGGGAAGGGGAATAACCCACAACATTGCCGATACCCTCAAGACCGTGATAAAGGCCAGTACGAGCGAAGGCCAGGAAAGCGATAAGGCTTTCTGGGATTCCGCGTTGCAGCAACTACTGGTCAACGCGGTTGATCTATGCCAGTTGACCCAAGAGCGGATGCGCTTTGAACATATCTACAAGATCATCCAATCAGCCCCAAAGACCAAGGAAGAGCTCAAAAATGACCAATGGCGCAAGCAATCAGCCTGTTTTCAATTGATGCTGCACGCTGCCACCGCAATTAACAAACAGGATAAGTCCACCGAGACCGATAAACTGGCAAGGCGGCTGCATATTATAGAGGATTTCTTTCTAGGGAACTGGCTCAACCTCTCTGAAAAGACACGAAGTATTGTGGAGCAGATGTTCTTTGGCTTTGGTGACCGGTTTATGCGTGATCCGCTCTACAGCTTATTCAATACTGATACAACCATTACACCCGAGGACACTATTCGTGGAAAGATCATCCTGATCAATCTACCCTATCTCATCTATGAGAATACCGGCCGTGATGGTCAGATTTTATTCAAATACGTATGGCAACGGGCAATGCAGCGCAGACAGATAAAACCCACAAGCCGCCCAACCTTTCTGTGGGTGGATGAAGCCCATTATTTTATCCACGAACACGATATAGACCATCAGTCCACCGCGCGCAGTTACCGAGCCTGTACGGTCTATTTGACCCAGAACCTACCAAATTTTAGTTTGCACGCCGGGCTGGGGGACAAGGGCAATTACCGTTTTAAAGCTTTGGCGGGAAACTTGGGTACGAAGTTCTTCCACGCCAATAGCGATGTGGAGACCAATGAATACGCCGCAGATCTGATCGGTAAGGATCTGTCCTGGATGGCCAATGAGGGCACATCAATGGGCGAGAACCCTTCATTTTCTCAAGGCAGCAGTCAAAGTCTAACACACGTTGTCCAGCCGTCCGATTTTGCGCGAA
Source organism: Leeuwenhoekiella sp. (assembly GCA_049671285.1). Taxonomy (GTDB): domain Bacteria; phylum Bacteroidota; class Bacteroidia; order Flavobacteriales; family Flavobacteriaceae; genus Leeuwenhoekiella. The sequence continues at coordinate 29,168 of JBATUQ010000029.1, read as the reverse complement.
TGAAGACCGGTGGGCCACTGAACAATTTTGAGATCGATACCATTATCCATCGTCAGGGTATGCCTTTTAACAGCACCAAGAAAAACCACGCATTTTTCACCATAAACCAACTAGACCTATGAAAGACAATCTCTACTACCAGTACAATCCCGAGAAACGCAACGTTTTCTTTGAACTTTATGGCGCACGTCATAATTATATTTTAGGGTTTTTCGTCGCCTTTTTTATGCTCTTTGCTTCAAACGCCTCAGCAATTGTAGAGGTGTTTCTTAGACGCAATTTCGGGGAACGCTATATAACATTAGCTCAATCCATCGGACTTTTCTTTATTCTAATTGTATCCTCTTTTTGGGCAGCTGGTATGGCCAAGCTTATGGGGGCTGCAATAAGTACGACCATCTATGGTATTGTCCTCTCGCTTATTTTTGCCCTGGCTTTTTTGGTTATGTCGATTATCCATCGGTTGGAGATCAATAAATATGGGACGACCTATGACTTTAAAAGGTTTAGCTTAAGCAATGGCGATCCCATTCCATTTTTAAAACAGATCATCGGCCGTGACCTATGGGGATTTAAAATTACCCAATATCGATACAACCTGTTTGTTGAACCGGCAATCCCCTTCTTAATCGGTATTGTTCTATGCTTAACGGTCGTATTCTTGCCACTTGGAATATTGCTTGCTTTTTGTGGCTTTATCTTTTTTATCAGGAATTTTGCCATTGCTCAGGGCGCAAGGAACTTTGTACTTGATATTATCGATAAAAAAATCAGTAGTGAGTCTCAGCACGATCTGATCGTAAACAGAAAACCACCCAGCGAGACAAAGGGCGTATATCTGCCCATTGAGCTGCCAGAGGATAAGGCTACCCGAATGGCCATATACCGGGCTACAAAGCAGAGTACGGAAACGGATAATGATATTTGGGAAAACGATAATCTGGATGATTGATCAGCGATGATGCCATTGATTGGCATTAAAGGCATCTACTGTTTCCTGATCAATAAGATGCGCCTGTTCCGGCACATCCTTTAAGATTCGGGTTTTAATGACCTCGGCATAAGCTTCAAATTGTTTTTTAAGGTCGGCTTCGGTCGTTTCACCATTTTTGAAACGTTTCAGTGCTTTGCGTGCATAGACCTCGGTTGCACAGACAGCCTTAAAATGGGGTTCAAATCCGAGAACGTTAAACAGTCTTTGTTGGGTCTCTTCGGCATAGTCAATTTCTGTTGTTGCGTAATCTTGAATTACCGCCCAATCCATATTGCGAATTACCGTCATTCTAAATCCTCCCGATTGTGTAGATTTAGAGTACCACAAATTTCAACTTATGGCAAACTTAAATGAGGATCAACTCAACCATTTGAGGGACTTAGCGGTCAACAATCCAAAGATAAAAGAGGCTATGGATGCAAAACAGGCCAGCGTCAACAGTCTTAATAAGTCGTTACAAAGAGGGGAGCGGTTAACACCATCCTATCGACCTTCGGGAGCGCCCTCAATCGGGAATGCGGATAGGCTCACGCCTGATCAATACAATAACTTTGCTTTTGAAAAGGAAAGGCTGATTGAAATGAATGATGCCAGAATTGAAGAAACAGTGCGCGAAGAGTTTAAAGCCAATTACCAGACTGAATATAAACAAGTTCAAACGCTATCGCGCTATGACCTGAACGAACTCCTTGAAGATGGCCCGGATAAAATCCTAGACCGTCAAAAGGAACAGAAACAAGAGAAAAACACAAAAGTGGATCAATCGATCAAAATGTCGGTTGAACAATCCAGAGAGGTATTTGGTGAAATATCAGAAGATAAAACAATCGAGGATAAGAGTGACCTAAACTTAAATAAGGAAGATATTTCCAAATCCATCCATATGAATGAAGAGAAAAGTAAAACATTTTTTGAGACCGTTGATATCGATAACGATTGGGATGCGCTGGAACCTGATCCAAATAAAGAACCCACACCCGATAAAACTAATGGAATAGATATCGATAAAGAATAAGCTGAATTAATAGGGTATCAGCATCCCCTCATCGGCAAAGGATAGAAAGCCGGTATCGCTTAAGATGATATGATCGAGAACGGAAATATCCAAATACTGTCCGGCACCAACCAATTTGTTGGTTAGGTTTTTATCCGGCTCACTGGCCTTCAGGTTACCTGACGGATGATTGTGACCTAAAATCAAACTACACGCCCTTGCTTTAAGAGCGGCCGCAAAGACCAGTTTGGGATCGACCACTGTACCAGAGACACCGCCTTGGGAAATAGGCACAATACCCATACAATGGTTATTGCGATCCAAAAGCAAGATTTTGAATTCCTCATAGAGGTTGATGGTGAGATCATCCCAGTTTTCACGGAACAACTTATAGGCGGATTGTGAACAATTGACCTTGGGCCGGTCACAGGCTTTTACCTTGCGGTTATAGGTCAATTTGATTTCGCTGATTTTGTAAAGGTCTGACTTTTGCATAGCCGCAGAATGCCACGGCCAATCAAATTGAGTACGCACAAGAATAAAGATTGGAAGAAAGCCTATTTTTCTAAATCCGTGCCTTTATCTTTGGATGGTTCTTTTGAATCAAGATCAATATAACCCCCTTCAAAAGAATCAAGATCGAAGCTTTTTAGATTTTTAGTTTGATCTATTTCGGTCTGGTATTGCTCCATACCTTCACGCATTGCCTGCATCCGGTTGTTACCGGACTTAAGGTTTTTGAGAACATCCGGTTGAAGTCCCAATTCCTGGGCAAGCTCATAACCTTGGTTAAAAGCCTCCTTGTAATCCTTATCAACATTCAGTTCATCCATAGTCAGAAGGTGTTACGGGCGTGTTCTTCAATATACTCAATGAGGGAATCACGGTCATAGAGGATGATACGCTTTTGTGGCTGGGAAAAACGGATTCTTCCTTCATCGCGAAGTTTTTGCAATGTCGTTTTGGATGAGATGTTCAGCAATTTCATCGCTTCCGCGCCGTCAATCCACTTGGGCGGTTCATCGCCCCGTGTTTGTTCCAAATGGGAAACCACCTTGTCAAAAAGGGCATAAAAAGCTTTTTCTTCGAGGCAAACGACTTCCAAAATAGAGAGAATATTTTTTAAAATTATTTTTTTGAAATGCTAAGTAAATCAAAATAAAGATATAGATTTGAATTACAGACTCTTAATCCAACTTATTATGAAAAAATTAGCATTAGTATTATTCCTGACTTTAGGCTCAAATTTATTTAGTCAAGATTATCAAATTGGAGAAACTTATTATTTTACATCGTCATTAGATTATACACTTACGAATCAAGTAATGAAATTTAGAGATTCCACCGATTTATTTTCATATGTTGAAATGCGACGCAATGATCAAATTCGAATTGAAAAGATAACAAATGATAGAATATATTTCAGTTATATAGGATTTGAGAACGATAGAGATCAGCTTAAATATAATTTTAATGTCGATACTTTGGCAACAAAAGAACTGCTTAAAGGAGATAGCTTATCTTCAAGTATTAAAGATACGCTCAGAGGTTCAAAAGACATTGCGATATTTTCAATGACTAAAGAAAACTTCGGACATTATACCAAAAAAATGTACGCACGATTGCGAGGATTTGAATATGGCACTTATACAGTTCCAATAAGATTGAGAAGCAATGATAATAATTTTGAGTTTGATGCTAATTTATCATTGGGGGCAAACATTATTTCCCGAATTAGCCTCAATCGATATTCAAAATATTCATATGTAGATTTTTCATTTGGGGTTTCTTTGAGTAAAATTAATCTTGATCCTAGTAATAGTTTACTTGGAGTTGAAAATACAGATTTTGCAGAAATTGAAAAGCTGTCACCGAGTGCTATTACATTTTCTACTGGCATTCTTTTAAATTTAGCAAAGAATGTCAACTTTGGTGCTTATGTTGGTTGGGATTATTTATCATCGGCTGATCAAAAAGCAGATTGGATTTACAATAAAAAGCCGTGGCTTGGTATCGGGATTAATGTTCTACTAAGCGGTGATGCTGATAATACTCGTGATGGAAAAACTCAACCTGGAGAATCAGATCCAAAAGGAGATTCGTAATTCGTATTGGAGCCATATTCTTATAGAATTATAAATGTAATCGTTCTTGATATTCATCTAGAACATCCGTGGGTAAATCTTTTATATAAATTTGAGTGGTTTGGATTGTACTATGCCCAAGCATCTTGCTTAAGGCATTAATTGGAACGTCATTCAATATTAGGTGTGTAGCCATTGAATGCCGGCTAACATAACTTGTTAATCGCTCTTCGATATCACATTGTTGTGCAATGAGCTTTAGATCAGCGTTGTATTTCTTTTGTAGTCTGCGCACATCATTGTATTGATCAATCAGCTTCGACCGGCGAATAATTGGAAAAATAAAGTCATCCTTTGATTTGCCTTCTAAATAATACACCAAGAATGAATTGAGTTGGTCAGTGACTTTTACATCATAATGACGCGCTGTTTTCTTTCGTTGGTATTTGATACGCCCGTCGATAATGTTTTCGACTTTTAAAAAGGCTAGATCAATAAATGAGATGCCATTCATCAAATACGACGCTAAGAAGTAGTTGCGCGCATTGAACAGGGTAGAGCCAGGTTCAATTGACATTGCGACAATACGTTTGATTTTTTCTTTACTAATTGCGCGCTTGGCCGTTGGCGCGGATTTGATTTTATACTGACGAAAAGGGTAGTGCTCTTGACCAACTATACCCTGATTGATGGCTTTGTTATAAATAGCTCGTAGTGTTCTTAAATAAGTCGATAGACCATTTAATGAGTTGCCTTTCTGAAGGTGATCATTTTCAAATTGCGTCAAAAATCGGTAGGTTATTTCTTCAAATCTTAAGTCCCTGCCCTTCTGAAAATTCTTTAAAGCACCTAAGGCACATTTATAAGCTCTCGCATTGCCAAACCGTTTAGCTTTGTTCAAGTCCTTGATCAATTCTTGTGTAAAGCCAAAAACCGTTTGATTGATCTTTTGATTTGTCAAAACCCGCTTAAGTTCATTGATTGATAAATGGGTCAACTGACCATTCTCTTCTAGCTCATTAATTTGATCAATATACTCTGACTTTTTCTTCGCTAGCAGATTGTTGAATCTCAAAACAGAATACACACCTTTGTAGCCGTTCCTAACTTTACCGCTCTTTATATTCCAGTTTTTTTCCTCGATAGAAAAACCGGTTGATAAGGGAATAGTTTTACGATGATGACTCAAGCGAAAAATTATAGGGTAGGTCCCATCTTTTTTCTGACGGCGAGTATCAAGAGTGAGTGTGAGGCTAGTTTTCATACAACTAAGATACAAAAAATTTGCACTCAATTTGCACGCTGAATATGTATTTAAATGAATCTTGTTGAATTCAAATAAGATATAGATAACTGATAAATAGAGTTATATGTTTCAAGTGAATCTAAATGAGACCATTTATCGCCTGCTTTGGGAGCAGGAGGTCGCAGGTTCGAATCCTGCCACCCCGACTTTTAATAAAAACCTCCAGATATTTTTCTGGGGGTTTTTTGGTTTTGGGGGTGCCACGTCCTGAAAGGTTCACCGACGTCGCAGATAGACGGCACATTGCAAATGAGGCAATACCTCATGGTTTGAGTTGAAGCCAAAGTAAATAATTTGCCATTTTGTTGTTGCCGATACTCCAACTATCCATTCAAGATGTTCTATTTTAATGAATGTCATATTGAGTTAATAATAAACGCGATTCAGATCATTAGCATACGCATTATTAATTGGTCATCTGTGTGGGAAATCATTTCTTTTTTCCTATGGATTCCAGGATCGTCGAATAATCCCCATCCTGCATTTGAGAGTATTAGAATGGTTAGAAACGTGCCGCTCAATTTATAAACTACGCAATCCCTATCAGGCTTTTGGCCAGAGTGCATAGTGAGAAGCTTTTCAAAAATGCAGATACAAGCACTATTTGTGTTACGAACGTGACTTGATTCAATAGGTTAAGGTATTCCGATAGGGGTCAAACAAGTTGCAGTGTACTGTATATGAATATTAAATAATGGACGGAATATTGGCCCGATGAATAGCTAATCCTACAGACAATTGGCGAAGTGAAAATAATTTATAGTCTTCTGACTCCAACGAAAACGTTTTCAATTAGCCTAAAATCACTTATTATTGTAAAAGAACAGCGTTAAAATGAAAATCTTTTTGAATGGACTCGTGAAAATTTTGGTAAATACTGTTACAAGTATAGCCGAACCTGAAGTTTATGGATTTGACAGTGCCTACCAAAAACTTATTTATTTGAGAAGAATATATTTAAGTGGGATTACATTTATTTTATTGGCTTCTTGTCAAGTGGGAAAGACCAATATTCCGGTAAATGCAGGATTGGCTCCCAAAGGCCCTATTGATAATAAGATAGCACGGCTGCTGAGTCAAATGACACTTAGTGAAAAAATTGCCGAAATGACACAGGATGCACCTGCAAACGACAGGCTGGGTATCCCATTTATGAAATTCGGAGAAGGACTGCACGGTTTGTGGTATGAGGGCGTGACTGTGTATCCTCAGGCCATTGCCTGCGGTTCTACCTGGGATCCTGAGTTGATACGTAAAATGGCTGCGCAAACTGCGCTTGAGGCGCGTGCCCTTAATATTACCCATTGCTATTCTCCAAACCTGGATGTTACTACTGGAGATCCCCGCTACGGCAGGGTAGAAGAATCTTATGGCGAAGACCCCTATCTGGTCTCAAGGATGGGTGTGGCATTTGTTCAGGGCTTGCAAGGCATGGGCGAGGAGCAGTTTGATGAGAATCACGTTATGGCAACAGCTAAGCATTTTGTGGGATATCCTGAAAATAGAAGAGGAATTAATGGTGGATTTAGCGATATGTCAGAAAGACGGTTGCGAGAGGTTTTTTTGCCACCGTTTGAAGCTGTTGTCAAAGAAGCGCAGGTGGGTTGTATAATGCCGGGGCATCAGGATTTTAATGGTGTTCCTTGTCATATGAATTCATGGTTGCTACAGGACGTGCTGCGTGATGAGCTTGGTTTTGACGGCTTCATCGTATCAGATAATAATGACGTGGGTCGTTTGCAGACCATGCACTTCATTACCGAAACTCGTGCAGAGGCCGCTATTTTAGGTCTTAAAGCAGGTGTTGATATGGATTTGGTATTGGGTAAACCCCTTGATTTGTACACCTATCATACCACTGTTTTAATGGATACGGTGACCAAAAATCCTGACTTGGTAAAATATATAGATAGGGCCACATCCAGAATCCTCAAAGCAAAGTATAAGTTGGGGTTGTTTGATGAGCCTTCAAAAGATGTGTTGACAGATACTATAGTCAGTAAGAAAGAACACCAACAATTTTCCTATGAATTGGCTACTAAAGCAATGGTGCTTTTAAAAAATGAGAAATCACTTCTTCCTTTGGATATGACCAAAGTAAAATCGTTGGCGGTCATCGGGCCCAATGCTCACGAGGAAAAACCAAAAAACGGAAAGTATTCGTTACTGGGTGGCTATTCAGGTTTGCCTCCATATTATGTGTCGGTTTTAGATGGATTGAGGAATAAGACCAAGGGAAGGCTCACCATAAATTATGCTGAAGGATGCGACCTCAAAGGTGACTCCAAAGAGGGCTTCTCTGAAGCGGTTGCTGCAGCAGAAAGATCAGACGCTGTAATTTTGGTGATTGGTGGATCCAGAAGAACTGGTGGAGAAGGTGTGGATCGTTCAGAACTTGATTTGACCGGAGTTCAAAACGAACTGGTAAAAGAAATTCACAAGACTGGAAAACCTATAGTTGCTGTGTTGATAAACGGCAGGCCTTTGACCATAAATTATGTAGCCGAAAATATTCCGTCGATTTTAGAGACCTGGTATTTAGGTATGCGCTCTGGTGATGCCATTGCAGATGCTATTTTTGGTGATGTGAATCCTGGCGGAAAATTGACAGTTTCTTTTCCCCGCTCTGTAGGTCAGTTACCGGTAACCTATCTGGAACGTCCGGATTTTATAGGCTCTGGCAAAGGTTTGTATAAGGATACAGATAAAACGGCGCTCTTTCCTTTTGGTTATGGGCTGAGCTACACTACATTTAACTACGGTAAACCGCGATTGGCAAAGCAAAGCATTGCATCAAATCAAAGTACCACTGTTTCTATGGATATAACTAATACGGGAAGGGTTGCAGGAGATGAAGTTGTACAATTATATGTACGTGATGACTATGCTTCGGTAGGTCGTTATCTCAAACTTCTCAAGGGATTCAAGCGCATCAGCCTTGAGCCGGGAGAAACAAAAACAGTTACTTTAGATTTGGATTTCGTAGCATTAAAGCTTTTAGATCAGAAATTGAACTGGGTGGTAGAGCCAGGAGACTACACGATTTATATAGGCACTTCCTCATTGGAAAAAGATTTGCAGACTGTAAAGTTGCACGTTACAAACCTAGAATAATATTAAATTAAAATTACGTCCATTATGCATTTAACAGTAGGGGCATTTGCTCGGTTTTCAGTAAGCTTACTTTTTCTTATAATATCGTGTAAAACAGATCAAACGCAGCGCTCGCAAGAAAATTTGGCTGAAGAAAGCCTAGACTTACCTACCAGACCTAATATTCTTTGGCTGGTTACAGAGGATATGGGGCCATATATTCCACCATTTGGAGATAGCACGGTGGCAACACCCAATTTGAGTAGGTTGGCAAGAGAGGGTGTAATATATCCCAACCTTTATTCCACGTCAGGGGTGTGTGCTCCCAGTAGGGCGGCGATCGCAACCGGAATGTACCCTTCGGGAATTGGCGCCAACAATATGAGGGTCAACTCCTATACAGAAGTTACGGGTCTTCCAGCTTATGAGGCAATACCACCGCCCGAAGCAAAAATGATAAGCGAGTGGTTACGATTGGACGGTTACTACTGTACAAATAATTATAAGGAAGATTATCAATTTGATGCTCCGGTCACGGCGTGGGACAAGAGCAGTACTTATGCACACTGGCGTAAGCGGGAAGAAGGTCAGCCATTCTTTGCGGTGTTCAATTTTACAGATACTCACGAGTCCGGGCTTTTCGAGCCTTATGGTTTTAGAAATCTTGAGGCAAGGCATTATCATGAAGGTGATACCTCCTTCAAGTGGCAGTCAGATCGAATGAGTGTGGAAGAAACCACAGTGCACCTCCCGAAGGACACACCTTTTAATATTCCACCTTATTTACCGGACACCCCTGTGGTTAGAAACGATCTTTGGAAAATGTACAATAACATTGCAGAAATGGATCAACAAATTGGGGCTGTACTTAATCAGCTTGAAGAAGACGGTCTTCTGGAAAGTACCATCATATTTTTCTACGGGGATCATGGAGGTCCACTTCCAAGGGAAAAGCGGTTGATCTACGATACCGGTCTAAATACCCCATTGATAATCAGATTTCCCAAAAAAAAGCAAGCCGGTTCTAAAAACACACAATTGCTCAGTTTTGTTGATTTTGCTCCTACTTTATTATCTCTAACTGGAGAAAAACCCAAAGCATATATGGATGGGCAGGCATTCTTGGGGCGTTATAAAGCTGAGAAAGAAAGGGAATATATTCACGCTGCTGCGGATCGGTTTGACGGTTTTACTGATGTTATAAGAGCCGTACGTGATGATCGTTACAAATACATACGCAATTATAGACCAGAACAAGGTTATTACCTACCTATCGTTTACCGGGAGCAAATACCTTCTATGCAGGAACTTTTGCGATTGCGTAATGCGGGAACGTTAAATGAGGTGCAAATGCAGTGGTTTCGCAAGAGCAAACCCGAAATTGAATTTTTTGATTGCCTGGCAGATCCCTACGAGTTGAACAATCTCGCAGAAGACCAACAGTACGCTGAAAAAATTGATGAATTTAGCTTAGAAATGGATCGCTGGCTTCGAGAAATTGGTGATCAGCCTGGCAAAGCAGAAAATCAGCTAATAAAGGATTTATGGGACGGAGAAAACGGTCAGCCACACACTAAGGCGCCAGATGCCAAATTAGTTGGGGACGCAGTTCACTTAGATTGTGCCACGGAAGGGGCATCGTTGGGCTATAAAATTCTAGATGAGAATGGAACATCGCCCAAATCGTGGAGTATCTATAATGCACCATTTGAGCTCAAGGCAGGCTCTAAAATAGAATTCTTAGCAAATCGCATAGGATTTAAACCCAGTGAGGTCAAAACCTTTAAGATGCCTGATCATTTTTGACTCAATACTGTTGCGTAAGTATAATTTTATAAGTTTATAAGTTTATAAGTATATGATTTTAGGAATTTACAGGTCTCACCTCATTTTAAATACGATAACGTATCCCATAAAAGAAGGCTTATGGACACTGCTTCAAGTAAAGCTACATTTAAGCTTTCTGCATGAACACAATTTTTGAAAGAAAAAATAGCTGCAACACAAAATTTAAAAAAACATTTTTGTTTTGGAGAAAAGCGATAAAAGTCGCAATTTCTTGAGGTTCGCTATTTTAACAATACTCTTCCTATTGAAAGGAATATAAGAAAAAAAACTCCAAAAATTTAAGGATTTGAACACAATGGTTCTTTCTTTTGAGTTCAGTATGCTTCTATTTTCAGGTAATTTGGGCGGGTGATATTTGCAACTGAAATCGGAATGTGCCAGATCGTATGAAAAATTCGAAGCCTTGGGCGAAAATGTGCGGCTACAAATCAATTGGTGCTATGCCATAGGATAAAACCTAATTCAGAATCCGTATGTCGTCAGAAATAATATGTGAAATCTATGACCGGCGTATCTTGCTTTTCGGCTACATTTTTAATCATTGATAGCCATTCTTGGTTAACAGAAATTTGACCAGCACTATAAATAAGTGCTGTAATAGGCTTTTAATTAGTTTCATACATATATTACTGTTTTGGGTTAAAACATCGAGAAGATGGCGATATCATACCTTTTAAAATGTAGTGTTGATACTGATTTTTATGATATAATTTTAAATTAGGTGTAAGGTACATGGCACATTGGAGACTTATCCCACCCAAACCAAACCATGTGCAATGATTACTAAAACAACTTTACTACCGGGACTATTAGCTGCTTTTTTTCTTATAGTATCTTGTGAGGACAGTCCCAAAAAGCAACAACCCGTTGCAGAACAAACCGAAGAAATTCAAGATCAACTTCCTGAATACAATCCAGAGCAACCTAAAACAGTGTTGGCTCACGTCGCGTCTGCGCAAGGGGGCTGGGATGATCTGTGGAATAAAAAGGATGTTGAGTTTTCTTACGATTACCGCTATCCTGATGGTACAGCAGATGTATCCTTAGAGCGGTATATTTTTGATACCGAAGCTTCATATGCGAAATATTCCCAAAATGATATAAATGCAATGCCCGGAACAGATGGTACCGTAGAGCAGTATTTTGATGGTGAAAAAGCGATGGCGATGGTTAATGGTGAGAAAATAGACGACCCGGCAGCAACGGGAGGCTCTGATTTTCTAAGAAGGGCTAATTATTTTTGGTTCGTCATGCCTTACAAATTAAGTGATGATGCGACTAAACTAAAATATATGGGACAAGAGACCTACAATGAAGTTGCCTACGACAAGATAGAAGTGACTTACGATAGTGAAGCCACCGGCAAGCCCCAAAATGACAGCTACATTCTTTACGTAAACCCAGATACCAAACTCATAGACCGCTTTTTCTTCTCTCTGCCTGCGATGGGGATGAATGTACCAGCTATCGCCGCCAACTATGAATATGAAGAAATAGAGGGACAAATGGTATCAGCACATCGAAAGTACTTTATGCCAGATGAGAACGGCGAATATGGTGACGTTCCAAGTATTGTGCAAACCCTTACCAATGTTAAATTTGACAATGGCTTTACCAATGAGAATATTATGAAATAAACCAATAGAAATGATATTGATCAAACTGAAAGTCAGAATCGCCAATATCTCGCAAAGTAGCCATTTATTTAATCGTAACGTATTCCTACAGATGCACCTGATACCCGTAGGAACTGACTTCAACTACGGTATTTTAGGGATAGATCACTAACCAAAGCGCTGATTGAAAAGTCTTGATATGTTAAAGATTTCTATTATTCAATTACAGCTTAGCCCTCACAATACGGTCAAGTATAAAAATGAGATTAAGGTGGAAAATGAGTTTTATAGGATATAGGGATTGCCAAACTAGGATTCAATTTGAAAGCCAAATACTCGAAGGTCCTTTGCATTTTTGAAATTCATTGTCTATTGCTATTCTGCCGTAAGGCAATCACCAATTTAAAATTTAAGCTTTTCATTTTTGTCCCATAGTCCCCAATAGGCACCTACATCCCCCTCGTCTCCAGTTTTCCAAGATTCATCAAAGGAGGAAAAGTAGAAGAGCTCAATATTATCCTTGGCTGCCCAAGCTTGACAGTTTATGAAATACTTCATGGCATTTTCAGCTGAAGATATGGCGCCCTTCAAACTTGCTCCGTGACTGGGCCAGCCTGTTTCCGTGATTATAACATGTTTGCCCTTGGCCGCAGCTGTTGCTTGGCCGTACATCTGTTGCATATGGCCCAAGGCAAGTTCTTGCGGGCATCCTTCCCAAAAGGGATAACAGTTGCACAGCACCACATCAGAGATGGCAACAAGTTCTGGGTGTTGTGTAAATTCATAATAGGCATCAACATATCCTACCTTCACATCAGGTACAGCGTCCTTTACGGTTTGAATATACTTCAACAGTTGCTCCTTGTTAAGGTCGTTGCGGTACAACACCTCATTTCCTACAGCGGCAATATCTACGTGGCCCGCTTTCGCCAACGTGATCAATGCTTCAACTTCTTTCTCATTAAGTTCCATATCCTCGCTCAGCCAAGCTCCAACCATGGTCTTTAAGCCTTCGTTTTTGGCAATTGTGGGGATGTGTTCATTGCCGTCCAAACACGAGAATGACCTTACCCATTGGGTATGGGGTTTTATGATTTTTACTCTCCGTTGCACCTGGGCCTTGGTAATTATGTCTCCTGGTTGTTGACCATCTTCGTACATGCTAAAACAAAGTCCGTGCATTCCCTTTTGTAATGTGGCCCTCCATAATTTTTGCAATTGATCCTCGGTATAAGAATCAAAATCCACTCCTTTATAACCCTTATAATCTACCGAACGGATAAGATGATCGTGCTCTCCTCTGTATGACATTTATGTATCGATTAAATAATTTTATTTATAATTCACCCCTGCGGGCTATGAGTTCGTCCTTAATTTCCCTAGCGCGCTTTTCAGTGAGGTTGTACTTCCACATAACCCATACAGCCAGTGCCGCAGTTGACGATGGTACTAAAATATCAGCTATTCTTAAGTTGTTCATGGTTTCCACAGACTGCTCGGTAACATTGGGGTCAAAGCCTACAATGCTCAAAATGACACCACCCAGCACCAGTGCGATAGATTGGCCTATTTTTACCATCAGCCAGTATATCGCTCCAAAGGTGCCTTCCTTGATGCAAAGTTTCTAACTTTTTAAGAAACTCGCTGTCGGAATTGTTGCACGCTACTTTAAACATTCCCAGGGGTCATTCTGGCTAATTTTAGTCTTGATTTCTTAGATGACCTATGCAACACCATATTTCTAGCTACCCCTATTAACTGCTCCTTGATCCTTATGAGCATTTGATTTATTCGCTATTATACTTATGGTGGAATTCGACAGCTCTTTTTTGCGACACCCTCATTTTCCAGTTCAATTTTTGATTTTTATGTAAATGGGTACTTTTTCATTTTAAGGTGTGCGAATTTTATGTTTGAGTAATCTTTTCGATGAGCCTTTGACGTTGTTGTTTTAACATACCTTTCCAAACTGTAGAAGGGAAAATTTCAATTAAATATTGTCTTTATGTAGCGGAAATTAGACAATAGGATTTTGGCGCATCTTTTTTTTTAGGGGATTTGGAGTAGCAAGAATTCCCGTTAGACTGAAATTATGAATAAGTAATGAAGAAATAGCTCCTGGTATGCTTTGCTGCTGCCAATTTAGATTCTTGTTCCAAGCGCTTTATTTATGGTATCTTGGTGTAGTATAATCTCACCGCAACCCATACCATATGTTTTATCAATTTGGCGCTAAGCCTTCGGCAGAAGACCTGAAGCGGTACAGTCAGTCCCAGCAATGGAAAGGAACTTCATTTAAAAATCTTGAGCAGACCGAAATGTCAATTACAGTCAAAGATATTCCAAAATTGTTGTACAAGCAGTTTTTTGCGAAAGGCAACCGTCAACCAAAATTCCCCCTGCCGATTAAGCCATTAAATACAGCTGCATTCTTAGACGCAACAGTAGATTTTCAGTTTGTATGGTACGGGCATTCGGTATTGTTGCTGCGATTAGGAGGTAAGACACTCCTGATCGACCCGATGTTTGGGCACGATGCAGCGCCCATTTCGCCCTTCGGCATCAAGCGTTTTTCCCAGAATACCTTAAACAGCATCGACGCCTTACCCAACATTGATCTGTGTTTGATTTCTCACGACCACTACGACCATCTGGATTATTACAGCATAAAAAAGCTTAAGTCTAGGGTCAAATGTTTTCATGTGGCACTGGGCGTCAAGAGACATTTGGTAAAGTGGAAAATCAACCCGATGATCATCACGGAATTCGACTGGTGGCAGAAAGTCTGTTTTAATAGCATTAAGATCACCTTTACTCCCACCCGTCATTTCTCTGGCCGGGGATTGACCGATAGGGCAAAATCGCTTTGGGGCGGTTGGGTTCTTAAAACTGACGAACACAACATCTTGTTCAGCGGTGATAGCGGCTACGGAAAACATTTTACCGAAATAGGGGAGCGGTTGGGCCCGTTTGATTTCGGTTTTATGGAATGTGGGCAGTACAATGAGCAGTGGCACTTGATCCATATGTATCCGGAGGAATCTGTACAGGCTGCACTTGATGCTGGCGTTAAAAAAGCGATGCCTGTACATTGGGGTGCTTTTGCCTTGGCGCAACATGATTGGAACGATCCTGTAAAAAGATTCGATGTTTCCGCGAAAGCGAAACAACTACCATTCATCATACCAAAACTGGGCGAAATATGCAATGCCAAAGATGATTTTTCAATGTTGTGGTGGAAGGATTAGATTGACCCTTGTTGTTGAAACGCTTTTGGAAAGGACTCCAGAATTTGATGATTATTTAGAGGTTTTGCTTATTTTAAGATTGAAGCATTTATTAAAAATGACACTATGAAAACCGCAAATATAAAATATTCCATTCTTGATCTGGCGCTTATTTCCCGTGGTAGCAGTATTCCGCAGACCTATAACCAGACAGTCGAACTCGCACAAATGGCAGAAAAATGTGGATATACCCGTTACTGGCTGGCTGAGCACCACAATATGATCGCGGTGGGTAGCAGCGCGACTTCCATCCTTATCGGGAAGGTGGCAGAAAATACCAAAACCATCCGGGTGGGTTCCGGAGGAGTAATGTTGCCCAACCATTCGCCGCTAATTGTTGCAGAGCAGTTTGGCACGCTTGGCCACCTTTATCCCAACCGTATCGACCTCGGGCTGGGCCGCGCTCCGGGAACCGATCGGGAAACCGCGCAGGCCATCCGCATCGATTTTATGCAGGCGGCGCATTCCTTTCCGCGGGATGTGGACGAGATCAAGCAATATTTCTCCAAGGAAAACGAGAATCATAAAGTGCGTGCCACCGTGGCGGAAGGTGTTGATGTTCCCATCTATATTCTCGGCTCAAGTACAGACAGTGCCCATCTGGCAGCAGCAAAAGGATTGCCGTATGCGTTTGCCAGTCATTTCGCAACCGCGCAATTGCACGATGCGCTACGTATTTATCGGGAAGAGTTTCAGCCCTCTGGGGACCTTGAGAAACCCTATACCCTGGCCGGGGTCAATGTAATCATCGCAGAAACTGATGCTGAAGCTGTACGGATCGCAACTTCGCTGATACGCATGTTCATAGGCATTCTCACCGGGCAGCGCGACTATGTACAACCACCTACAGCAATGAACGGTGAACTTCGGGGACTGTACGAACATCCGGCGCTTCAGCAGATGCTCAAGTATTCATTTATTGGTAGTCGAAAAACTGTTAAAGAGCAGGTTCAGGAATTTATACAAAAGTCACAGGTGGATGAACTGATTGTGGTCACCAACACTTATGACCATCAAGTTAAATTGAAATCTTTCCGAATATTTTCTGAAATCATGGAAGAGATTCATCAGGAGATGGCTGTTTCAGCATAAAACTTTCCTGTTTTGTTCTGAATTCTTTCGGCTTGGCCAAAATCCCTCAGTATTTAAAATCGGTGTTTGGCAAGTCTTTATGCTTCTGAAAATTTAGTATTTTGGTCAAAATTTTCGCGGAAGCAAAGTTACCTACTACGTATGATCGTTAACAAATTTCTTGGTGTACGCCGTATCCTCAAATTTACGGGGTTTCATATTGTCTGGCTGATCCTTTGGTCAACAGCGGCGGTTGCGCTCCACGAATATTCTAACTTGAGATGGCTCAATATTCCTTGGTTACCTCTTTCCGTAATGGGCACTGCGGTGGCATTTTATGTGGGTTTCAAAAACAATTCAGCCTATGACAGAATGTGGGAGGCACGTAAAATATGGGGTGCAATAGTCAATAGTAGCCGGGCGTGGGGCAGTGGGGTCAAAGCCTTTATAAACAACACCCACGCATCTGATAAAGTGGATGGCGCAGCTTTAAAGGAAATACACCGCCGACTTATTTACAGGCATATCGCCTGGTTGTACAGCCTGCGCCTGCAGTTGCTTGAGGTGGTACAATGGGAACATGCCAATCAGAGCGGTACCATAGGCCATTTAGCGGAGCGCTATAGAAAATATTCTGGGCTGGGCACTATAAAACAGGATGTTCGCCAAGAAGATCTCAGGGTTTTTCTAAATGATATGGAATATGAAAAGCTCATCTGCTTTAAAAATATGGCAACCCAGCTTATCGATGGGCAAGCGCAGGACCTCTCCGAAATTCATGTAAAAGGCCTCCTCGACAATTTTAGGCACGTGGAGCTTCAGCAGATTCTCTATCATTTTTACGAGCATCAGGGAAAATGTGAGCGTATCAAGAAGTTTCCGCTGCCGCGGCAATACGCCAATATGAGCTTTGTTTTTATCTGGATATTTATATTTCTGCTGCCTTTTGGGATGGCTACAGAATTCAGCAAACTGGGCAATCACGGCAACTGGCTGGCCGTGCCGGGAACGGTACTCATAGGTTGGATCTATGTGGTGATGGAACTCATTGGCGATTATTCGGAGAATCCTTTTCAGGGGATGGCCTATGACATCCCAATGCTCTCACTTTGCCGCACTATTGAGATCGATCTACGCGAAATGCTGGGCGAGACCGAACTTCCCGATCCCATCACCTCGAGCAAGGGTGTTCTGATGTAGTCTTGGTTTCTTAAATAGAAAAAGGTTCTCCTTTGAGAACCTTTCCCAATATTCATTATTTTTTACTGGGTCAAGCTTTACCTGTCGCTTTTTTTAAATCCTTATAGGTGCTGTTGGCTCCGCTTTCTACATCTGAAACAATATCCTTCACCTTGCCGGTCACTTGCTCGCTAACGTCTGAAAGGGATTCCTTTAAACGTGATTTTTCGGCAGGGCTGAGGGATTTGTATTTCCATATGGCCAAGGCGCCACCTATGACACCTAATATAGCCAATAATCCTTTTCCTTTGTTCTGTTTGTTCATGGTTGTTTTTATTTTCTTTGTTAGCCCTAAGATAAGCAATGGTTGACGACTGCACCATAGGCTCCCTACCTTTGTGAAAAGTTTGGGATATGATCCATTCCATTGAAATCTTCCGAATGTTATTTTTTTAATAAACCGAAAATAAATGTAATGTAGGAGTCTTAAATTATTCGGCCTAAGCAATTCACATTTAAATATTTATAGCATTAATCCCAAGCCTGCGTACTATGAAACTGAACGTCAAACAGATGCTGCTCTATGCTACCGTTGCCATTGTTTTCCTCTATTTTTTATTTGACAGTCTGGTAAAGGCTGAAGGTTTTCTTGCACCTTTTTTTACTGCCGGGGTTTTGGCACTGGTCGTGTTACCTTTGGTCAACTGGTTTGAACGCCGGATGGGAAAATCAGTGGCGGCATTGTTGGGGACTCTTATTGTATTTTTCTCTGCGGTGGGAATAATTTGGTTGGCCGGGTATCAGATAGAAACATTCGCAGATGACTGGCCCAAGATCAAGGAAACAATGAAGCCAAAGGTCGATAAATTTCAGGATTACTTGGTGCGGAATACACCGGCAGAAAAAAAGGACCTTTCTTTTATGGACTTCAGAGAAGCCGGAGAAGGGCCGGAGCAATCTCAATCTTCTTCCGGGGTGTCTATGCAGTCGGCAGGAGGGAAAGTGGCTACAGCACTAAAAACACTCAGCAGTTTTATGGGCAATTTCCTGTTAACGATGGTCTATATCTATTTTATGCTGCGCTACCGGCTGCGGTTCCGTGCATTTTTAGTGCATGTGTCACCAGATAACCGGCGGGAAAAGGTTGAAAAAATGATGACTGATTCTTCTAAGGTCGCTCCAAAATACCTGCGCGGCAAGTTGATATTGATGGGATTGCTAGCGGTCGTCTATTCCATCGGGTTGGGGATATCTGGCGTAAGCAATTTTATTTTGGTCAGCATTATAGCGGCCTTGTTGACGATCATTCCGTACATAGGTAATATTATAGGTTTTGCGATGGCGATGGCCTTCGGTTATCTTACGACCGGGAATCCCATGACCCTTGTGGGAATTGTAATCACATTCTCAGTGACGCAGTTTTTGGAAAGCTACGTGCTGCAACCCTTTGTGGTGGGTGATGAGGTAGATGTGCATCCCTTTGTAATAATAGTAGCCGTGATCATAGGAAACTTGGTTTGGGGTATTGTGGGTATGGTACTTGCCATTCCCGTCATAGGGATCATTACGGTGGTATTACTGCACATTCAATCCTTGAGACCCCTTGGCGTATTGCTGAGCAAGAAAAAGTTTGACGAACAGAAAGAGATGGAATGAGGTTGCCAAAAAGGGTCAATACGCAGAATTTGAAAAGCTGCTCCTTTAATAGCTTCCGAAATTTAAAGGGAAGCGCTGTCTTTTAACGATTATTTTGTAAAAATATTATTTTAAGTAACTGATTTTAAGTGTGTTATATATATTTTTAAATTTAGTGATTTAATTCATTAGAAATCAATTTAATAGCACCATTTTTACCAAAGTAAAATAACTATTTAATTACAGTATCATGAACAAAGGAACAGTGAAATTTTTCAATGACGCCAAAGGATTTGGATTTATCACAGAAGAAGGTGTGAACAAAGATCATTTTGTACACGCCACAGGTTTGATCGACGAAGTTCGCGAAGGCGACGAAGTTGAATTTGATCTTCAAGAGGGCAAAAAAGGCCCAAACGCAGTAAACGTAAGAGTTCTCTAATATATATTTAGTACACTTTTAAAATTTACCGAAACCCATC
Source organism: Leeuwenhoekiella sp. (assembly GCA_049671285.1). Classification (GTDB taxonomy): domain Bacteria; phylum Bacteroidota; class Bacteroidia; order Flavobacteriales; family Flavobacteriaceae; genus Leeuwenhoekiella. The sequence continues at coordinate 9,579 of JBATUQ010000029.1, read as the reverse complement.
CTTGCGATGGGTTTTTTTATGGGGGATTGGGAAATTTTGCGTATTCATTTTAAGCCGTCCCGGTCAAAGGTACTAGTCTGGCTCAATTTTAAAATTTGATGTAGAAACTGCAGAGAACCGCTCGGAAATGATCAAGAAATAATAATGGCTGAGATCGGCGTCGATTCACTTTAAGGAGAACCGCTTGTTCTGACAAACTTTTGATCTAAGGTCAAGAAGAATTTATTTGATGATTTTAATAGGGCCGAAATATGAAGGCCAGCTTGACGACCTAAATTACATTTAATGCAATTTTAAGGAAACCTATTAATTCAAACTGTATATTCTGTGTTATTTGAAACATTATGAGCAGAGGTTTTGTAAAAGAAGACGATCAGGAGGAAGCACCGCTTATACCGCCACGCCCCGCATTGCCGGACGGTGCGACCAATTATGTTACCCAAAATGGCCTACAAGCCCTTAAAAGGGAAAAAAACCTAATGGAGCATGAAATCGCCAATCTGGTAGAAACCGACGAGCGTGAACGCCGCCGGGCACTTGCTTTGCTCAACGGAAAACTCAACTTGCTCAACGAACGCATACAAAGCGCCAGGCTTTTAAGTACCATCGAAAATCACCACGAGGTTCGCTTTGGTGCATACGTGACCTACACGATAAATGGAACATCCCAACCAGTTACCATACAGATAGTAGGTGTGGATGAGGCCGATGTAAAACAACGCAAAATTTCTTTTGTGGCCCCCATCGCCAAAACCCTCACCGGATTAAAAGTAGGGGATCGCACCACTTTACAACTGAAGCAGGAGCAACGCCAGCTGGAAATAATTAAGATCGATTATGATAAATCTTAGCTGTGCCTTGATGATGGAGAGGGTATGATTGTGTTTAAGCCTTTAGGGTTGCGTGAGGATTCTTTTTAAGAGTTACCTTTTTTTAATAATTTGAAGGAAAGAATCAAAGCATTACCACTCCCAACAATACTGTTTTTTCTTTGGGGTCAGTATTAATTACCTAAGAACCAAATACCGATATGATTTGCGCAAGGCTCTTATATAAAATGGCATTGTAACCGGTGAGATAGAACGGCACAATTAGATAATTATGCAGGGTACTGTCGCATTAATAATTTCCAAAAATCAAAATATCTAACAGTTCATAATTGCAATCAATCAGAGTCTGCCGTTGCCATAATTATAATAATCCGGGGCAATCAAACATTCAGTTGTATTTCCTGTCGTTAAGGATTCTGAGTTTGATAGCTTGAAAATCGTCTGAAATTGTAGAAGCAATTGGTTGGGGTTTACAAGATCTTGCCAAAAAGACTTGGCTACAGTTTAGAACGAGCACCACTTCTAAGCGATTGTATCGACATTGTAAAAGCCAAATATTCATAGTAAAACCTAATTATTTTCGGACTTAATTCCTTGTTTAGGTGTGCTATTATTCTTTGTTACATCGTAAGTAGTTACCATTTAGATATGATAAGGTTGAGTCAACGTATATGTTAAAAATTAGATCAAGTTTTTAGGCGTGCTGGACTATTTTAAAAGCGATGTAGTTTGACGGGAGGGGTATCAATCTAAATTTGCATAGCAGTAAAACAATTCCGATTTTTAAAATGTTCAAGTTTTTACAGATGTCCCGGTGGATTTGTTTTATTTCTTCTAAAAAATCATACCAAAGTTATGGGTAGCTAGGCGACTGCAAGTTCTAACGGTAGGGAGACTACCTTAACGATAACGTTCAAATATGAAAAGAGTTAAGACCATTTGTATTATAGATGACGATCCAGTATTTATTTTTGGAGCGAAGAAGTTGATTAAAAATGCTGATTTCTGTGATGAGATCTTACATTATGAGAATGCTGAAAATGCTCTGGAAGATTTGAAGTACAAGATTGCCAAACAACCAGAGAAAATACCGGAAGTAATCCTGCTTGATCTGAATATGCCTGTGATGGACGGATGGAATTTTATGGATGAATTCATTAAAGTGGACTGTCCTAAAAAAATCACTATTTTCATCGTGACCTCTTCCATTGATCCCGCCGATGCACTCCGGGTAAAAGAATATTCTGAAACGGTACAGGACTATATCATAAAACCAATTACCAAAGAAGATTTACTTACAATGTTAAAACAGGCTTAGCCTTTGCGAAGAGGCCTTTGTTGAGCTGTATTTTAAAAGTCCTTGTTAGATTTAATCCCTTAAAAGTTTCTTGAACCATTTTGTTAATCCTATTTTCGTCCAGCAGTTCGATCTGTTGATGAATGACTGAAAAACCTTTCAGACCTTCACATAGGCTCAGGATTTGCAAGGAGTTCTTTCTGAATTGGAGCCTTTCAAATTATCACAATTCCACAAAGGTCTTTTATAGAATCCAGATTTCATTTTTCTTGCTTTGGAAAGTGAGGAGAAGCACTTCATCCTGTTAAAAAGAATGTAATGTTGTAATTAAACAGGTCAAATTAGAATATAACAGCTTAAGGTGAGTTGACGGGTAATCCAGAGAATCAGGGAGAACTGATCAGATCCTAAACAGCGAGAGAAACACTAAATACCATTTTGAACTTCTACCCTCTTTTTCTAGATCTTGTCGCTATATAAAAATAAAGGACACCGATGTGGTGTCCTCAAATTTAAAAAGTCGGGTAGAGAGGATTCGAACCTCCGATCTCGCGCCCCCCAGACGCGCACTTTAACCGGACTAAGCTACTACCCGAAATGTAAAAATGTATTCGGGCTTGCACCGACTACCGTTTTTTAGGGCTGCAAATATAAAGTTTTAGTGCAGATCAGCAAACCATTTTTAGTTCGCATTTCGTCAGGTAGTTTAAAAATTCCGGCAGATTCTTATGGTTTGATATCCTTAAATATTTGAGTATTTATTTTGTAATATTTTAAAGAACACTAAAATAAATTGAATTATTCGCAACTTAATGTGAAATGTTGTAATTTAAAGGTTGATTTTGAAACCATTAAAGTTACCGTTATGAAAAATATCCTCATCCTTTTTCTTTTAGCAACCCTTACTAGCGGAACCGTACAAATAGATACCGAAGCGCCCGAAGATTATATAATGCGTGGTGCTTGGCAATTGGAAAGCTTTTATTTGTTTGAAAATGATCAGATCGTGGATACCGTAGAAACAACGGATGGCTACCGCCAAATCAAAATGTACACCAATGACAAAGTTATGTGGACGCGCTATGTTCCGGAAAATACTACGGAGTGGTTTGGTTACGGCCACTATGAAGCGACAGATAGCACGCTGGAAGAACGTCTGGAATACGGTTCTGCATCTATGATGGAAATTATAGATACCATGCGTGTATTTACATTCAAACTGGAAATGCACGGGGACAGGTTCAGCCAGATAAATGTTTCAGAAGATGGGAAGCGTTTTAGCTCAGAAAATTATATCAGGATTGAATAACTGTACTATTTAGCCAATAGCTTGACAATACCAACACCTTCAACCCCCACATATATAAATCCATCGGGACCTTGGCGCACACTTCTTACGCGACCTATTCCATCTAGCAGTTTTTTACGTCGAACTACTTTATTTTCAGAAAGTGAAAGGTGTTCCAAATACGCAAATTTTAACGAGCCAACCAAAACACCCCCTAAGAGATCGGGGTATTTTGATCCCGTGACGAAATCCATTCCGCTTGGTGCGATGGAGGGGACCCAGTAATACAAGGGCTGTTTCATTTCAGGTCTTGAGACTTCGTCAGTAATGGGTGTCCCGCTGTAGTTGATCCCATAGGTGATCTCCGGCCAGCCGTAGTTTGCACCTTTCTCAATAACATTTATCTCATCACCACCGCGAGGGCCGTGTTCATTATCCCATATTTCACCATTCTCTGGGTTCACTGCCATGCCTTGAGGGTTGCGGTGACCATAGGACCAAATAGCTTCTTTGGCATCTTTTTCACCAACAAACGGATTGTCTGAAGGGATGCTTCCGTCTAAATTTAATCTGTAGATTTTTCCGCCGTCCCTTGTAATATCCTGCGGATTTACATCGCGCTGCCCGCGCTCACCAATGCTAAAAAATAGATGGCCGGCATCATCAAAGACAATCCGGCTGCCCCAGTGCTGACCTTTAGTAGTATTGGGAACTGCTTTGTAAAGCACCTCATTTTCGGTCAAGCCATTATTTTCAAACTTTGCGCGCATTAGCGCTGTGTGGCCACCTTTGGCATCGCCCTCACTGGAGGCATAAGTAATATAAATATGCTGTGTCGTGCTAAAATCTGGGGACACACGTAGATCCATAAGACCTCCCTGCCCACGTACATAAACCTCTGGAGCCCCTGTAACCGATATTTTTTCACCATCGGAAAAATGAAAAATCTCACCGCTTTTCTCTGTAATCAGAATACTTCCGTCAGGTAAAAAATCAAAACCCCAAGGTATGGAGATATCCGGCACAACGACTTCATGGTCGTAATCACCAGCCATCGTGACCGGCGGTTGATTTTCTTTGATTGTATCATTGGGATGCTCTTGGGCACAGGCAATGAGCCCGATGGTCATAAGGAAAAGGAAGGGACGAAACTGTAGCGGTGTCATAATCGATGCGGTTTAGTTTTAAATATATTCAAACTTGCTGCTTTTCAATCGGAAAAAACCCATTTTAAGAAAGCATTAGGCAAGTTCCAGCCGAATAGGACGACCAACCTTTTCTAAAACGAATCATAAAAAGTAATTTTGTGTTTAAATAAATGAAGTTATTATGGTAAATGAAAAAATAAAATGCCTGATCATTGGGTCTGGACCTGCCGGTTATACAGCTGCGATTTATGCGGCCAGAGCCGATTTAAAACCAGTGATGTATACCGGTCTGGAGCCCGGCGGGCAATTGACCACCACCACTGAGGTCGATAATTTTCCCGGCTATCCCGATGGAATAGACGGGCCTACCATGATGGTGCAGTTGCAACAACAGGCAGAACGCTTCGGGACTGAGGTACGTATAGGCATGGCTACTTCGGTACAGTTCAGTGATGAGTTGGGCGGTATTCATCAAGTTACCATTGACAACGATAAAGTCATTGAAGCCGAAACCGTAATCATATCTACCGGGGCAAGCGCTAAATATTTGGGATTGCCCAGCGAGCAACGCCTGCGGGGCGGTGGGGTAAGTGCCTGCGCTGTTTGTGACGGCTTTTTCTATAAAAAACAGAAAGTGGCCATCGTAGGTGGTGGGGATACCGCTGCCGAAGAGGCGACCTATTTAGCAAACATCTGTGAGCACGTCACCATGCTGGTACGTAAAGGGGAAATGCGTGCTTCAAAGGCGATGCAACATCGTGTTAATTCAAAGAAAAACCTTACGGTTCTATATAATACGGAAGTTGAGGAAGTACTTGGTGATCAAGTAGTTGAAGGTCTTAAAATGATCAACAACGAGACTAATGAGACATCACAGATAGACATTACGGGACTGTTTATTGCCATTGGCCATAAGCCGAATACCGATATTTTTAAGGGTCAGTTGAAAATGGACGAAACGGGATATTTAATCACTGATCCTAAAACCACCAAAACAACCAAGCCTGGTGTATTTGCAAGTGGTGATGTGCAGGATAAGGAATACAGGCAAGCAATTACCGCTGCCGGTACCGGTTGTATGGCCGCGCTGGACGCTGAACGCTACCTTGCTGAAATTGAAAGTAAGGAAACAGTTGAAGCTTAAAGTTTAATGGAGTATGTAGATACAAAAAGCCCGATAAATTTATTTATCGGGCTTTTTGTTGTCCTATTTTCAAATGAACTATTGGTGCTTATTAATCTTCGTCGTCCTGTTCGTCATCATCTTCTTCAGGAGTGTCGAGATCGTCTACATCCTCCTCATCAACAGGTTTTACGGGAATCTCACTGATAGGCTCCTGTAGATCTGCCACATCATAATCATCCTCATCATAATTTTCCATACTGTTCTCCAGTTTCTTACTGACCTTGACCAGGTAAATGGTGTCCTCGGTGCGAACCTCTACAGCTTCAATAAGTTCGTTTTTGGCATTTTTAAATTTTATGATCTGATCGTCATCATACCCATAGGGATATTTGTCGACCAACATAGCCAAAATTTCGGGGGTTAATTTTTTAAAATCTACGATTACGCGTCGCATATTGATAGGGTTTGATGGAACTCAAAAGTAAAAAAAATGAAAGGGTGGCAAAGCGTTCGGGACTAAAAATAAGTTAATTTTTCTGGTAGAATTCAAATGCTGCTAAAATCAGTTTCTCCTCAACCTGCACATCGATGACCGGAGTGCCAATATCCTTTAAAAGAACAAAGTTGACCCGGCCGTGGCTGTTTTTCTTATCATACCTAAGCAAATCAATAATTGCGGGAATATCATCCTTGTCGAAGGTAACCTGAGGATATTGAGCTTTGAAAACCGCGGTAATTTCATCCAGCTTGATGGCATCAAAACCAGTAAGCTGCGTGCTGAGGTAGGTCTCGAGAATCATACCGATGGCAATGGCCTCCCCGTGCAACAATTTTGTTTTCTGTGGATGGGTCAGGAAATAAGACTCAATGGCGTGGCCTAGGGTGTGCCCATAATTGAGGGTTTTCCGGAGTCCGTTTTCAAAAGGGTCTTCGAGCACAACCTCATTTTTTATTAATACGGAATCATAAATCAAATTGTCGAGTTTCTCCAGATCATCAAAAGGAACGGTATTTACCTGCTGCCAATATAAATCTGAGGTTATCAGACCGTGTTTTAACATTTCGGCATAGCCAGAACGCAGTTCTACTTGGGGAAGGGTCTGAAGAAATTCGGTGGCAACCAAAACCACTTTTGGATTGTTGATCACCCCTATCTGGTTTTTGAGGTTACCAAGGTCGACACCGGTTTTTCCGCCTACCGAAGCATCGACCATGGCCAGCAGGGTAGTGGGTACGTTTATAAAATCGATGCCTCTTTTAAAAGTGCTGGCCACAAATCCGCCAAGATCTGTGACCACACCGCCGCCCAGGTTGATCATGAGGCTTTTGCGGTCTGCTCCCAGTTCAGAAAGAGCACTCCAGACACCGCTGCAAGTTTCGAGATTTTTATATTCCTCACCAGCTTCGATCTCGATGATTTCTATAGTAATTTCGGTTTGTAGTTGACTTAAGAATACAGGGATGCAGCTCTCGTGGGTATGGCTATCGACCAAGACGAAGATCGTGCTGTAATTTCCGCTTTTTACTATATCGTTGAGCGCGGTATATCCGGTTTTGTTAAAAACGACCTGATAGTTTTTCGCTTGTATGGGCTGCATCTCTTAACTTTTATGCCGTAATATTAATATCTTTTTGACAAAGCCCACATTCTTTTCTGGGTATATTTGCCGCCAATTTTCCCCTATGCTTAGAAACCGAATTTTTGAAGATACCCAAACCGCTTTCGCCCTAAAAAAGGACAGCGAGCTAGATCGCGCCTATTTTTTATTTAAAATGATTTCAAACGAACCGCTGGTTAAGATAGGAACCACGGCCACCCGTTTTGCCCTTAAAGCCAATCTGCCGGTAGAAGGTCTCATACGCGCAACTGTTTTTGACCACTTTTGCGGTGGCATTAATGAGGAAGATTGTATGGAGGTGGTCGATAAGATGTATGAAAAAGGGGTGTATTCGGTTTTGGATTTTTCGGTAGAAGGAAAGGCAGAGGAAGATCAGTTTGATTCTGCATTAAAGCGGGTGCTGCAGTTGATCGCTTTCGCGGAAAATAAACAGGCCATGCCCTTTGCGGTTTTTAAGCCTACCGGTTTCGGCCGAATGAAAATCTGGGAAAAGGTGAGTGCGTCCGAAACACTCAAGGAAGATGAACAAGGGGAGTGGCAACGTATTAAAAAGCGCTTTGATGACGTCTGTTCAAAAGCCAAGGAATGCGACGTGACTTTGCTTATTGATGCCGAAGAAAGCTGGATGCAAAAAGCCGCAGATGATTTGGTCGAAGTAATGATGGAAAAATACAATACAGAAAAACCCATCGTATATAATACCCTGCAATGCTACCGCTGGGACCGGCTGCAATATCTGAAGGACCTGCACGAGCGAGCAAAACAAAAAGGTTATAAGTTGGGCGTGAAAATCGTGCGCGGTGCCTATATGGAAAAAGAACGGGAACGTGCCAAGGAAAAAGGGTATCCCAGCCCGATCTGTAAGGACAAATTTGAGACGGATGCACATTTTAATGCCGTACTTTCTTATACCTTCAGTATGCTTGAAGATATTCAGCTCTTTGTGGGTTCCCATAATGAAGAAAGCAATTACCTGGCCATCGAACTGATAAATCAAATGGGTCTGGATAAGAAGGATCGTCGTATATGGTTTGGCCAACTTTATGGTATGAGCGACCACATCAGTTTTAACCTAGCCGCCCACGGCTACAATGTGGCAAAGTATGTGCCTTTTGGCCCGGTAAAGGATGTTATGCCCTATTTAATCAGAAGGGCAGAGGAGAATACTTCTGTGGCTGGGCAGACGAATAGGGAACTGGATTTGCTTAAGAGGGAACGGAAGCGGAGGGATTAGTCACAGTATGGTCTAATAGTAGTTTATCGTGCTAGAATAATATCCTGCTTCGTGTTCCCATAAGTTGTCATAATAGCAATCCCTATCATTATCCTTAAAATACCCTTTTTAACGTTGTACTATCATTTGCGGGTTCCATTATATCCATCAATTCAAAGCATCAAAGGTAGGGGACTTTTCAGAAAGTCTAGTCAACGGTTTGTTGAGATAGGCATTGAAGCCATTGTAATCCTGATGCTGATAAAGATGGATGATTTCGTGACTTATTATTTGAGTTAGTCTGGATTGATCTTGAATACTTCTCTTAAAAACTATAATGCCGGGCAATGCGATCCCATTTGAATTTGTCTCTTCCCACCTACTTGTAGCACTGCTGAATATAAACTGTCCAGTTCTTAAGGAGAGCATTGGTTCGAACTTGCTTTGGGAATATGCGCCTATGAAAAATGCCAGCTCAATAGGCGCGATTTTTGGTTTTACTTTAAAGTGCTCTTTAGCATGAACTTCAAGTCGCAGAAAACCGATATTCAGGTTCATCTGATCAAAAAATCCCCTGTTGCTAGCACCGTTTTCCACAATGCTCGTACCTATAGCATTGGTGATTTTCGATGGCCACGAATACTCCAGCACTTGCTGTCGCTGTACCTCCCTTAGAATACGTTTGCTTTCAAAAATGATATATCCGCCAAGAGCACCTTTACCCATCCCATTAAGTAGGGATTTACCTAATTTTTCATCCTTATCCTTATTGATTACTGAGCCAATACCGCTGATGATCGAACTGATACCAATGTTGTAAAGAGCGGCTTCGGTGTTGTTGGCTTGGGCATAAGAATTGGATAAATTCTGAAAAGTCAACAAAATTGTTAAGATAGCTGTTAAAAACCTTTTAGCCAATTGGAGTAGATAGTATTATTGCATATCCGTTTAACTTCCAGTAGCTGTAATAGCTGCTATCACTAGTCTGTCAAAAATTCTGTTTCCAAAATACCTTCTATTGAGCTTGTAAATGAACTCATTTAGGTACAATTGCAGGT
>JBATUQ010000028.1:0-60180 GCA_049671285.1 Leeuwenhoekiella sp. | reverse complement strand
GTGAAATACTGAAAAGCAAGATCAAACCATTATCGCCAACGGCCTTGTCCTCAACTCCTTTCTTGATTAATGCCGCTGCATAATTTTCGATGTTGTCGTAAGGCTTCATGGCTTCAAAAGTGACTACAGCAATCTTGCGGGAGGTTTCTTGTTCGTAGGCTGAAAGACGGGCTTCTAGATTGGAGGTTTCGGTTTGACTGAAAACTCCTTCCTGATCGTAAATGAAAGTACCTGGTTTGATCATTGGCAAAAGCGAATCTTGCATTTGACCTTGTAGCACTTCCGGCACTTGTGCTTCTGCAGTAAGCACTGAAAAGACGAGCACAAATAGGATTCTATATTTTAAATAAAAAGATGCATTCATAACGGACTATTCTGTTTGATCATTTGTTTTCCGCCGAAAGGCCAACGAGATTCCAGCCAAAACAATGAGGATCAGTACCACATTGCTAGCTAAACTGATGGCACCCCCCGTCTGAATCACCTGCGGTTCAAATTTAAATTCAATCACGTGATCCCCTGCCGGTACAAGCATCGCACGCAGAATGTAATCTGCCCGAATGTAATTGGTAAGTTCTCCATCGATATAAGCGTTCCAACCTTCGGGATACCACACCTCACTGAAAACGGCCAGTTGTTGCTGATTTGCGCTATATTGATATTTTAAGTAATTGGGCTGGTGTTCGACCAAATCGATCTGAGCCGTACTGTCCTGCTGAAACAGCTTTGCCGGAAGTTCTTCCGCAAAATCCTCATGTACAATGGCAGTTTGGCGGGGATCAATTTCTTCAATGGCTAAAATTTCAGCATTGGCATCAGGAACAATTTTTACATTTTGCACAAACCAAGCATTGCCCACAGCATCGGGGTTTTGCTGCACAAATTCCTCGCCTTCCTGCTGACCGATGATGTATTTTACATTCAACAAATTAAGCGGATCGATTTTGCCTTGGTAGAGATAGAAATCGGCCAGATCTGCTAAGCGACCCGGTTTTGCACCGTGATAACCACCCAGTGAACTGTGAAAGTAGCTCGTACGCGCACCGTTTAAGCCAATTGCCTGTTCGTATACCCGATACCGTGTGGTGTCCTGCAAAATTTGCTGATCTGCGGCACTCACTTGAAATGGATTCTCCACCTGTCTTGCCGCCACAAAATTGTCTGTATTTACATAGCGCCGGTCAACCTGAACGAGATCAAAAACGATAAGAATTGCAGCAAGCAGCAACACATAATTTTCTTTGAGTTTTTTCTGCAGATAAAGCAATAGTGATCCCGCCACAAGCAGCACCAAAATCAAAGTTTTTAAAGTATCAGCGGTATATAAATCTTTACGGTCTTCCCTAACCGCATTCATAAATGGCTGACCATAATTTTGAATATAGAAAGCATCATTGCCTCCGGCGAAATCAAAAAGTACATTTTTGAATACAAGTAGAATCAGTGCCAAACCGCCGGTGATAATAGTGGTCCATTTTAGGGCATGAAGTTTCGTTTCTTTAGTGTCAAAATCCTGAAGCATTTTCATCAAACCAAAAATTGCCAGAACCGGAACACAAAGCTCAAGCAACACCTGTATGGACGTTACCGCCCTAAACTTGTTGTACATCGGGAAATAGTCAATCCAGAGGTCTGTAAACCAAGTGAGGTTGCCGCCGTAGCTGAGCAGCAAAGACAACAATGTACCTGCAGAAAGCCACCACTTTAACCTGCCTTTTACCAAAAATAGACCCAGCACAAAAAGGAAAATCACCACCGCCCCAACATAAGCTGGACCGGAAACACCGGGTTGGCTTCCCCAATAATACAAACCAAACTGACCAAAGATTTGCTCCACCTGACCCGGTGGAATATTTTGTTGTCGTAAAAATAGGGCGAAAGCACTGTCCTTATCATAAGGTTCTGAATTGCTGCCGCCAAACAATCCAGCCACAAAAAGGTTGAGTGTTTCGGTAATGCCGTAGCTGTACTGGTTGATGTAGGCTTTGTCGAGACCTGCCTCCATCTCTTTTGGCGTAGCGTCCGGATTGATGGTGAGATCGGTGCTTCCGCGGGTACTGAATTTTGTGTATTCGCTAGTCGCTAGCAAGTTGGTCGCATTGGTACCTACCGCCAGCAAGACAGCCACCAGCAAAAGTCCCACGCTTTTAAAGAAATGTTGGAGTTCCTTTCGCCGGAAGGCATCTATTAAATACACCACCCCAAGCACCAAAACCAACAACATGAGATAGTAGGTCATCTGCAGGTGGTTGGCACTTATTTCTAAAGCCATACCCATTGCCGTAACGAGGAAGCCTAAGATGTACTTTCGCCGGAAGGTGAGCAAAATACCGCTCAGAACTAGCGGCATATACGCAATGGCGTGCGCTTTACTATTATGCCCCACGCCAAGTATAATAATAAGATAAGAGGAAAAACCGAATGCTAGCGCCCCAATCGCCGCGTACCGCCAATCAAGCTTAAGCGAAAGCAGCAAAATGTAAAACCCTATAAAATAAAGAAACAGGTAATCTGCAGGACGAGGTAAAAACCGAATGGAACGATCTAAGCTCTTCACCCAGTTGTTGGGATACTTGGCGCCAAGCTGGTAGGTAGGCATTCCGCCAAATGCAGCGTCTGTCCAGTACGGTTCTTCGCCAGTTTTTTCCCTAAAATCGATCTGTTCCTTGGCCATCCCAATATATTGGGCGATATCACTCTGAAAGATTTTCTTACCCTGAAGTACCGGGCTGAAATAGATTAAGGCAATTATTATAAAACCGGTCAGAACGAGCAGGTGAGGCAGTATTTTTTTGATGGAAAAAGAGGACATATGCGAATAAATGATTCGGCGGTCAAATTACTCAATTTCCTCGTAATCGATATATTCCCCTACGGTTTTGTTTGACTGTCGTTTCTTTTGAGAAGCACTCTCAACAGTGGTTTTTCCAGGCTCTTTAGGTGATTTGCCAGAATTGGCAAAATCACGGCCCATCTGCTGAAAACGCTCCCCGGCCTTACGCGCCACGTAACGCATCACATAAGGTGCAGCCAGCCGAAATATGATCCTGAACGCAAAGTAAAGGAGCAGGATAATAAGAATGGTCTGTAAAAACTTCATAGTACTATCTAAAGTACAAAGTTAACTTTTACACCGGAAAAGGTTCTAAAAAAATAGCCAAATAGGCAACTTTAAGGGCTGCTAAACGTTACAGGAGTACCGCTAGGCAATCTATATTATTTATGGTATGTTTGCCCTTTATGCGCCTATCATACCTTGGATTTATGCGAGCTATTTCCTTCTATTTTCTTTTGTTTATTGTAGCCATCAGCGATTGTTTTGGCCAATATACCGAGACCATAAATTCTAACAGACCTGGGCAATCACAAGGAGCTTTTTCCGTGGGACGCGGAGTCCTGCAACTGGAAAGCGGCTTGATCTACAGCGACGAAAGTCACGAAATCCTCGCAACGGAAACCAGTGGATGGGGCGCCGATTTTCTGTTGCGCTACGGGCTTTTATTTGAGCAGCTGGAAATTAACGTGGGTGGCTCCTATGCCTATGAGACCATAACTCGCACCAGCGGAAATGCCGCTGAACTTAACCAAAGTGGATTCCCCAGATTGATGGTGGGACTAAAGTTCTTGATCTACGATCCATACAAGAACTATGAAAAAAAAGTAAATCTGTATAGCTATCATGCCAATAACAAACCCGACTGGCGCGCATTGATTCCTGCCGTTTCGGTGTATTCCGGTACCAATTTTGTCTATAACGAAAATCCTTTCTTTTCAGCACCGGGCGTACCTGCCGGTAGCCAAGAGGGATTTACGCCTCAAGCAGCACTTATAACCCAGCATAACTATATGTCTCTAGTATGGGTCAATAACATCATTGCAGATTACTTTACCACAGACTACCCTACGTACACCTGGATTACCACGCTTACCCATTCTTTTGACGAAAAATTTGCGGGTTTTGTAGAATATCAACTGATCAACAGCGATATTTACGCAGATGACCTTGTGCGCTTTGGGGGTGCTTTTTTGGCTTCGAAAAATTTTCAGTTGGATTTGAGTGCCCTGATGAACTTCAAGGAGACACCGCGAAGACTTCAAATAACATTGGGACTGTCTTTTAGATTAGACGGCCATAAGGACCCAAAACCTTCACTAACGAATTAAGCCGGGTCTTGACAATAATGATGCATTGTTTATGATCACAATCAAAGAAATGAAATCTTCCAAGGAAATGCTTGAGTTTGTCAAGTATCCCTTTGGTTTATATAAAAATGAAAAAAACTGGGTGCCTTCTTTGATCAGTGATGAACTTGATACTTTTTCGCCAGAGAAAAACCCTGTTTTTAAAAATGCCGAAGCCCGTTTTTTTATCGCTTATCAAAATCAAGAAGCTGTTGGCCGTGTTGCTGCGATCATCAACCGTATTGAGATCAACGAGCAACAGAAGCCCAAAATGCGTTTTGGCTGGTTTGACACCATTGACAATGTCTCAGTAACCGAAGCCCTTATGAAAAAAGTTGAGGAAATAGGCCGTTTCCACCAGCTGCAATGGATAGAAGGACCTGTGGGCTTTAGCAATATGGAAAAAGCAGGAATGCTTATCAAAGGTTTTGACTATCTCAATACCATGATAACCTGGTATAACTATCCCTATTATAAGAATCATTTTGAAGCACTTGGTTTTGAGAAAGCCTCAGAATGGGTGGAATTCAAGATCAAGATTCCCAAGGAAAATACGGAGAAGGTAATTAAGTTCGCACGTATTATAAAAGAGCGCTACAAATTAAAAATCGTTCATTTTACCAATACGAAAGAGATTTTACCATACGTTAATGATATGTTTGGCTTACTGAACAAAACCTACAATACGCTCAGCACCTTTGTACCGATTCAGCAATACCAGATCGACCATTACAAGGAAAAGTACATCCCGTACATTCATCCCAATTATATAAAGTGTATTGAGAACGAGAAAGGAAAATTGATCGCCTTTGCCATCACCATGCCCTCCTTTAGCAAAGCCCTAAAAAAAGCCAATGGCAAATTATTTCCGCTTGGGTTATATCATTTGTGGAAAGCCCGCAAAAAAAACGATACAGCTGCCTTTTACCTTATCGGTATCGATCCGGAATTTCAGGGAAAAGGGGTTACTGCCTTGATTTTCCAGGAGATGCACGAACTTTTTACCGACAACGGCATCAAACAGGTGGAAACCAACCCCGAACTTGAAGAAAACAAGGCTATCCAACAACTTTGGAAAAACTACGACCACCAGTTGCACAAGCGGCGCAGGACATATAAAAGGGATATTGAGTAGTTGAGATACTAGATTAATCTTTTTTAATTTCACTTTAAGTGAAATAATTTATGATCACATTAGCTAAACTACGCTCCTGCATCGCGAAGCACTTTGGGAACTTTTAAGGGTGGGTATTTTACTTTATACTATTTGCTTAATTGTATTCATTGGAAGGAACATTTTTTCACTATCTGGTAATTGTTCAAATCCGTACTTTCCATAGAATTTTACTGCATTTTCATTGATTGGATCGACAATCACGGCCATTGCCCCAATACTTTCTTCGGATAAAGTGAAAGCCCTAAATAGTGCATCGAGCAAAAGGTGTTCTCCAAGACCCGATCCCTTTTCTCTGATATCCCTGGCCAATCGACCTAGCAAAATCACAGGTGCATTGTAGTTCTTAGGAACTTTTTTTAGGTAATTCTCCGGTATTTGCTCTCTTCCAAGACTTTCACTGGTAAGTGTGTAATAGCCTACTACATTATTGTCTGTATCAATAGCTACAAAACAGATTGCAAGTCTTTTCTTTACATCTTGACTAACCTGCTTTTGAATATAATCAGTAAGCGATTGCTCTTCACATCTAAAGTTCTTTCTGTTATGATTTTTGTCTAAAATAGAAATATCCAACTTTAGGCTTTTTTTGATTTATACCTTTTGGCTGCTGCTACTAAATTTTGATTTGGCTCTGTATTGTTAAAGACAGCCTCAAAAAAAACTTGCCGATCCCTTTCGGTGGCAATAATCCTATCATTTTCAGCTACAATTTCCTCAGCTTTCTTTTTAACTATACTTACTAGAAAACTGCTAAATGACTTACCCCCAGTAAGCTTATGAGCTCTTTTAAAAATTCTTTTATCAGTAGAAGATACTCTTAACTCTATGCGTTCGTCCTTGCCCATTTGTGCTTCCATATCAAATCTATATTGTACAAATGTACGGCAATATACCGTACATTCAAATTTTCACACAAATCCCTTTAACAAAGATCCATATTTTTCAAAACCTTTTCTTTAGCTGAATTAAATCTTCCCAGTTTTATTGAGCACAAACAGCACAACGATAGGAATTGCCAGTAGTCCCACGGTCAACAAATCTGTCTGAAGCAAGTAGGGTGCAAAGGCAATTGTAAGGATGTAACCGCCCGCCGCACCGCCAAAGTGCGCATCGTGGCCTATGCTATCGTTTTGTGCGCGCATCCCGTAAATGGTGTACAACAAATAGCCCACCCCAAAGATATAGGCCGGTACAAAGCCGTAAATGAGCATATTCGGCTCAAATAGAATCGCAGAATACAGCACGCCGCTCACCGCACCACTGGCACCCACGGCAGAATAATGGTATTCGTCTTTATGAAAATAATACGAAAGCAAATTCCCCAAGATCAAACTGCCTAAATAAATAATCACAAAAGAAAACGTGCCCACATAGGCAATCACGATCCAAGCAAAAAAATAGAGCGTAAGCATATTGACCAGGATATGCTGAAAGTTCACGTGAAGAAACCCGGAAGAAAGAATGCGAATCTGCTCCCCACGACGCACTGCACCTGTGTTGAACTTGTATTTTTCGAAGAAGGAAAAGTCGTTAAAACCCTTGTAACTGATGATTCCGTTGAGCGCAATAATGATTACCGTCACAATATCCAATCTTCCCATACAAGTCTATTAAGGGCGCAAATATACCTATATTTGCGCAAAATTTCCCCGCATGCAATGGCTCGTTTACTGGCTGGTCTATCCCATCTTACTCCTTATTTCAAAAATGCCTTTCTGGGTCATTTATGGGATTTCAGATGGTGTTTACGCTTTGGTTTATTATATATTAGGTTATCGTAAAAAAGTCGTCCGTTCTAACCTGAACCTTGCATTTCCTGAAAAGTCAGAAGCGGAAAAAAAGCGCATCGAGAAACGCTTTTACCACCACTTTTGCGATTCTTTCCTTGAGGTTATTAAAACCATTTCGATCACAGAAAAAGAGATTTCATCCCGTTTTGTACTGAAAAATGTAGACTTTATCAAGAAATTGGAAAAGCAGGGCCAAAGCGCGGTCGTACTTCTGGGGCATTACGCCAGTTATGAGTGGCTGGCCTCCTTACAACTGCACGTGGATTATACCGCCTACGGAATTTATAAACCCATTAAAAACAAATACTTCGACGCCCTGATGCACCGCATACGTGCCCGGTGGAACTCTAAAGTGATTACCAATCGGCAATCGGTCATTCTTATAAGACGGCAACAAAAAGAAGGTATTCTCGCCACTTACGCTTTTGTGGCAGACCAGTCTCCCAAAGCCCATCCCGATAATTATTTTACCCATTTTCTCGGTCAGCAAGTTCCCTTTTTTACGGGGGTGGAACGTATTGCCAAACGCGTTGACCTGCCGGTGCTTTATCTCAAAACCGAAAAAGTGAAACGCGGTTTTTATGAAACCGAAATGGTTCAGCTGGCAAAAAATCCCAACGAGCATCCTGACTTTACCATCACTGATGCCTTTGCGCAGATCCTTGAGGAGCAGATCAAAAAAGATCCCGCATATTACCTATGGACACACAAACGGTTTAAGCACCGCAAATAATGGAAGAATAACGCTTTCGCGAAAGCGAAACAGATCATCTTAAACTTAAAATAAAGAATTAACAATACGTTCAAAACGCTCCATTAAAAGCTGAAAGGGTATCATTCTACCCAATTCGTCGTATATTTGCCGCCCGAAAAAATTGCCCCCTATGCGCACCAAAACGCTCAAAAAGAATAAAATAAATGTCGTGACCTTGGGTTGTTCCAAGAACGTTTACGACAGTGAAGTCCTCATGGGCCAACTCAAGGCCAACAATAAGGAAGTGGTTCACGAAGAGGAGGGCAACGTAGTGGTCATCAACACCTGCGGGTTTATTGCCAACGCCAAAGAGGAAAGTGTCAATACCATTCTAGAATTTGTGCAGCGCAAACAGGAAGGCTTGGTGGATAAGGTGTTTGTTACCGGTTGTTTGAGCGAAAGGTACAAACCCGATCTACAAAAGGAAATCCCGGACGTGGACCAATATTTTGGCACCACAGAACTGCCCGGACTGCTAAAAGCTTTAGGTGCCGATTACAAACACGAACTCATTGGCGAGCGGCTGACTACCACACCAAAAAATTATGCCTACCTAAAAATCGCCGAAGGCTGCGACCGGCCGTGTTCATTCTGCGCGATCCCATTGATGCGTGGTGGGCACAAAAGCACACCCATAGAAAACCTGATAACCGAAGCTGAGAAACTGGCCGTACAGGGCATCAAAGAATTGATCCTTATTGCACAAGACCTTACCTATTACGGCCTTGACCTATACAAAAAAAGAGCCTTGGCAGATTTACTTAAGGAATTGGTAAAGGTTGAAGGTATTGAGTGGATCAGGTTGCATTATGCCTTTCCTACCGGTTTCCCGATGGATGTGCTTGACGTAATGCTGGAAGAACCTAAGGTTTGTAATTATATCGATATTCCGTTGCAACATATTTCTACCAAATTATTGAAATCGATGCGACGCGGTACTACTTATGAAAAGACCAACGCGCTTCTGAAAACCTTTCGGGAGAAAGTGCCGCAGATGACCATACGTACGACCTTAATTGTTGGCTATCCCGGCGAAACGGAAAAAGACTATCAGTTGCTCAAGAATTGGGTTAAAGAAATGCGCTTTGAGCGTCTGGGCTGTTTTACCTATTCTCACGAGGAAAACACGCACGCCTATAACCTGGTGGATGATGTGCCGGAAGATGTCAAATTGGAACGCGCCAACGAAATTATGTCGATACAATCGCAGATAAGCTGGGAATTGAATCAGCAAAAAATAGGCAAGGAATTTAAAGTCGTCATCGACCGGAAAGAAGGCAATCATTTCATTGGCCGAACAGAATTTGACTCACCCGATGTGGACAACGAGGTACTTATCGATGCTACCCAACACTACCTCAAAACCGGAGAATTCTGCACCATAAAAATTACCGAAGCAGAGGATTTTGACCTTTACGGTATTCCGCTTTAACTTTGGAATAATTACTCTTCCTTTACTGAAAGTCCATAGTCCAAAGGCAACATAGCTGCAATGCGACGCCTTCCCATCGCACCGCTAACGGTCAAGGCTGCCGGAGGATAATGATTTCCCAAAGCATCAATCACAAAGGGCGAATTAACCATATACTGAGATTGATAGTTTTTGTCGCAAAGAATGGTAAGTTCTGGGACGGCAACATCTACACTCATACCAGATTCCACTTCTTCCATCTCAAAATAGGTGTATGGCCCTACCTCCTGACGTTTGTAAAATATCCTAAAATCATTTTCGGTCAACTTCTTTTTGACCAGCGATCTGTTAAAATGAATGAGAGAACCGTCATACGCACTTTTTCGGTTTTTCAAGAACCGTTTACGGGGTTTGGCCCTCAATTCCCTAAAACGGGAAATCCCTTCATAATACACGAGTTCGGGGAGAAAGGAGCCAGTGAAACGATTATACCGAACAAAAAAATCACTTAGCTCATAGGTCACCTCATAGCCCAAATGCCTATTGGTAACAATAATAGGTTCTACGCTATCAGCATAAAGTTTTTGATCCGATGGACTGAAGCGCAACCGCAAGGCCTTTTCATTTTTTATCCTGCAATGATTTGCTTCTTCAGATTGACCTAAGAATTCCCGCTTAAACTCGGCCAACTTTTTCTCTCGCGACCAGGGATCATCGTCAAAAACTACCTCATTTAAGGATTCTGTGGACTGCGCCAAATAAATCTTAGCCTTTCTACCGCGTAGCTGTTCTGCGGGCACGGTGAGGGTACCATAGCCCAGAAAACTGATCACCACATTTGCCTTGGTCGCATAATTGTCAGGTAAAATATAACTACCATCACCCTTTGTAATTGTACCTACGGTCGTCCCGTCAAAATAGATAGAAACATTGGCGAGGGCAGTTGAATCAGCAGCGTCATAGACTGTTCCCTGCAACGCCTCCTGAGCTTGTAGCAAAAAGGAAAAACAACAGAAAATCAAACTTAACAAGCCGCGCATTTACATATGTGGTTGTTGTTTATTGAAGGGTTTCAGTAGGAGCACTTTCTTGGCTCTCCTTTATTTCTTCGAAAAATTCTTCGGGCTTTAAGATACGCATGGTTTTCTGGGTGACAATTGTATTGGCTAGGGTGTATACGTGCCCTTCCCTATTTCGCAGGTGCAGAAAAAACAAGGTGATATTTTCCACGCGGCCTTCCATAGGGAAATCCTTATCTATGATCTCGATATAATCCCCAATTTTCAGCGGATGATTAAAAAACAAAATCAACCCCGAAGTAATGTTGCTCAACAACGACCATTGTGCAAATAGCGCTGCGCCCAAAATTGTTAACACAGAACCCACGTAAGCCAGCACCTGAGCGCCGTCCAGTCCCCAAATCCCGGCAACCGAAAAGGCCAAGATCACAAAAAACAGCACATTTATCAGCTTGATCGCGATCTGTTTACGAATAATATCAAAGTTGGCCTGTTTATACCTCCTTATTATCAATCGCACGAAGGCATAGCGGACTATTAAAAGCGCAACAAGCAATACGATACTTTGTATCCAGGTAAAATAGAGGGATTCTGTCATAAATTATTCGTCATAAGAACCATTGTTCACCAGAAAAAGGGCATTGGCAAAAAACAGCTTGCCATTTTCCCAAAAGCCCCGAAACAGCGGATCGTCCACAAAATAGATCAGGCTTCCGCGGCCGTAAGGTTCTACTCCAAAAACCAGTGAATTTTCAAGTGACTGCAAAGCATTTTTGCCGGCATATCCCGAAATCCGTTTGGGAGCATCCTTAATGTAGGCTACATTGTAACCTTCTTTTAAAAAGGCATAACTGTCGGTCCCCAGTTTTAGCGTGGCATAATTTTGTGGATAACCAAAAGCCAACGGATGGGTTGCATCTACCTGGGTTTCCAGAATGCTTCCGGTCATCAGGTCATCGACACCCGAGGATTCCCGTTCAGCATATGGGATCAATCTTTCAGACAGCGAGTCTGCTTTTTTGTCTGGCACTTCGTCCGTTTTATTCTTGGTGATCTTAAAATCTTCGCTTGACGCGAAAGGCGCAATGGCACCATCTATCGCGATCAATTTTCCGCCGCTGCGTAACCAGGATTTAAGCTTATCCAAAGTACTTTCACTTAAAAGTCCAGAATACCTTCCGCTGGGCATTATCAAAATATCATAAGCATCAAGATTGATTCGACTGAAATAATCCGTTCCCAAAACAGTCACGGGAAATTTTAACTCCTGCTCAAAGTAATACCAAATAGCGCCGAAATTCAGCGAGGAAACCGCATCACCACGTAAAAGTCCAATCTTGGGTTTATCGATCAATTTGATATTCCCCGAACCAAAATCAGGACCAGATGCTGAAAATCCAGAAGTCGAAACAGTCAATTTCCGCTCCAGCTCATTTGCCGTTTCAACTACTATTTTATCAAAATTTTCTACGGAAGCATTGTCGCCACGTGTGATGATTAGACTACCGGGCTCAAAATAAGTATCGTTATTATTGAAAGCCTTTTCCGAAAAACGCACCTTTACATTTTCCATCAATAGTTGAGATAGAAACCGCGCATCTTCCATACTTTGCCAAGGCAATAGATAAGCAACAGCTGACTTATCCACTTTATTTTCCAACACCGGAAGATTTTCAGTTGCAGTGCCACTCGTCAATTTACCGGACGTCACCTCCAGACCATAGGCATACGGCAAGCTCCAGGCAGTAATGTCATAAGTGAGCGGCGTGCTCAGGGCAGCTTCCTTTTCAAATAAAATCTGTATAAGTTTTCCTTTGGGCTGATTTCGGGCAATTTTCAAGTTTGCCATTTTCCCCGAGGATTTTTCTGCAATATCCAATGAATATTTTATGTTGTGCCTGTCCAGAAGTTCTGCCAACTTTTTGACACGATCCACATTTCCAGAAACGGTGAAACCTGTACTCCCCGAAGCCGAGTTGTCAAAATAATTTTGAAAAGCTTCCGTCAAACGAGCGGCATTGTTATGTGCCATTTCAACGGTAGAAAGCCCGGCGGTTGTATGATGCGCAACGCGGTCCTTGAGGGTCAGAACTTGCCCTTCATCTGTTTCTATTCCCAAGCCAGCCCTACCGTGACCTGCCTGCTCATAGGTCATCCCGATCGCGCCGTTGTACATAGGATAGGTGTCGCCATAACTGGGATAAAGAAGGTCAAAAACCTCTTTCGTAAAGTACAGCCAACCGTTCTTATCAAAATATTTGGCGTGGTTTTTTCCTATTTCCGTTTGAAAATTCCTTTGAAAATCAGTGATCTGCTCGTGATAAGGTTCGGCGCCCGGCGCAAAGTAATACGGACTGTTAATGCCCTGCTCGTGAAAATCAACGTGAATGTGTGGCATCCATTGATTGTAAACCTTTAAGCGCGCCTGTGTTTCTACCTGCGTTGCCCAGGCCCAATCCCGGTTAAGGTCAAACAGGTAATGGTTGGGTCGACCGCCGGGCCAAGGTTCGTGATGTTCGGCTGCATCCTGACCAGTATCATAAGGCGTGCTTTTCACTTGGTTGTACCAATTGGCATAACGGTCTCGGCCATCGGGATTCACGCAAGGATCGATGATCACCACAGTATTTTTTAGCCAATCCTGTTTTTCGGTAAGGAGTGTGTGGAGGGTTTTCATCGCTGCTTCGGTGCTGCTGGCCTCATTGCCGTGCACATTATAACTGAGCCAGACCACTGCAAGATTGCTGCTTGCGGTACCGGATAACAGACCGGCGTTTTGTAAATGGTTTTTTCTAATTTCTTCTAAATCGCTGAGGTTTTCAGGAGTGGAAACTACAGCGTAAGTCAACGGTCTTCCTTCATTGGTTTTGCCATATTCCTGAAAAATCATGGATTCTGAAGTATCGTCAATTTTTTCGAAGTAATCCACTACCGAAGCGTGGCGGGTAAACTGTGAACCCAGTTCATAACCTAAAAATTCAGTTGGGGTAGGAATCTGGGCTATCGCCGAAAGGCAAGCTAAAATAGAACAAATGATGAAAAGCTGCTTCATGAAAGAAAGATTGATTTGAAAGATAGACACTGCAAGATAATTCGTTTACCTAAAATAAATCTACTCCTCCCTACTTGAAACAAAAAACACCTTCTGACAGTGAAGGTGTTCCTTTAAATATTTAAGTTATCAGTTTACTGAACCCGCTCGAATACAGCAGTTGCCGTGCCGGCCAAGCGTACATCGCTAAATTCTGTATTTTTACCAAAATCACTCAGCACATTAGTTTCTGCAAGATTCAAGGTTATGGTCATTTCATTTTCAGAAAAGGAAGTAACAGTCACTTTCATATCACCAGCTATACTGTTCTCTACAGTAAAACCGTCTTCTGCCACTTCATAATTTCCTTCAATAAATGAAGTATTCTGAGAATCGATGGTTATTGCCTCAGATACTGATACTGCACCGCTCAAAATTGAAGCACTGGCCCCCAGATCAAAAGAACCCGCTTGGGTTACTTTATTATTTTCATCAAAGGTCAATTGATAATCAATTTCTGAAGCCTCGATATCCAAGTCAGTGGTTATATCGTTTTGCAATAGGGCGACGAATGCCGTTATTGTGGCATCATCTGAAGCAAATGAGGTCATATCCCAAGTTCCCTCAAGAGCAGCTTCACTGAATGCATCGCGATCAACCTCCACTTCGGTGGCTTCGTCATCGTCAGAGCAGCTAAATATTAATAACGCTAGGCAGAGAAAAGCTACGGACTTAAATTGGTTCATTGCTCGGAGTTTTACTATTATTTCACAAAGGAAGCAGTATTAAACTATAAAAACAAGCAATTAGTCGTGTAATTTAGCTTTTTTATCGATAATCAAGTCTTTATTCTTATAAAGCGAAGAATTATTTTTAGAATTCTTCTGCACGGCCTTTTTATAAACCTTTTCGTACATTGGTACAACGGTTTCAATATCAAAACGTCGTGCCTCCTTGCGCGCCTGTCTTTTAAACTGATCCAGTATTTCTACCTTACTCAATATCTTCACTGCATCCTCGGCCATTCCATCAATATCGCCAACAGGCCTGAGGAATCCAGAAAGGCCGTTACTGTTGACTTCCGCCAATCCTCCAGCATTTGACGACACGACGGGAACGCCGTGGGACATGGCTTCCAGAGCAGCTAGACCGAAACTTTCGGCCTGTGAAGGCAAAAGGAACAAATCTGAAAAACAAAGGATTTTATCGATCTCATTGCTGTTTCCCAAGAAAATCACTTTCCGGGAGATTCCTAGTTGTTCACAAAGTTTTTCGGCCGGTTCGCGTTCCGGGCCCTCGCCCACCATTAACAACTTAGCCTTAACCGTTTTCTGAATTTCGTAGAAAACCTTGATCACATCAGGAATACGCTTCACTTCCCTAAAATTACTGATGTGCGTAACAATGCGTTCCTCTTCGTGTGCCATCAGTTCCCGCTGGCAATCGGTAAATTTATCCTTGATGTGAGTGGTATCGATGAAGTTGGGAATTACCTTGATCTTCTTTTTAATGTCAAAAAGACGCACGGTATCCTCCTTCAGACTTTGGGAAACCGAAGTCACCACATCACTTTTATTGATGCTAAAGGTAACGGCAGGCTTATAAAAAGGGTGGTTGCCCACTAGAGTAATGTCAGTACCGTGCAAGGTAGTCACCATCGGTACGGAAATACCTTCCTGCTTCAGCATCTTTTTGGCCATAAAACCTGCATAGGCGTGAGGGATCGCATAGTGTACGTGAAGTACATCCACTTGATATTCTTTAATGATATTTACAAGTTTACTGGAAAGCGCAAGTTCGTAAGGCTGGTAGTGAAAAAGGGGATAATCAGGCACGTTGACCTCATGAAAAAAAATGTTTTCGTTAAGAAGATCGAGCCGCACGGGCTGTTTGTAAGTAACAAAATGGACTTCGTGCCCCCTTTTAGAAAGGGCAATACCCAGTTCTGTGGCGACAACCCCGCTTCCGCCAAAGGTGGGATAACAGACAATAGCTATATTCATCCATCAAAAATACGGATTTAGTCTGTTAGGGATCTCTTAAAGCTTTCAATTTACAGTAGCGTTGTTAAACAACGCATCCTGTATCACCTGCTGTATTTCTGTCCTCAAATTGGAGGTAATCAATTTTCGATTGTCTGCAGTGGGAAAGGTCCTGTTGCTCAGGAATACATAGATGAGATTGGTTTCAGGATCGGCCCAGGCCAAAGTTCCCGTAAACCCGGAATGCCCAAAACTTTCTTCGGAAACACAGCCACAGGTCGGCCCCACTTCATCAAGCTGAGGCTTATCAAATCCTACTCCCCGGCGCACTTCATCGTCCAAATAGTACCGGGTATTAAAAGCCTTCATCGTCTGTCTGGAAAAGTAACGCTTACCGCCGTAATAACCGTTTTGAAGGTACATTTGCATAATCTTCGCAACATCGTTTGCATTGCTAAAAAGCCCGGCGTGACCTCCAATGTTACCCTGCATCGCCGCACCCATATCGTGCACATATCCCTGTACTTTCTGAATGCGCCAATAGGTATCATTCTCAGATGGGACGATGTCGTTGTGCTCAAATTTTTTAAGCGGAAGATACCCAGTGCGGTAGGCACCCATCCATTTGTAAAAGTGGCTTTGGGTAAGCACATCCAGATTTTTCCGATACGTTTTCTCCAAATATTCTTTTAGAAGATAGTAGGACAAATCACTGTATCGATACTCTTGTTTGTCCAACAGGTCAGAATCTGCAATTTGTTTAATGATGCTGTCCGGGTAGTCAGAACGCAAGTAAAGTTCGGTGGCTACTTCAATATCGTAATCGGCCTCACGCACCTTGCGGTAATATTTGTCTGCGATCTTTCCAGTGGTCGAATCCAAGGTTCTGAAGTAAAATGGAATCCACGGTTTTAACCTCCCGTAATGGGAAAGTGCCTGCTTCACGCTGATTTGTTCCTTATTGCTCTCCCTTAGTTGCGGGATCAACCTGCCGAGTCCATCATCAAGATCGTACGCTTTTTTGTCGTACAGTTCCATCATCAAGGGTAGTGTTGCCAGTATTTTGGTCATCGAAGCCAGGTCATAAACATCATTGAGGTCCACAGGAATCTCGTCAGTGTAGGTGTGGTGGCCAAAAGCTTTCTCATAAATCACTTTACCGTCTTTGGCAATAAGCAATTGCGCACCGGGGAACATGACCTTTTTCATTCCCAAACGCACCAGCGAATCTACCTTCTCGAGCTTGTCTGAATCAATCCCAACCTCTTCTGGAACGCCATACTTGAGCCGGCGCAAGGTCCCTGTTTCATAACTCGTATGCAACGGAAACTTTTCGCCAAGTGATACAGGCACCCGACCCTCGGCACCATAAGCGCCAAAAATCATCTGAGCACTGATCTGCTGCGAAATCACACTGTTTTGATACGAAAGCACAATTCCCGCAATGTCGTCGTTATCCTCAAAATCCAACAGCGCATAAGGCCTAACAAAAAGGTCGAGCACCGTTTCCTTCTTTTTGGCAATGGCCTTGATCCAGTTTATTTCTTCGGAAGAAAACGTATAGGAAGTCCAGGGATTGGCATCCGAACGGTGAAAACCGATGATGACATAATTGTAATCCTGTAACGCCTGAAGTGTTTCTGCCAGCGTCTCTTTTTTGATACGGTCCACCTGCGTGTACTTTTGCATCTGGTCAAAAAATGCCTGACCATCATCGTCGCCCACCGGTACATAGGCCACCTTTTTGTACAATAAATCCTTTACCGGAAGCACCGCGTTTTGATTGCGCAACACGGTGAGCGAAGCGGCAGTGGCCCTTCTCGCGACCGCTTCGGCTTTTTTGCCGTTGAGGTCTTCGATCAAGTTTTCCGTGGAAACAGGTTTGTAAACTGTCGCACCCGCTTTGTATTTTGCAAATAATATTTTCCTAACCGAGCGGTCAAGCCGCTCTTTGGTGATTTCGCCGGTATCAAAAGCGTTCTTTATTTTTTCGATGGCTTTTGGCACGTTTTCGCTGATAAGCAAAATATCGTTTCCTGCTTTAAAGGCCGCCAGATCGATATCGCCCGGCTGCTTAAAATTGGATGCGCCTTTCATATTCAGCGCATCGGTAAAAATCAAACCGCCAAAATCCAGACTGTCCATCAACAAATCCTGAACCACATATTCTGACAGCGAAGTTGGATAGCCGGGTTTACTTTCCAGCGTTGGAACATTGAGATGTGCGATCATCACGCTGGCCACGCCGGCATCAATAATCTTTTTATACGGATACATCTCGATAGAATCTAATCGCTTGCGCGAAAATGGCAACGTGGGAAGTGTTTTGTGCGAGTCCTGATCAGTATCGCCGTGACCCGGAAAGTGTTTGGCATTCCCTAAAACCCCCACACTTTGCATCCCCTTGAGCAGGGCAATCGCTTTTTGGGTAACATTATCCCGGTCTTCGCCGAAAGAACGATTGCCAATAATTGGATTTTTGGGATTGATATTGATGTCCACTACGGGGGCAAAGTTAATGTGAACGCCCAACCGTTTGCACTGCAGCCCAATCTCCCGGCCCACCGCCTCGACAACATCATTGTCCTTGATCGCGCCCAGAGCCATATTGTACGGAAACCGCTGCACCGAATCGAGCCGCATCCCCAGTCCCCACTCCGCATCCATCCCGATCAAAAGAGGAACCTCACTATTTTCTTGAAAAGTGTTATTGAGCCGGGCCTGTTGCACCGGGCCGCCTTTAGAAAAGATCACTCCACCAATTTTGTGCTTTTTTATAAGGTTTAATACTGCGTTGGTTTTTGATTTGGGATCGCTGCTAAAAACATCCACCATAAATAACTGCCCGATTTTCTCATTGGTGTCCAACGTGCGAAACACGCTATCCACCCACTGCTGCTGGTCTGAAATTTCTTTAACGAACAACGGATTTTTTTGGGAAAAAACGGCTGTGGTGCAGAGCAGGCTGAGCAGAATGAAAAATGGTTTACGCATAAGGGGTGCTGGTGTTTTTATCAGAATAGTCTTCTGAAGAAAAGTATAATCAAAATCAATTCCAAATTTTGAATAATTTGGAAAGATTTATTTTTTGAAGAAACGGTTGTGCCAGCTTTCTATTGCGGGAATCTCCCAATGTTCTGCATATTCCTCTTTAGTGTTAACTAAATTGTTGAATACGATAGTATGCTTCCCAATAGCACCATCTTTGGCCATTTTTTTAAAATCCTGAAGTTCTTTATAATGCACCCGGTCGTTTTGAATGTAGGCGACATTCATTTTGTCCAGCAGCTGGATGTCAAGTTCTTTTTCCAATTGCTGAATAAACCGCACCTGCGCATCAATGGAACAACCGCTGGCCGCGTTCATTTGCTGGTCAAGACCGATGATTATAAAGCGATCGTGCTTAAGTTCAAAACCGGCATTGAGCTGGCCGCCGTGCGCCGTCCATTGGGTAAGAAAATCAGCAAGCTGTTTGTTGAGAAATTCGGTATTTTCCTCGGTGAATTTTTGAGAAGATTGGTAGATCCAAACCCGTGAGTCGTCTGGAAGTTGGTCAAAGGGAACAAGCATTTTTTTGTTTTTGCAAATATACCCAAAGCACTTGAGTATATAAACTAAAAAGAGCTCACTGAGGCAATACAAAATGGCTCGTAAAACTTTGCCTAAATCGTTCGATACCGAATCTTATTAACCGTAATGGTAATAAATTTTCCGTAAAGTTCTATATCTTTCTCTTTAAGCATATCGACCAATAGCTGAGTAATTTTAGTCTGTTCTAAAAAAGAATATCTCAGAAATATTACGCTTATAGAAACAATGCCATGAGCAAATACCCATTCTCCAAAATCTTTGTCTTCGGTCAAAATAATTCTTGGCGGATTTTGAGAGAGTTCAATTATTTCGACATCCGTTAATCCTCTGTAAGATTCGTAAATTGAAAGAACATCAAAGTTATTACTTCTCAGATTTTTAATCATTCGGAACGGGACATTCTCATCTGCGATTAATACTGCTTAACAATTTGCTCCTCGGTGTCACCAATTCTGGCAGAAGCATAATTTAAAACCGCATAAATCTGTTCTTCGCTTATACCAAAATCCTCCAAGATGTTTTGTACAGTTGCACCCTCAGAAAGTTTTTTCAGTATGAATTCAACAGAAATACGGGTATCCTTAATGATCGGATTTCCCAAAAGTACATTGGGATCTGAAACTATATATTTCTTGTAATCGACCATTCTGTTTTCGCAATAATCTATTTCTGAAAGATTATAAAGATAAGAATACCCCCGAATAAAATAAACTCAAATATGATCTGTTTGAATGGAAGCTATTGTAAGATGTCTAAAGCTCCTCTGCATTTACTATCATTTCTGCTACATCGAGCACCTCGATCTGTCCTTCCTTTTCCTTGTTTTTAACTCCGTCTGTCATCATGGTGTTGCAAAAGGGGCAACCGGCAGCGACCACGTCTGGCTTCACTTCAATGGCCTGCTCGGTACGTTCTATATTGACCTCTTTGTTTCCAGGTTCGGCTTCTTTGAACATTTGGGCACCACCAGCACCGCAACAGAGTCCGTTGGTTTTGCACTTGCGCATTTCGACCAGTTCCACTTCCAACTTGCGAAGCAATTCGCGTGGGGCTTCGTAGACACGGTTGGCACGAGCCAAATAACACGGGTCGTGAAAGGTAATGCGCTTGCCTTTGTATTTTCCGCCTTCCACGGTCAAACGGCCTTCGTCCATCAGGCTTTTCAAGAATTGCGTATGGTGCAGCACTTCATAGTTTCCGCCAAGTCCCGGATACTCATTGAGAAGGGTGTTGAAACAATGCGGACAAGCAGTCACGATTTTTGTTACGTCATAACCATTGAGCACCTCAATATTTGTAACCGCCTGCATCTGAAACAAGAACTCGTTACCTGCGCGCTTGGCCGGATCTCCGGTACAACTTTCTTCGGTTCCCAAAACAGCAAAGTCAACGTTCGCCTTATTCAATAATCGTACAAATGCTTTGGTGATCTTTTTGGCACGGTCGTCAAAACTTCCGGCACAACCTACCCAGAAAAGAACTTCGGGTTTCTTTCCTTCAGCCGCATATTGCGCCATTGTAGGTACCGTGATTTTCGCTTCGCTCATCGATTTTACTTTGGGGTTTCTGGTTTCTGATCTAGAATGCTCCCGATTTTTATAATGTTGACCTGTCGTTCTGCGCAGCGTTTTAGGTTAAAACTCACCCTTAGCTACGAGAGTAAAACAATTTAATAGTTATCACCCTACCTAATCTTTAAACACCTCTATGGTAACGTCTTTTTCGACCAAATCTGTAAACTTACCCTTATAGCGTGTTGCGCGAACCAGGTGGTTGTCTATCCAGTGATAGTTACCGCCACGGGGCTTGCCCATCAAAAGGCTATGATATTTAAAACCGTGCTTATCCAACCAGTTTTCGGTCACCTCGCGATGTTCTTCGGTACGGGAGGTAAAAAAGCAGATAATATGACCCTTATCGTACCATTTGTTAAGGGTTTTTAAGGCATCTGGAAAAGGCTCGCAAGTACCCATACGTTCGGGCTCCTCGTTGGGAACATCCTCGGTAATGGTGCCGTCTATGTCGATGAGATAGTTTTTTACACCTTTGGGCAACACCGGGCTTACGTGTTCACCGTCCTTTAGTTTTTCGCTTAACATCTTGTCAACTTCTTCTTTATGCATGATTGTATGGTTGTACTATTAATTAAGTTCTTTGATCCAGTTGGCACGGTCCATTTGATTGAACGGCCAAGGGGCAGCATTATTCTCTATGTTGGTCATAGCGTTGTTGAGTTCGGCGGGGGCGGCGCTTTTTTCCATAACCAGATACTGGCGCATGTCCATAATGATGGACAGTGGGTTTATGCCTATCGGGCAGGCTTCTACACACGAATTGCAGGTGGTGCAGGCCCAAAGTTCCTCTTCTAATATGTAATCGCCCAAAAGCTGTTTTCCGTCAGGTTTAAATTTACCTTTGTTTGCATCGATGTTGTTCCCGATTTCCTCAATGCGGTCCCGGGTGTCCATCATTATTTTTCTGGGCGAGAGCAACTTTCCCGTTTGATTTGCCGGACATTCTGAGGTACACCTGCCACATTCCGTACAGGTATAAGCGTTGAGCAGTTGTACCCAGCTCAAATCTGTAGCTTCGGAGGCACCAAATTTTTCAGGAACTTCTTCTTCTCCTTCTTCGGGCACTGCATATGGGTCTGCATCGGGGTCCATCATCAGCTTAACTTCTTTCGTGACAGCGTCCAGATTTTCAAATTTCCCCTGCGGTACCAAGCGTGCATAATATGTGTTTGGAAATGCAAGTAGAATGTGCAAATGCTTGCTCCAATAAAGGTAATTTAGAAAAACGAGAATTCCCACGATATGCAACCACCAGGCGGTCCGTTCTAAAACAATTAAACTGCTGACAGACATATCTTCAAAAAGCGGCGCGATAAATTGGCTTACGGGAAAAGCTCCCAAGATACCAGCTTCGCTGGCATAATGATCAGCTCCTTTGTGTTGTAATTGCAGATCTGCCGCATTCATCGTAAGAAACAAGAGCATCAGTACCACTTCAAAGTACAAGATGAGATTGGCATCCAGTTTTGGCCATCCCTTGAGTTCGCGTGCGAGAAAACGTTTGATGTGGATTGCATTTCGGCGCAGCCAAAAAACAATGACCCCAACTAAAACCAATAGTGCAAAAATCTCGAAGGTTGCGATAAGAAAATCATAGAAACCGCCCAAAAATGAAAATATCCTGTGGGTGCCCAGGATGCCATCAATAATTATCTCCAGTACCTCAATGTTAATTATGATAAAGCCCAAATAAACGATCACGTGGATTATCCCGGAGACGGGCCTCTTCACCATTTTGTATTGACCCAGCGCGATTTTGGCCATATTCTTCAATCGCTGTGCCGGGTTGTCTGAGCGGTTTTCCTCTTTGCCCAGATTAATGTTTCGCCTGAGCGTTTTGATGTTTTTGACGAAATAACCCACGCCCAAAAGAAGGACGAAAGCAAAAAGGATATTCGGTAGAAAGGCCATCAAAAATTATTTGTTGGGATCCTCAGGTTCCTCGTATTCATCACCCTTTTTACCAAAAACTGAAAAATGGACATAACGCTTTGGGTTGAGCTTAATGTCCTGAAGCAGTTCCTGCATTTGCTCGGTAGCGCGTTCCAGATTCACATAAACGGCATCATCCTTAAGGAGTTTTCCGGCAGTGCCTTCCCCATTTTCAAGTCCTTCGGCAATTGCCTGAAAATCTGCGACAACCGCCTCCATCTGATTGATGATTCTTTTAAAATCAACTTGGGTCAAGCTATCACTTACCTGCACAAAGTTTGCAGACATTTTATCGAGATTGGTAAAGGTCCGGTTGAATTTGCCCTGGTTATCAGAAAGCAGTTCGTTAAGACTGGCAGAAGCGTTTTTAAAATTGGTTGCTGTCTCGCTTATATCAGCTATAGAGGTCCGCAGGTTGGCACGGGTGTCTTTATCGAGTACATCGGTAACGGCGGTCAATACTGAATCTGCATCTACGATGACAGCCTCCACCTTCTTCTGAAGCGGGGTCAAACGGTCGTTTACCAATTCAAAAATACCTTCATCCTTTGAGCTGGGAAGGGTATCGCCAGATATAGCCAAATTATTCTCGTCATATTCAGGAAGGATCTCAAGGTTTTTACCGCCAATTAAACCACCTCCATAGATCTGTGCAGTACTGTTCTTGGAAAAACGAAATTCATTTTCCACATCGAAAGTAACCAGCAGGTCCCCTGAATTATTGAGAAATTGTATGGAAAGAACCTTTCCTACCTTTAGGCCATTAATGGTTACCGAAGATGATGGGGCAAGACCCTCGACGTTGTCATAAACCGCATAAAAGGTACGGTCGTTTTTAAGCAAGTTTTCACCTTTGAGAAAGCTGTATCCGAAAATCAGCAGTACAATGGCGACAACTGCCAATAAGCCGGTTTTGATCTCTTTGGAAAATTTCAAATTTCTTGTTTTTGTTCGGAAACAAATTTAACAATAAAATTGTACCAGCATCGGCACTTACGTTTATTTTAGGATTTTGTCAACAGGGACTTTCACCCCGTTTTTATAAGATACAACAAAAGCCGTAGTATAGCCTTTGCCCCGTGCCTCCTTCAGTTTCTGCTGAATTTCGCTGTAGTTTGAAGTGCTTCCGTAGAAATACTTGAAAAGCCCCTTTTCCTTGGTTTTACTCACTTCTCGAAGCCCCTTAAAATTGTAGGGCGCTGTGTCGATACTTTTTCCGCTTGCGGCAATCTGTACCTTAAACGTGACATCCGGGACGATGATATCCTCCGTTTCCACAACTGGTATGACCTCATCAATGCCCATACTCGAAGCCATGGTTTCCATATTCTCCTTGTATTTTATCACGGCATCGGCGATTGCTCCGGCAAGTTCTTTTTGGCCTTTGGCGGAGTTCAGGTATTTTCCTTCTGCCGTGTTGGTAACAAAACCAGTCTCGACAAGTACGCTGGGCATTACCGTCTGGTGCAGCACCACAAAGGCCGCTTGTTTAACACTGCGGTCTTTACGTTTTAATTTTTTGGTGAAATTATCCTGTATATAACTGGCAACGGCAATACTCTGATCCAGAAATTCTTCTTGTATTAAGGTCACCCCAATCATCGACTCGGGATTGTTGAGGTTGTACTGGGAATATTTCTCCTCATAGTTATCTTCAAGAAATATCACTGAGTTCTCGGTTTTGGCAACTTCTGCATTTATTTTTGAGCCACGCCCGCTAAGCACGTAGGTTTCTGCTCCAGAGGCCTGGGAATTGTGCGCGTTGCAATGCACCGATACAAAAAGATCAGCGCCAGCACGGTTAGCGATACGGCCGCGTTCCCACAGGTTGATAAACACATCGGTTTTGCGGGTGTAAACGACCTTGATGTCTGGATTTTTCTCCAGTTCCTTTCCTACGTCCAGGACAATTTTTAAAGCAATATCCTTTTCCTGTAAGCCTGTGGGAGGATCCTTTCCGGGATCATCACCGCCGTGACCGGCATCAAGTACAACAATAAACTTGTCCTTATTATAATCAACGGGCAAAAACGCCGTTGTTAGAATGGTTGCAAAGGCAAGGACAATATAGAAAGTTTTGCTTCTCATAGGGGGTAAAACGTGTAAAGTGCCGTCTCGGTATAAGTGCTCAAATTTTAGTAGTATTGCAGACCGTTATGAAAAAGTAACAGTAGTTTTGACACCTCCCAAACGGTGCCCGAACACTGGCCCACAAAAATACCATTAATACAGTTGCGAACAAATTATCTTACACTGATGTTGCTAGTTGGCATAGGCCTGCTTTGTTCGCAGCAGGGTTTCGGCCAAGACCTACCCAATAATGATACCAAAATACGAAAGGTAGAAGAAGCCATACCCACCGAAAAGGTGACCATCAACGATTCTTTGATCATTGATGTACCTGCCAGACTTTATGGGTTGAACAAAATTAGAAACACTTCAGAAACGGTTAACTATAAAAAAGAACAGCTGCAGGCCATCGTAAACTACACGGCATCTGATTATTCCCGGTTTGACCGTGAATCACAAAGGCTCTATCTCTACAATCAGGCTGAAATAAAATATACCGACATCAATATTACCGCGGGCCAAATCATGGTTGATAACAAGACCAATACCGTTTTTGCAAAGGGGATCAAGGATAGTACAGGTACTTACACCCAAGGTCCGGTTTTTGTACAGGGTGCCAACGAAGTGAAGCCAGACTCCATACTTTACAACATCGCGACCGAAAAGGCAATCATCTATGGAAGCCGAACCCAGCAAGGGGAATTTAATGTAATCAGCGAGGTCAGCAAACGCGTGAACGATTCTGTTGTCTTCCTGCGGAATGTAAAATTTACCACAAGTAATAATGTAGATAACCCCGAATATTATTTTTACGGCCGCCGCGTTAAGCTGGTTCCCGGGAAGAAAATCGTGACCGGGCTTGTCAACATGTTTATAGCAGACGTGCCGACACCCCTGGGCATTCCATTTAGTTATTTTCCCTTGGAAAAAGAAGAAAGTGTGAGCGGGTTTATCATCCCCTCACCCGGAGAGTCCAACCAGCGGGGCTATTTTCTTCAGAACGGGGGTTACTACTTTGCCCTAAGTGATTACTACGACCTGACACTAACGGGCGATTATTACACAAACGGCAGCTATGCACTGGGAGCAAGCAGCAGCTATAAGAAGCGCTATAAGTTCAACGGAAGGTTTAATTTAAGGTACGAGCGCATCTTAAACAGCGAACGCGGCCTCCCCGATTTTTCCGAAACCAATACGTATAATGTGCAATGGAACCATACCCAAGATACCAAGGCCAGCCCCAATAGCCGTTTTAGCGCTATGGTCAACCTGGGGAGCAGCAATTTCTTTCAACAGAGCATTAATTCGAACAACATTGGCAACCGGATTCAGAATAACTTCAGTTCATCGGTAAGCTATTCTAAGGTATTCCCTGTAGAACCACAGGTGGATTTATCCTTAACCGCAACCCATTCGCAGAACTCACAGACCGGTAATATCAATATGACCCTGCCCACGCTGCAGCTCAATGTGGGCCGGGTGTTCCCGTTTGCTCCTAAAAATGGAAGCAAGAAAGGCATTATCCAGAATATCAACCTCAACTACTCGGTGCGTGGTGAGAATAGCTTCCTGACCAACGATCAGGATTTTTTCACTGCCAAGATGTTCCGGGACGCAGAACTTGGACTCAGGCACAGTATACCCATAACCACAAATTTCAAGCTATTCAAATACTTAAGCGTCTCTGCAGGTTCCAGTTATCAGGAATCCTGGGTCTTTAAAACTATTGACCAAAGTTTTGATGCCGAAAACAACCAGATCGTCACTGACACCGTCCCCGGTTTTGATGCCTTTAGGACCTACAACTTAAATGGCAGTATAGGCACCACAATCTACGGTAACTTTGATTTTGGTACAGAAGGTAAAATCCAGAAGATCCGCCATGTGATCAAACCTTCGGTTTCCTACAACTACAACCCCGCGTTTGATCAATTTTACGAAACATTTCTTGCCCGTGAACTCAATGATCCCACCGGAGACCTTACCCGCGAAGTGACGTTTTCCCGTTTTGAAGGCGGCTTCTACAACCCACCTAGCAGAAGTCTCAGCAGCGGGCTGGGCATCAACATAAACCAGACGATCGAAGCCAAGGTGCGGGATAAGGACAGTACCGCTACCGAACCTAAAAAAATCATGCTGCTCAATAATTTTTCAATAGCGACCAATTATAATTTTGCTGCAGATAGTCTGAAACTTTCGGCTATATCCGTAAGGGGTACTTTTCCTATCATTCAGCAAAAATTGAGTGTAAACTTTGCCATGCGCCTCGATCCTTATGCTTTGAACAACAATAACCGCCCAATAAACAAGCTCAACATAGAAAACGGGGGCAGTCTTTTTAGGCTGACCGCAGCGAGCGCAAATTTTGGTTACAGCTTTTCAAGCGAAACGTTTAGCAAAAAGACAGATAACGACGATCCCCTGGAAAACGACACCTTTGCAAATGGTGGTCGTACTGATGGTTTGTTTGGTAAGGGAATAGATGAAATAAATGGTGAGTTTTATGAGGATGAGCGCAATGCACTGGATGAGGATGATGACGAAGATCAGGAATTGTACAATTACACTTTACCCTGGAACCTGCGCGTCAACTACAATGTCAATTATGGCAATGCTGCCCGCCAGGATCAAATCACCTCACACGCCATAAATTTTAGCGGGGATGTCGAGCTTGGCAAGAAATGGTCTGTAGGTGCCTCCTCCGGTATAGATCTCACAGATTTTGGAATCACCCCCACACAGCTTCGGTTTCGGCGGGATCTGGAGAGTTTTAATATGACCTTCAGCTGGACGCCTTTTGGCGATTTTACCTCGTGGAACTTTTTTATCGGAATAACGTCGAGCGTACTGAGCGACCTGAAATATGAGGAGCGCAGCGTTCCCGATCAACGATTCTGACCATTATAAATTTATGTTGAAATTTTTTCGCTTTAAGCGAAAACAGGTACATTTCGCACAACTAGAACGAAATCATGAAAAAGATTATCACCACCCCCGGTGCACCTGCTCCCATAGGCCCTTACAATCAGGCCGTACTCGCAGGAAATACCTTGTACACCAGCGGCCAGATTGCACTTGATCCAAATACCGGCGATCTACATACCAGCGATCTGGAAACCGAAACAACCTTGGTAATGAACAATCTCAAGGCTGTGCTTAAGGCGGCAGGCTGCACTTTTGAGGATGTTGTGAAATCCAGTATTTTTCTGAGCGACATGAATGACTTTGCCACTGTAAATGCCATTTATGGAAGTTTTTTTAACGAAAAAACCGCTCCTGCAAGAGAAACGGTTGAAGTGGCAAACCTGCCAAAATTTGTAAATGTCGAAATCTCGATGATTGCCGTTAAGGGTTAGATCATCACATAACTTTTGTGGTAAGCAACAAGCCCTTCGATGGGACGCTTGAGCACTTGGCCCAATATAAGGTCATACTCCCCCGCCATTTCCCTAAGTTCATCCTGAAGGTAAAAAGCTATCGAACCGACAAAATGGGTAGGAATACTTCTGGCTTCCTCAAATTGTAAAATCTGATGTTCTATAAACAAACGCAAACCTTTTCTAATTAGGGTCTTGGCATACTCGTGATCCTTATTGGTGATCAAAAACCGCGCGAACTGTGCCAGATAAGTATTCGGGTTTGGCATTTTGTACAAGTGGTTTTTAATGGTTTCAGCTGTGAGGTCAAAGTCTTTGGCAAACTCATAGGCCAGATCTTTTGGTATTTTATTAAAATGGAAATCACGGAGCATCTGCCGGCCAAAATAATTTCCGCTGCCATCATCCATCAGGATATAGCCTAAGGAAGTAACTTTTTGAATTATCGTCTCACCGTTATACATACTACAATTGCTTCCGGTGCCAAGGATGCAGACAATTCCTGCCTCGTTTTTTTTAGTAGTGGCATAAAGCGCTGCATAGGTATCTTCCTTGATTTCAATTTTTGTTGCCTTATCAAAAAAATCATTAAAAACATCGCCGATCAATGCTTTTGGCTTTTCCGTACCACAGCCCGCTCCGTAGAAATATACGTGTGAAACATCGTGACGGTGCTTGTATAGCTCGTAGTTGTTAATAATTCTCTCATTCAGGATTTCTGCCGAAAGCACTTGGGGGTTTAACCCGAATGTCTGCGTCTGAAAAAGCTGCTCACCTTCCTCGTTGAGCGCGATCCAATCAGTCTTTGTAGAACCGCTATCCACTACTAGTATCATAGGTGTAAGATTTTATTGGTACAAGAAGACCCTTTAGCAACGATTGCTAAAAGGTCTTAATATTGTTTGCCGCGTTTTACAGGCTATTGGCATATTCTGCCAAGTCAATAAGCTTGTTTGAATACCCGAACTCGTTGTCATACCAAGACACCAGCTTAAAGAATTTGCTATTAAGCTCAATACCGCTTCCTGCATCGTAGATGCTGGTGCGCGGATCACTGACGAAATCTTGTGAAACCACTTCGTCTTCGGTATATCCCAGAACCCCTTTGAGTTCACCCTCTGAAGCTGCCTTAAATGCAGCATTTATATCTGCAAGGGAAGTTTCCTTTTCCAATTTCACCGTTAGGTCAACTACGGAAACATCTGGAGTAGGAACCCTAAAGGCCATACCTGTCAGCTTACCTTTAAGTGCAGGAATTACCTTGGTAACCGCAACTGCAGCACCTGTAGTTGATGGAATGATGTTGGCCAAGGCAGAACGCCCCAAACGGTAGTTCTTTTTAGAAGGACTGTCTACGGTAAACTGCGTAGAGGTCGTGGCGTGAATGGTGGTCATCAGCGCCTCATCGATGCCAAATGTGTCGTCGAGTACTTTTGCCATTGGCGCCAAACAGTTGGTCGTACAAGAAGCATTTGAGATCACGTTTTGATCCTCTTTTAAGTCCTTATGGTTTACTCCCATTACAAACATGGGTGCATCCTTAGAAGGTGCAGAGATTACCACTTTTTTAGCTCCTGCCTCGATATGATAAGCTCCGGTTTCCAAGCCCGTAAATATACCGGTACACTCAGCAACCACATCAACTCCAGCTTCATCCCACTTCAGGTTCTTGGGATCGCGTTCTGCGGTTACCCTTACGGTCTTGCCGTTTACAACAAGATGGCCATCCTTCACCTCTACACTGCCATCAAAGCGCCCGTGAACAGAATCGTATTTTAACAAGTATGCCAAATGTTCTACATCAAGCAGGTCATTGATAGCCACTACATCTACATTATCCCTCGCTACCGTAGCCCTGAATACAATACGACCGATTCGGCCAAAACCATTTATTCCTAATTTTAAATTTGCCATTTCTGATTTGTTTAGTTATTTATTGATTTTATGTGGTCACGATTTCCGAAACCCTTATAAGTTCTTTGTTGATTTTAGACTGTCCTGTAATTGCTTCCTCAAAAGGGAATAGCACCATCCTATCGTGAGTAACACCCACCATATAATTGCTTTGTCCTTCCATTAAGGATTCTACGGCCTTCACCCCCATACGGCTGGCCAGGACACGGTCTGCACAAGACGGGGAACCACCACGCTGCATATGTCCCAATACCATAACGCGTACATCGTAGCCCTCCAAATTTTTATCTACGTAATCCTTAAGCTCAAAAACGCTACGGCCTATTTTATCACCTTCAGCGACCACAACGATACTTGATAATTTACCGCTCTGCTTGGTTTTGTTGAGGGATTCCACGATGCGTTCCAGCCCGTGCTGTTCTTCCGGGATCAGGATTTGTTCTGCCCCGGCTCCGAGTCCCGCGTTTAGGGCTATATGACCTACGTCGCGTCCCATTACCTCTATGAAGAAAAGGCGGTTGTGCGAACTTGCCGTATCACGTATTTTGT
The DNA here is from genome assembly GCA_049671285.1 of Leeuwenhoekiella sp. GTDB lineage: Bacteria > Bacteroidota > Bacteroidia > Flavobacteriales > Flavobacteriaceae > Leeuwenhoekiella. The sequence goes on along the minus strand of JBATUQ010000028.1, from coordinate 29,827 downwards.
CAATCGCCTCTACGGCGGTGTTAAGTGCGGTATCGTATCCCACGGTATAATCTGTTCCTACCAAATCATTGTCAATGGTACCGGGAATACCTATAACCGGAAAATCATGCTCACGGTTTAACATCAAACCACCGGTAAAGCTTCCGTCACCCCCTATGACCACAAGCCCATCGATCCGTTCGGCCACGAGATTATCGTATGCTTTTTTTCTACCTTCTTTAGTGCGAAACCGTTCTGATCTGGCAGACTTCAGGATTGTTCCTCCTCGGTTGATAATATCACGTACGCTACGGGCATCCATTGATACGAAATCATGTTCTATTAATCCCTCATAGCCTCGGTAAATACCTACACATTGTAAGTTATGGTAGGCACACGTCCGGACAACGGCCCTCAATGCTGCATTCATCCCCGGCGCATCACCACCCGAGGTCAATACCCCTATCTTTTTGATATCTTTGGCCATCTAAATGTAAAGTAAGGGCATAAAAATAACAATTGAATTACACATCTATGAATGTTTGTGAAGGTATTTTGAGGTATCTGCAAAATCAATCGTTTGCGTTTAAATCTTATCACATAGAGCGAATTGACCTAGCCGGGGAATTAAAACGCCAATCTTACTTACAGTGCAATTTGAGGGGCAAATCCATTTTTAATATGAGGTTTTAAGTCCGTCAAACGGGATTTCTGAATCGGCAGGGATAATTTCGATGGAGGCCTCCTCGATGCGGGTGGCCTTGCCCCTAAGGATTTTACTGAAAAGTTCCTTGAGGGTGCTAAAATCAACACTGTAATTGATACCCGCACCTTGGGTATAACTGTTGGCCTCACCCACAAATTGAATGTCGCTCTGCCGGTTGAATACCGTTGCCCGCAATGTACCATCCTCATTGAGCAGGAAACTGACCTCCACATCCCCTACAACGGCAGATTGGTTAATACCGCCGGTGGGAACCCCTACTTTACCATTGATGATCACCCGGTTTGAGATTTGTGTGGAAAGGCTAAAGCCCACCCGGCCCGCCGTCTGCACATCTGGTAAATTGTCAGCTTGCACCACATCGATACCAATATTGAATTTACTGTCCTCACTCGATAATAAGTTATTGAATATCCCTGAAGCTGTCTCGATAAGGTTTCCGGCCACCACGCCCTGACCATTAAAGAGATTGGGACTGTAAAACGAGCCTTGTGTAATTAATGAAAAAGCCTGAAGTTCACGCGTTGCGCGGTCGTTGAGACGGTACTCCAACTCTGAGGTCACCACGCTGCTGGTATTTGGGAATTCAAAATCAAAAGTGATATCTGGCTGCATCAGCTCACCATCCAGATTAATCATGACCCCTACCGGTATTTTTCGGTTGATCGATGGATTTTCTAGGAGAATGGAAGGATTGGCCTGCGCGCGATAGATGGCACTGATATCGAGCAACGCACCTTCGGGACGCCCATCCCAGCTTATTTTTCCGTCAGGGACAATTTCAAACTGTTTTTGCACGATGCCACTGTACCTAAAATTAAAATACCCTTCGTAAGGCGTAAAATCCCCAAACATATTAAACTTTCCATTGGTATTGATTTCAATCAACAAAAAACCCGCGCCACGGCCTTTTAAGGTACTCCCGTTTTCTGGATCGACGACGATCTCCACTTCTGCATCGCGGGTTACCTCAAGATCAAAATTAAGTGCCAAACCCTTGATTTCTTTAACCTCAACAGCTTCACCCTTTGCCCTGGCCTGTTTTTCCTCAGGACTTAGAAAATAAATGATACTGGCATCGCCAAAGGATTGTGTGTCGTTTAAAGGAACCTTAAAAACAGTGCCGCGCTCTGTGGTTGCCATCACATCGATCACCAGCTCATCTGTTGGGCCTGCAATTGAGGCCTGCCCGCTTATAAATGCCGTGCCATAATAAAGGGCGTACCTGTCTTTTTCGGTATCGAGCACGTTTAGCCGGTCTGTCGTAATATCAAGGTCAAGCTCCCACTCATTAAACAGTTGATGGCTAATCGTACCCCTAAGCTCACCACGGGTTCTAAATTTGGTATCTTCCAGCTGTACCTGCACAAAGTTAAATTCCTGACCGCTGAGCCTTATCCGCGAAGTTCCCACAAAATCATAATCGGTTTTTAAAAAGGGAATGCCCATACCGGCATCGCGCAACAGGAGTTCGCCTGATATATCCGGGTTGACATAATCACCGGTCACTGAGGCCCGCCCACTTGCAAGTCCCCGAATATCGCTGAGCACCTCCCCGCCCAGGGGACTAAATGCCGCAAGGTTCAACTTACGCAACTGCACATCCATATCGATAGTGGGTCTTGCAGCGCCCACCGTAAGTTTGCCCTTTGCTGACAGGGACTCCAGACCATCATTGGTCAGTTTGGTATCGATCACAAAATTGGTAAGGGAAGCATCACCCCGCACATCGAGAACCAACTTTCCCAGCGCGACATCATTCACGTGCAAGCTGTCTATTACCACATTACTGTTGGGATAATAGGCCCCTTTTTCCTGCAAAAGGTTTAGGGAGCCATTGACCAGCCCGCGCATATCAAGGCTGTCGATATACGGGGTAATGTGCGAAAGCCGCACAGACTCAAAATCTGCCGTGAGGTCCTTATAGGTACTGTCCCGCAATTGGCCGGAAAGTGTGATCTGCTCTCTGTCGTGGCTAAAAAGGAATTTATCGATATCAATATCAGTGAGGCCTTGGTGAAAGATCATCCGGTTTAAAGTATTGTTAACCGGATTGAGGTACCACTGATTGTCCTTGAACTTAATGCCCGATTTACGAAAACCAACCACCGAATTATTTTCTTCATTTATAGTATGGTACATACTCAAATCATAAACGTCCTCACCGGTGGGACCCCCAAAAAATTCCGAACGCATGAAGAGGGTGTCCTTCAGGGTGACGTTGATCAGACTAAAGTCAGAAATGCCATAGATACCGCTTCCTATGGTGTCTGCCTCAATGTAGGTGTTATACAAAGTGTTTTTGTTATCGACCTGTAACTCGATGGCCTGTGCGAAAATACCATAGGCTTCAATCTCGGGGGATATGAAATTCAACTTAAACTCTGAAGCATCAGAGACAACGCTACCGCGTATTTCAGTGCCGCCTTCAAAGCGTATCTTCGGTACAAAAACCTCAACGATCTTGTTGTAAATCTCAAAATCAAAATTGATGAACTGGCTTTCGGTGGTGATCTCCGGTTCATAATTGGTGTACAGGCTGGAAATGGCATTGCGAAAAAGCGGCCCAAGTTCTGCTATTTTAAAATTACCGGTTGCGGTGCCATTGATAATGTCTGGCGAATTAATATCGATCGTACGAATGGGCCCTTTAAAAGAGGAGGTCACCCTAAAATCATCAAAAACATAAATGTCATTATCATTTTGAAAACTGGAATTGTAAAACTGGATACTCCCAGTGGCATCTTCGACTCCGGTGCCCTGCATATCCATCACCACCCGGCCTTTGAGGATTCCAAGAGAGTCTTTGGTAAAATTCAACGCAGCAAGATCGATGTACTCAATTTCTGTGGTAAAATCATATTTGTTTATGGCTTTGGTGTTATCTATCAGACCATTAAAAGTGAGCCTTGCATTTTTATCTTCAATTATCAAGCTTCCGTCAAAACGGGGGTTTCTTAAGATACCAGAAACGGAAATCCCCGTATAGCGGTAATCATTGTAATTTAGTGACGAAATATTTCCGTTGATCGTGGTATTTAGGGCTTCGGCACTGAAACCTTTACCATCCACGACTACATCAAAAGTTGATCTGCCCAATTTTGGAATTTCCAACAAACGACCCACATTTAGCTTCTCGCCTTTTACCGTACCGCGATAAGCGATATTCTCCGGATTCTGAATATTATTCAGTTGCAGATCGGCAGTCATAGTACCCAGGGAAGTAATTAATTTGCCATTGGCATAAAGGGTATTTTCTGTAACCCTTGCCGCACCCTTATAATTGACCCTGCCGGCGCGTACGAGGAATTCCGGAAGCTTATCCCGCAACAAACCCGGAAGAAAATTATTAAGGTCGATAAAACTGGTCTGTAATTCTGAAAAATTTCCATCGATGCGGAAACCTTCTACCGCCTCGAGCAGATTATGAAACTCCACGTCTCCCTGAATACTGCTTCCGGACAAACCGGAAAGATTGAGGTCTGTGATCGTAAAATCGTTGAGCGGGCCGGTCAATCTTCCACTGATATCAAATTCCTGACCAGGAACAAATTCCGTATAGAACCCTTCCAGATCTGTGGTCGAGAGGCTGCTTTCTAAAATATTGAGATCAAAAACCGCCCGGTTCACAAAATCTTCAAACGCCCCTTCACCGGTCTCAATCAACAGGTCAGCATTGATCTGAGAGTTATTGGCCGTAAGCTGCATATTTTGAAGCGAAATTGTCTCAGGCGTATATTCAAAATTTCCTTCCAGGCCCGTGAGGCCATATCCTTTTGCCGCCTCAAATTCTAGATCATGTACCCGCATCGCAACCTTGCTGTCAAGGATCACAAGGTCTTCCGCATCGATTTTTAGGTCTCGGTAATCCACAGATTTGGGGTATTCCAGATTGTAGTCTGTAAAACTAAAGCGCCCATTTTCTATCAAAATATTTTTGGCCGTGAGGTGAAATGGTTTTTTGGCCGTGGTGTCGCCGGTATTAAATCTGTGCGAAAAAATATACAGGTTGTCCTTTTCCTCGCCCCTGTACTTGGTGATCAGCAACTTGCTCTTCCGCAGGGCTACGTTGCCCAGATCCATATCTCCGCGCATCAATTTGCTGGCGCTTAGAATGCTGGTCGATAGGATTTCTGAAAAAATTAGGGTGTCTTGATGGTGATCTTTTATAAGGACTTCTGCGAGCTCAACATCACCATTATAAGATATCTTAACCCGTTTTACCGAAATGTCCGTGGCGTATTTACCGTTCAGCGAATCAGTGACTTTATTTGCCACAAACGTCTGCACCGCCGGCACTGAAAACAGGACAACGAGCACCACAAAAAGACTCAATAGAATGAGCAGGGTGCGTAGAACTATTTTCCTGAATTTTTTGATAGGGCTATTAAGTTTTATCTTCGCGCGACGGCGACAAATGTACAAGATCAAAAGCTATGCCCGTAACCTAGTATGCCAGAAAAAGATACTTATATCCTTGCCATAGAATCGTCCTGTGATGACACGGCCGCCGCCGTCCTGCACAACGCCAAGACCCTGTCTAATGTTGTGGCAGGTCAGGAAGTTCATCGCCAGTATGGCGGTGTGGTGCCAGAACTGGCATCCCGTGCACATCAGCAGCATATTGTGCCTGTGGTTCATCAGGCTTTAAAATCTGCAGGCATTACCAAAGAACAGTTAAATGCCATCGCGTTTACCAGCGGGCCAGGCTTGATGGGCTCCTTGCTGGTAGGTACATCCTTCGCAAAATCGCTGGCGATGGGGCTTGACATTCCTTTAATTGATGTCAATCATATGCAAGCTCATATTCTGGCTCATTTTATCGAGGAGGACGGGTATGACCAACCGGAGTTTCCTTTTTTGGCGATGACCATTTCTGGGGGACATACGCAGATCGTGCGCGTGGATGATTATTTTAAGATGGAAGTCATCGGCCAGACTCTGGATGATGCGGTAGGCGAAGCGTTTGACAAAAGTGCGAAAATCCTTGGGTTGCCCTATCCCGGTGGACCACTGGTAGACAAATATGCCAAACTAGGCAATCCCAAGGCCTATTCCTTTACCAAACCCAAAGTTGATGGATTGAATTTTAGCTTTAGCGGCCTCAAAACCGCGGTGCTTTATTTTTATCAACGCGAAATACAGAAAGATCCCGATTTTGTAACCAAAAACCTCAATGACATTTGCGCGTCCATTCAATATACGATTATCGAAATATTGACGGATAAGTTGGAACTCGCAGTCGCAAAAACCGGAATTACCCAAGTGGCGATAGGTGGTGGTGTTTCGGCAAACGGCGGTATCCGCCAGGCGCTTAAGGATGCCGAAAAATTAAAAGGCTGGAAAACCTTCGTCCCAAAATTTGAATATACCACAGACAACGCGGCCATGATTGGTATCGTAGGTTTTTTAAAATTTAAGGCCGAAAACCTCGCCGGAAGTGCTTATACTGAAAACAATGTCACGGCAAAAGCGCGGCTGAAACTTTAACCGATGCAACTCTTCTACAACCCACAACTTGCCCCTGAAGCTACCGAAATCATATTTGATAAGGCCGAAAGCAAACATATTGTAAAAGTACTTCGCAAGAAACCCGGCGATCAGCTCGACATCACCAACGGTAACGGCAACATTTTTAAAGCCGAAATCACCATCGCCAGCCCGTCAAAATGCATTGCCAAAATCCTTGAGGTCAAAACCGAAAATCCACTTGCGTACCACCTGCACCTTGCCGTAGCACCCACCAAGCTCAACGACCGGTATGAGACTTTTCTTGAAAAGGCCACCGAAATTGGCCTGCACCGCGTCACACCAATCATCTGTGACCATAGCGAACGTAAGGTAGTGAAAGAGGAACGCTACGCGCGTATTATACAAAGTGCAGGAAAACAGTCTTTAAAAGCCAATTTCCCCAACTTGGACGAAGCGCTTCCGCTGGAGACGTTTTTGAATGATCTGGATGAAGATTACGACCAAAAATTTATCGCGCATTGCGAGGAATCTGATAAGTTTTCGCTTAAAGCGAAATTAAAACCCGCTCAAAAAACCTTGATCTTAATTGGTCCCGAAGGTGATTTTTCCCCAGCTGAAATCGATTTGGCAAAATCAAAAGGTTTTATGCCGGTCACCTTGGGAGAATCCAGGCTACGTACAGAGACAGCTGCCATCGTAGCGGCGCACAGCGTGGCTTTTGTGAATGAAATGTAATTGGGTTTACCCCATAATCTTAACCAGCAGCTCCTTTAAAATATCCCCCTGCGGCAGGTTGTATGCACCCACACCTTTTCCCTTGACGTCTGCCTCCCGGATCAGCCCGATGATGTTACTGGTGGTGCGCATCGGGTAATTTTGTGCAGCGGTAATATATTCAGTGACAAAGTAAGGATTTACACCCAGCGCCTTGGCAGCGCTAAACTTATCCTTGCTGGGCAGCCCGTGGTACACCAGTACATTTTTAAAATAGCTGAACAACTGCGCAATGGTCAGCACCAGCGGATTATCCTTGGGGTTCTGGGCAAAATACTGAATGATGCGAAAGGCCTTTAAGCGGTCTTTTTCACCAATGGCTTTGCGGAGTTCAAAGTTGTTGAAGTCTTTGCTGATCCCAATATTGACCTTTATGTGTTCTGGGGTAATGTTTGTTCCTTCTGGCAGGATGAGCTGTAATTTTTTGAGCTCGTTGTTTACCTTACTAAGATCGGTTCCCAGAAATTCTACCAGCATCTGTGCGGCTTTTGGGGTAATCTGGTAATTGCGGGACTTCATAGCCCGCCGGATCCAGTCGCCCATCTTGTCCTCATAAATCCTTTTGCTCTCGTAAACAAATCCATTCTGGGCGATTGCCTTGTAAACCTTCTTGTTCTTTGCGAGCTTTTTGTATTTAAAGGCAAAAACAAGTATGGTCGTGGGTTGGGGATTTTGAGCGTAAGCCGCCAGTTGATTTTGGCCTTTTTCTGGGGTTGCATTTATTTCGCGGGCGAGATCCTGGGCCTCCTTGACGATGACCACTTGATATTCTGCCATCATTGGGTAGCGTTTTGCCGCACCCAGTACCTCATCCAGCTTCACATCGCGGCCATACAGGACCGTTTGATTGAATCCCCTTTCTTCTTCAGACAAAACGTTTTCTTCAATGTAATCTGAAATAAGGTCGATGTAGAAAGCCTCCTCACCCATCAAGAAATAAATGGGTTTCAGGTTTCCGTTCTTAATGTCGTTTAAAATTTTCTGTACTTCTTCCAAAAGAAAAAACTTAATGGTGGTTGCTTACATTCAGTCGGCGATGCTTTTTTTGATCTTGGTACGCGAACGGTCTGCCCCAAAAAATACGCCCCAAAGCATCATGCTTGCAAAAATCTTATAATATTCCTTCTGCACAAAAGATGCAATCACAAAATAGGCAAAAGCCACTAGGGCAATAACCATCACCGCCCGTAGAAAGACCACAATAGCTTTGAGCTGTAGCGGATAGAAGTTGCCCGGACTCTTATCCTTGAGCCATCGCAATTGGCCAACAGGTACTTTACCTATAAGAAAGTAGAAGAAAAAATAACCGAGGTTGATGACCACAAAAGAAGCCAGCCGTTCCATCACGGGCATATTGTCGGCAAGCAGGCAAAACACAATGCTGAACAGAAAATTAATTCCGCCAAATAAAATTACGCCCATTCCCAGGCCGGACCGGTCCCAATTCATCCCCATCTGCGTAGCTTGACAAGCGTTACTATTCTTACCTTTGCCACGATGGAAAAACTTAATTTCCCACCGTTTGAATTCCGTTTCAAAAGTAGCGAAAATACACTGGCCATATTTGATCCCATTCGCAAAAAGTTTGTTATTCTTACGCCCGAAGAGTGGGTGCGCCAACATACACTGTGCTTCCTAAATATGACATTGGGATACCCCAAAAGCCTGATCAGTGTAGAAAAGGAAATCCTGCTGAACACTACCAAAAAACGTTATGACATCATCATCTTTAACCGCGACGGAAGCATACATCTCATCGTCGAATGCAAAGCCCCACAAATAAAAATCGATCAGTCAACCTTTGACCAGATTGCCCGTTATAACTTAAAACTCAACGCGACCTACCTTATGGTGACCAATGGGCTCAACCATTATTACTGTCAAATGGACTATGATGCAAAAAAGTATAATTTCCTGAGGGACATCCCCAGTTATTCCCGTTAATTTGCGCCTGTGAAAACCGCCATCATCGTACTCAACTGGAACGGCCGTAATCTGCTGGAAGAATTTTTACCATCTGTGGTCACAAATGCAAACGGAGCAACGGTCTATGTTGCAGACAATGCTTCAACCGACGATTCTTTGGGTTTTCTTTCGAAAAATTTTCCGCAGGTAAAAATAATTCGGAATGCAACCAACGGTGGCTATGCAAAAGGATACAATGACGCCATTAAATCTGGGATACCGGAAGATTTACTGATCCTTCTCAACAGCGATGTAAACACCCCTGAAAATTGGCTGGAACCCCTAGTCGAAGCATTTAAGACCGACCCAAAACTGGGAGCGGCGCAATCCAAAATCCTTGACTACCGCAATCCAGAGCTTTTTGAGTATGCCGGTGCAGGCGGGGGTTTTGTCGATACGCTAGGCTATCCCTACTGCCGGGGCCGCATTTTTCAAGCTATGGAAAAAGATTTAGGGCAGTATAATGATACATGTGACATCGATTGGGCCAGTGGTGCAGCGCTGGCCGTGAGAAAATCAATTTTTGAGGAACTGGGCGGTTTTGACGAGCGGTTTTTTGCCCATCAGGAAGAAATTGACCTTTGCCTTAGAATTTCGGCCAGGGGATATATGGTTAAACACATAGGTGCCAGTAGGGTATTCCATTTAGGGGGCGCCACCCTTGACAGTATGAGCCCGCAAAAATCATACTTGAATTTTAGGAATTCGCTCTTTGTCCTATTGAAGAACACACCCGGCGGCAGGGCCTTTTTGCTGATTTTTTTAAGGATGTTGCTGGATGGTGTTGCGGGAATCCATTTACTTATCTCCGGCAAGCCCGGGCATTTTTGGGCAATCTTAAGGGCACACGGCAGTTTCTACAGGCAGTTGCCGCACTTCCTCAGGGTGAGAAAGCAAACCGTGAAGCAAAAACGTAAAATCACAGTATTTTCAATTGTTTGGGAGCATTTTATAAAAGGTGTAAAACGTTATCGTAATCTATAAATTATCCGCACAAAGTCGTGTTAAGTGCCCCAAGAAGCGAACAAAAATTAATACTTTTGACCATTAACTTTAATTGAAAATTTAAACCCATGAAAAAAATAATGTTATTGTCGGCGAGTGCGTTGATATTGCTGTCTTCTTGTGTTTCACAGAAAAAATATGCCGCGCTTGAAGCTAAACAGGCCGAAACCCAGGATATGCTCAATTCAGCCACCGTTAAACTGAACGCTTGCCTGGCAACGGAAGAAGCCTTAAAAGAACAAGTTGCAGACCTACGTGGCGCCAACAGAAACCTAATGGATACTCAGGGCAACCTGACCACCCTTTCTACCAAAGGTGCCGAAAATCTAGAGCGTAGCCTTGAAGCAATTAAGGAAAAGGATATGCAGATCAAAACCTTTAGGGATGCCCTTAATAAGAAGGATAGTGTAACCCTTGCCTTGGTGACCAGTTTAAAAGGAGCATTGGGCAACATCAACGATGAGGACATTGAGATCAATGTGGAAAAAGGCGTTGTTTATGTTTCCATTTCAGACAAGCTTTTGTTTCGTAGTGGTCGTTGGGATCTTACCACCCGTGCCAAAGAAGTGCTGGGTAAAGTGGCTACCGTTGTAAAAAACAAGCCAGAAATAGAATTTATGGTAGAAGGCCATACTGACAGTAAGTCAATCTCCACCGCTGCCATCGAAGATAACTGGGATCTTAGTGTAAAGCGTGCGACTTCTGTAGTACGTACACTTCAAGATGACTTTGGTGTGCCACCAGAAAGGATGATTGCTGCAGGACGTAGCTATTATGTACCAGTTGCCAGCAATGATACCGAAGATGGCCGCGCAAAAAACCGCCGTACCAGAATCGTAGTACTGCCAAAACTGGATCAATTCTATCAAATGATAGAAGATGGAATGCCTAAATAGGTTTTAGGTTCATAAAATGTAAAACCCGGCCTCTGGCCGGGTTTTTTGATTTCGAATCAGTTCCTCTTGATTTTTTGAATGATGTTAAATGATCAATTCCCCTTTACCCTCACGAAGCAGCACCGGCTCGCCTGAGGTAAGGTCAATTACCGTCGAGGCAATATTGCCACCATAACCGCCATCAACAATTAGATCAACCAGCTTATGCCATTTCTCATAAATCAGTTCTGGATCTGTGGTATATTCTATGACTTCGTCTTCATCGTGAATAGAGGTCGAAACAATAGGGTTCCCCAAACCGCTCACTATCGCTTTTGTAATGGCATTGTCCGGTATGCGTATGCCCACGGTTTTCTTTTTCTTAAATACATTGGGCAGGTTATTGTTACCCGGAAGTATAAAGGTATAAGGTCCCGGAAGCGCCCTTTTGAGTAACTTAAAAGTACCTGAATCGATTTGACGTACATAATCAGACAGATTACTGAGGTCTTGACAGATAAAAGAAAAATTGGCCTTGTCCAGCTTTACTCCTTTTAGTTGGGCAACCCGCTCCAAGGCGCGATTGTTGGTAATATCGCAGCCCAAACCATAAACCGTATCCGTGGGATAGATAATTACCCCACCGTCCCTTAGTACCTCAACAACCTTTTTAATTTCCTTAGGGCTGGGATTTTCCTCGTAAATCCTGATTAGTTCTGCCATATCAAGCTTTTTCTACCTCACTTTCCAATTTTAAGACCTCGCTTCCATCCTCTTGTTTAATGAACAGCGCCTTATTCCCCTGCTCCCCCTTTCGGGTGATTTCGCTACCGTCTATGGTCTTGGTAATTTCTTTGGCGTACGAAGTTTCCACCTTTCCGGTGGCAGTACCGTTGCCCCATTTCCACTTTACTTCACTTCCTTCTTTGATCATAATAAATAGTTTTCCAATAAAATTAGAAGCTAAGTGGGCATACGCCAAAAAAACTAACAGAAGATTAACGCCTCAAACCCCGATCTGGGAGATATGCTTGTGATCTACGAAAACGCAAACACTACTTCCAGTCCTGATATTCCGTGAGTAGCAGATTAATTTTGGCTTCCCAAAAAGCCTCGGCATCCTTACGCAGTGAATGTATGGTTTCCTTATCAAAAGCATTCTGCATAGAAGTCCTTGCCTGCTCCACCTGTAAATAAAGATGTTTGACTTCTTCGGAAGAATTTTTGGTAAAATTAAATGCTGCGATGCGTTTGCGCAGCATCCTTGCGTGAAGTTCGGTGATGTCAAAATGGGTGCGCTCGTGCCGCAGCACAGACGGCGTGGCAGTTTCTGGATTGTACCAAGACATCGTTGGGTAAAAATAGGCATATACCTGTGACTGTTTTTTGTCCAAAACCCCATTGGAAATCAGGAATTCGTGCGAAATCCCAGAACTGGTTACCGCGGCAAATAGCGAATTCGCTTCCGGTTTTCCTTTGTAATCCTCCCACACCAGCTCCCGTTCATCCTGCCATACATAACGTTCCACCCCAGATTTTTCAGGAGTGGAAACTGCCGCGAGCAGAACAATAAGTAAAAGCCTAAAGATCATGTCTTTTGCTTTTTCTTTTTGGCCGCCGGAAAAAGCACGTTATTCAAGATCAAACGATATCCCGGACTGGTGGGATGCAGCTCCAGTTCGGTTTTAGGATCTCCTACGCGGTGCTGGTAATCCTCAGGATCGTGACCACCATAAAAGGTGAAGAATCCCTTTCCTTTAATTCCGTGAATGTAGCGCGCCTCGCCTGTTGTTTTGTTTTCGCCCAAAACCAAAACCGTAGATTTTATCTGATCAGGACTAAAAGCAGTGGTCTGCCCCATAAAACCTTTGACCAGCGCGGTATGATTTTGACATAACATTGTGGGTACCGGATCCCATTTTGCCGAAAATGGTTTCAGCGTAAAATAATCGGTATTCATGGGAATGCGGCCGCGGGACTGCGTCATATCAATCGTAGAGAATTCGTACCGTTTCGGGTCGCGTTCCAGTTTAAAATCCCGGAAGGCAAACGTATTTGCATCATCGATCTTTACCTGATAATTGGCGTCAGAAGGATCACCGTCAAACATCGCCTCGGCAATATCCACGCCCTCTGCGGCAAGTGCGATGTCAAAACTATCGGTAGCGCTGCACATGGCAAACATAAACCCACCACCAATGACATAATCCCGTATTTTGAGGGCTACAGCTAATTTCTCCTGAGAGACTTTATTGTAACCCAAATCCGCTGCGAGTGCTTCGGCTTTTTGTTTTTCTTCGATATACCAAGGCGCTGCACGATAGGCTCCATAAAACTTTCCGTACTGTCCGGTAAAATCCTCGTGGTGCAGGTGCAACCAATCATAAAGCACTAGCTCGTCTGCCAAAACCTCCCGGTCATAAACGGTCTCATAAGGAATTTCTGCGTAGGTCAGTGCCATCGTCACGGCATCGTCCCATGGCACAGAACTTTGCGGGGTGTACACGGCAATTTTAGGTGCTTTTTCGAGCAGTACGGTTTCCATATTTTGGGAGGGCGAACTGATCAAACTTAGGATTTCTTCGGCTTTGCTGTTGCTGATCAACTCAAAGGAAACGCCGCGAATCTTACACTCTTTTTGGGTGAGCTCACTGTCTGGCATCAAAAAAGAACCGCCACGGTAATTGAGCAGCCACTGCACCTTTTGCTGTCTCGCCAGACTCCAGTAGGTAATCCCATATGCTTTGAGGTGTTCCTTTTGACTATCGGCATCCATAGGGATAAGGATGTAGGACGCTTTCGCGAAAGCGGTAACGAAAATCAAAAGGAGCAACAACAAATTTTTCATAGACGTAAACTAACAACGTTAAACATAGCCATTTCTTATGCCATTGTCAAATGCAAAAACCCTTCCAACGTTTTAATCGGAAGGGTTTTCAAATTAACATTTGACGATATTTACTTTAAGTATTTATTAACACCCTCAAAAAACTAACGCTACTTTTTCGGTTTATAACTTCTACTCAAGTATTCTTATTTTTATGAAGCTACTTTTTTTCCAATTCGCTAAACCGGGCTACCGCATTCTTGGTCCGCTCGTTCTGTTTCTTCCAGATGAGATCAGTCCTTCTGTATTTGTTGAAGTAGTTTTGGTGCAGTTCGCAGACAATGTCAGTCAGCGCGACAAGCTCAGCCATCTCCTTGTCTGAAAGTTTTGAAAGCACGCGTTCTGAAAAATTAAGCATATGCGCGGGCAGGTTGTCAAACTGCGGCAAGTCATTTTTAAACGAAGTGAGCAGACCGCCAATGGCATCGTTGGCTGCATTGGCCTGCTGGGACAGCTCTTCGCCCAGCTTATATTCTTCTGTTTTTTTCTGCTTTTTTTTACTGCTCCCGAATATTCCCATCCTGCTGATTTTTAAATTTAGTTGTGGTTTATGGTCAGCGCAAGTTCTATGTCTTGGCACTGATCAAAGATAGCCTAGTCAAAAGGGATGAAATACTAAATAAAACTATATGAACGTCAATATTTAGATAAATTTAGAAGGGCACCTCATCGTCGTCCTTACCAAAACCTCCCCCGTTCATCGAGCTACCAAAAGCTTGATCTGTAGATGGAAAATCGTTGGGACCAAAGGTATCATCATTGGCAGCGGCATTCTGGTTCATCGCAGACTCAAACTGGTAAGGCGTACTAAAATCATCCAGATTGTCAAATTTACCGAGGTGTCCAATAAATTTAAGTCGAATGTTTTCGAGCCCACCGTTACGGTGTTTGGCAACGATAAACTCGGCCTGTCCTTGGGTTGGGCTGCGCTCCTCGTCGTCCCACTCATCAATTTTGTAATATTCCGGGCGATAAATAAAAGACACAATATCTGCATCCTGCTCGATCGCACCAGATTCCCGAAGGTCAGAAAGCAATGGTCTTTTGCTGCCACCACGGGTTTCCACAGCTCGGGAAAGCTGCGAAAGAGCAATTACCGGAATGTTAAGCTCTTTGGCCAAAGCTTTTAGGTTTCGGGAGATCATGGAGATTTCCTGCTCGCGGTTTCCGTTTTTGTTGCTTCCGCCACCGGTCATCAACTGTAAATAGTCAATCACGATCAATTTGATGCCGTGCTGACTGCTGAGTCGCCTGGCCTTCGCCCGAAGGTCAAAAATGGAAAGCGATGGCGTATCGTCGATGAATAACGGGGCTTTCTCCAGACCTTTTACGCCCACGTTGAGCTGTTCCCACTCGTGTTTTTCGAGTTTTCCGGTTCGCAGTTTTTCTGACGAAAGTCCGGTTTCCGAAGAAATAAGCCGGGTGATCAACTGTACGGAAGACATCTCTAACGAAAAGAAAGCAACCGGTGTATTTTGGCCTACGGCAATATTACGGGCCATAGACAGTGTGAGCGCCGTTTTACCCATACCGGGACGTGCGGCAACAATCACAAGGTCACTGGGCTGCCAGCCAGAAGTCAACTTGTCCAACCGTTCAAACCCGGAAGCGATTCCCGAAAGCCCTTCTTTGTTGGAGATTTCCTCGATCTTCTTTTTTGCCTGGATGACCAGACTCTGCGCGGTCTCGCTGCTCCGTTTTATATTTCCCTGTGTGACTTCGTAGAGTTTGCTTTCGGCATTATCGAGCAGGTCAAAAACATCAGTGGTCTCATCGTAAGCTTCCGCGATGATCTCGTTGCTGATCTTGATCAAACTGCGCTGAATGTACTTCTGCAAAATGATTCGTGCGTGAAACTCAATGTGTGCCGAAGTACTTACTTTTTTGGTAAGCTGAATGAGATAATAATCGCCTCCCGCCTTGTCCAAACGTGCCATTTGCCGCAACTGCTCAGAAACGGTTAATAAGTCAATAGGCTCACCATTTTCAAACAGGGTGCGGATGGCGTCAAAAATATATTGATGGGCTTCCTTATAGAAAACATCAGGGTTCAGGATATCGATAATCTCGTCAACCCCTTTTTTATCGATCAACATGGCACCCAAAACAACCTCCTCAAGATCAAGTGCTTGAGGAGGTATTTTACCTCTTTCAAGCGAAATTACCGGTTGTTGCGTATATCGTTTGGTAGGTTGCTCCTGAATTTTTTCCATGAGTGCGAATGTAAGGCAATTGAAAACGGGAATACAATTATTGGTCAACAGCTTTCTTCACCGGCAATTAACAATGCAACTGTGGATAACTTAATTTTATTGTTGATAACCACAAAAAAACCGAAGCTGTAAAACTTCGGTTTTCATTAATTTCCATGAATGGAAACTATTATCCCTTGAACACCCCCATTTGGGAATATTTGTCCATCCTTTTTTCAACGAGATCCTCTTTTGATAAGTTTTTAAGTTCACCAAATGCCTTGAGGATTTGCTCTTTTACAATGGCATAGGTAGCTTCCCTTTCACTATGTGCTCCGCCAAGGGGTTCTTTTATGATCTGGTCAACAAGATTTTGCTTTTTCATATCCTCTGCGGTGAGTTTTAAGGCAGCGGCAGCTTCCTCTTTATGTTCCCAACTGCGCCACAAAATGGACGAGCAGGATTCTGGAGAGATTACGGAGTACCAGGTATTTTCAAGCATAAGTACACGGTCACCCACACCTATGCCCAAGGCCCCACCGCTGGCACCTTCACCAATGATCACTACGATCACGGGAACTTTAAGGCGCGTCATTTCGAGGATATTTCTAGCGATGGCTTCTCCCTGACCCCGCTCCTCGGCTTCCAGACCGGGATAGGCACCGGGAGTATCAACAAAGCTTACTACCGGAATGCTGAATTTTTCAGCGCTCTTCATCAGGCGTAGGGCCTTGCGGTAGCCTTCCGGATTGGCCATGCCAAAATTGCGGTACTGCCGGGTCTTGGTATTAAACCCCTTTTGCTGACCGATGAACATGAACGATTGGTCATCCAACTTGCCAAGCCCTCCTATCATCGCCTTGTCGTCACGAAAGTTTCGGTCGCCGTGAAGCTCCAGAAACGTATCTCCGCACAGGTTTTTAATATAATCCAACGTGTAGGGCCTGTTTGGATGACGCGATAACTGCACCCGCTGCCACGGAGTAAGGTTTTTATAAATTTCTTTTTTAGATTGCTCGAGCTTTTTCTCAATCTGCTTGATGGTATTGGTCACATCCACATCACTTTCTGCGCCAATGACGTTGCATTTATCCAACTGCTCCCTGAGCTCTTTTATAGGTTGTTCAAAATCGAGATATTCCATAAATGGGGGTTCGTATTAACGCACAAATATAGGGGTTTTCTTTGATGCCCGCCCACCGTAGGTCTGTCACTTTGTTCTGCACTGTAAGTCACTCGCTAAGTGGCACCTTATCTGGATTCTGCCTGCGTTTTAGCATGCCATTCGCGATTACCGTTATCAGGATCAGCCCGGCACCGCAATAAAACCCAAGATTCATTTTTTCACTTTCGCCCAAAATAAAGACAGCGAGAAGAATACCATAAACCGGTTCCAGATTGGTGGTGAGCATGACCGTATACGGTGAAAGGTGCTTCATCACCCGTACCGCAACAATAAAGGCAAAGCCGGTACAGATAGTTCCCAATACAAGAAGGTACACATAATCCATCGCCGGAATCTGAAACAGTGTTATATCGAAACGCTGCGTGACCAACAGCAACAAAGTAATACAACCAAAACCTGCAAGCAGCTCATAAAACGATATCACGACCGGCCGGTATTTTTGCGCAAACTTACCGTTGATCAGCGTAAATACCGAAGCTAAAAAGGCTGAAAATAAGGCGACCAAAATACCCGTGGTGTATTGGGTTTCTACTTGAAGTATGAGGTACAGGCCAAGAATCACCAACAGACCAAAAAACAGTTCGTAGCCTATGAACTTCCGCTTGTAAAACAAAGGTTCCAGCACCGAGGTAAAAAGGGCACCTGTGCTCATCATCGCCAAGGTTATGGAGACGTTCGCCAGTTTGATAGCGCCGAAAAAAGTAACCCAGTGCAACGCGATCACGCAACCGGCAAAAGCCATGGCCAGTACCTGTTTTCTTTTCGCTTTAAGCGAAATCCCCTTAAACCGAACAAATACAAATATGGAGAGTGCCGCGATACCCATCCGGAACCAGACCAAGGGCAGCGCGTCGATAGTTATCAGTGCGCCCAGCACCGCCGTAAAGCCCCAAATAAGAACGATACCATGAAACCACAGTTGACTTTTACCCCTATCGCTTAGCATTGCGCAGCAGAAATATGGCAAGGATACCAAAAAGTACATTAGGCAACCAAACGGCAATCAATGGCGAAAAATCTGATTGGGTGGAAATGGTGCCAAAAACCTTGTCGAAGAAAATAAATACAAACGCCAGCGAAATGCCCACGGCCAGGTTAATACCCATACCGCCACGTCGTTTCATCGCCGAAACAGCCACCGCGATTATGGTAAGGATATATGCACTCACCGGCAGGCTGAGGCGTTTGTACAGCACCACCTCGTACTGGTTGATATTGCTGCTTCCGCGGCGTTTTTCTTTTTCGATGAATTTTTTGAGAACCGGAGTTGTAAGAATTTCAGCTATGTATTCTACCGGAGTAAGGTCGTCGAGGTCAAAACCAAAAACCGTATCCATGGTAGCACGGTACTCCAAGCTGTCGGCACCTGCGCCTACGATACGCTTTTTATAGGATGAAAGGGTGTAGGTCGTATCTTCTGGATTATAAATAATCTGCCGCGCCTGTATCTTGTATTTTAGATCGTTGCCTTCAAAATGTTCTAGAGTGAAGTTGTTGCCCAGATTCCGTGAGGGGTTGAACTGGCTTACATAAATATAATCGTTATCATTGATCTGACGGTAAATGTTACGGGTTTCGCGGTCTTCCTTTCCTTTTTTCAGATAGGTGTAGGTGAACTCGTTAAAACCACGGCTGGCGGCTGGCGCAAGATAGGTACCCATCAGGAAAGCCCCAACACAAACAATTGTCGCCCCGATCAAATACGGCCGAAGAAACCTGTAAAACGAAACGCCACTGCTCAAAAACGCAATGACTTCAGTATTGTTTGCCAGTTTAGAAGTAAACCAGATCACTGATAAAAACAGGAATAGCGGGAAAAGCAGGTTGGCAAAGTAGATGGTGAAGTCCAAATAATATTTGGCTACCTCCAAAAACGGAACCTCATTGGCAAGAATTTTATCGATTTTCTCAGCCAGGTTTACCACAATGCCGATGGGAATAAACAAAAGCAGCATGGTGATAAAAGTCCCAAGGTAGCGTTTGAGAATGTACCAGTCCAGAATTTTCATTAGAGGCGTTTATTCATTTGTTTGACCATTTTTTCCTTCCAGTCATAAAAGTCACCGGTGATGATGTGTATTCGGGCTTCGCGTACCAACCACATATAAAAACCCAAATTATGAATTGTACCGATCTGCCGGGCTAAAAATTCGTTGACCTTGAACAAATGCCTCACATAGGCCTTGCTATACTCCATATCGACCCAGGTGATGCCCATTTCATCCAGCGGTGAGAAATCGTCTTCCCACTTCAGGTTCTTTATGTTTATGGTTCCGTGGGCAGTAAAGAGGGTGCCGTTTCTGCCGTTGCGGGTGGGCATCACACAGTCAAACATATCTATACCTAGGGCGATGTTTTCTAAAATGTTTATCGGTGTTCCCACACCCATCAGATAACGGGGTTTATCGTTGGGAAGTATGTCTGTGACAATTTCGGTCATTGCATACATTTCTTCGGCCGGTTCCCCTACTGATAGTCCGCCGATGGCATTGCCCACAGCTCCGGCATTTGCGATATATTCCGCAGATTGTTTTCTAAGGTCTTTATACGTACTTCCCTGCACTATCGGGAAAAACGCCTGACTGTATCCATATTTAAAAGGAGTTTTGTCAAGATGTGCAATGCAACGGTCCAGCCACCGGTGGGTCATATGCATGCTATTTTTCGCGTATGCGTAATCGCAGGGATAGGGCGTACACTCGTCGAAAGCCATGATGATATCTGCGCCGATGGTTCTCTGAATTTCCATCACGCGTTCTGGCGTAAAGAGGTGTGTGGAGCCGTCAATGTGCGATTTAAACTTGACACCTTCTTCATTGATCTTGCGTGTGCCAGAAAGGGAATATACCTGATAGCCTCCACTATCTGTAAGGATATTTCGGTCCCAGTTCATAAACTTGTGCAGTCCGCCGGCCTTTTCCAGAATGCCCGTTCCCGGCCGTAAGTACAAGTGGTAGGTGTTGCCCAAAATGATATCTGGGTTAATATCCTCCCGCAATTCCCGTTGATGCACGCCTTTTACGGTTCCCACCGTGCCCACCGGCATAAATATGGGTGTTTCGATAGTGCCGTGATCTGTGGTTATGCTTCCGGCGCGGGCGCTGCTGCCGGGGTCTCTGGAAACTAGGTTGAACTGCATGCAATTTTTCTAACGCGGCAAAGATAGGACTATTGGGACGGTATTGCCGTTTAGTTCACTGCAGTGGTGGAGCCAGGAAAAATAACTTTCGAAGTAAATTTTAATAATACTTTAAGTCTGCCCCCCAAATTATTGGGTACTAAATATCTGTTTTTTGGCGTTTACCTTCCAACCATCAAGTCATCAATCAAGTATAATCTTTTGCTCAACGTTGTTCTTCGGGACACAAAAATCAACAATTATGAAAATATTTTTTAGCGCATTATTAATTTTTGCCTGCTCGATTTCTTTTGCACAAGAGGGTTCTGGTTTTGGTGTAAAAGCTGGTCTCAATTATCATTCTAACGGCGACATCAGCAATGATGCTGGTGATGTTTTTGCCGATCCAGAAAGCAACGTAGGCTATCACGTGGGGTTTTTCGCAAAGACTTCTGGCAACTTTTATCTAAGGCCAGAACTCGTTTACACGGCAGTTTCCACTGATTATGATGACAACACTTTTAATATGAAAAAAATAGATGCTCCCGTGCTGTTGGGTTTAAAAGTGCTGGGACCTGTAAATGTTTTTGCTGGACCAGCCTTTCATTATGTGCTTGACCAAAAATATGACGAGGTCACTCTGGGTGACGCTAAAAATGATTTTACTGTTGGACTCAATTTTGGCGTCGGATTGAATCTGGGTAAAGTGGGACTGGATCTACGTTATGAACGTGATTTTTCAGAAAATGAAGCTACCTTTTTAGAGGACAACAATATTATAAGCAATGGCGACCGTATTGATGTTAGCAACAGCCAGGTGATCCTCAGCCTTTCGTTAATGTTGTAGAAAATTTACAGTCTATTGTAATTAAAGAGCCTTCTGCGAGTAGATCGAAGAAGGCTCTTTAAGTTTCAGTATTTAATAATTTGATCAACTGTCCCCGTCCAAATAATCAGGTACGCCGTCATTGTCTGCATCGGGAAAAGTAATATTGCCTGCTTCATCGATCTCTATTTCGTTACGCGTGGGCTGACCATCACCATCATCATCACTATCAATAAAATTGGACCGGGGCTGATTTTGGGATACAAAATCACCGTCAGTATTATCATCCCTCAGGGTAAAGTTATTGTTCAGGTCTTCCATAAAGTTTGGAATCCCGTCACCATCAGAATCCGTATTGGGAATAGCATCATACAATCTAAATGTAAATATCGAGTTGGCATAGGCCGAACCAATCGCAAGGCTGTTAAAATAGGCCAATCCTGAAGGTATAAAAACAGCTCCCACGCCAAAATCATTAGCGAATGAGAGAGTACCATCGCTGTTTTGACTGACGCCTGAAGCACCCTGAAATCCAGCGATACCATTAGCAAACCCAAAGATATTGAGACCTTGGTCAAACCATACCGGGCTTGTGGAAAAATCAAATGGATTGGCGACCAGTTTGTCATTGTTAATGCGAAAACCGGTATAATTGACAAGTGTAGAATCTGCAAAACTAGACTCTGTACCTGCGCCCTGGCGCACATTGAGTACATATAAGGTGTAGTCAGTTTCCAGCAGGTTGAATGACACTTCGCGTACCTGATCGATCAAAGGTGTTTTTGAAGCAAAGTCTCCTTCGAGGCTACCAAAGGATATCTGGTAGTCAAAGTCAGGATCTGGATTTTCAAACTCTTCATAATTGTAAAAATGAGTCTGTAAGAAGGTTTGTAGTTCAGCATCATTTTCTACCTGAACTTCACCACGATCCCTGACAGTGGGACCAATAAATGCATTGTCGTCGTCATTTTTACATCCTATTATGGCGAGCAGCGACAGTAGCCCAAGAATACCTGTTCCAATCCTTTTCATCATTTTTGCTTTAGGTCGCACAAGATACAATTTTGCGCTATTTTTGTGTTGTTTAAACGAAATTTGAGAGCCGGTCGTATGCGTGTTGATAAATACCTGTGGTGTGTGAGATATTACAAAACCCGGTCCATTGCAACCAGTGCCTGTAAGAAAGGACAGGTTAAAATAGGCGATGTTGCAGTAAAACCGTCTCGCAACGTCTATCCTTCAGATAACATTGCCGTTAGAAAAAACCAGATAGATTATGTTGTGGAAGTCCTTGACCTGCCGCCCAACCGGGTAGGTGCCAAACTGGTCAATATCTACTGCAACGACATCACCCCAAAAGAAAACCTGGAAAAACTTGACCTCTTAAATTACAGCAAAGACTATTACCGTAAAAAGGGAGCCGGCCGTCCCACTAAAAAAGACCGGCGCGACCTGGAGGATTTTTGGATCGATGATGATGACGATAAAAAAATTGAATAAGTCCTTTTGGGAAGACCGTTACGACGCCGGTAGTACCGGATGGGATATAGGATATGCCAGTCCTCCCCTCTCCCATTATTTAGACCAAATACGAAATAAAAATGTCAGTATCCTCATTCCCGGTGCAGGTTACGGCCACGAGGTAGTCTTCCTCAACAAACAAGGTTTTACCAATGTTACAGTGATCGATATTGCTGAAGCGCCGATGAGAAATCTATCTAAAAAGCTTCCGGAGGGTCACGGATTTGAACTGATCACTGCTGACTTTTTTGAGCATAGTGGTCAGTACGAGCTAATAGTAGAGCAGACCTTTTTCTGTGCCCTTGATCCCCAAATGCGATTGGCTTACGCCGAAAAAATGGTGGATTTACTTAGACCGGACGGGAAATTGGTGGGCGTGTTATTTGATTTTCAGAAAACGGAAAGCGGCCCACCATTTGGCGGAAGCCTAGCAGAATACAAAAATCTATTCTCTAAGTATTTTGAAATAAAAACCTTGGAACGCTGTACAAATTCGATTAAGCCGAGACAGGGCAGCGAACTCTTTTTTATCTTTGAAAAGCCACAAGCCAGCAAATCATGACCACGACCCAGCAATATATCCTCAATCACGTTGACATCCAGAATAAGGTTCGCCGTATTGCCTATCAGATTTACGAGAATAACGTACATGAGGAAGAGATCATTCTCGCCGGGATCGCCAAAAACGGATACCGGCTTGCAGAACGGTTAAAAGATACATTGGAAACTATTTCACCAATAAAATGTACACTATGCAAGGTCGAAATGAACAAGACCGCTCCTTTGGGCACAGTCAAGGCATCATTACAACCAGAAGACTATCAAGGAAAATCCCTAGTGCTTGTAGATGATGTGCTCAATTCTGGCACCACCTTGATCTATGGCGTCAACCACTTTCTGGATGTACCATTGAAGCGGTTTAAGACTGCCGTACTCGTAAACCGAAACCACAAAAAATATCCGGTCAAGGCTGATTTTAAGGGCATATCATTGAGCACCTCGCTCAGTGAGCGGGTCAAGGTAAGATTTGGGCCTGGCGGTGATAGCGCGTTCTTAGAATAAACGGGCTTTAAGATCATCGATGAGCTCCCTTTCAGACTGGTCTTTAACTGAAATGCGTTCATCCGCCTGATTGTAGTAAAAGCTGCGTTCAAACAAATGTTTCCGAATAAATTCCTCCAGTTTCTCAAGGGTATCCTGATCGTTTAAAACAGGTCTCTGCGCACGCTCTTTCCAAAGTCTTTTGGTGAGTGTAGCAACCGGAACGTTAAGATAGACGGTTTTAATACCTTCTTGTTTTAAGCGTTGCATATTATTACCGTAGCAAGGTGTCCCGCCACCCAATGCGATTATAGCGTCCTTATGGGCGAGCAGCATGGTATCGAGATAGTCTGCTTCGATCTTCCTGAAATAAATTTCGCCCTTCCCTTTAAAAATTTCTGGAATGGTTTTCCCTTCCCGTTCTTCGATATAAGCATCGAAGTCCAGAAAAGAACGACCGGTTTCTTTACCAAGCTTGCGCCCCAAAGTGGATTTCCCACTTCCCATATACCCAATTAAGCAAATGTTCATAAGCCTTTTTATTACTTTTCAGGGTGCTCAACACCCCATATTTCACGATGATAAATTTATCGAAAAAGGTTTTGAATTATTCATTTAATGACTGTATATTTGCAGCCGCATTTGAGGAAAGACTTGGTAGCTCAGTTGGTAGAGCATCTCCCTTTTAAGGAGAGGGTCCTGGGTTCGAGCCCCAGCCAAGTCACTTTTAAGAATATCGACTGGATGAGTAAAGCTGTGCTAATAGAAATATTAGCACAGCTTTACTTTTTGTATAAAACTTAGATTTCAATTATAGACTAAAAAAAGTTGGATAAAGTCACAACAAACTAGCTGCCATTGACAAGTGAATCAAAATATGAATTTTGATTTATAAAATACTAAGTTATAAAACAGTTTGCCTATAAGAAGGAATTGGTAATACTGGATTAAAAAATCTCCATTCTGACTTGAAAATTGCTGAGCTATTAAAACTTTACGCTGAACAATGGTTAATTAAAATAACAAACATTAGCAACCTGAACATCCTATAATTTGACGGAAGCACATCTTGTATTGAACGATGGTGGCAGTGATGAAGTACAAAAGTTGAGGTCGAGCCATTTATCGCAATTTAATAGCACCTAGATCAGAAACCGGTTAATGTGAGCTTTGCAAATCGGAAAAATTTAAATAAGAAAAAACTTGGGGTATCACTGAACTACTTTGTACCGTATTCGCTATTTTGTACATTAAATTCAGTATTTTTTCAACCTATGGAAATACATAAGTTTATATCAATAGACGAAAATTCTAGAGTTCCAAAATATCAACAGATCGTTGATTCTGTTATTCATAATATTTCAAATGGAAATTTTCAAATAGATCAGAAAATTCCTTCTATTAATCGATTCAGTGAAGAATTCTATCTTTCAAGGGACACTGTCGAGAAGGCTTACAGTATCCTCAAAGAGCGCAACGTTATCACTTCAATCAGAGGGAAAGGATTTTACATCACCAGAACACAGTTGATGTCTAAGACTAATATTTTATTCTTGATCAATAAATTAAGCAACTATAAATTAAAGACCTATAATTATTTCGTCAACAAAATTGGAGCGAATTCACACACGGATTTGCACATATACCATTGTGATGAGACACTTTTCCTTCAATTGCTGGAGAAGTACAGATCTGCTTATGATTACTTCGTCATAATGCCGCATTTTAAAACAGAAGATCTAAAGCACATAAGTTTTACAGATAAGGTTTTGGAGTCCATCAAAAAGTTGCCACAGCACAAGCTAATACTTTTGGATAACAGTAAACCAATTTTTGATAGGAATACTATTGAAATATTTCAGGATTTTGAAAACGACATTTATTTTGCACTAAAGGATGGCATTGACAAAATCAGAAAATATGAGAAAATAATTTTGATCTATCCCGACAAGTCTGTCTACCCCTATCCCAGACGTATTTTGACTGGTTTCAAGAAATTTTGTTCGGAATTTGAACTGGATTTTGAACTTTTTGACAAAGTGTATGAAAATATGATTGTTAAAAGAGGAGATTTATTCATAACCATAGAAGAATCAGACCTGCTCAACTTAGTAAAACAGGCTAGGGATGACGAACTTAAAATAGGGCAAGATATAGGTATTATCTCTTACAACGACACGCCGTTAAAAGAACTCTTGGGCATCACGGTTATCTCAACAGACTTTAAGGTTATGGGCGAGACGGCCGCACGGTTTATATTAGAAAATACCAAGGATAAGGTAAAGGTTCCTTTTAATCTTATAGAGAGGGAATCTTTATGATTATTTGATTTTATATTGGTGCATTTGAATGCTGGACGGTTCATTTACCTTAATTTCTTCCTGCATCTTCTCGAGCATACCCGTTTCCTTGTCTATTTTGAAAATTACAATTGTATTGGAAAATTGGTTGGCAACAAATAAAAACTCTCCGTCAGGAGAAATGGCAAAATTCCTTGGATGCTTGCCATAGGTGGGCTTGTGGCCAACCAGCTTCAACTCGCCATTATCTTCATTGATTTTAAATATGGAAATACTATTTTCTTCAGGTGCACGATTTGATGCATACAAAAACCGCCCATCAGGAGAAATATGTATATCTGCCGCGCGATAAATATCTTGATCCTGTTGATAAGAATCATAATCTTTCAAGAATTTTAATTTGCCACTGTCATATTTGAAAGCCAAGATTTTTCCTGACAATTCTGAAACTCCATATCCAAAGTTGCCATTAGGGTGAAAAGTGAAATGTCTAGGGCCACTTCCAGGATCAACCTTAATCTCCCGTGCTTCCCTAAGAATTGAGCCGTTTGAGGAGTGTTTGAGCTGAAAGGCTCTAATCTTGTCAGCACCTAAGTCTTGAGCGAATAAAAAATTATTGTCTGGCGAAAAGTTTGACGAGTGTATGTGTGCTTCTTCTTGCCGACTCTCAATTACACTACTATCCTTAAACCTAAAAACCTGGTCAAACGGCTTCAGGCTCCCATCCAATTTTATTTTAAACACGCTCAAACTGGGATCTGTATAGTTTGAATTTGTTAAATAATTACCCGTTTTATCAATATCCAGATGCACCGGGTTTTTACCACCACAATCCTGGGCATTGATGAATCTTAAGTTATCATTTACCAAATCCACTTCAAATGCTGCCACTTTACCGTGATAAGGCATTTGGCTTTCCCATACGGAATAAAGGTGACTACCATCCTGTGATAGTTTTAAGAATGAGGTATTGACAACACTGTCCAGTGTGTAGATAAGATGAGTCGTTGCGCTTTCACTGTCAAATTCGTATATGTGAATACCTTCACCTGGCATTTTATTGGTAAAACTTCCTACAAATAGCAGGGTTCTTTGAGTTTCTCTTTGGTTGCCACAGGCTGTAAATATAAGCAACAATAAACAGGTGATAAATTTCACTTTTAAACTTGACATCATCGTGATGGCTTTTATTACCTCTACCAAATGGTGAATAATCTGAATAATAGTACGATGTTTAGAATCCATTTGCAATTCCTAAACTCTTGTGAGGTGCTGTTTGACTGCAGAATTATCATAGATGCCTGTTACTAAAAAATTTGCAATCATCTTTGTTTAAATACAAAATGAAAGTTATAAGGAGCGCGCTTTAGTCATATTTGCCGATTGAGCCTCACCATATCGAGTATTATTCGCAAACACAAAATAGATCAAGGCATTGGTCGCAACGCACGCTCTATAATAATTTTATTTATTCAATGGTCTCAGTACCAATAGATCATACTTTAAGTAATTCATTAAACTATTATGAGCTATCTAGCATTTATCAGCGCTATCTACCGAGCAAAATCTCAAGGATGGCTCTATTTTGATGTGGTATTGTGAATTTACACATATGTTTACATTCTTACTACTTTGATAAATTTTGGATTTTCTAAATGAACTTTGACAAAATAGACGCCGCTTGGATTATTTTCTATATCCAAGTCTACCCTGCCATTACGGAAATTATATGAATTTGCCAGTACTAACTGACCCCGCAAATTATAAATTTCTATCAAAACATTATCGTGACTTGGCGGTACATCCAAAACAAACTTCCCTGAATTTGGATTGGGATAGAGTCTAACAGAATCAATTGATTTGAAACTATCATCGACCGCTAGTGTCCCTCCAACTTTGAAAGTATTAATAGCATACGACTTTCCTTGCGTGCCCGGAAGTTTACTAAGAATATTCAATTTGATTTTTCTGGTATTGACCGTGTTAAATCCTATAACTTTTGATTCTCCAATTTCATTTCCGGTTTCCACCGTTTTCCAGCCATTTCCATCCCAGTATTCCAGCATCCAATTATCGATAACAAGATCGTCTTCGCTTACGGTTATCGCACTGACAGATTGACTGGAACCCAAATCCAGAAGTATCCATTGTTCCGTTTCAGTCGAAGCAGATTCCCAAGCGGTATCTTGCAGATCATCATTTGCATTAACTGCTTTGGCATTAGACTTTTCAGACGATGCCGACATATATGATCCGTAGAGTCGTAGTTGCAGTTGTGCATCAAATAAGGATTGTGGATATACGTGTGTGCCCTGCAGTTCATTTAAACCAACATTCTTAAAGGATATATTCTCACCAGGAGAAGTAAAACCAATGAACTTAGGATGGGCCAAATAACTTTGCGTTCTCCTGGACAAATCCCAAAAATTGTACGTTTTGTTTACATAATCCGAGTTCTGTTCAAAATTCCAAAAACATATATCAGGTCCACTATGAGGTTGTGAAATTGGGGATCCACCATTTCTATCCAAAATACCCCCGTGAATATTATCCAACAAGTTGCCGTATGGCTGATATCCATGAAAGTCCAAAAATTGATGATGCTGCATTTTGAAATTCAAATACACACATCCTGTAGACCTTACCTGTAAGCCTGGACCGTGCCATTGCCCGGCTCTTCCTTGGCCGTCCACGGGGACCAAATCTTCACAATTTTTAAAGAGAACACCTGTTGACCAGCCAGCTTGACTGCTTACGTGTCCTTGTTTTCCAGAAAATTTTACATCCTCTACGGTCACGGCCAAGCTGGAATTGACGTGGAGTGATTCATTCCAGTGTCTAAATTCTACATTCCTTATCCATCCGTTTCGTACCCCATCAAATTGAATAGCACGCCATCCGTAATCCACTATATTATTCTTGTGGTGTTGAAAAGTTTCAGGATAATCTTTCCAACCACTGGTAAGCAAGATATCTTCAACGCCTACTTCCTCAATACTATTGAACTTTTCGAGAGTGGCTTTACTAATATCTGCTGTTACATAGCAATTAATTGGTCTTTTTAGTGTTACTAAATTTCCACTTATCGCTTCAATTACGTTTTTTTCAGTAACACGCATCCCAGTTTCGTGGATCTTCTCCCATTCGGATTTCATAGTCAACCCAGGCATATTTAAGGCTACGTTCTCAGTCCCGTTATGTTGATTGACAACCACCGGCATTCCAACTGAGAATTTCCCCCCATCAGCAACTTCAATCTGTGTATCGCCTCGATTGATTCGCTTCTTTATGTCAGAACGAATACTTCCACTGCTTTTTGGTTTAAATATAAAATTCCATTGGGTATTCCATTTGAGACTTGTATCACCCATTTTATCAGCATAAATCTCTGTACCGTTGGTTCCTGTTCCTGCTCCTTTAAGTACAATATTACTGCTGTTGACTTCTATTGGGGTAAACCTCGTCTGCTCACTACTCACCAAATATTTTCCAGCTGGAAAAAATACAACAGTTGGCACATTTGCCGCCCCTGCCGCATTTATTGCAGCCTGTATGGCTGTATCATCGTAAACATCATCATTCGGTATCGCTCCATAATCTACCACTGAAACAGTTTTCCAACCTGAAACATCTGGCAATTCCTTTTCTGAGAAATGATAGCCTGCATAGGAATAATCCAATAAGACACTGTTTTTCAAATCATTAATTGCGCGTTTTGTAGTAAAGTCCAACCACGATGGCGCCTCTGGATTTTGTGCAATTGATGGAGTTGCTGCGAGTACTATAATTAATAATACGATATACTTTCTCATAATTGTACTGCAATTAAAAATTATTATTTTGTTTTAAAGCTCCATACCTGGCCAATGGTCACACCGCCATTGTCGTCCTTCACCACTATCCTGAAATAATAGGTGGTTGCCGCTGCCAGCCCGCCCGCCACGTAGGTCGTGCCCACCTGG
>JBATUQ010000027.1:0-123699 GCA_049671285.1 Leeuwenhoekiella sp. | reverse complement strand
ATGCTAAGTGTTTGATTATTATGTAATTGATTTTAAATCGATTAGCATTGGAAAGGTGTTATTTGTTAAATTTAGTTCTAAATTGATTGGCTTTGCGAAAAACGTCAGTTATGGGTTATTGGTGTTTTAGGCGTTTCAGTCTACTCGTGTTTACTTATTAGCAGGAAGTACTTGAAGGGGGGAGGCAGTGTTAAAGCGCGATTTCTTTCAACCTAATATTTATGATCAACCCCAGATCCCTTATAATAATCTTGGCCCTTGATTTTCCGATATTTTCAATTACGGCTTTTTGATCCTTAAATGAACCGGATTTCACAATTACATCATCTCCTTTGCTAAATTGAGTGAGGTAGAGGTCTGTGACCCGCTCATCAGTCAACAATTCTTTGATAGCCTGTATTTCCCGTTCCTTAACCGTAGCCGGGCACCCTAACCAAAAAAGGTATCTTACGACCCCATCGATGGTGAAAACCGTGTTCCTTTTTTTATCCTCTATTTTAATGAAAATGTAATTGCGAAAGAGCGGTTGAGTTAGTTTTTTCTTTCTATCGCTCCATTGGCGTACAACTATGTGTGTTGGACAAAATACCTCAAACCCCGAGTTTTTTAAGGCTTTTGCAACTTTAATTTCGGTATTGGTCTTAACGTAGAGCACGTACCAATTACCACTCGGTTGAGGTTGATCTTCTTCTGCGATCATTCAAGTAGCTTTTTGGTAAAAATAAAGAAACTTAGGTGAAAGCCGTTCTCGGTACATTTTTCCTGCGCTGTTGCTTCGGAAAAATACTAGAACTGACATTTTGGGTTTTTTGAGCAAGAAAGTTGACTATTACAACTTATGTCAGTTCGAGTGATTTCATTTGCCGTCAAGGCGCGGGAAATCTTATCGAGAACTCTCTGTCAGTTCGAGTGACTTCCACCACCGATTAAGTGGTTGAAATCATATCGAGAACTAGTGACTTGTATACCATGCATACATCCGCTCAATTCCTTCATCAATCTCAACACTGTGCTTCCATCCCAGATTGTTCAATTTACTGGGATCGGTTAATTTTTTCATGGTTCCATCTGGTTTTTCGGTATTGAAGAAAAAGTCTCCATCAAAGTGCAGCTTTTGCTTAATGAGAAAAGCGAGATCCTTTATGCTGATGTCTTCGCCGGTGCCAATGTTGATATGGGTGTTTCTCACTTCTTTTTGATCCCCGTCGTAAGTGTCTGAAAATTCCCGGTTTTCCATCAAAAACACACAGGCTGCGGCCATATCTTCGCTCCAGAGAAATTCACGCATAGGTTTACCCGTACCCCAGATTTCTACCGAAGTCCTTCCGCTTTGCTCATCTTTGGTGATGCCAAAATCAGCCAAAACGTTTAAAATTTCGGCTTCGCTGGAATCACCGTCGGTTCCCTTAATGGGCAAATGGTTTAAATCCTGACGTACGGTAGTCCAGTCATCCTTTTCCAAAGCTTTGCCCAAATGTGTTTTCCGGATCAAAGCGGGTAATACGTGAGATTTTTCAAGGTCAAAATTGTCATTGGGGCCGTAGAGATTTGTTGGCATTACCGAAATAAAGTTGGTGCCATACTGAAGGTTATAGCTTTCACACATTTTGATACCGGCGATTTTTGCTATGGCATAGGGCTCGTTGGTGTATTCCAGCACATCCGTTAGAAGATAATCTTCTTTCATGGGTTGGGGACACTCTTTAGGATAGATGCAGGTACTTCCCAGATAAAGCAATTTTTTCACACCATTACAATAGGACTGGTGAATGACGTTGTTCTGAATCATTAGATTGGCGTAAATAAAATCTGCTCGGTAGGTATTGTTTGCTACAATACCGCCCACTTTGGCAGCTGCCAAAAATACATAGTCCGGCTTTTCGGCCTTAAAAAATTCAGCAACCGCCAAGGAATCAGTCAAATCGAGCTCGGCGTGGGTTTTGTGAATAATATTTGAATAGCCTTTAGCTTTTAAATTTTTGACGATGGCGCTGCCCACAAGACCGCGGTGACCGGCAACATATATTTTGGAATCTTTCTGCATAGGTTGAATTTTTTGGTGTTGACGGAATCAGTATAAACAAATAATCGCCCCCAACTGCTTGAAGACGATAATTTGATTGTTATAAGCTATAGAAGTATAACTTTTATTCGTAATAGTTGAACGTCTGGTAGCCTCCTTTTTGAAGGTGTTTGTCCTTTTTCATCAATGTGATGTCACTTTGCATCATGTCTTTAACGAGGTCTTCCAATTGATATTCGGGTACCCAGCCTAATTTTTCTTTGGCTTTGGTGGCGTCGCCTATCAACAGGTCAACTTCGGTAGGTCTAAAGTATTTTGGATCGACGGCAAGAACCTCTTTTCCAATTTCGATCTGATATTCATCATTTTCACAGGAAACAACGTAACCTTTTTCCTCAGCCGCAGATCCTTTAAATTCAAGGGTAATGCCTACTTCTGCAAAAGCCATTTTTACAAAATCACGAATCTTGGTGGTCCGGTTTGTTGCAATCACCCAATCTTCAGCTTCATCGGCCTGAAGGATCATCCACATCATCCGCACATAGTCTTTGGCGTGTCCCCAATCCCTTTTGGCATCCAGATTTCCTAAATATAATTTATCCTGAAGGCCCAATGCAATTCTTGAAGCGGCACGGGTTATTTTACGTGTCACAAAAGTTTCCCCGCGTATTGGGCTTTCATGGTTAAAAAGGATACCGTTACAGGCATACATACCATAGGCTTCACGATAATTAACCGTAATCCAGTAAGCGTACATTTTGGCAACAGCATAGGGACTGCGCGGATAAAATGGTGTATTCTCTGTTTGTGGAACTTCTTGCACCTTTCCATAAAGTTCAGAGGTTGAAGCTTGATAGATACGTGTTTTTTTCTCAAGACCCAATAGTCTTACGGCGTCCAATATCCTTAAAGTGCCCAGTCCATCGGCATTTCCTGTATATTCTGGTGTTTCAAAAGAAACCTGTACGTGGCTCATTGCCGCCAGGTTGTAAATTTCGTCGGGTTGAATTTCCTGGATCAATCGGATCAGGTTGGTACTATCGGTCATATCCCCGTAATGGAGTATAAAATTTCGGTTTTCGACGTGGGGGTCTTGGTAGAGGTGGTCAATACGATCGGTATTGAAAAGCGAAGCACGTCTCTTGAGGCCGTGTACTTTATATCCTTTTTTTAGTAGAAATTCACTAAGATAGGCGCCATCCTGACCGGTAACCCCTGTGATAAATGCCGTTTTCATTCTGATTGGTTTTTAAACTAGAAGAGCAAATATAAACGCAATTATGTTTACAGAAAACAAAATGAAAACTTTAATACTTGACAACGATTGCGTTGAGAGTATGTTTATGTTTCAGCGGTGTTTCGAAACACTTAGTCATCTACATGCCTTAAGTTTTACCGGGAATCTTTTTTCATTTGGGCTTTGAAGTTTCCTAATCTCCCTTTAAAATTTATATTTGTATCCTTAAATGCAGTTCAAATCAAGTTTAAATTGAATATATTCTCAAAACGTAAGCTTCCGTATAGTATTTGCTTATTTGGCCTATACTTATTGACTGCCTGCGGTACAAAAAAACAAGTCCTATACTTTCAGGATCTGCAAGAAGCTGACCAGACCAACGTTCAGGTCAATCCCGTGCGTATTCAAGAGGGTGATAAATTGTCCATTCAGATAATTGCTAAAGATCCTAGATCGGTTGCGGTTTTTAATAGTTTTGGAGGTGGATCTGCCGGAAATCCTACAACTGAGCCAGGGTTAGAAGCGGGCAGCGCTTCCGCCGGAGCGCTGTATCAAGTAGATGAAGCTGGTAAAATAGAATTGCCTGAACTGGGTCAGATTACCGCAGAAAATTTAACGCTGAACGAACTGAGGGATAAAATCAGGACAGCTCTGCTACCCTTCGTGGATAACCCAATAGTGAAAGTAGATATCACCAATTTTGGGGTTATGGTGCTCGGTGAGGTGAATAGGCCTGGACTTGTACCTGTGATGGACAACAAAATTACAATCATCGAGGCACTGGCCTTTGCCGGAGATATGACGATTAAGGGGGAACGCAAAAATGTTCAGGTTTTACGCACAGTTGATGGCAAACATATCACAGGTATTGTTGACTTTACTTCTGTAGCCGTCTTGGATTCTCCATTTTATTGGCTAAAACAAGGAGACCTTATCAATGTGCCTCCCAATACCAGCCAAGTGCAAAGCGCAGGTCTAGGCCCAGGTACATCTATTATCCTATCAAGTTTGGTAGGTATTGCTACTGTCATATTAACATTATTCCTTCGAAACAACTAAATATGGTTTCAACATCTGAATCCAATTCGAATTCATTCGCTGAGAATAATTCCATCGCCGATGAAATATCTAAGTATTTAAAATACTGGTATTGGTTCGTTTTGGCCGTGGTTGTTGCGCTACTCGCGGCCTATTTGGTTTTGCGCTATGAAACTACCATTTACCGGAGTCAAGCCAAAATTCTTATTAAGGATGTAAACAACAGTCAATTGTCTGAGCTGGCAGCATTCGAGGATTTAGGATTTACAGGCAGTGGCCTGTCTAAGTCAATTTTTGAGAATGAACTGCAAATTTTGAGATCACGCGATCTGATGAGTAAGGTTGCAGATTCATTGGGCTTGAGTACTTCCGTATATTATCGTGGAAGCGTGAAGGATACCGAGTTGTATATAGAGCAGCCTTTTACATTTGAATATAAAAATGATGATGGGAACCATATCGGCGCCGTCTTCTATTTGACAATTAAAAATGATAGCGAATATCAATTGTCCTTTTCTGAAGATGAACCCGGGGAACTGTATTCTTTCAATCAGCCTATTGAAGTTAACGGTGGAGTGCTGACTGTGGCTCGCAAGGCAGAGCGTTTGACATCGGGAAGTCAATATAAGCTGGTAAGTTCGAGCCTTTTTTCTAAAGCCAATCAACTTTCCTCAGGAATAGCTATAGTGCCCATAGGTGAAAGTAGTGTAGTTGACATTTCTTATTCTTCTAATATCCCTCAGAAATCTGAAGATATCTTGAATACCTTGGTGGAGGTTTATAATCAGGACTCCAATAAGGACCGGTTGATGGTGGCAAACAACACTGCCAAATTCATTGAACGGAGGTTGGAGATTATTACCAAGGATTTGAATGATATTGAATCAAAAAAATCAACTTTCAAGAGTGATGAACGTTTGACCGATGTTAAGGCCCAGGGAGAACTGTTTTTGCAGAATTTTAGTGAAACCGCAGCCCGAGAGCGGGAAATTGAGATGGAAGTAGCTTTGCTGAAGACGTATATTGACGAACTTGAAAATCGCTCCAATACGGAACTTTTACCTGCAAATCTAGGCATATCAGGTACGCCTGAACCGGCCCTGAATGAATACAACAACGCAGTTATGCGTCGTAATTTGTTGCTAGAGACTTCAAGTACCCTCAATCCCGCAGTTATCGATTTAAATACCCGTCTTAACCAGACAAAGTCAGTTATCGTTGCCAGTCTGAATTCACTTATGGCCTCGAAAAATGAGGCTTTAAACGACATTCGTAACCAGAAGGGAAGTTTAAACAGTCAGTTTTCCAGACTACCTACAGTAGAACAGGGGCTACGGGATATAGAACGGGAGCAGAATATTAAAGAAGCGCTTTTTCTTTACCTTTTTCAAAAAAGAGAGGAAAATGCAATTAGCATGGCTGTTACTACCCCAAAAGCAAAAGTGGTCAATACCGCCGCGACTTTTGGAGTGGTTTCGCCCAATTCAAGGTCGATCTATTTGGGTGCAATCCTGGCAGGCCTGCTCATTCCATTCGGTATTATCTATGGAAGAAATCTATTGGACAATAAAATACATAGCCGTCGTGACGTAGAATCTATCTTGCCAAATATTCCGGTGGTTGGGGAACTGCCAAAGGTGGAAAGTGGTACGCTCGATACCGTAAAACTCAATGATCGGTCCATTTTAGCAGAGGCCTTCCGAATTTTGAGAACCAATCTCAATTATTTACTTCAGAACAAGGAAAAGGTGGTTTTTGTCACTTCTACCATAAAAGGAGAGGGAAAAACCTTTATCGCTTCTAATTTAGCACTTACCTTGAGCAGCACGGGCAAAAGGGTTTTATTGCTGGGTGCTGATATTCGAAATCCACAAATACATAGGTACATCGACCGTCCCGAAGGTACTAAGGGGTTGTCAGAATTCCTCTATGACGATAAAGTAATAGCCGAGAATATTATCATTCCCGCTGAGATTAACCGGCATAAGATAGACGTTGTTCTTTCTGGTAGAATCCCGCCAAATCCCGCAGAACTTTTAATGAACGGCCGTTTTGAAGTTTTGATCGATTATGCAAAAGAGCACTACGATTATGTAATTGTGGATACGGCACCTACTTTATTGGTCACCGATACTTTATTGATCGGTCAGCATGCTGATCGTACGATTTATGTAGTTCGGGCCAAGCATACCGATAAAAAATTATTGCGGTTTCCAGCAGAGCTGAAGGAAGATCAAAAACTTAAAAATATTGTATTTGCCATTAACAACATCGATCAGGCCAATTATGGTTATGGTGGGCGTTATGCCTACGGCTATCGATATGGTTATGCTTACGGGGCAGATAGTAAGACCTGGTGGCAAGTTGCCAAGTCAAAAATCTTCAGGAAGAAGTAATTGGCACTATCAAGAGAACCGGTACTTGGTATTTTCAATCAATTTTTGGTAAATACCGGTGTCCCCTTTTAATTTAAGGTCCTTTAAATTTTCAATGTGACGCATATGGTGAACATCAGATCCTATGAAATCGTAGAAGTCGCTTTTCAGTAGTTCTGTGGCGGTTCTATTTACGGCCTTACCATAATAATTTCCCAGCGAAAGCATATTCAATTGAAACAGACAGCCCAGCTTCTTGAGGTTTTGATAAGGTGGCAGGACACCTCCATAAAAGTTATACCGCTCCGGATGCGCCAAAACCGGAATCCAACCTGAATTTGTGATCTCAAACAAAATTTCTTCAAGGTTAATAGGAGGCTGGAGGTACGACATTTCGACCAGCACATAGTTGTCTTTTAGCGGAAGGATATTATTGTCTTGAATGAGTTGGATCAGGGAAGAATCCATCATATATTCTGAAGACACATTTTTGATGGGGGAGGCGATTCCTTTGTTTTTTAGTGCTGCTTCCAGCTTTTTTCTGGCTACCGTAATTGTTTGTGGGCTGTTGGGATGTACGTCGGCAATAGTATGTGGCGTGGGTATAAAATGACTGATGCCAATTTCCGTAAGATTATCAATAAGATTTATAGAATCCTCAACCGTGTCAGCTCCATCATCAATGCTTGGCAGGATATGATTGTGAATGTCCACGAAGCCATCCAGAAGGTCGATAAATCGTGTTTTGGGTTTAAAGGAGAATAACATGAAGTATTTTGTTTGTGATGTACCGATCCCGTATGGGTCAAGCTAATTTTACTGCTATATTGCAACTCTAATACCAATAGCCCTTTTGTGAATCCTGATCCCTTTGATCAAAATTTTAAACGGTGGAAGGCCTTTATTTTCGGCCTCTTAAAGCACCTTACCCTAAGGAGCAGCGTTACGTTTTACCTTGGTGAAATTTACGCATTGCTTTTAGTATTCCTGAGCCCAAAAAGTATAAAAAACAGTTGGAACGACAAACCTGCCCGCCTTATAGTATTAATACTGTCAGGTTATATCATTACCCAGCTGGTTTCTGATCTAGTTATCAATCGCGTCGACCATGCAGACCTTATTCGAGGGCTGGCCAATACAGGAATGGCTGCGGTTCTATTTGTCTATCTCCTAAGTCAGTTTGCAAAAGGGCTTCATTTAATCTGGTTGATCTTACTGGGAGAGAGTATTTCTTTATTGGTTTCAGTTTTTTTCTCTGAAACACCACTTTCCGAAATTAATGAGATATTCAAATCCATCGTCAGCCCGGCCCTTCATAAT
This sequence comes from Leeuwenhoekiella sp., assembly GCA_049671285.1. Lineage (GTDB taxonomy): Bacteria > Bacteroidota > Bacteroidia > Flavobacteriales > Flavobacteriaceae > Leeuwenhoekiella. The sequence goes on along the minus strand of JBATUQ010000027.1, from coordinate 115,706 downwards.
TTAATGCTGATCACTGGTTTTATCGCACTACGTAAGTCTTTTGCACTTTGGAAGCTTTCGGTTATCTTTTTAATCTACGGACTTTTGACCATCTATTTTGACGCACGCTGGTACGGGCTTTCTTTTGTCATTTTATCGATTGGTATTGTGTTTAAGGATGTTTTTGTCCGGCTTTCAATCATAAAAAAAATGATTTCGGTATTGGTGGTTTTTGGGATTGGTGCCCTACTGATGGTGGGTTATGTATCTGCAGTCATGTCAGGAAACCTCAACAACAGCCGGATTCAGCGCCAGCTTCATCTGGTGGAAAATCCGTACAATCCGGTGCAGGTTCTTAAAATAGGGCGCGCCGAAACGTATATCGCAGTTCAGGCAATTCTAAAGAAACCTTGGTTGGGCTACGGCGACTGGGCCCGGGATCCGGAAGGAGTTTATTACACCAAGTATCTTGAGTTGCGCGGTTATGGGAATGTGGTTGAAGAATATCCAGATTACATAAAAAACCAGACCATACCCAACCATTCCGTGCTGTTTGGGGCCTGGCTGTATACAGGAATTATGGGATTTTTTGCAATGGTCGTGCTGTTGGTACTTCTTGTTCACAAATCCATTCGTGTTCTAATGTCCGGAACTCTCGTCAACCATCCATTACAACTCATCACGCTGTATTTTTTAATAAATGGAGTCTGGGTGTTTTTCTTTTCGCCCATTCAGCATTTGCGGCATACTGTAGTTTTTTATCTTGCATTTTTATTGGTGCAGGAGCAGCAGTGTTTTTTTGGCCAAAACTCTATAAACAGCGTTGATGAGGCGTAATACTATTTTGGTGGTGACCGTCTCACAGGGACGTAGGTCGTCCATACTGAAGACCATCTCCAGTGTGGCCACGGTCAATTTGGGGGACATCGACCATTATATTGTGGTGCCACGCAATCAGCTAGGGGATTTTCAGACAACCGAAAATACGTTCTTCATCCCTCAGCCCGATCCCGATCTGGGTTTGTACACCACCCTCAACCGGGTAATTAACGACCGGATTGCGCAGTACGAATGGGTTACCTATCTCAACGATGATGATTTCTGGCTGCCCAGTTTTAGAAAATTAATTGACACGGTAAATCAACATCCCCAGGCTGACGCAATTTACGCCAAGGTTAATTTTGTGAATACCCAAGGTAATAAAATCGCGGAGCAGACTTCTTCTCCGCGATATACGGCCATAAAGTATTTATATCAAGGCGACGTGGTGCTCTTTACCCAGCAGGCCACGCTTGTAAAAAGTAAGGTATTTGTTGATCAGGGCGGCTTTGATGAAAGCTATAAGCTTATTGCAGATACTGATTTTTGGATTCGGGCGATTGATGCTGGGGTAGAATTTCTTTATCTGGATGAACCCTGTGCTGCTTATGCCAGGCATCGTTATCAATTGTCAAACAACCTTCCGCTGCTGGAGCAAGAGAAAAAACGCCTCTTTGCACAGATGGGCAGCCTAAGCGAAGCTCGTGTGCTGTTCGAAAAATTGCGATTCCGTTTGTACAATTTGAAAATTTATGCCAAACGCGCCTTTACCTACGGTCAGATCGAGGTACTCAAAATCATCAAACGTTTGGATCAGAATGAAAGAACCTAACTTAAGTTTTGTAAACTACCAGCTACATATTTTTTAGTTTTATAATGTCACGAACAATCCGCTAATGAAATTTTCCGTTTTTAAAATTACCCTGTTTTTTTTGATGTTTGCTGCAAACGCTTCCGCTCAGGACGGATTTTCTTCTGAAGTTATGGCACGTGGTTTTTTCGCCAGCGGCGAAAACAATCCGTTCTGGATGTATTCCAATCAAAAAGGTCGTATTGATCAGCAAACCGATGTGAATGGCCTCGTTGCTTCCGCTTATTTGTGGGAAATCAATGAGAACAGTTCACTGAAATTTAAAGGTGGCCTCGCTTACAAAAACGGACTCTATGACGACGATTTTTACGTTGATGAACTTTTTGCGTCCTACCGGTGGAAAACAATCTATGCACACCTCGGGGTGAGGCACCGCGACACCCATTTTCAGGGGATTTCCAGTGTGGGCGGCGATGTGCTTTGGAGCAATAACGCCCGTGCCTTGCCCGGTCTGGAACTGGGCCTTTCCGAACCGTTCAAAATTTTTAAATGGTTTTATGCCCAGCCCAAAATTGCACACTATGAGCTCAATGATACCCGTTTTCAGGAAGGTGCCCAGGTGCATTTTAAAAGCTTGTATCTCGACCTTCGGTTTTCGCCAAAAGACATTCTTTCTGGAGAGTTAAAACATTATGTGCAATGGGGCGGCTTTAATCCACGTAATGACACGCCGGGCAATCAACTTCCGGAAGGCTTTACAGATTTTATCAAGGTTTTCTTTGGCTCACGCGGAGGTGAAAATGCAACAAACAGTGACCAGGTGAATGTTTTGGGAAACCACATTGGCAGCTATGAACTTAAGTATAGAAGATTGGGTGAAACCATGACGATTACCGCTTATCACCAGTCAATTTTTGAGGACCAGTCGGGCAGGGAACTCAATAATTTTCCAGATGGCGTTTGGGGAATATTGTTAGAACCAAAGAATAACAAACTGCTCTCCGGAATCATTTTAGAATATGTTCAGACCGTGTCCCAGAGCGGAAGGTTTATCTCCCGTGACGGTAGCACAGGAAGTTTTTCGGGCAGCGATAACTATTTTATAGGAAATACCTATGATTCGGGATGGACCTATCAGGATCGTATTATTGGGCTTCCGTTTATTTTTAAAGAGGAAGATGGCTACCCTTTTACCAACAGCCGAAGCTATGTGTACCATTTGGGGGCAACAGGTCAGATTTCTAAACTGAATTACAAGCTGAAGTTGAGTTACGTGGAGAATCTCGGAACGTACGGAAGACCCATCGATGAAAAAGCGGTTTATTCTTTTGCAGATTTAGTATATCCTACATCCTATGGCGATTTTCTAATTTCAGTGGGTGCTGATTTGGGCAACGGCGTTCGGGAGGATACCTTTGGTGGGAGTTTGGGATACCGCTACAACTTTTAGTTTCCAGCCGTATACCCCGGACAGCCAAAACACTTCTTGGTCAGGTCAAATTGATAGGTGAGCGACAGTTCGTAAACGCCGCCGGTCTGGCCTATGCGTGTGGTATTGATGTCATAGGAAAGCCCAAATTTCAGTTTCTCATATTCCAGGCCCAAATAGGTAATCACCGAGGTCAATAAGGGAGCATCAGGTGTATTTCGCGCCGGATTGGTCACTACCGAGGCACCGAGAAAAAACCGTTCAAAAAGGAAAGAAAGTCCCGCATCAAAACGGTTGAAGTTTCCTTGCTGCATATAATTGGCATTCAAGAGTATGTTTGTGGAATAAGGGAAAAATTTCAGGTCGAAAAATTCAGCTACTTGAAATTTATATCCGGCGCTGGCCGAAAAGAAAATGTCCAATGGAATATTATTGCCTTGAGCGAAAGCGATATTGGGTTTGTTTAGGTGCTTGACCGAAAGTCCCAGCCATAGGTTTTCATTGTTAAAAACCATCCCTGAAGAAATGTCGATAAAATTGATGCGCTCGTTCAACTGAACCGGATCGCCCGAAATCGGGGAAATCGTATTGTTGTTGATATTGATCTGGTCCTGCAGCAACAAATTGCGGAAGCCAAACGATTTGTTTCCCAGGCCCACCTCAATGGCGGGCCTAAAGTACCAGCTGTCACTCAGTCGCACCCGGTACATATAATTGATGTTTCCCTGTATAAAATTGTAACCCGTATTGCTTTCCCGGTGATTGACGATACTGATCCCCACCGCACTGTTCATGGATTCCAACCAAGTATTGCCAAAAAAATATTCGGTATCTATCCTAAGGTTGAGATCAGGCCACTGCGTACGGTGAATACCACCCACGTAGGTGGTTTCCAAAAAACCGGAAAACCCCGGATTGATAGTTTCTGGAATTAGAAAGTATTGCGAAAAAATAGGATCTTGAGCACGCACTTTCCCCAAGCTTACTGAGCAAAAAATGAAAAATAGGAGAATGCGGTTGCTCATAAATTTTAGTTGATTAAAATCAGTGTACCTTGTTGGCTTATCTCCTTGTCGTAAAACGTGGTACCAAAAATTCGGTAGTGATAATTCCCGTTCTCACCGAGTCGCCCGCGAACCATTCCGTCCCAACCTTCCAGGGTTTGCCCTTTTTCGGTAAAGAGCATATTTCCCCAAGTGTCGTAAATGCTCAAAGTAATTTCTTCCAGACCTAGTTGTTCAGGTTTAAAGCGGTCGTTCATTCCATCTTCATTCGGCGTAAAGGCGTTGGGAACAATCAGGCGGTATCCGTCTTCAATAATTATGGGAATGATTTTCTCATAGATGCATCCAAAGGGATATGTAACCGTTAATGTCACATTATATGTCCCTGCACTTACATAGCTCTGTACGGGATTTTCTTCGGTAGAAATGCTTCCGTCACCAAAATTCCACGACAGCCCTACATAGTCACCTAGCGTCAGGTTAGCAAAACTGATATCATCAAAAACAGAATAAAACCCGAAATCTTGAAAAAATCCAGAGGTAAATGTGAAATCTGGAGCGCCAATAGTCTCGGGAAAGTCCACATCAAAAGAGGTTGTTGATTCGCACCCCAATTGGTCTGTTGCGGTCAGCTCCACAAAACCATTTTCCTCTGTGGTCATGACCTCGCCGTTTTCACCAGAAATAGTTCCGCGAGACCAGGTATAGGTATAGGGAGGAACCCCACCAGAAGCATTGGCCTTAAATTCCTGAAAAACCTGCATTGCTTCGCAATCAGCATCGGTAAAGGTTTCCACTTTAGATTCAAGTGGTTCGGGGCGGTATATGTTAAACGTTCGTATTGCGGCACAGCCACTGGCATCGGTGACCGTTACACTGTACTCGCCGTTGGTGAGGTTGGTGAGATCTTCGGTGGTACTTCCGTTTGACCAGGCAAATGTATATGGTGTTGTGCCACCGCCCACGATAAGATCAATGGAGCCGCTGTCTCCCACAGTGCAGTCCACCGCATCGTCAATACTTGCAGATAGTGTTAATCCGCTGGGCTCGATAATGGTATAGGTTTCATTAATGGTACAGCTCGATTCATCGCTAATTGAAATGGTGTATGATCCAGCAGCCAAATTATTTCGCGTTGTCCCTGCATTGGGATCGTCGGCCCATTCAAAATCAACTGCGCCAGACCCTCCCTGAAAATTGAGTGCAATGCTTCCGTCTCTTTCACCAAAACAGGAAATATTGGTGACCAGCGGCTCTACCCGAAAAGTTGGAGGTGCTTCAATGATTATATCTTCGGTTTTTTCACAGTCCTCTTGATCGGTTACGGTGATGGTATATGTCCCTGGCGAAAGATTATCAAGAAAAGTCCCTTCCGCAAAATTACTCCATGTTACATTGTAGGGGGGAACACCGCCACTCAATGCGATATCAATAGATCCGTTGTTATCCCCGTCACAGACTATTGTGGTAATCGTTTTGGTGATCACGATATCCTCTGGTTGGGTCACGGTTGCCTGAAGTGTTACCGTACAGCCATTGGCATCGGTTACCACAAGGTCGTAGGTACCTGCTTCAACACCGCTAAGATCTTCTTCGCTACTACTGAAACCGTTGGGCCCGCTCCAATTGTAAGCATACGGCAAGGGTGCTGTCGATGGGTTCATTGCCGTACCACCTGAAAGGGTCACGTTGATCGCTCCATTATTTTCACCGAAACAGACGACGTTGATCACAGCATCAAGGGTTCCGTCAAGTAATTCTGGTTCAATGATGGTAAAGGTTTCCGTTTTTTCGGCGCATCCCGTACCGTCCGAAACGGTCACTTCATAGGTTCCGGGTGCGAGCCCATCAAGGTTTCTTTCACTGGAAAAGGCTTCGCCATCTTTGGTCCAGAAGTACGTATAGCTTTCACTGCCACCGGTAATATTCAATGCAATCGCACCATCACTGGCTTCAAAGCAACTTATGTTCTGTTCGTTTTCGGTAGCAATCAACAATTCCTCCGGTTGCTCGATGGTATAGCTTTCGCTGAAAGGGCAACCGCCTTCATCGGTGATTTCCAAGATGTATTCTCCGGCTTCAAGCCCAGAAATTGATATTTCCGTGGAGGTATAACCGTTAGGTCCAGTCCAGTTTACAAGATAGGGTTCTGAACCGCCAAAAGGTATTCCACCGGAAATGCTGGTTGAAAGAGCCCCATCGTTTTCGCCAAAACATGTCAAATTGGCTACCGTAATATTGGCCTGCAATCCCGGATTTACAGTCACTTCAAGATCAAAAGTGCTACCGGGACAAGCAGTGGTAAATGGGGTTATTCGGTAGGTGACCGTTGCCGCAGCATCTGTTGTATTGGTAAGGGTCTGGCTGATTTCGGTCTGGCCATTGGGTTCATCGAGCGCACCTGTTACTGCGCCAGCTGGTTGTGTGGACAAAACTTCCCAAGTATAACGCGTGCCAGCGGGAATTACCTGACCGTTATCTTCAACTAGCCTTAAAGTGAAAGTTGCGCCGCTACAGATCAAATCGGTTTTATTGGTAATTTCGGGTACAGGGTTTACCGTGACTTCGGCGAATTCAGAAATGATCTCAGAGCATCCACCTTCAGGAAAATTCAGGATAACATAATAATATCTGGTTCCCGTACTGCTTACATCTGGAGTGTAACTGTTTCCTTCTTCGTCAGGAATGGGGGTTCCGCCAGAGGTGTTTGGCGAAATATTGCTGTACCACTGATACATTGGCGTACCGGTTCCATTCTGAAAGGCAACCGTGAGTTCTGATGCCATGTCTCCCAAACAGTAGGCGGAGGATTCCGGTTGCTGCGTCAAGGTAGGTGAATCCGTTACAACCACCGTTGCCGTCTCACTTACCGTGGTACAAAATGGACTCGTTGCCGTGGAAACTTCCGCATAATAATAGAAAGTCCCTACTATTCCGGTAGGGGGTAGCAATGTATTTAATGTACCAGAACCTATAGGCGTACCGCCACTGTTGGAATCAATAGTGTTTTCATACCAGATATAGGTGTAATCATTCAAATCTCCATCGGGAACCACTTCCAGCTCGAGCGGAGTGGCATTTTGGCAATATTCCTGCTGGGGTGCCGGCTGGTTTAGCAGTACCGGGTCTGTAGCGACTGTAATTGTGACCAGATCACTAATTGCATTACCACAGTTTGCATCTGCGGAAGTTATTTCGACATAATAGTAATAAACACCTGGTGTTGTCAATCCGGCAGGAGTATAGGTGGGTCCAGTTGCTCCCGTTACCGGAGTACCCCCCGTGGTTGACGGAACGGGATTTTCAAACCATTGATACGAAATGGCATCCAGTCCACCGCTGGTCACTACCTCAAGCGGTTGCGGTAAGTTGTCACCGGCACATAAAGCAGTTTCCGGAATAGGCTGCTGGGCGATGGACAGGCTTTCATTAACGATAACCTCTGCTACGTCTGAAAATACTTCGTTACAGCCACCAGTCGCAAAGGATACCACGGCATAATAATACGTGGTGCCGGGCGTACCTGTTGGAGGTGTAAAATTAGGTGATTCGGCTCCCGGGATCAAATTACCGGTATTGGTGTTGGCAACCATGTTTTCGTACCATTGATAGGTAATACTCGGATCTGTATCTGAAATTTCTACAACAAGTTCATCGGGTGTCCCGTTGATGCAGACCTCACTGCCAGCTGGTTGGCGGGTAAATGTAGGTGTAGGTTCTACCGTTATTGTAAATACAACAGGCGCTCCGGGGCAACCATCTTTGCTAGGAGTGACGGTATAGGTCAGCTGTTTTGGAGTGGTCTCACTGTTCAACAGGATCTGACCGGGGATTTCAGGGGCTGTACCAGATGCTTGAAAACCGGAGATACCAGAATCAGCCGAAGCATTCCATTCAAACATTGTATCTGCAACATCTGAAGTAAGCATAATAGGGCCGCTACTCGTACCCGAACAAATGGTTTGGGTAAGTTCGGTATTCGTTAGGGTTGGAATTTCGGTAATGGTAAATGTTTGGCTAGCTACATTAGAAGGACCACAGGAATTTTCTGCCACCAAGGTCACGGTATATTCTCCAGGAGCGGTATAACTGATGCTTCCGGGATCTTGTTGATTAGAGCTTGAAGGTGTCCCGCCGGTAAAAGTCCATGTGTATGCAATTGGCTCAGAGGATGCCGAACAAGTTGTCGTTGTAGCTACGGGATTAATATCCCGAGGTCCACAGGAGTTGTCAAGGGGTTCGAGGGAAACCTTTGGCGGGGCATTTATCTGAATGTTTTCGGTCACGTCAAAATCGCCACAAATGTTGGATTCGGTCAACTTGATCTGATAGTCTCCGGCAGCTTCGAATAAGAATTCAGGATTTTGGGAATTTTCATCAGTACCGTTGGCAAAACTCCAAACTCCAGTCCCCTCTTCGCAATCAGATCCTTGGAAGGAGACCTCCCAAAGATAATCTGATGCACCGCAGGACTGGCTCAGGTCTGTAGTGTTGGTTGTAGCGATCGTTGCTGGCGCGCAGGCTTCAGTAGTACTGAGATCAAATGCCGGGGACAGAGGGGGCTCAACGCATATGGGTACTTCATAGCTCTGAATACCGCAACTGTTTTCTGCGGTCAGCCTTACCGTATAATTGCCGGGAGTAGTATAGGTATGGGTAATGTCCTCCACATCGCTAAGCCCCGTATTCAACACGGTGCCATCACCAAAGTCCCAGGTGTAAAGAGCCAACTCGCTACAACCACGGCCAAAACTTCCAGAGGTGTAATTTTCAAAGAGAACTTCGGATCCTGCACAAATCTTTTCGTCAACTTCAAATTCCGGGGCAGGAGGAGATAATACTGAAATTCCCGATACCGTCACCGGCGTTGTGGCACAAGCGTTGCTAATGATCACGCTTACAGTGTATTGACCAAAGGGCTGTGGGCAGCTGGATTCTGTATAGCTATGGGGTATGGGGAAGGGCTGTGAATTCTCCGGGTCAGCTGCATTGTAGAAAGAGGAACCTACCAGATCCGGCTGGAAAAGGGTAAGCCTTGTACCGTCACCATAGTCTATCTCATAGGTGGTGTCAAGTGAATTAAAGGCCCAGTTGGTAATGGAAAAATTAAGTTGTGCTGTAGGGGCACAGATGTTCTGGGTGTTTCCTGGGCTATTGAGCCCTCCAGAAGGGTTTATCACATTCTGTATTAGATAATTGACCGAGTTCAAACACCCATTGGTCCCAACTGCGGAAACTGTCGCCGTATAAGTCCCAAGGTCAGTATAATTATGATCCAAAGGAAAAGTAGCGTTGGTCTCTGTATCACCGTCGCCCCAATCCACTGTGTAAGTGCTGACGCAGCTCATTGAAGCAGAAACATTAGCCAAAGTGACCAAAAAACCAGGATTTTCTACGGAAGCATTATCGCAATTATTAAACGGGCTGAAAGGATTGGCATCATCATTAAAGGCTATGTCCGGCTTTTCCAGAACGTCGATGGTCTTTGTTGCAGACTTGCTGCTACAGCCGTTATCGTCGGTGATGGTAAGGACAATTTCAAAAGTAGATTGATTGCAGCCCAAAGCCGTAAAGGCATAGGCAGGATTTGCCTCTGTAGAAGTACCCCCATCGCCAAATTCCCAGAGATAGGTAAATGGGCCACTGCCCGAAACATTTGCGGTAAAATCAATGAATTCACCAGAACAGACAACCGTATTGTCAAAAGAAAAGTTCACGGTAGGTGGCGCGTTCACGGTAACATTGATAGATTGACCAATGGCAGCTGTGTTACCACTTGCATCCTCAACCGAGACCAGCTCATAGTTAAAGGTGGCTGCATTTCCCGTAGGAATGGGAAGGTTTGCGATATCACTATCAGTAGCCGAGGATACAGTCTGATCTGCACCACCATCAATCTTGTAAGTAAATACAAAAGGGACGTCGCCATCTATACCGGTAAAGGTTACCGATTCATCATTAGCATTTAGACAGACATTACGGCGTGCACTTATGGTGGCATCAAGGGCTACGTCAGGATGTGTTGTGATGGTAGGTGCGTCTGTTGCACCTACTGAAAGGAACAATGAAATAATAGTGAGAAAATTATAGTAAATGCTGATTCTCATTTGACTGTGTTGTAAACGATGCCGTAGGGGAATTGACAGGTATAAAGCTAGAAATTTTCGATGGCTTATTTTCAGCTCAAGAATTTTTCACGGATTCTTTGTTATTCGGCAGATTGTTGTGGAATTATAATTTTCTCCATCGATATGCTGATAGTTATTGATAATTCACTAAAAAATGTAAATTTCTACTCTATTAAATGTACAAGAAAATCAGGTGGATGATACTTATACTTTTTTAAATCTATAATATTTTTGTGTTTTATCGCTAGTTTTTTAACCTATGACTAGCTTATTCCGTTAATTGTATTTTTATTAGTAGTATTCATTTCACTTCGTAGGATTGTCTTGGAAGCAAATGGGAGTTTTTGATTCCGTCTGTTCTAAGTGGCTTTATTCCAGCGAAAGGTGCTTTTATAATTGCCAAGAACCCAAGCAGCGGCTTGAACCAAATTTATTTAAACCCACGCTGCCTTCTTGCTTCAAAGATCAAGATTCCCGCAGCAACCGAAACATTCATACTGTCAATACTGCCCAGCATCGGTATGATAATATTCTGGGTGGACGCTGCCCGCCAATCTTCAGTTAAACCCAGTGCTTCCGTGCCAACCACTATAGCAGTGGGCAAAGTATAATCCTGAAGGCTATAGGATTGGGCTTCCTGAAGAATCGCCGCATACACCTTTACCTGCTTTTTCTTTAAAAATTGAATCACTTCTTCGCTGCTGCCTGTAGCAATCTGTTGTGTGAACACGCCGCCCACGCTAGAACGTATCAAATTGGGATTGTACAGATCGGTCAGGGGGTTGGCGATTATGAATGCATCCACACCTGCCGCATCTGCTGTGCGCAAAAGGGCGCCGATATTTCCCGGTTTTTCGGGAGCTTCAGCGATAAGGAGTAAGGGATTTTCCGAAAGTTTGAGGTTTCCTAATGTGTGCTGTTTGGTTTCGGCAACTGCCAAAATACCTTCGGTGGAGGAGCGGTAAGCAATCTTCTCATAAACCGCTTTAGCCAGGCTTATCAACTCGATTTCCTTTCGCGTCTGCGAAATCATTTTAGCTACAACTTCTTCGGAAATCAAATCCGAACAGAAAAGCAGGGTTTCCAAATTATAGCCGGCATTTATCGCAAGTTGTATTTCACGTAAGCCCTCGACAATAAAACGGTGGGTTTTTCTGCGCTCTCGCGATTTTTCCTGTAAACGCAGTACGTATTTTATCAAAGGGTTTGAGGTACTGCTAATCTCTTTCAACCTGTTGCTACTTTTTAAATATGGGAATAAGGTACGAAAGGGTGTACCCATAACCAACCCCAAACGGGCTGTCTGTGGTGAGTTTATTGAAACCGGGTATGAACAAGGTGTCGAAATTATCGTCCTGTTTATTGGTGATTGTACGTTTTAACTGCAAATTCAGCCCGAGGTAGAGGTTGTTGAAAAGTTCGGTCTGTATGCCGAGCTGTAATTCCAGCCAGGTTGCGCTGAGACCACTGAACGTTCTCGAATTTGTCCTGAAATCAGGCTCAAAAAATGAACTGGTCGTATAGATGCTGTAATTATTGAGTTCCTGCTCAAAGCTCGCAAATCCTACCCGACCACCCACATAGATAAGGTTTGACATCCCGTACCAATTGTTGTAGGCATTGTAGTTGATACCGGCTTTTATATAACTGCCTCTGGAGGTGGCGTCCAGCGTATTTTCGATGGAATTAAATTCTGCATTGCCCAGTTCTGCCGCCAGGTAATAATCCTTATCGATCCTAAAATCTCCCATTAGCTCAATGCCCTGATACTGATCGTCAAGAAAACTGCGCAGGATTTTGCCAATATCGATGCCTACACGCAAACCGTATTTATTATTTCCAATTTTCGGCAGCGTATCCTGAACAATGACCTGATCTTCTGCTTCCACATTTACTTGCTGAGCAGAACACAGGGCAGTTGCCGCTAACATTAAATTAATGTAAAATGCGAATATGTGTGGTGTCCTGATCAACGATTTGATTTCTTTCTATGATTATGTCCTGTATCCATCGCCCATCATTCCCGCCATCAAGGCCAGTTTCCAAAGAGTCATAGACGATGCGGTAACCACAGGCACGACTTATAAAGACCTCATTGCCTATGTACGAAAAGGTCAGCGCATCTTCATTATCGGGGTCTTCTAAAGCTGTATTGGTAGCGCCAGGATTTTTCCGAAGGAACAAAACGGTCACCGTAGTGTCAGTACGTAAAGGAATCAAGATTTCTGTTTCATTAACAAATCTTAAGGTATCAGAAGATAGCTCCGGGTTGTAGACATTAACTGTGGTCCGTTTATCATTAAGATCAATATCGGCAAAAGAAACTACAAGCTGGGGTGTCGTGGGGGTGCTTTCTGCACAGATGTCGTCACGTTCACACGAAAATAAAGCCGCGGTAATTGCCGTGCAGGCGAAAACAATATAAAAGAGGCTCTTCTTCAATACTTTGATTATGATTTGTCCCTCAATTTTAGGGCAATTACATTTTCCACGTGGTGCGTCTGCGGAAACATATCAACCGGTTGCACCTGCACCACTTCATACTTTTCGTCGAGCAAGGCCAGGTCACGAGCCTGGGTGGCGCTGTTGCAGCTCACGTAAACAATACGTTTTGCTTCGATTTTCATGAGCTGTGCGACTACATCTTTGTGCATACCATCCCGCGGCGGGTCTGTGATGACGACATCGGGTTTCCCGTGTTTAGCAATAAACGCATCGTTAAACACATTTTTCATATCGCCTACCAAAAACTCAACGTTGTCCACCCCGTTTAATTGTGCGTTCTCCCGGGCAGCGGTAATAGCATCTTCCACAGATTCTACGCCGACAACTTTTTTGGCCTTCTTGGCGACAAACTGGGCGATGGTTCCCGTTCCTGTATAAAGGTCAAAAACGAGTTCGTCACCTTGTAGATCTGCGAAATCGCGGGTAATTTTATAAAGTTCGTAGGCTTGTTCTGCATTGGTCTGGTAAAAGGACTTGGCGTTGATTTTAAACTTCAGCCCTTCCATTTCTTCGAAAATATGATCGCTACCGGAATAGCAGATGACGTCCTGATCGTAAATGGTGTCGTTGCCCTTTTGGTTGATCACGTAAAGCAATGAGGTAATCTGCGGAAAAGTTTCAGAAAGATAGTTCATCACCTTTTTGATGTTGTCCTGATCGTTTTCAAAAAACTGCACCAGAACCATAAACTCTCCGTTTGAAGAACTTCGTAACATTAGCGTACGCAACAACCCTTCCTGATTGCGTGTATCAAAAAACGGAATGTTTTCCGCTTTTGCGAAATCCTTAAGACCATTGCGTATGGCATTACTGGGATCGCGTTGCAGGTGACATTCCTCGATGTCCAGGATTTTGTCCCACATTCCCGGAATATGGAAGCCCAGAGCATTGCGATCGTCGATCTGTGCATCGCTGTCAATTTGCCTTCGCGTCAACCATTTGTTGTTGCTAAAGGAAAATTCCATTTTATTCCGGTAAAAATACTGCTTGGCGCTACCGGCGATGGGCGTGGTTTCTGGCAGTTCTACCTTACCCACGCGGATGAGGTTGTTGAGCACTTCAGCTTCCTTGTATTCCAGCTGGTGTTTATAAGCCATATGCTGCCATTTGCAACCGCCACAAGTGCCAAAATGTTTGCAGACGGGTTCGGTACGTTTTGGGGAATAGGTTTGAATTTTTGTCGCTGTGCCCTCGTAATAAGCGCGCCGCTGCTTTAAGGTCTGCACATCGATGATATCGCCTGGAACAGCGTTGTCAATAAAAATGACCTTCCCGTCCGGAGCTTTTGCGATTGCCTTGCCCCTGCCACCGGCACCTGTTACCTCTATGTTGGTAAAAACCTTTCTTGTTTTCTTTCGTCTAGCCACGCGGCAAAAATAGTTTTTTCAAAACGAACGGCAGAAAACTCACTCGTTAATAAAGCTTGAACTATCTAGAATACGAAGTGCAACTGTCCACCGGTCTTCCCGGTATGCATTTCCGCTTTGCGGCAACGCTACTCGAACACCTTGTTTTTGTTTTCTGTTTAATGAAAGCTTTTCGAGTAGCCATGAGTTTACGAAGGGTGTACCGAGTAATGCGGCTTAGTAGTAAGAACTAAGATTTAACGATATCGATCAGCAGAAAATGCAAAACAAAAAACACAAAACAGAAAACAAAAATCCGGCAACCCATTATTTTGTAATTTGCGCAACTGAAGATTGGGATGATTTCTCTCCCGCCGAACAAGAAGGAATTGATGATTTTTTACCCATTAATTTGTACGAATGACAACAACAGATCACATCACAGCAGCTCAGGCAATAGCGCTAGAGGACAAGCACGGCGCGCATAACTACCATCCGTTGCCCGTGGTTTTACAGCGGGGTGAGGGCGTTCACGTATGGGATGTTGACGGGAAAAAATACTATGATTTCCTATCGGCGTATTCTGCGGTCAACCAGGGCCATTGCCACCCTGCCATTGTAGGTGCGATGAATGCGCAGGCACAAACGTTGACGCTGACGTCCCGTGCTTTTCATAACGATGTTCTGGGAAAGTATGAAGAATTTGCGACCGACTATTTTCAGTTTGACAAACTTTTGCCGATGAATACGGGCGCGGAAGCCGTAGAAACAGCCATTAAAATCGCCCGGAAATGGGCTTATGAAAAGAAAGGCGTTGCCGAGCACGAGGCAAAGATTATTGTCTGTGCAAATAATTTTCACGGAAGGACGACAACCATCATATCCTTTTCCAACGACGCTGATGCGCGCAAGAACTTTGGTCCTTATACTCCCGGATTTATCAAAATACCATACAACGATACGGAAGCACTGAAACACGTCTTGGAAACCGAAGAAAACATCGCCGGATTTTTAGTGGAACCCATTCAGGGAGAAGCCGGGGTTTATACTCCGGCAGACGATTATATGGCAAAAGCCAAAGCATTGTGCAACAAGCACGACGTACTTTTTATCGCGGACGAAATTCAAACGGGGATCGCGCGCACCGGTTCGCTCTTAGCGGTTTGCGGCAACTGCAGCTGCTCGGGGCATTGCGAGCGGCAGGAGACGTACAGCCGGCCGGATATACTGATTTTGGGCAAGGCACTCTCAGGTGGGGCTTATCCGGTTTCTGCGGTTTTGGCAGATGATGAGGTAATGAATGTCATACAACCCGGACAACACGGCTCTACTTTTGGCGGAAATCCCGTGGCCGGCGCCGTGGCGATGGCTGCACTCAAAGTGGTTCAGGATGAAAGTTTGATCCAAAATGCGCGTGAGCTTGGAGACCTTTTCCGCAGCGAAATGCAGAAATATATCGACGGAAGCAACATTGTCAAATTGATTCGTGGACGCGGACTTCTAAACGCCATTGTCATCAACGACAGTGAAGACAGCAGCACGGCCTGGGATATCTGCGTTGCCTTAAAGGAAAACGGACTTTTAGCCAAACCGACTCACGGGAATATCATCCGTTTTGCGCCGCCATTGGTAATGAGCCGTGACCAACTGCTGGATTGCGTGTCAATTATTATTAAAACGCTTGAGGATTTTGAGAGGTAAACGGCAATCCCGCTCTCAAATTAAATAAGGCACCTGAATTATTGGACATTCAGGTACCTTTTTAATATTTGAAACCTTCTAACTACTGTTGGCTTTGTATTTCTTCCATTCTTTCTTGCATAAGGGTTGGATCTTGAATGGCATCCCAACCTATAAAAGCAATAACGGCGATAATCCCAATAATTGCTATAGTGCTTAAAACAAGTGCTACAATTCCTAAAATCTTACCAGTTTTGGCATTCGAAACATCTGTGTATAGATCTGGATTTTCATTATAGATTTTGATCGCCTTGTTACCCAGTACAATTGCCAAAATTGCGAAAATGAATCCAGGTACTCCATAGCAGCAGGTTCCGAGAATAGCCAAAATCCCAAAGACAAGGACGAGGGTAGAATTAGGTAATTTTTGTTGTTCCATAAGAGTAAAGGTTAGTTGAAAATTCGGTTTAGTTTAAATATATACGCTACAATAATAAACAAACCGCTGAGGATTCCCAAGGCGGAAATCAAAGTACCGGCATATTTTACTTTTACCACAAAACTCAGCGCCGTTATCGCCATAAGCGCAGATAAGGGGTAAATTGCCGGGTACATTGCAAAAGCTTCGGCAAAATTTCCTTTTATCAAAAGCAGTGCAGAACGTTGCAGCCCGCAGCCCATGCAGTCAAAACCCAGCCATTGCTTGGTATAACAGGGGAGCATGTATTTTTCCATAGGGATGTGTTTTTTTTTTCTTCCCAGCCTGTCTGCAGGCAGGCACGGAAAGAATTAAACAAAAGCATCATCCTTTCGTCACCGAGAAGCCTGAAGTAAAGGTAAAAATATTCGGTACATCTGAAAATCTTTCGCCGCAAGGCCATTCACAAAATTTCTTTGGCGATTCGCTAAACCGTACTTTTGATAAAATTTGGAACAATGGTAAAGTTTTCAATAGGAGATCAAGTGGAGTTTATGGATGAGGCTTTGGGAGGTACCGTGGTCGCTGTAAATGGTGATGAAGTACAACTGGAAACCGAGGATGGCTTTGTAATGTCAGCTTCCGCCAGCGAACTCGTTTTGATTCAGGATGCCAGCTTACTGGAAGATGCCGCACCAACTTCTGAGGTGCTATGGGATAAGGAAAAAGCAGAAAAAAAGCCCAAATTCAAAACGGCCAAGGACGATCGCCCGGTTTTTGAGGTGGACCTGCACAGCAGCGCTTTGATCAAGACCACAAAAGGTATGGATCCTTACGATATTTTGAACCTTCAATTGGATACGGCCCGCAGCCAACTGGAATTTGCCTTAAGAAAACGGATGCAGCGTATGGTTTTCATCCACGGAGTAGGGGAAGGCGTTCTAAAAATGGAGCTCGAGACTTTACTTTCCAGATATGATGCCGTAAAATTCTACGATGCCGATTTTAAAGAGTATGGTTTTGGCGCCACAGAAGTTTATATCTACAAATCTAAAATTTAATTTTCGATCAAACTTTAATTCTAAAATTCTGGCGTGACCCGCACTGTAATGCTTGGGGCCCGGTATTCACCAAAAAAGATTTGAGTCTGTAAAATACTATCATCGCTGTTCAGGTTTCTAAATACAATATTGTTTATGTTGATGGTAAGCCTGATGTTCTGCAATTGGTATTGATGCCTGCGGTAAGCACTAATCTCATTATCATTTGCCACTAAGTTGTTGAGGTAATCGGGAACATCACCATTTAGGGAGACATCATCTCTGGGATTGAGGTTGCCGTTGGCATCTTCATCAATGGTCAATACACCGTCGCCGTCATCATCATTGTCCATAAAATCTGGCAAGCCATCAAAATCGCTGTCCTGTGAATTTTCAAAATCAATGACCTGATTGCCAAAGATATTGGTCACGAGTACAACTCCCTCATTTGCGGTAAGGACATTATCCCCGTCATCATCAAAATCATAAAAATTGGGAATTCCATCGCCGTCGATATCTTCTGCGGTGCTTTCTTCGGGAAAATTTTCAGGGTCATAATTGGTCAGCGAGCGTTCAGCATCAGCCGGGATTCCATCATCGTCATCTTCGTCACCACTGGTGTTTATGGAAACCGAGCCCTCGTCGCTGGCATATTCATCAATCGCGCGGGGATTGGTAGGCGGTAACGAATTGCAAAAATAATCCTGGGTCACCGCGCCGCTAAACCTTCTGTATATGATCTGGTCATCGCTGCTGCCCAATGTAAAATTATAACTTTCGGTCCTGGGTTGGGTCAAAACCGGTTCTTGGGTGGTTACGGTAAAGGCCAGGGTTTCTTGGGTGTCGGCATTGATTTTAAAAAAAGTGTACTTTGTGGTCAGGTTGGTTGCATTGCCTTCTACGGTGGTGCAAAGCTGTACCGTTTCCTCGTCAAAATCAAAAGAAGTCACCACGATATCGCCGTCATCACAGGAGCTTATGAACAAGGTCGAAAAAAATATAAAAAGGCAAATACGCAAATTCATCGAGTGGACTTTTGGCAAAAATAGACTTCCTACGGTTTAAGAACGGGTTGGTCATAAATTAATTTTATTCTTGCTAGCTTTGCCGAAAATTTAACATCCCCCAATGTCCCACGTGTATTTTGACAATGCAGCTACCACGGCCATGCGTCCGGAAGTCATAGACCGAATGACCGCAGCGATGCGGGAGACCCACGGCAATCCATCTTCGACACACGCATCGGGACGTTCGGCAAAGGCTTTGGTTGAAAATGCCCGGAAACAGATTGCAAAGCAACTTAACGTCAACGCCGGGGAAATCGTTTTTACTTCTGGCGGGACTGAAGCAGACAACCTTGTCCTGCAAAGTGCCGTCGCTGATCTGGGCATCCGCCGAATAATTACCAGCAAGATTGAGCATCACGCGGTTTTACATTGTGTTGAAATGCTTCAGCAACGGTACAATTGCAAAGTGGATTATGTGAAAATCACTTCGGATGGTTGTGTGGATTTGAACGATCTGGAAATACTTCTCAATTTTTCGGATGAAAAAAAATTCGTTAGCCTGATGCACATCAACAACGAGATCGGGACCATTCTAGATGTGAAAAAAGTGGGCGAACTCTGTAAAGAAAACAACGCACTTTTTCATAGTGATATGGTACAAAGCGTGGGGCATTTTGAGCTTGATCTTCAAGAAATCCCGGTGGACTTCATCGCTGCCAGTGCGCATAAGTTTCACGGGCCAAAGGGAATTGGTTTTGCATACATTAAAAAGAATACAGGATTACGCCCGCTTATTTATGGTGGCGGGCAAGAACGCGGCAGCCGGGCCGGTACCGAAGCGGTACACAGCATCGTCGGGATGGCCGAAGCTTTTAAAATCGCTTACGACAATCTGGATGCGGAGCGGCAAAAAGTTCAGCAGTTGAAAGATTATTTTGTGAAAGCGCTTCGCGAAAAACTGCCCGGCGTACATTTTAATGGTGTCTGCGAAAATGCCGATGCCAGCACCTACACCTTGATCAACGTTTGCCTGCCGGTCCCCGCAAATAAGGCCTTGATGCTTTTGTTTCAAATGGATTTAAAAGGAATTGCCTGCTCTAAAGGAAGCGCCTGCCAGAGCGGAAGCGATCAGGGCAGTCACGTACTCAACGCCTTCCTTTCCGAAGAAAATCTCAAAAAGCCATCCATCCGTTTTTCATTTGCCCACGACAATACAAAAGAAGAAGTGGATTATGTCGTCAATGTACTCAAAGAATTTATTGAAAAATAAAAAAGCAATCCAACTGAAATCTTCAGTTGGATTGCTTTTTCGGTAGTTAACTTTGAACAGCTTTTTAGTCTTTGAAAGAACTGCCTACTGCAACTGCCTACTGCAAGCTTTCAACTTAATCTCAATCTTTCGTCACGTTAGGATATTGCGGTGTATTCACCTTTTGCGGTGGGCTGGCCTGCAGTTCCTTCATTACGATCTCGATGGCTTTTTCAAGCTGTGGATCCTTCCCGGCGATTACGGCTTTTGGGGTTTGTTCCACGTCGATATCCGGGGCAACGCCCTCATTTTCCACCTGAAAGCCGTCCTCGGTATAGAAAGCTACGTTGGGTGCAGTTACGCTTCCGCCGTCAATAAATTCGGGATAGCCCAAAACACCTACCAGTCCGCCCCAGGTTCTTTTTCCAACCAAAGTTCCCAGTTCAAACTTTCGGAACATCCACGGCAGGTAGTCCCCACCCGATCCCGCTGTCTCGTCTATCAACATTACTTTGGGTCCTTGAATGGATGCACTTGGCGCTTTCATATCGTCACCATACCTAAAATTCCAATAGGATTGTACCGGCTTTTTGAGCATATCGATCACATAGTCGGCCAGTTGACCGCCACCGTTAAAGCGCTCGTCAATAATGATGGCTTTCTTATCTGCCTGCGGAAAGAAATACCGTTTAAAGTATTCGTGGCCTTCATATGCAGTGTTGGGCACGTACACATAAGCAACCTGCCCATCTGTGGCTTCATCTACTTTCTTAATATTCCTCTCGATCCAGTCCCTGTTGCGCAGCGCCATTTCTGAAGCGATGGGCGTCACTTCAACAGTGCGGGAGTTACTTCCGTTGGCGTTGCTGCTTACGGTAAGGTTGACCAGTTTGTTGGCCTTGTTCTCAAAAAAGCTGAACAGGTTATCAGTTGCGGTAACCTCTTTTCCATCTACTTTGATGATGTAATCACCTTCATTTACGTTCACTCCGGGCTCCATCAACGGGGAGCGTAAATCCGGACTCCAGTTGAGTCCGCCGTAGATTTTCTTGAACTGATACCGGTTATTGCTGGAGGTGTAATCTGCGCCCAGCAGCCCACCGTTGATGTTTTCTACTTCAACGAAATCATCGCCGCGCCAGCCAAAACGGTGGTGGCCCACGCCCAGCTCACTGAACATCCAGGTCATCATCCGGTAGAGGTCGTCTTTGGTCGCCACGTCTTTTAGCAAGGGCCTGTATTTTGCTTTCATAGCTTCCCAGTCCACGCCGTGCATTCCCGGATCGTAAAAATAATCCCGGTTTACCCGCCAAGCCTCATCAAAAATACTTGCCCATTCTTGTTTGGGATCGATCTTCACTTGGATGTCGCCCAGCGCAACAGGTCCGTTTTCTGGCTTTTTACCGATTTCAGTAACATACCAACTGCCATTTTGATAGACCAGCATTTTTTCGCCATTGGCGCTGATCTCAAACGCATCGGCTTCCATGAGCTCTTCTTTCTCACGTTCTTTAAGATCATACTGAGAAAACATGGTGGTACCCTCGTAGTGCGGCGGGGATTGCAGAAAGTAGAGTTTGTCGCTTGCTGCACTAAGGCTGTAGAAATTTCCACTGCCCACAGGAATGTTGAGAATGCGGTTTTGAAGTCCGTCCCAATCGATCTTGACGGTTTTTGTTTCGTCTTCTTTTTTATCCTTTTTCTTATTGTCGCCTTCTTCGGCCTCTTCTTTTAGGATTTCTTCCTCATCGTTTTCCTTGGCAAAAGGCGATTTGGTCGATTTCTGGAGCGTGACCAGATACAGCGAATTGCTGCTTTCCATATCCTGGTTGCTTTGGTCAAACCAGTTCACCACCGGCCCGGCATCGGTAGATGCGGTCATATACAGGTATTTTCCGTCAGGGCCAAAAACAGGTTCGGTTACGTTAGACAAGCCGTCTGAAAGTGTATGAGATTTCTTTTCGTCAAGCGAAAAAATATGCGCCTGCTCAAAATTGGTATTGGTGATGGTGGTGTAGGCCAAATGTTTACTGTCTGGTGACCAGCTGCCAAAAAGCTCGCGGTAAACACCAGGAATATACAGTTTGTCCTGGGCCACTTTTGTCGTTTTACCCGAAGCGATATCCGTAAAATAAAGGCTTCGGCTGTTATCGACATAGGCTACCTTTTTACTGTCTGGCGACCAGTGCAGGAACGCCGGAAAACCTTCCGATTGTATTTTGATTTCTTTCACGGAAGTATTTTCGCCCTGCTCATACAAGTGCAGCGCATATTCCCCGGAAGCATCCGAAAAATAGGCGATGTGCTTTCCGTCTGGCGACCAGGCCGGGAATTTCTCGTGAACTCCCTGGGTCTGGGTCAGGTTATTGGGATCGCCTTTTTCCGCAGGAACCGTTACGATATCCCCTCTAAAATCGATTGCCACGCGTGCTCCCGATGGTGAGATGCTTGCACTTCTCACGTATTCGTCTCCTTCCACAAAACGCTCGCGCTGCTCGAGAATATCTGTGGCGATACCCACAGTGATTTTCTTTACATAGTCGTTTGCCGGGTTTAAGGTGTGCAAGTATCCGGCCTGTTCAAATATGATTTGCTCTCCGTTTGTCGCCAGGTTTGCTACGTGAAAGTCTTTAAAATCAGTATGCTGAGCCACTTGCTTTGAAGCCAAATCGTAAGAGTAAATGTTGAATTCCCCGTTTCGGTCACTTCTAAAGATGACTTTATTGCCCAACCAATTGGGGTGGGTGTCGTTGCTTCCGCCTTCTGGTTTTGGGATTTCGGTCACTTCTTGAGTGGCTGCCTCATACACCCAGATACGGCTTGCGCGACCGCCGCGGTAATGTTTCCACTGCGTGAAGGCATCAGAAAGTGGGGTGTAGGCGATGTATTTTCCGTCAGGGGAATAGGAGGCCCAGAAAGCGTTGGGCACATCCAGTTGTGTTACCGCACCGCCATCCGTACCAACGGTATATAATTTTAAAAAACGGTTTGTGAAAACGTCCCGTTGCGAAACAAACATCACGTTTTTGCCATCAGCCGTAAATCCGCGTACGCCATCGTAATACGGGTGATAGGTCAACCTTTTGGGTACGCCTCCTTCCGCCGAAACGATAAAAACATCAGGATTGCCGTCGTAATCCGCGGTGAAAGCGATGTGTTTTCCGTCAGGGGAAAAAACGGGATTAGACTCGTATCCTTCGTCCACGGTGAGGCGTTTGGGATTGCTGCCGTCCTTGTCAGCGACCCAAAGATCATTGGCATAAATAAATGCAATCTGGGTCTCGCTCATCGCTGGCTGATAAAGCAGCCGGGTGTCTGTGGTGTTGAGCGTGCTTTGTGCCGAAGCGGTAAGCGCCAGCGGAAGCAATAAGTAAACAAGTTTTTTGATGAGGTTTGGCATGGTTAATTATTTGGTGGGACTAGTATTGGAAGTGTTGATTTACAAAAGATTTATAATTCAATTTTACTAACATTCTTAAAGAAGGCAGGCGGCAGTGGCAGTTGGCAGTTTTTATATTACTGCAAAGCTTCTTGTCACTACTTTCGCTTTCAGGTTTTTGCAATAACGAATTTGATTTGCTTATTGCAATCTACCCGTATTCAAACTACTGTTATTCGAATGAGGTGTTATGCAAATTGTCCTTAAAAATGTTAGATATTCTTTAAAGACGATTAATTCTTGAAAATGCTGCAAAAGCCTAACAAGTTATTAAAAATTAACTTCAGAAGGCTGATAAACAGTCAGCAAGCCAATAGGCTTGAACTTTTATTCGTAACGCAAGGATTCAATCGGGTCCAGTTTTGCTGCCTTGATCGCAGGAAAAAACCCGGAAATGATAGCCACGATAAATGTCACGGTTACCGCCGCGATCATGGCACCCCAGGGAGTGGTAAAATCAAATTCAGCAAGATTGGCGACCAGCATGCCGATCAGGATTCCCAGGATAATCCCCAGCGCGCCACCCAGTTGGCCAATGATTATGGTTTCCATCAAAAACTGCCCGGCTATCGTGCCTTTTTTCGCGCCAAGCGCTTTTCTCACGCCTATTTCCCGCGTCCGCTCCGTGACTGAAACCAGCATAATATTCATCAGCGCGATCGAACTTCCAAAAATGGTAATCATACTGATCACCCAAGCCGCAATGGACAGGACTTTGGTGTTTTCCGCCAACTGATTGAGCAGGTCATCGCTGCGTGAAATCCCAAAGTTGTTCTCTTCTACGGGAGTCAGTCCGCGCACGTTGCGCATCGTCATTATGACATTGTCCGTAGTAGCGTCGAGCAGGTTGGGATCGGTGGTCATCACGCTCAATTCATAGTTGATTCTTGGTTGGGTATAAATAGAACGCGCCGTCTGAATGGGGATCAAAACCCGCTGGTCCTGACTGTTGCCAAAGGTGGAACCTTTTTCCTCAAGCAGCCCGATCACCTTAAACTTGGTGCCGCGAATGCTAATGACCTGGTCCAATGGATTAAGTCCTTTAAACAAACCGTTTTTGAGATCGCTGCCCAGAATACAGACATTGACGTTGTTTGAAATATCGAAGATGGTGAAGTTTCTTCCCGCATCCAGTTTCAATCCTGAGTTTTCTATGAAGTTCTCGTTGACACCCAGCACGGTAATCTCGGGATCGGTCTTTTCACCTTCATAACTCACCTCTGCACCGCCTGAACCTGTAAAAGAAAGGGAAACCGATGAAAGCGGCGAATCAAAAACTTCCTCAAATTCTTTGGCCTGCCGGTAACTGATCACGGGATTGACCTTAAACGTCTCGCCGCTGCCGCGACGTTGGGTGGTCGTTGCATAGCGCTGTACCTGTATGGTATTTGATCCCATCGCGGTAAAATTGCCGGTCAAAGTGTTCTTGAGAGCGGTGACCAAACTGAGGATGGCCACCAGTGCGGTGATCCCGATTGCGATGATTAGCACGGTAAGAATGGTACGCAGCGACTGGCTCCGGATGGCGTCAAAAGCGATGCGCAGGTTTTCCCTAAAAAGCGAGAGCATATGGTGGTTTTGGGTATGTGTCTATGGTTTGCGCATAAAGTTACCGTTTTTGTCAATTTCCTGTTGTGCCCGTTCAATTTTTAGGATATTTGCAGCCGTTATGGGAGTTGTTGTTTTTTCGCTTCCGCGAAAGCGACTCTCACACAAAGCATACTGCAGCTACTAAAAGAAAACAATGGCCCAAAAACCACAAGTACCCAAAGGAACCCGGGATTTCACGCCCGAAGAACTGGCAAAGCGCAACTACATTATGAGTACGCTAAAACGCCATTTTGAGCTTTTTGGTTTCCGGCCTATTGAGACGCCGTCGTTTGAAAACAGCAGTACGCTGATGGGAAAATACGGTGATGAAGGCGACCGGCTGATCTTTAAGATTTTAAACAGTGGGGATTTTTTGAGCAAGGCGGATGCTACTGTTTTAGCTGAAAAAGACAGCAATTCGCTGACTTCCCAGATTTCTGAAAAAGCCCTCCGCTACGACCTGACCGTACCTTTTGCCCGCTATGTGGTACAACATCAAAACGAAATCACCTTTCCTTTTAAGCGTTACCAAATCCAACCCGTCTGGCGGGCAGACCGGCCGCAAAAAGGGAGGTTTCGGGAGTTTTATCAGTGTGATGCCGATGTGGTGGGCTCGACTTCCTTGTTGCAGGAAGTAGCCTTTATTCAATTGTACGATGAGGTGTTTACTGATTTGGGGTTGAACGGAGTTTCCATCAAAATGAACAACCGTAAGATCCTTTCCGGTCTGGCAGAAACCATTGGAGCGGCAGATAAACTCATCGACTTTACGGTGGCCTTGGACAAGTTGGACAAGATTGGGGAGGAAGGCGTGGTCAAGGAAATGCTCGGTAAAGGAATCTCAGAAACTGCTATTGAAAAGCTTCGTCCTATTTTTCACGTAAGCGGAAGTTTTTACGAGCGACTGGCTGTTTTAAAGAATTTGCTACAAGATAGCGAGATTGGTATGGAAGGTATCAGGGAACTGCATTTCATCTCCGAAAAAATAAATAACCTCGGACTAAAATCAGCCGAATTAAATCTGGACGTCACCCTCGCCCGTGGTCTCAACTATTACACTGGAGCCATTTTTGAAGTGGCGGCGCCAGAAGGCGTGTCGATGGGAAGCATCGGTGGCGGCGGAAGGTATGATGATCTTACGGGAATTTTTGGTCTTAAAGATGTGAGCGGCGTCGGGATTTCCTTTGGACTGGATCGGATTTATCTGGTAATGGAAGAGCTTGGTCTTTTTCCGGAGCATACGGAGAACGACGTTAAAATCCTGTTTATCAATTTTGGTGAAGCAGAAGCAGATTACGCGCTGTCCGCACTAAAAAAGTTACGCGAGATGAACATCCCCGCCGAACTGTATCCAGACAATGCCAAAATGAAAAAGCAAATGTCTTACGCAGACAAGCGCAACATTCCATTTGTTATCCTTGCCGGTAGCCAGGAAATCGCTGATAAAACCTACACCTTAAAGAATATGAAGACCGGTAAGCAGGATACGGTTAACATTGCTGGGATTCCGGCGATTTTAGAAGGGAAGGAAACACTTTAGATTTAGCATTTAAAAACCTACACGGTCTTGGAGACCTTGCAGGTTATGGTTATGCAAGTTATTGCTTCAAGGCGGGAGTTCGATAATCAAAAAGCTGCTGATCTTTGATCATTTCCGAGATGCCTTCCGGTAACATTTCTTCCCAGCCATCCTTGTTGTTAGCAATCATATCTAGCACTTCGCGGGAGAAAATCGTAAGAATCTCTGGATCGTAATCTTCAATATCCACCACACGGCCGTTGTATTTAAAGAATTTGTACAGCTCTTTCATACGTGGATGGACCTTGAGGTTTTCGCTCGTTGTAAATTCGCCGGTTTCGGGATCTTTCATCGGATACAGGTAAACACGTAGATCTTTGAAAAACAGTTTTCCGAAGGCTTCCAATATACCACCACTTAAATCACGGTAATATTTTTCATCGAAAACATCCACCAGGTTGTTCACACCCATCGCGAGACCCATACGTTCTTTGGTATAGCGAGAGAAGAATTCTACCAATTTATAATATTCCTGGAAGTTCGAAATCATTACCGTCTGCCCCAAATTACAGAGCAGTCGTGCACGCGCCATAAAATCTTCTTCATCAATTTCGCCCGCAGCACGCAGGTTGGACAGCGTAATTTCAAAAATCACTTCAGTACTGGCAGTATCTACCCGATTCTCCTTTTGAAAGATTTCGAGGGACTTTTTGTACATATCCATATTTACCTTGGTCACCGGCCGGAAACTTCCGCGCAGCGCAAGAATGTTTTTCTTGTACAGGATTTTTGCGGCGAGAATATTGTTACCGTCAGGACCAAACATCACCGCATCTGTGAACCCATTTTT
The DNA here is from genome assembly GCA_049671285.1 of Leeuwenhoekiella sp. Classification (GTDB taxonomy): domain Bacteria; phylum Bacteroidota; class Bacteroidia; order Flavobacteriales; family Flavobacteriaceae; genus Leeuwenhoekiella. The sequence continues at coordinate 88,893 of JBATUQ010000027.1, read as the reverse complement.
CACCAGCTGTAAACTCATCAATCGGTTATCAACCTTGCTAAACTGCGGCCCTTTAAAATTAATGGTATCGATCTCGATCTGATCTTTTGAAATGTGGTCGTACAGATAGCGCAACAGTTTTTTTGGCGAATCAAATTTATAATATGCGCCATAGATCAGGTTTACACCCAGTTTACCAAGAGTGAGCTGTTGCAATCGGGCATCGGTCTCGTGAAACCTTACGTGTAGAAGTATTTCATTGAATTCACCTCCCGGCTCGACCTGGTACTTCATTCCTACCCATCCGTGACCTTTGTACTTTTTCGCAAAATCGATGGTGGCCACCGTATTGGCATAGGTAAAGTATAGTTTATCCGGATGTTTTTCGCGGGAAATGCGGTTTTCGAGAAGGTTGGTTTCGTGAAGCAGCATTTTTTTAAGGCGTGCTTCGGTGACATACCTGCGGTCTTCCTCAATGCCATAAACGGCATCACTAAAGTCTTTATCGTAAGCAGACATTGCCTTGGCAATGGTTCCGCTTGCGCCGCCAGCCCTAAAGAAATGCCTAACCGTTTCCTGCCCTGCGCCTATTTCTGCGAAAGTCCCATAAATATTCTGATTCAGGTTTATGCGCAGCGCCTTGCTGTTTATCGAAGGAACATTTTCAAATTCCTTATCTCCAGGTATGGTTATCGGCATAGCTTTTTTATTAGGTCGTGAACGGTTTTGTCATCGTACCAAAGGTAGCAAAAGGTGGCTGCTTACAAAAAAATAACCCTATTTTTGTACTAAATTTCACAGCTTGATAATAACGTTTTTAGGAACAGGTACTTCTCAGGGAATTCCCATCATAGGCAGCGATCATCCCGTGTGTAAAAGTGACGATCCCCGTGACAAACGCCTGCGTGTTTCTGTAATGATCACCAAAGACGAAAAGAACTATGTGGTGGATTGCGGTCCGGATTTCCGGCAGCAGATGCTCACCAATGATGTGAAAAGGATGGAGGCCTTGCTTTTCACCCACGAGCACGCCGATCATACCGCAGGTCTGGATGATATCAGGCCTTTCTTTTTCCGGCAGGGCGATATTCCCATTTATGCACATCAGCGTGTCGTTGCCCAACTCGAAAAGCGCTTTTCCTATATTTTTGAGACTGAAAATAAATATCCCGGTGCGCCCACCGTCGAGATTCGCGAGGTAAAAAATAATAATCCTTTCAAACTTGGCGGTATGCAAGTTATACCGATAAACGTGATGCACGCCAATCTGCAGGTTTTTGGCTTCCGTTTCGACAATTTTGCTTACCTCACCGATGTAAAAACAATCGCTGAAGAAGAGATTGAAAAGTTAAGAGGCGTTGACATTCTGGTTGTAAATGCGCTGCGCGAAAAGCCGCATTATTCCCATTTCAATCTGGAAGAAGCTTTGGCATTTGTGGAAAAGGTCAAACCGAAAAAAACCTATTTCACGCACATTAGTCATTTGTTGGGCTTTCACGCCGAAGTGGAAGAACAGCTGCCGGAAAACGTACATCTCGCTTACGATAATCTTAAAATCAAACTTTAATATGAGGCGCCATATTTTTATGTACCTGTTTTTTTTCGCTGCGCTCTGGATCATTTTCCAGTATGCCAATGAAAAAAGCATTTTTGAATCTCAAGAAAACAAAATTGCCAGAAGGGACGCCAAGATTGAAACTTTGGAAAAAATAGTGGATTCTTTGGAAAACTCCAGCGAAGAACTCTATTTTAGCTTAAAGCGTAATGAAAATGCGTACAGCTATCTGGAACGTTTTGATGTACCGGTTGTTGGGCTGGAACAGCGTTTGGAAGATGCGGTCATTGGCATGAACAGTGCCGGTGGCAATGCCCTGATTCCTTATGAAAGTACAACCGGAGGGGTGTTTCTAATCAACAAGGTGCAGCCTATCAACCACAAATGGATTCTGGCCGACTTTTCTGATGGCACCCAATGGGGCGAATTGCTTTTGGGTTATAATATTGACGCAGAAGGAAGCATTTCTTTTGAGGATGTGGCCCACGTGATCTATCCACTTTCGCGCTAATCAACGATGTTTCTCGAGCCAGTTCCGTAAGTCATAGAAATTTTGTGGAGCTACTCCGTGACCCACAGGATACTCTTTAAGTTTGGTATGAACTCCCAGCTTTTCCAATAAACCAGGAATCTGTCTTGCTGCAGCTACTGGGATGACCTGATCCACACTTCCGTGAGATGCAAATACATTTAGATGGTCATAGTCTGCAAGGTCTTGTTTTAGATCTACAATTTCCTGATTGATATAACCGCTAAGGCCAATCACGTTTTTGACCTTTTCCGGATAGGTGAGTGCCACGGCATAGCTTAAGATTGTTCCCTGACTAAAACCGATCAAGGTCACCCGGTCAGCATCCAGATTGTATTCCCTTACTGCCTCGTCGATAAATTTTGAAATTATTTCGCGGGATTCGATCGCTTCCTCATCGTCAGACCATTTGCCGTTTGCAGCTTCCCAATGGATGGTGTACCACATAAAACCCGAAGGTTGCATTTTGCGCGGTGCTTCCGCCGAAATCACAAAGTACTCATCCGGAAGTTCTTCGGCAAAGGAGAACAGGTCTTCCTTATTGCTTCCGTAACCGTGCAATAATAGGAGAAGCGGTGGTTTACCGGATGTTGCGTTTTTTGGTTTTCGGGTGAGGTGCGTTAGCGAAAGGTTCATTGAAAGTCTTATTAGAATAAGTTGTGTTTGTTTCCGTTTTAGTAATTTATCTGGATATTCGGTGTACAGTTTACAGTTTACAGTTTGCAGTCTCAGTAGGCAGTTTTCGAAATTCAGCGTGAAACTGATTACTCCCACTGCCTACTTTTTTGTTTTCTTATAGGCAGTTGCTATTCGTTTTTCGGAAAACTTCGGTGTTGCTAAATGCAAATGTTTTGTTTCCGAAGATAAAAAAGTGAGTTTGAACGTGAAGTTGGGCTTCCGCTAAAATTTAGCCAATAAACGTCAACCATTTCTGAAATATACTTCCTACCAGCGGAATGGGACGGGTCACTCCCTGAATCGCGTTGACGATGCCAAAACCCCAGAGCACAAACACAAAAATGTAAAACGAGGCCGAAACCAGCCAGCTGTCAAAAAAGGGAACAATGGCGGCAAGGCCAAAGAAAAGTATGGCAATCCCAAATGCCTGCCGGGTATGAAAAGTGGCGTAGGGATTCTTATCGTCTAAGTTCATAAAGATGGCGATCAGTGTTCCCACGATGGTGATGTAGGCCGTTATCGCTGTGGTTTTGCCTGAGTTGATGGTGTGTTCATCCATAATCTTTTAAATAACGAGATGTTGATTTGCCACGATTCCATAAACCTGACCAGAAAACTCCATATCCAAAAATGCAGAATTCTTTGATTTTGATAGGATATTGTTCTTACCATAAACAGAAGTTCCCTGATCTGTAAACAAGCTAAGGTTTGCTACTTCACCTTCTGCAATGATGTTCGCTGAAATCCCAAATCGCGCTTTTCCCTGATTAAGAAGTTCGACCGTTTTTTCGGTTCCAAATAGTTTCAGAAGCGCTTTAAAGGTAATTTCCTGGGCGATTGTTCCAAATGCCGCGTGATCAAATTCCAATTTCTTGAGCTCGATATCCAACGGATTGTGATCGCTGCAGACCATATCTACAGTACCATCCTCAACACCGGCGATCAGTGCTTTTCTGTCTTTTTCCGTACGCAACGGCGGAAGCATTTTAAAACGGGTGTCAAATTCGGCGAGTCTTTCTTCAGTCAACATCAAATGGGCAATGGCCACGCTGCAACTTACATCCAATCCCCGCTTTTTGGCATCCCGAATCAACTGTACCGAAGCTTCGGTAGAAATGGTTGGGATGTGCAGTTTACCACCTGCATATTCCAGCACGTGCAGGTCGCGGGCGATCTGTAAACTTTCAGAAAGGGCCGGGATTCCTTTTAAACCCAGATTAGTCGAAACCGTTCCTTCGTTCATCTGGCCCTTGCCCGTCAGGTTTTTTTCCATGGGGTAGGAGAGGACGAGACCATCAAATCCTTGGGTGTATTGCAAAGCAATTTTGAGCAGGTTGGGGTTTTCCACCGGAATTTTATAATCGCCAAAAGCAACAGCTCCCGCTTGGGTCATATCATAAAGTTCGGCAAGGTCGATGCCGTCGCTATTTTTGGTAAGTGCGGCGATGGGCAAGACGTCAACCGCCTGACCGGTCGCCTTATTTTTAATAAACCGAACATCTGCCTGAGAATCGATAACCGGATTGGTGTTGGGATTAAGAGCAACTGCGGTAAAGCCACTTTTTGCAGCAACCTTGAGCCCGTTATCAATGGTCTCGCGTTCCTCAAAGCCGGGTTCGCCCATACTCACGCTGCTGTCAAACCAGCCCGGGGAAACCAGCAGGTTTTCAAAATTTACTTCCTTCTCATGATCCTTCGTGTGCAGGTTTTCGCCCAGTTCGGTTATCTTACCGTCTGTGATGCGTATGCAAACCGTCTGCTTGTGATATGCACTTGAGGAGTCAAGTATCCGGGCATTTTTGATCAGGAGGTTCATTCGTTTCATTTAAGGTTTGACCTTTGGATTTTATTTGCAGCTATTTGTTAAGTTTCCAAAAATGTAGTTAGTTGGCAGTTGTAATCCATTTTCAACGCTAAAAATGAAAACTGCCCACTGTCACTGCATACTTTTTAAGAGTCTTGATTTTTCATATTCGGTTATGTGCGACTCCAATTAACTGAATTCACTTTACGAATTTCAAGAGGAGCATTTCCAGCCCCAGCATCACTAAGGCAAAAATAACAAACCATTTAGAAAGGGTATTGATTTTAAAACCTGCTTCTATGGTATTAATGGCTGTTTTAAGGCTTTCATAAGTTTTTACGTTTTCTGGGGCGCTAAGTTCGGTTTTGGTAAGCTTAGCTTCGTTTCGGTTATAATTGAACGCAACGGTACCCAACGTGTCCTGGTCATACACCATCTGGTAAATGCCGGCTTCGGTGAGTCCTTCTGTGCCGCTTACCTGAATTGTACTTCCCTTTTTAACTTGTAGCGGTATGATCGCCTGCGCATTTTTGATCAATTTCAACGGTACATCAGCAGCGGTTTCAGTAACTACGGCAAAGCTGTTGCTGCTGCCCAAATAATAAAAGGTTTCGGGCAATTGTAACGCGGCAATGGCCATTCGGTCAAAAGTAGGGACCACTAGTTGGCTGTTGATGAAATTACTGTTGGAAGTATTCAACGCGGCCGTAAATACATAGAGGTTGTTGCTGTAAGCTAAAAATGGTCTGCCGCTGGAATAGCTGATAATTTTGTCGGAAGCCTCAAGTCTAAATGTGGTTTGCGCCGTTTGAAATTGAAGGTTGTCGGTACGTCGCGTAAATACGCCTTCGTAAAGCGGATGGTCGTAATTTATCTGACTGATGCGCTGCGTACCTGAAGTTTTTTCGCCGAAAGGCAGAAATCCATAACTACTGAGCAGCCCTTGGTAGGCTTCACTTTCGGCCTCGCTATTTGGGATCAAAATGAGCTTACCACCACTAGCCGTAAACTGGAGCAGCGCCTCTGTCAACGATACCGGAATTGCAGGGAGTTCGTTGAGCACCACCACATTTTTATCCAAAAGTCTGCTGTAATCCAGCTGAGCCAGCGATGTTTTCTCATAGTCAAATTGTGGCTTGCGATAAAGCCTGGACAAAAAGTTGTCGTTGGCTGCATTAATGCTCAAGACCTTTAAAGGTTGCGGGGCATTAATGCTGAAATAAAACGAATTGTCAAATAGCAGGTTGGGATCGCTAATGCGAAGTTCACCGGCGATTGCTACATCTGCCGGAAGTGTAAATACGGCTTCTGCAGTTTGAGCATCTTTAAAGTTTACGGCTGCTTTTGTGACCAGTTGTTGGCCGTTAAAAAGGGATAAAGGCAGTGAGGCAGTTGCTGTGTTCGTGGTCGACAATTGGGCGAGTAGTTCATAATCAGTGCCTTTTCGCATAAGCGAAATACTATCGATCCCGATATTATCTAAAGTTAGTGGTTGCATCTTGACCCAATGTTGTTCCACTTGATCACTTGATGTCAATGCCTCATAATTTGCCTGAAAGTCTGAAACTAAAATAAATTCTTTTAAAGTTTCTTCACGATTTGAAAATAGGGTCTGGGCTTTGAGGAGAATTTCATCTAAAGTGAGGGTTTTTGGCGAAAAACCGATATCGAGCAAACTGTTCCTGGTTTCGGAAACGGTAATATTCCTGAAGGTATTGTCGTGCGTGACCAAACTGAATTCCTGCCGTTCTGGAAACTGTGTGACCAATTGTTGCAGGGCTTCACTGAGCAAGGTGCCCGATTTTCCCTTGGCTTGCATACTAAAGGAATTATCAATGAAAACCACCGTTTCACGCGGCTTAGCCGTATTCTCGCTTTGCGGGAAGTAAGGTCGCGCGAAGGCCAGTATCAATGCCGTAAGGGCTAATAGCCGTGTCACCAAAACCAGCCATTTTTTGATCTTGGAACTTTTGCGCGAGCTCGACTCGATCTTCTTCAGGAATGCGACATTGGTAAAAGCAGTTTTTTTGAACCGCCGCAATTGAAACAGATGTACTAAAATGGGGATGACCAGCAGGAAAAGGGCATACAGGATTTTGGGATTCAAAAATTGCATAAAGTCCGCGCGGGTTGTCTGAAGCGAAAATACGTGTTATTTGGCGAACGCCCTAGCTGTCTAGAAGTCGTGTTTACCGTTGCTGCTGCCCACCACTTGCCGGGGTATGTTTTCCTTTGCTACCGTGAAGGTAAATGTGGTGCCTTCTCCCAAAACCGAGTCGACCGAAATCTTTCCGCCCAGGTTGGTCACAATCTTCTTAACTGTAGAAAGACCAATGCCGTTGCCTCGGTTTCCGTTTTTGTCCTTTTCAGCGGCTACTTTAAACAGGCCAAAAATTTCTTTAAGCTGTTCTTTAGGGATTCCCATCCCATTATCGGCCAACTGAAAAACAAGGTGACTGTCAGTCTCACTAAAGTTGATGTCGATGTTGGTTTGCGGTTTATCGCTATACTTTAGGCTATTGGTGATCAGATTGATAAAGATCTGCTGTAAGGCCATTTTGTTGCACCTAATTACGGGCGAACTCTCAGGAAAAGTTATTATACTGCTATAATCTGTGTTGAGCATATCCTCGATTTCTTCGAGCAAATGGTTGAGGTCAAAGGTCTCCCGCTGGTTGATTGTAAGATTGTCGCTCTCATAATGTTCTAAAATCCCATTGATGTAATCGCTGAGACTAAAAGAAGAACTTTTTAAATATTCCAAATACTTTAGGCCTTCACTATCCAGAAATTCCTTGTACTTCGCCTTGAGGATATCTGTCGTGGTGATGATATTTGCCAGGGGCATTTTCATATCATGGGATACCACACCAGCAAAATTCTTTAAAAGGTTATTTTTCTTGATAAGGTTCTTCTGAAGTTGTTGGTTCTCAAGGTTCTGCCGGTGCATTTCAAACAGATTGACAACTTGGTTGGCCAGAGCCAGCAGGACTTCTTTCTGTTTGTCTGATAGTTTTCTGGGCTTTTGGTCAAATACACAAAGCGTTCCCAATGCGTGACCACTTGTTTCGATCAACGGGACACCGGCATAAAAAATGGCTTTGGCCTCACCCGTGACCAGTGGATTGTCTTGAAAAATAGGGTTTTTGCGGGCATCCTCCACAACATAAATGTCCTCTGTAGATTGGATGGCGTGCGTACAAAAACTAATCTTTCTAGGTGATTCGTTGAAGGGCACCCCATAATGCGACTTGAGAAAGTTGCGGTCATAATCGAGCATAGTGATGAGCGAGATGGGCGTGTCACAGATGTAAGCCGCGATGGCTGTAATATCGTCGTAGCTCTTTTCGGGAAGGGTGTCCAGAAGTTGGTAGGATTCCACTTTTTGCTGCCTGGCTACTTCACTTTTCAACGGTATCTATTTTTAAACAAATATAGGCTATGTCAGCAACAAATCGTTAGTGATTTGGCATATCCCTGGCAAGGACAAACCGTAGAATCTTAAAGAGTAATCTCTTGTAGGTAAGAATTTAAAAGATCAAGCTATTTTCAAAAGCGCTGAGGCCAAAAAGCGCGTAATCATATTTTACAGGATCTTTAGCATCTAATTTTCTCAAAGAATTGTCCAGCTCCATTACCGCGGCCAGGTCGTTTTGTTTTCGCTTTAATAAACCAAGGGCACGTGCCACTTTTCCTGAATGCACATCGAGCGGACAGGACAGTTGATGGGGTTTGATGCTGTCCCAAATGCCAAAATCCACACCGCGGTCTGCCGGTCGCACCATCCAGCGCAGGTACATGAAAAGTCTTTTAGCCGCCGATTTTCTCACGGGGTCGCTAATATGTTTTTGAGTGCGTGGCCGGTGGTCTATCTCAAAGAACTTTTTCTTGAAGCTTGAGATACTTTCAAAAAGGGGCTGATTGCCTTTCGGCGAAAGCGCTTCTTCCAAGCCACCGTGATTGCGGTAAAGGTGTTGCAGCCCGTTAATAAAGGTCTTAAGGTCTTCGGCATTAAAAGTGCGGTGCACAAAACCGTCGAAAGCTTTTAGATCGTCTTGTTGATGGTTCAATATAAAATCGTGCGGTGCACGCTCCATCAAATCCATCATACGGTTTGCATTGGTGATGATGCTTTTGCGGTTTCCCCAGGCGATGGTCGCTGCCATAAACCCGGCGATCTCGATATCTTCTTTTTTAGAAAACTGATGCGGAATCTGTATGGGATCTGTCCCGATAAATTTGGGGTTTTCGTACAGCAGCGCCTTTTCGTCCAGAAATTGCTTGATTTCCTTTTTTGAAAGTTTAATTGATGATTTTGCCATCTACCATGGTAAGCTTTCGGTCTGCCATTGCGGCGAGTTCCTTGTTGTGGGTTACGATTACAAAGGTCTGGTTAAATTCCTCTCTCAGGGTAAAGAAAAGTTGGTGCAGGTTTTCAGCAGATTCACTGTCAAGGTTGCCTGAAGGTTCATCAGCCAGGATAAGGCCGGGATCGTTGATCAATGCCCGGGCAACAGCAGTACGTTGTTGCTCGCCACCGCTCATCTGGCCGGGCTTGTGGTCAAAACGGTGGTCAAGGCCTAAAAAATCGAGAATTTCCTTCGCTCTCTTTTCGACGGCCTGTTTTTCCCGTTTGGCAATAAAACCGGGAATACATACATTTTCGACGGCGGTAAATTCAGGTAGCAGTTGATGAAACTGAAAGATAAAACCAATATTTTGATTACGGAATTTACTCAGGTTTTTTTCGTTGAGACCTGCAATTTCACGGTTATTGATCTGTAATTGGGACTCCGGTAATGGTTGGGGACGGTCCAGTGTTCCCAGGATTTGGAGTAGTGTTGTCTTACCGGCACCGCTGGCGCCCACGATGCTCACAACCTCGCCATTCTGTACGCTGAGGTCCACGCCTTTTAGAACGTCAACACTTCCATAGGATTTGTAAATTTGTCTTGCCTCGATCATCATTTGCGCATAAGAGGTCGCAAAGATATGGTTTGCCCATTAATTGCGGTGACCTGAGAAAAGGTCTATTAAATTTTGTTAAATCAATGAACGAAAGGGGTTAGGTAATTATCTTTGTTCAACTATGGAAGAAAAACTTCAAACAGCAACTTTTGCTGCAGGATGCTTTTGGTGTACCGAAGCTGTCTTTCAGCGTTTACGAGGCGTAAGCGCTGTAAAAAGCGGCTACACCGGTGGAAAAATAAAGAACCCGGCATATCGCGAAGTCTGCCAAGGACGTACCGGTCATGCTGAGGGTATTCAGTTCAAATTTGATCCTGCAATAATTTCGTACGAAGAGTTGCTTGAAATCTTTTTTGCCACCCACGATCCTACTACTTTAAACCGGCAGGGCAACGACCGGGGTACCCAATACCGCAGTGCTGTATTTTATTCGGATGAAATACAGAAACAAAAGGTTATAGACTTCATTGCTGTTCTTGAAAAAGAGCGGGTATTTGACAAGCCTATCGTCACCGAGGTTGCACCACTCGATATATTTTATCCGGCAGAGGAGGATCACGAAGCATACTACAACCGCAACCGGCAACAGATGTACTGCCAATATATTATCGACCCTAAAATCAAAAAAATCAACACGTATTATAAAGAGAAACTGAAAGCAACTTTTTAAAAATAGTCAGCTTACGAAATCAAATTTTAAATCAGAATAGCATTTTATGTCACCATATCAGCGATTTGAAGAATACAATTTAGAGGTTAGGGATACTGTCAAGGATTCCTACGATGCCATTCTTACGGGTTTGGGTGAGGATGTTGCCCGGGAAGGTCTGGCAAAGACTCCAGAGCGTGCAGCAAAAGCGATGATGTACCTAACGCAAGGTTATGATATGGATCCAGAAGCAATACTACGCGGTGCAATGTTCGCTGAAAAGTATAACGAAATGGTCATCGTCAAGGACATAGAACTGTACTCATTGTGTGAACATCACATGCTCCCGTTTTTTGGTAAGGCCCACGTGGCTTATATACCCGATGGACAAATCGTAGGATTGAGTAAAATACCAAGGGTAGTTGATGTTTTTGCCAGAAGGCTACAGGTTCAGGAAAGGTTGACGCATAATATTTTAGAATGCATCAACAATACCCTTAAGCCTAAAGGAGTGGCCGTTGTCATTGAAGCGTCTCATATGTGTATGATGATGCGTGGAGTGCAAAAGCAAAACAGTACGACCACTACTTCTGGCTTTAGGGGGCAGTTTGAGAAAATTGAAACTAGAAATGAGTTTCTCAAATTAATTAGCAGTGATTTATCATAATCTGGCATTTTTATTGCTATATTAAATATGTACAAAAAAACACACCAACAATGAGAAAATCTAAATATTCATTATTACGTAAGGGACTTTTATTTGATGCAATTGGTATGGCAACGATGTCGATACCTTTGATAGGTTCATTTCTGGATTTGTTATGGGCGCCTTTTGCCGCTAAAACCATGAGTGAGATGTATCCCGGTAAAAAAGGTAAGTTGGCATCTGCTTTAGTATTTGTTGAAGAAATTTTACCGTTTACTGATATTATACCATCGTTTACCTTAATGTGGATCTACACCTTTGTAATAAGCAAAGACGCTGCTCCTGCCGGAGATCAAATCCTCGAAGCTGAAGTAATTTAATAACAATTATTATATTTAAAGAGAAAGGCTGTCCATTTGGACAGCCTTTCTTTTTTGTGGTGGTAATCCAATTTTATGACGAAGTACTGTTTTCCGGCTTCTTGATAGAGATGGAAAGCTCCTCACTTCCCTCTTCGATATCCATAAAAATACTGTCCCCTTCGGCCAGTTTGGAAGTAATTATTTCTTCCGCCAGAGCATCTTCAATATATTTCTGTATGGCCCGCTTCAACGGTCTTGCACCATAATCCTTGTCAAAACCTTTTTCACTGATAAAATCTTTTGCCTTATCGCTCAACTTCAAATTGTAACCCAAATCGTCGATTCGTTTATAAAGTTTGGCCAACTCGATGTCGATGATCTTGTGGATTTCTTTCCTGTCCAAAGAGTTGAAAACGATCACATCATCCACACGGTTCAGGAATTCTGGAGCGAATGCTTTTTTCAATGCATTTTCTATAACACTTTTAGCATTTGCTTCCTGTTGATCTTTTCGCGCCGTGGTCCCAAAGCCTACACCTTGACCAAAATCTTTCAGTTTTCTCGCGCCTATGTTTGAAGTCATGATTATTACTGTATTCCTAAAGTCAATTTTGCGACCTAAAGAATCGGTTAAATAGCCGTCGTCAAGCACTTGCAATAGCATATTGAAAACATCGGGATGCGCTTTTTCAATTTCGTCCAAAAGAATCACTGCATAAGGTTTTCTCCTGACCTTTTCCGTCAACTGACCACCTTCTTCATAACCCACGTATCCAGGAGGAGCACCAATTAAACGGCTGATGGCAAATTTTTCCATATACTCGCTCATATCGATCCGAACCAATGCATCTTCGTTATCAAAAAGTTCGGTGGCTAGAATTTTAGCAAGCTGCGTCTTGCCCACACCGGTTTGACCCAGGAATATAAAACTACCTATTGGTTTGTGCGGATCTTTGAGTCCGGCACGATTCCGCTGAATGGCTTTTGCTACTTTGGCAACTGCCTCATCCTGACCAATCACTTTGTCCTTAATAGAAGCAGGAAGTTCTGCCAACTTATTGCTTTCTGCACGGGCAATCCGGTTTACAGGAATACCGCTCATCATGCTCACGACATCAGCTACATTGTCTTCGGAAACTTCTTCTTTGTGCTGTTTGGACTCTTCTTCCCAACGTTGTTGGGCAACAACCAGTTCTTTCTCTAAATTCTTCTCATCATCCCGAAGCTTTGCCGCTTCCTCATATTTCTGTTTTTTGACCACAGAATTTTTGAGTTCGCGCACGTCTTCCAATTTTTTCTCTAATTCAAGGATGCGTTTGGGAACATCGATATTGGTAATGTGCACACGACTACCTGCTTCGTCCAGGGCATCGATGGCCTTGTCCGGTAAAAATCGATCGGTCATATACCGGTTGGTCAATTTCACACAGGCTTCGATTGCGTCGTCGGTATATTTAACGTTGTGATGATCTTCATACTTATCTTTAATGTTGTGAAGGATTTCAATGGTTTCTTCAACCGTTGTGGGTTCTACAATAACCTTTTGAAACCTTCTTTCTAGCGCGCCATCTTTCTCTATGTACTGTCTGTATTCATCAAGAGTGGTTGCGCCGATGCATTGAATTTCGCCACGGGCAAGTGCGGGTTTAAACATATTGCTCGCATCAAGCGAACCCGTAGCGCCACCGGCTCCCACAATGGTGTGGATTTCATCAATGAACAGAATGATATCTTCGTTCTTTTCCAGTTCGTTCATCACGGCTTTCATACGCTCCTCAAACTGACCACGGTATTTTGTACCTGCAACCAGGCTCGCCAGATCGAGGGTAACAACGCGTTTGTCAAAAAGTATTCTGGACACTTTTCTTTTAATAATGCGCAGTGCCAATCCTTCTGCAATTGCAGATTTCCCAACTCCCGGTTCTCCGATAAGCAATGGATTGTTCTTTTTCCTTCTGCTCAAGATTTGTGAGACGCGCTCGATTTCTTTTTCGCGGCCTACTACAGGGTCAAGTTTGTTTTCTTCTGCCATTGCAGTCAAGTCCCGACCAAAATTGTCCAGAACCGGTGTTTTTGACTTTTTGCTCCCTTTTGTTTCTGGGGCACTAAAAGGATTTTGTTTTGAACCTTCGTTGGAGGAATCGTCATCACTGAAAGATTCTCCGGTAATCGGCTCAATAAAATCGTCCTCACCGCTCATCATCATTTTAAACTGATCCTTCACGTTGTCGTAATCAACTTTAAGTTTATTGAGCAACTTGGTAGTGGGGTCATTTTCGTTGCGCAAGACGCACAGCAAAAGGTGTGCGGTATTGATCGAAGTGCTTTGAAACAACTTGGCCTCCAAAAACGTGGTTTTTAGAGCACGTTCTGCCTGTCTGGTAAGATGGAGGTTCTTTTTGTCGGTTCCGCCCAGTCCACTGCCGGGCACGGCTGGATTTAAGATCTCTACCTTGCGCCTCAAGTGGTGCAGGTCCATATCAAGTGCTTCAAGTATCTCTATAGCTTTACCGCTGCCATCTCGCAGCAGGCCGAGCATCAAATGTTCTGTGCCTATAAAATCGTGACCCAATCGTAAGGCCTCTTCTTTACTATAAGCGATAACATCTTTTACTCTAGGGGAAAAATTATCGTCCATATCTCATTGTCTGTCTTAGTTCTGTTTTGACACTGATAGCGCCAAAAACCATTCCATGTTCTCAATATACGTAAATTGACAAAAAAGCAAGCACACGGGCAAATTGCAAAGGGGTTACTTATTAAGAGCCGTAGTTAAACTTTGTTAATAAAAACGGGGTTTCACTGGGGTTTATTTCCTGCAAATACGGCTCAAAAATGCTATCTTGCCCGGTACGAAAAGCAATAATCTAAAAGTAGCTATTTATGGCTGAAGGTGAAAAATTAATTTCTATCAATATTGAAGATGAGATGAAATCGGCTTACATTGATTATTCAATGTCGGTCATCGTGTCGCGTGCCCTGCCTGATGTGCGTGATGGTCTCAAACCCGTACACCGAAGGGTTCTCTTTGGAATGCACGAACTGGGTGTTCGGTCAAATACCGCACACAAAAAATCTGCCCGTATCGTCGGTGAGGTTTTGGGTAAATACCACCCGCACGGCGATACTTCAGTATATGATACAATGGTGCGTATGGCCCAAGAATGGAGCTTACGCTATATGCTTGTCGATGGTCAGGGTAACTTTGGCTCAGTAGATGGGGACAGTCCGGCGGCAATGCGTTATACAGAGGCCCGGATGCGCAAGATTTCCGAAGAAATGCTCGCCGATATCGATAAGGATACTGTAGATCACCAGCTGAACTTTGATGATACCTTAAAAGAACCTACAGTATTGCCAACCCGTATTCCGGGATTATTGGTCAACGGTGCTTCTGGTATTGCAGTGGGTATGGCGACCAATATGCCTCCGCACAACCTTTCTGAGGTCGTTGATGGCATCACTGCGTATATCGACAATAATGATATCGAAATCGATGCACTTATCGAGCATGTCAAAGCTCCTGATTTTCCTACCGGCGGAACAATATATGGATACGAAGGCGTAAAAGAGGCATTTAAAACCGGCCGCGGAAGAATTGTACTTCGGGCAAAAGCACGTATCGAAGAGGTGAAGGGTCGCGAATGCATCATCGTAAGCGAAATTCCTTATCAGGTCAATAAGGCAGATATGATCAAAAAAACTGCCGATTTGGTCAACGATAAGAAAATTGACGGCATCGCCAACATCCGCGACGAGTCTGACCGGAAGGGAATGCGTATCGTATATGTGCTCAAGCGGGATGCCATTCCCAACATCGTGCTTAATACCCTATACAAATACACCGCGCTGCAGTCGTCATTCAGTGTCAACAATATTGCGCTCGTTAAGGGACGTCCCCAAATGCTGAACCTCAAAGATATGATCCTTCACTTTGTGGATCACCGGCACGAGGTTGTCGTAAGACGTACGGAATATGAACTGGCAAAAGCCAAAGACCGCGCACACATTTTAGAGGGTCTGATCATTGCGTCAGATAATATTGATGAGGTGATCGCCTTGATCCGAGCCAGTAGCAATGCGGAAGAAGCCCGGTCCAAATTAATTGAGCGGTTTGAACTTTCAGAAATTCAGGCGCGTGCTATTGTAGAAATGCGATTGCGCCAACTAACGGGTCTGGAGCAGGACAAGCTGCGTGAAGAATATGATGCGATACTAAAGACTATTGCTGATCTCGAAGATATCCTTTCCAGCAAGGAACGTCGAATGGAAATTATCAAAGAGGAGCTCGCCGTTGTGAAGGAAAAGTTTGGTGATGAGCGCCGTACGGACATTGAACTTTCTGGCGGGGATGTTTCCATCACAGATCTTATTCCTGATGAAAAAGTGGTACTTACCATTTCACACGCCGGTTATATTAAAAGGACGTCGCTTCAGGAATATAAAACCCAAAACAGGGGAGGAGTTGGCCAAAAAGGCTCTACCACAAGAAATGAGGATTTTCTCGAGCATCTTTTCGTAGGAACTAATCACCAGTACCTTATCTTCTTCACCCAAAAGGGGAAATGTTTCTGGATGCGGGTTTTTGAAATTCCGGAAGGAAGCAAAACCTCCAAGGGTAGGGCTATTCAGAATCTCATCAGCATCGAGCCGGATGATAGCGTCAAAGCTTTCATCTGTACAAACGATCTTAAGGATGAGGAGTACATCAATAGCCACTATGTGATTATGGCTACCAAGAAAGGCCAGGTAAAGAAAACCTCCCTGGAGCAATATTCACGTCCTCGAACCAATGGTATTAATGCCATTTCCATTAAGGATGGTGATGAATTGCTTGCAGCAAAATTAACCACTGGGGACAGCCAGGTGATGCTGGCCGTTAAGTCTGGTAAGGCAATCCGCTTTGAAGAGGAGAAAACAAGACCGATGGGCCGAAGCGCCTCTGGGGTACGTGGCATAACTCTTGCAGATGACAATGACGAAGTTATCGGTATGGTGGCCGTCAACGATCCTTCTTCCAATATCTTAGTGGTATCGGAAAATGGTTACGGCAAGCGCAGTCTGGTTGAAGATTACCGGGTAACCAACCGGGGTGGGAAGGGTGTTAAGACCATTTCCATCTCCGAAAAAACCGGCGGTCTGGTTGCAATCAATAACGTGACCGATTTGGATGATTTAATGATTATTAACAAATCCGGTATTGCAATACGTATGGAAGTTGCCGACCTTCGTGTCATGGGACGTGCCACTCAAGGAGTTAAGCTAATAAACCTAAAAGCAAACGATTCTATCGCGGCAGTTACCAAAGTAAGGCATGAAGAGGAAAGCATTGACGAAAACGACTTTGTCGAGGGCATTGAGGCAAAACCATCGAGCGGTGCAGAGGCCAAAAGCGATGCTACTGACGAAGAAGAATAGTAAGTAAAACCCGAATAAACATTGAATATTATGAAAACTAGAATATTGATGCTAATTGCCCTAGCAATGACTACACTGACTTTCGCCCAGAAGCGCGAGCTTAGGGATGCAGAAAAAGCATTGGAGGATAAAGAGCTCGCCAAAGCCGAAAGCAGCTTGCAAGCAGCAGAGGCACTAATGGGTGAAATGAAGGATAAGGATAAAGAGGAGTACTACTTCATTAAAGGAAAATTGGCGATGGCCAAAGACACCACTGTTACCGGTTACCGCAAGGCTTTTGATGTTTTTGAAAAGGTATATGAAGTTAATGACGGCGATAAATATGGCGAGGAAGTAAAAACCTTAAAAATTGAGGCAAAACAGAAAATTTTGCAAATGGGATCAAAGCAGTTTGATAAAGAAAATTTCAAGGATGCCGCCATAGCTTTTGAGGAGGTCTATAACATTTCCCCTACAGATACCGTGTTTCTTTATAATGCAGCTATCAGTGCAATTCAGGGTCAACATTATGATATGGCCTTAAGTTATTATGAGCGTCTTAGAGATATGAACTATGATGGATCTGAGGTTCAGTTTGTAGCTACGAACAAGGAATCTGGAGAGGAAGAACCTTTCAATTCTAAACAGGAAAGAGATTTAATGATCCAAAGCGGTGAGTTTACAAATCCCAAAAAATCAAAAACACCATCAAAAAGACCTGATATATATAGGTTTATTGCTTTGATATACAACAATCAGGGGCAAGCTGACAAAGCTTTGGAGGCTTATGAGAATGCATTGGAGACAAATCCTGGCGATACTGAATTAATGCAGCAACAAGCCTTTCTTTTTCGTAAGCAGGGAATGACCGAAAAGTATAAGGAGGCATTGGGCAACTTGATCGAACAGGACCCAAATAACCCTCAACTTTATTTTCAATTGGGCTTAGGAGCATCTGAAGCAGGCGATGAAGAAAGTGCCCAAAAGTACTATAAGAAAGCGTTGGAAATTGATCCGGATTTTGGTGCCGCAAATCAAAATTATGCAGTGAGTATAATGAGCGGGGAGCAGGACATCATCGATAAAATGAATGCACTGGGCAATTCGGCGGCAGATAATAAGAAGTATGAAGCTTTCAAAAAAGAACGTATGGATCTTTATAAGGAGGCAATGCCTTATTATGAAAAAGCCTTGGAAAACGAGCCTGATAGTGAGGGATTGGTACGCACGTTGTATAACATCAATTTACAATTGGGCAATGACGAGCAGGCTAAAAAGTACAAAACCAAATTAGATACCATGGAATAGGTATTGTAAACAGTAAAAGCCTGCAATGTATTCATTGCAGGTTTTTTTTTGCCCTGCTTCGGTTAAAAAATTTCTCAATGCGAAGAAATTTGTGGATTATCTTTAATGAGTTCCTTCAACTTTTCACTCAACTATAGACACCATTTGGAAAATTTCAGGGAGACCTTAATTTACTGGGCTTCAATTTAATAATTGAATACGTTAATTTAAAAAGCCGTTGCCTAACGGAGACAACGGCTTTGGTACTAATTGTTTTATGGATGTAATTACTCTTCTCCTTCCCGCTCGTACTTGTTCATATAACGCTTCCAGAGTTCGGTCTGGTGACTTTCTAAGCTTATATTTCTACCATTGATAAATGCTTCAGACAACCGGTTGCCCATCATTTCCAGTGCATTTCCTTCCGAAATGAAAAAGGTGGCTGATTTGCCAGCTTCCAAGGTTCCGAAGTCCTCTTCAATCCCTAGGATTTCTGCTGCGTTTGAGGTGATCAGTTTTAGTGCATCTTCAAAGGAAACGCCATAAGCCGTCAACTGTCCTGCATAAAATGGAATGTTGCGCGACTGCCAAAACTCACTATCATTACCCAAAGCTACGGTAACACCTGCTTCCATTAAGGTTTTGGCCATTACAAAGGGTACATCGTACCCCTCGTCGTCATCCCCTGGCAAGCTGTGCACCCGCTCCAGAATAATAGAAAATCCTGCTTCAGCGATTTGTTCTGCAATTTTGTGAGCTTGGGAAGCACCCATCAGCACAACGTTGTCCAGATCGTTTTTATCGGCAAAATCGATGATATCCAATATTTCCTTTGCGCCGTCCACGTCGATATACAGGTTTTGATCCCCGCTGAAAACCGTGGCCATGGCTTCAAATTCCAGATTGCGCACTGCTGTACCGTCATAAGCTTTGGCTTCATTGAAGAATTTTTGGATTTTGGCAACATCTTCTGAGTAATCCTTATTTGGGGAATACCCAGGATCCTCGCCAAGCCACCAGCGACCGCGGCTAAAGCTGTTGGGCCAGTTTAAATGAATGCCATCCCCACGCTTTATTACAGCATCTTCCCAGTTCCACGCGTCCAGTTGCACCACAGAGGATTCACCAGAAATAGAACCGCCCTGAGGAACCACCTGGGCCATCAGGACACCGTTGGGGCGCATGCTTTCTACCACTTTAGATTCTGCGTTGTAGGCTATGATCGCCTCGATGTGCGGGTTGTATTCTCCAAGTTCATCTTCATCTTGTGTAGCGCGTACCGCCCCGATCTCAACGAGACCCAACGTGGTATTTAGTGCGATAAGACCTGGATAGATATGCTTTCCGGTCGCGTCAATGACCTTCCCCTTTGCAGCACTTGCGCCCGGGGAGGCTTCTCCAATTTCTGAAATTTTACCATTCTTGATGACAATTAGGCTGTTCTCAAGAACCTCACCATTGCCAATGTGGGCAATGCCCCCTTTAATGGTTATTGTACCTTCCTGTTTGGGTGCCGGCGTTTGCTGGGCAAAGACTGTTGCCGAAAGGGACAGTAATAAAATAAATATGTATGTTTTGTTGATCATTTGGTCTTACTTTATGGTTTCCATGGTGTCGCAATGCATATGTTGCTTCTCTTCCTTCTTTACCGGTTGGGTTTTCATTCCCTTGTTTTTTTCAGCAAGCATCATTGTGGCCAGTTCGTTTTTTTCTTTACGAATTTCATCCCGCATTTCCCTGTCCCTGTCAATGTCAAAATAAACCACACCTTCGACCATGGTTTTTTCAGCTCTTGCGCTTATTGACATGGGGTGGGTGGACCAAAGGACAACATCGGCATCCTTACCCTCCTTGATGCTTCCCATACGATCGTCCAGATGCAGCATTGTAGCGGGGTTTAAGGTGACAAACTTCCAGGCTTCTTCTTCTGTGACACCGCCATACTTCATTGTTTTGGCAGCTTCTTGGTTCAACCTTCTTGCCATTTCTGCGTCATCGCTATTGATTGCCGTTAGCACGCCCTGGCTATGCATAATTGCTGCGTTGTAAGGGATAGCGTCATTTACCTCATATTTGTAGGCCCACCAGTCGCTAAAAGTAGATCCGGCTACACCGTGCTCGGCCATTTTATCAGCGACTTTGTATCCTTCCAAAATATGCGTGAATGTATTGATGTTAAAATCAAAATTTTCGGCGACTTTCATTAGCATGTTGATCTCACTCTGCACATAAGAGTGACAACTGATAAAACGTTCCCGGTTCAGGATTTCGGCAAGGGTTTCCAATTCATAATCTTTCCGGTAGGGCTGACCGCTGGTTTTTTTGGCCATATATTCTTTGGCCCGCTGAAAGTAATCCGTGTACAGTTGCTGCACGCCCATACGCGTTTGTGGAAAGCGGGTCGTGCTGCCCCAGTTGGACTGTTTGACGTTTTCGCCCAAAGCAAATTTGATGAATTTAGTATCTTCCAAAAGCATCTCGTCAATGGAGGCACCCCATTTCAACTTCATCACTGCAGACTGCCCGCCAATGGGATTGGCCGAACCGTGAAGCAACTGTATGGCTGTCACGCCCCCGGCAAGATTGCGGTAGATATCGATATCATCAGGATCGATCACGTCGCGCATTCTGACTTCTGCAGAAGAATTCTGTCCTCCCTCATTTATACTGAAAGCGGCAATATGCGAGTGCTCATCTACGATGCCAGCGGTAAGGTGTTTGCCGGTGGCGTCGATAACCTCAGCTCCGCGCGCAGAGAGGTCTGACCCTATTTTAGAAATCTTCCCGTTTTTGATCAGGACGTCGGTATTTTCCAAAGTTCCTGAATCTTCGCCTGTCCAAACGGTAGCATTCTTAAAAAGGATGTCCTGTGCTTTGGGCTGCTCCTTAAAACCGTACGCTACGTTGGGATATGTGATCGGGAATACATTCAGCGAATTCTTATCCTCTTCATCTTCATCCTTTTCTTCGCTGTCATCTTCCAAGGATTCTTCCGTTGCAGTAGATGTTTTTTTCGTTGCCACGAAAGGACTTTCGCTACCTTCTGTATCAATCATTCGGCCTGTGAATTTTTCATCACTGACTTTGCCAACAAAACGCACAAAGGATTTTTCTTCGGAATTTGGCCCGGTCAGGGTAATGTTGACCCAATCGTCTGCATATGCGATTTTAGAGCCCAGCTTCACCGTGTCCATTTTTGCGGTGACCGAAGGTTTTTCCGTAGATTTTGATATTTTTATTTCCAGTGGTTTTCCGTTGAGGGTCGTTGTGTAGGTTCCATCAATGTCAGCAGCAGAGTCATCTTCGATTACGTACTTGTCGCCCTGTACCCAATTTTCATAAAGTTTGGTGTCGTCCTCAAAGGCAGGTCCTGACATTACGAGAAAGTTGGCCTGTGTACCTTTTTTTAGTGAACCAACCACATTTTCCTTATTAAGAATTGCCGCAGGAACAGTCGTTAAGGCAGCAATAGCCTTTTCCTTATCAAGACCATGTTCTATAGCTGTCTGTAGGTTTTTCATAAAATCATTGGGAGATTTCAAGGAGTGGGTCGAAAGCGCAAAGGTCAAGCCGGTCTTAGCCACTTCTGCGGGATTGGTAGGTGCCTGGTTCCACTGGCGCATTTGGCTTAAGGCTACATAATCGGCCTGATAGGGATTTTCCAGATCGTAGGCATTGGGAAAATCCAACGGTAGGATGTAAGTCGCGCCAGTTTCCTTAATTTCATCAATGCGGTTGTACTCATCGCCACCACCCACGATCACAAAGGGGACTCCGGTTTCCTGGGTCAGGCTGGCGATGCGCAGATCGTCATACAGGCCTTCTCCAACAAACACTTGAGGTAAATTCATATTGTCATTAAGTGCTTCCAGTGCAAGATCTTTGGTGGGAACATTACCTTTATCATACCAATCAGCGTCCACAAAAACCTGACGTATTAAGGCGGTGCTGCCCATTTTTGAAGATGGATAGGCCTGATTGGAAAGCGCACTTTTATCAAAACTGAAGAATTGCGCCGCATTGGCATCGAGCAACCGTGTTGCCTTATCGCCTTTGTCGTCCAAAGTTACCAGAATTGACGTTCCCCGGGCCAAGCCATCTGGAACGTGTGCCTGCACCGTACCAAAACCGGCCTTTCTGAATGATTCTGCTGATTTTGCATCATAGTCAAACTGGGTGAGCGCATCTATCTCTGGGCGAATATGATCGTTCCAGTAATAGCCTTCGCGCCCTGGTTCGTACTGGTAGCTGCGACCTCCAGAAGAGCGTTCTGTTTTCTTGATGCCAAAATCTGAAACGAGCTCTATAAATGAAGGATAAATGTGCTTCCCGTTCATATCGACCACAGTGGCGTTTTTGGGGACAGACACATTTTTGCCTATCGCAGTGATTTTGCCGTATTGGAGAAGAAGTGTTCCCCGCTCAATGGTTTCGCCGGGGCTTGGGTGAAGGGTGGCATTGGTTATTGCCGTAAAGTTGGTGTTTTTGGTTTTTACCCCGGAGTTAGTGGGGAAATAGTCTTGCGCCGCGATAGGTGCGATACCCAACAGTATCAATACCAAAGCGCCTAGATGTCTAATCATATAGGTGTAATTGAGGGTTAAAAGTTAAAGATAGTATTAATGCCAATCACCCGATATCAGGTGCATCATTTTAACATTATGGCAGTTGCCTGTTGGCATCAAAATAATTGACCAAAAGCGCAACCACATAATTATAACTGGCCATACCTTGGGGTTGGTTGTTCGCCTTGAGGTAACCGCCATAAAGTTTTTCCAGCAGCGGTTCCAGCGGGTTTTCATATTGAGCCCAAAAGGTTGCAGACTCGCGATAGTTGGCCAAAATGCCGGGTCTAATTTGTGACTTGAGGATATCAAAGACATCACCGTCCCTAAGATACAGTTCAGTCAGACAGTAGCGCAGGGCAAAGATGTAGCCACTGTATTTGAAATACACATCCTCATTACTGGTCGTGCTCATCACAGCAATAAAATTGGCTTCATTTTCTTTCGCAAATCCCAACTGGTGCGCCTCCTCATGACAACTTACCAAAGGCCAGCGGTGTTTTGGAATGAGCCCGTTGATCTGACCTTCCTGGGAAATGGGATTGAGATAACCGCTAAACCCCATATAGGTCAGTGGATATCTAAACAGCGAATTTTTGATGCTTTTTGGGGTATAGTCCAGTTTGGGAAAACTTTCTTCGATGGTGGCAAAACCGGCTATCGATTTCTGAAAGACCGTAGTCAGGGAATAAGGCACTTCAACAGGTAGCGAGTCGTTGGGCTGTAGTTGTAAATGTAATGCGTTAGAACGTTTTACCAAGCGCTGCGTCAGGCTGATGAGCTGTTGGGTATCATAATCGTGTTCAATATTCAATGCTTGATGCAACGGCAATCTGTAATAATTGAGGCCCCAAATGGCGTGAAAGGCGAAAAAAACAAGGTTTGTAACCAGCAGCACGCGGGTCAACAGGTTCAAGGTATTTTTAAATTTTAACCGAACCCAATTGACGATACCCACAATCAAAAGAATAATCAATGCGGCATACATAATGTCACCGAAAGAAAAAGGAATCCACCCCAACGCATACCGAAACCCTTTAGACAGATACGGAAATATACCGTTGCTATAATACACTTCGACCCACCCTGGATGGCCACGCAGCCATTTTAGCGTTAGAATCTGGGCAAACAAAAGTAGGACGTAAGTAAAGGGACGGACGAGTTTCAAAGAAACACTTTTTTAGATGGAAAGTTTGGGCAGCATCATATCCTTGTGGGAACACTGAAGCGCTGGTTGTATTTTCGGGCGAAATAAACGAAGTAGTAGTACAGTTTGTAATTTACTTCATAACCATAATCCACATTGCGCTCATAGTCGATTTGCAGAGGATAAAGATTGGAATTGTACAATGAGGGCTGCATTACCCTTTGATTGTATTCGGTGACCAAAAATGAGTTTTTATTTTCCAGATAGCTCTGGGAATAGTAGCCTTCAGGACGTGCAGTTCCGAGCAAAAAAGCGTTGTAGCCGGGTTCGATAATGATGATTTCATACTCTAGACTGTCGTTGGCAATGCGCACCGTATCTGAGGTTGCGTCTATGTCATCGCCTCCTTCCAATTTCTTACTGTTCTGCGAGGCACAGCCGCAAACAAGAAGCAGTGCAATAATAGAATATATAAGAATCCGCATTTTCAATTTTCTCTAAAGTTACAAAACCAGTGCTAGCTGAAAAATAAAAAAACCGCTGATAGCAGCGGTTTTTTATTGAGGTATGAATTTTTACTTATTTGAAAAGTCCGCCCAGCATCCCGCCTATTCCGCCGTCGCTGTCGTTGCCTTTTTTATTTCGGCCCAGAACCATACCGGCCACATCGTCAAGAACACTGCCGTCGCCATCTTGATCAATGAGCGATTCGATCAAGCTTTGATTGCTTTTGGGCTGACCGCCCAGCATACTGCCCAAAAGGGTATTTAAACCGCTTTTACTGTCAATATCGCCAGATTTTGCCTGATTGCCCAACATTCCTAAAAGTACAGGAGCGGCAATTTTTAAGATTTTAGCGATCTGATTCATATCGAGTCCAGATTTTGCACTCAACGTTTGTTCGACGGTAGATTGCTTATTGCCGAAAACATGGCCTAAAATGTTCGAACCATCGTTGACCACATCTTGATCGACGCCACCACCTAGAATGCTTCCGAGGTTATTGAGGATGCTTCCATCGTGTTTACCACCCTTCAATGCGCTTAAGAGACTGGATGCGCCTTCTTCGGAAGAGGCATTCTTTTTCATAGCGCCCAGCAAAAGGGGCATAGCCATATTTATTACGCTTGCCGTTTTGTCCTCGGGAGCATTTACTTCGCTACTTGCGCCCTGAACCAGGGTTTTACCAATTTCACTGTTGAGCAAATCCATTAATCCTGCCATTGTTTCTTTTAGTTTAGTTCGTTAAAAATTTATTGTAAAACCTTAAATATAGGAAACTAGGAGAGAATGGCCTTGATCTGATCGGCGAGTTCGGTACCAATGCGGTCCTGGGCTTCGTTTGTCGCGGCACCAATGTGCGGGGACAGCGAAATTTTGGGATGCATCAAAATCTTAAGTTCGGGTTTGGGTTCTGATTCAAACACATCGAGACCGGCAAAAGCAAGTTTTCCATCTTCAAGAGCATCTATAAGGGCGATTTCGTCCACCACACCACCTCGTGCGGCGTTGATGAGTGCCGAACCTTTTTTCATCAGTTCCAGTTCTGATTTGCCGATGACGTACTCCTTTTGGGCAGGTACGTGCAGGGTTACAAAATCTGAAGTTTTTAAAAGCTCGTCCTTGGTGATTCCGGTAAGGTCAAATTTGACTTCCTGACCGTCATAAAAGTTGAGGTTGATCGTAGCGTTTTCAGTGTACGGATCGTGGAATACCACTTTCATACCGGCGCCCAATGCAACTTTGGCAGTTGCCTGACCTATACGACCAAAACCAATTATGCCTAAAGTCTTTCCGCGCAGCTCAACACCTTTGGCGTATGCCTTTTTAAGGTCCTTGAATTTAGACTCTCCTTCCAGTGGCATATTGCGGTTGGCGTCGTAAAGAAACCGCACGCCGTTGTATAAATGCGCGAAGACCAATTCTGCCACAGAAGCTGACGAAGCTGCCGGAGTATTGATCACGTGCAAACCTTTATCCTTAGCGTATTGCACATCGATATTGTCCATACCAACACCGCCACGACCGATTACTTTTAATGAAGGACAGGCGTCGATCAAATCCTTGCGTACAGTAGTCGCACTGCGAACCAAAAGCACGGTAACTTCTTTTTCATTGATATAATTGACCAATTGTTCTTGGGCAACTTTGGTGGTGATTACCTCAAAACCTGCAGCTTCCAGTGCGTCGATACCGGTTTGAGAGATTCCGTCGTTTGCTAATATTTTCATGGGATTCGGTTGATTCAGTTTTAAAAAAATGGTTTGATTCGAAAAATCTTCGGCTTAAGCTTTACGTTCCAGTTCGCTCATCACATCAACGAGTACGCCGACACTGTGCAGTGACATCGCATTGTACATGGAAGCGCGGTAGCCACCCACACTTCGGTGGCCGTTGAGTCCGTTGATGTTGGCTTCTTTTAACATGGTGTCAAAAGTTTCCTTAAGGTTTTCTTCACCCAAAGTAAAAGTCGCATTCATCATCGAGCGATCTTCTTCAGCTGCAAATCCGTCAAATAGTGGATTCAGGTCAATTTCGGAATAAATCAATTTTGCCTTTTTCTCATTTTTCTCTTCAATGGCAGCGATGCCGCCTTTTTCTTTTAACCAGCGCAAGGTCAATAGTGATGTATAAACGGCAAAAACGGGTGGCGTATTAAACATACTGCCTTTGCTGATGTGTGTTGCATAGTCCAACATCGAGGGGATTTTTCGAGTTACTTTGCCCAAGATATCCTCGCGAACCACAACCAAAGTCGTTCCGGCAGGGCCCATATTCTTCTGTGCCCCGGCGTAGATAAGATCAAATTTTGAAAAATCAAGCTGACGCGAAAAAATGTCGCTGCTCATATCTGCCGCAAGTGGACAGGTTACTGAAGGAATTTCCTTCAATTGCGTTCCAAAAATGGTGTTGTTTGTTGTTATGTGCAAGTAATCCAGGTCTTTGGGAACCTCAAATCCTTTAGGGATGTAGTTGTAGTTTTTCTCTTTGGAAGAAGCCAATTCTACCACCTCGCCAAATAGTTTGGCCTCCTTGATCGCCTTGTCACTCCAAGTACCGGTGTTGAGGTAGCCGGCTTTTTTCTCGAGCAGATTATAAGCCGTCATCAGAAACTGAAGACTTGCACCACCTTGCAGAAACAAAGCTTTGTACCCCTTACCTTCAAGCCCCAAAAGACTAAGTGCCAGCTCCCGTGCTTCTTCCATCACATCTACAAACGCCTTGCTACGGTGCGAAACTTCCAGTATGGAAAGGTCAAGGTCATTAAAATTAAGTATGGCCTGCGAGGCCTGCTCAAAAACCTCCTGTGGAAGAATACTTGGTCCTGCGCTAAAATTATGTTTTTTCATTATTATATATTCTGATTGATAATTATGGTTTTCTTGAAAATGCTACCAAAAATGTAAGAATTTGGCATTTGAGATGGCTAAAATTCAATGTGCAAAGATGTTTAAAATGTAAGGACTAAAGGCTGAAAAATCAATAATTAATTCTAAAAAAAAGCCTAGAGTGTTGCTAAAAATTCAATAGTATCCACGCCGTCAGCATAATCCCAAAGATTGGGTTGCTGGGCAGCGCCAAAGGGAATTCCCAAACCCGACTTTTTTCCGGATACAATACATTGTATGCGCTCTTGATTTTCCTCAATTAGGGAGTTCAATTGATCAAGGTTTGTGTACCGCTCAAAATAGATGACCGAGATGGGCGATGACCAGCCGGAATCTTTTTTGAGTACCATAAAACCGTTGTCCAAAATCTTAAAATCGCTCATCAAATATACCGTTTTGTTGTAATCGTAATTATTGGCGTACTTGTGGTGGTTGATGATGTCGCTATACCTGTACATCCCCTCGAAGAATGTGGAAAGATTGTAATCTTCCGGGACGAAAAGTTTGGAGACACTGCGGCAGCCCAAACCAAAATAAGCAAAAATATCTTCGCCCAGCGCGATAAGCTCCTCCTTGGTCTCACTACCATCGAGAACGGCCACGGCGTTTCTGTTCTTGCGGATGATGTTGGGTTTCTTCGAAAAGTAATACTCAAAATAGCGCGAAGTATTGTTGCTTCCGGTGGCAATAACAGCGTCAAATTCAGGTAGCCGTCCTTCTGTAAACTGAATGCGGTTTGAAAAGCCCGGTTCTATTTCTTTTAGTTTTTCCGCTAAAAAGGGTAGGAGCACTGCGTCGCTACTCGAAAGTTTTCCGAGGAAATGGTGACCGCTCACCAACACACTTAAAAAATCGTGAAATCCCACCAGCGGAAGGTTTCCAGCCATTATCACCGCTACGGTCTTTGAGGAACCTGATTGCAGTTTGCCATAAGGTTTCAGCCATTTGCTGAGGTTATTGTCCGTGAGGGATTGTGACCAACTTACCAATGCCCGGATCACTTCTTTCTCGGTAAACCAGGCGTTGTGGTGTTTTGCTTTTACGAGTGCTTGCTCAAAATTGGTATAATCATCTTTCGCGGAAGCGGAATTATCTCCGGTAGGATTTCGGGATTCCAAAAAATTTTGGATATACTGGCCCAATTTTGAGAAAGCGGTAATTCTTTTGTTTAAATCCATTGAGGGTTTGGTAGGCAAAAGTGCAAGGTTTATTTTTGTACAAAATTACTATTTAAGCAAAGAAAAACGCCATGGCAATCATTATAACTGACGAATGCATAAACTGCGGGGCTTGCGAGCCGGAATGCCCCAACACCGCGATTTATGAAGGTGCTGATGACTGGAGATATGCTGATGGGACCGATCTTGAAGGAGATGTCGTCCTGCCCAGCGGTAAGGAAGTCAATGCCGAAGATACCCAAGAACCTGTTAGCGATGAGTTTTATTACATCGCTCCAGATAAATGCACGGAATGTATGGGCTTTCACGAGGAGCCTCAATGTGCCGCCGTCTGCCCCGTAGATTGCTGCGTGCCCGATGAGGATCACGTTGAGTCTGAAGAAACTTTGCTGGCCAAACAGGCGTTTATGCACCACGAATAATTTTGAAAACACCTTAAAGTAAAAACGCCCGGCAAAACCGGGCGTTTTTGATGATAGTATATTATCAAAGCTTAATCATTGGCCAAACCAAGCAGCTCAACCTCAAATATAAGATTGGATTTTCCGGGAATTGGGCCGTAGTCGCGCTCGCCGTATCCCATATGGTAGGGTATAAATAAGGTGGCTTTGTCACCAATTGACATTTCCTGAAGGCCTTCTTTCATCCCGGCAATCAACCGCGCCTCTGAACTATACACAGGAGTCAACGGTTCGTACATCGATGGGTCTGGACGGGTCTGTTTATTCCAGGAATCAGCGATTTCCTTGACGTTGGTGTCAAAAAGTTCTCCGTTCTCATAATAACCGGCGTAGTCCACCACAACTTTTTGGCTGAGCTTAGGTTTTTCTCCATCGCCTCTTTCGCTAAAATAGATCGAAAGGCCGCTGTCCAAATTTTGTGCTTGCTCACGTTGCTTTTCAAACCGCGCTTTTGTTTCGGTTTGCATCGCTTCCAATTTTTTCTGAAGCGCTTCCTCTTCGGCTTTTTTCATTTTTAGTTCATCCTCAAAGGTTTCGTAGGCGTCAAACTTTCGCGCAGCGCCACCTTTTCTAATGATGTTCATTTCTTTAATGACCACCTTGTCCTTCTTGGGTTCCTCTACCGCAGCGATGGTATGCAGGGTTTCGTATCCCTCGACCAACTCACCAAAGACACTATGACAGGAAGTACGTGGATCCTCACAATTCTTTAGGTTTCCAGATTCATCGTAGCCGTCAAGATGTGGTGTGGCGCGATGGGTGATAAAAAATTGGCTCCCGTTGGTACCGTAACCTGAGTTTGCCATAGAAAGTACGCCAATGGTGTCGTGGCGTAGTTCTGGCGAAAGTTCGTCGTGAAACTTATAACCAGGACCTCCAGAACCCGTCCCATCGGGATCGCCGCCCTGAATCATAAAATCTTCCATAATACGGTGAAAGGTAAGCCCATTGTAATACGGTTTTCCAACATATTCCTCACTGACGGATTCATTGGTGCCCTCTGCCAGTGAGACGAAATTGGCAACGGTGGCCGGTGCCTCCTGAAAATACAGCCGGGCGATCATAGTGCCTTTGTTAGTGATTATTTCGGCATAGAGGCCGTCTTCCAGTTCAGGATATTTGTCATCACAGGAAATTGCGGTCGCCAAAAGTAGCAGGGCAAATGCAAATAATTTTTTCATAATTAATCGTCTTTATCGCTGTTTTCAATTTCGATCAAGGTCACGGTTGTTTGTATGGGCCAATTGGCACCTATTTTGCCTGCCAAACCATAGTAACCAAAGGCTTTATGAGAGGGCAGGAGAAAGGTTACGGTTTCCCCTGGTTTCATCAATTTTAATCCCTGGCGCAGACCGCTCATCAGTTCCTGATTGCTCTGGTCGATCTGGTAGGTCTGTTCGCCAGCCTCTTCCTGGCTGGTAATGGTTTCCCCAGATAATTTTTTGAGGTTATAGGTATACCGCACCACGTCGCCAGTTTGGGGCATTTGGGTCGCGAGGGAGTCTTTAGTATTGTAAAAATACCAAAAACCATCGGTAGAACTTAGGAACTCGGTTTCCGGTCTTGATTGCATCAAATCCTTGATTGCCTTTTCCTCGGCCTCGTTAATCTCCTTGTTGCGTGCCACAGAGCTGTCAATATACGAGCCACCGCTCTGCGAAACCGGACGGCGTGCTTCCGGGTGTTTACATGCCGCAAGTGATGCTGCCGCCAAAACTAGAAATAAGAATCTACGCATGAAGTTCAGCTTTATATTCTGGTAAAATTTCCAAAAGTTTTTCAATGGTTTCCTGCATATTCAGGTCGCTTTTTCCACCCGCAGCATTGGTATGGCCGCCACCGCTAAAGTATTTCCGGGACATCTCATTGACTGAAAAATCCCCTTTAGAACGCAGCGAAATCTTGATTATTCCTTCCTGCTCGTTTTCGATAAATATAAACGCCAGGACAACACCATCTACTGCCAAGCCATAGTTTACAAAACCTTCGGTGTCGCCCTTTTGATAGTCGTGGCGGTCCAGTTCTTCTTGGGTCAGCGTGATGTAAGCGGTTTTGTATTCAGACAGGACCTTAAGGTTGGACAATGCTGTTCCCAGCAGTTGCATTCGGGTTTCACTATTGGCATCGTAAATCTGCTGGTGGATAAACGTGTGATCTGCCCCTTTCCCGATCAGGTCTGCTATGACCCGATGCGTTGCCGCAGTACACGCACTGAACCGGAAGGAACCCGTATCGGTCATAATCCCGGTGTACAGGCAGGTGGCGATATCTTGATCGATCATATCTGTGCCGTCCAGTGCGGCAAGGGTCCGGTAAACCATTTCGCAAGTGGAACTTGCGGTAACATCACTCAAAGTGACCACCGCATAATCGTCTGGTTGCTGGTGGTGGTCGATCATTATATACTTTGCTTTGGCGTTTGCCAATGGCTTTTCCATATCGCCGGTACGTGGGAGGGAATTAAAATCGAGCGTGAAAATAAGTTCGGCCTCCTCGATTAGGCGGATAGCCCTGCCATTTTCCTGATCAAATTTGATGATCGTATCCTCGGCAGGTAACCATTTAAGGAATTTGGGATAGTCATTTGGTGCCACTACAGTTGCATCGTGCCCCTGTTTTCTAAGAAATTGATATAGTCCCAATGTGGAACCCAAGGCGTCGCCATCCGGGTTTTTGTGTGGGACGATCACGATTTTTTTTGGCTCCGCCAAAAGTGTTTTCAGCGTATCAATCTGGTCTTTTTGCATAGCTGTCAAAGATACAATTTCTTAAGCTAGAGGTAATGTGCGATTGTTTAATTTTAGAACCCTAAAACTTCAAGATGAGCTTTTTTAAAAGCCTTTTTCAACTCTTATTTTCTGCTATTTTAATAGCGGGTTGTGGTTCTGGCTGTCAATCAGTTGCCAATAAAAGTGCCCAGGCGAAGGCAGATGATGCTGATTTTGTAATTGCTTTTGGTTCCTGTAACAAGCCCAGTTTGCCTAATCCCTTTTGGAAACAGATGGATGCGCTCGACCCCGATGTCTTTATTTGGGGAGGCGATAATGTGTATGCAGATACTGGAGATATGCGTGTGATGAAACGCTATTATGATGACCAACTTGCTGTTGAAGATTATGCCGCTTTCGCGAAAAACACTCCGATACTGGGAACCTGGGATGATCACGATTACGGTAAGAATGACGCAGGAGTTGAATGGTCTAAAAAAGACGAGGCCCAACAGTTGTTGCTTGATTTTTTGGGCGAACCCAAAGAAAGCCCCAGAAGAACTCAAAAAGGCGTTTACGATGCTCAGGTTTTTGAGACCGATGGAAAAACTATAAAAATCATCCTTCTGGATACCCGATATTTTAGAAGTCCGTTGCAAGAATCCAGTAAACCCGGCGAGCGCTATACGGCTAACCCAGACACCAACACTACTATTTTAGGCGAAACCCAGTGGAACTGGTTGGCTAATGAGCTTCGGGAGAGCCCTGCCGATTTTACGGTGATTGTAAGCAGTATTCAATTTTTGAGTGGCGAGCACGGTTTTGAAAAGTGGAACAATTTTCCGCACGAAGTGGCTAAGATGGAAAAGTTGATCCTCGATTCGCCCTCACAAAATATAATTTTTTTAAGCGGTGACCGGCATATTTCAGAGTTTTCAAGGAAGGAAATGGATGGTCTGGATTATCCGTTAATTGATTTTACCTCAAGCGGGCTTACCCATGCCTACACCTCTTTTGATGGGGAACCGAATACCTTTCGCGTAGGCGAAGTTATTACTACAGAGAGTTTCGGCTTGCTGTCTTTCGATTTGAAGTCCATGGAAGTCACTTTTGAAATACGCACGAAAGACGGAGTGGCTGCAGCATTAATTCAGCGTTATGAATAACTATTTGGCGGAGTATCTTTTCTTAAAATAGTACTTTTGCACTTCATTTATAGAAAATAACCAAAAAATGGCAACAAACAGAACATTTACAATGATTAAGCCCGACGCAGTAGAGAACGGGTATATTGGAGCAATCCTTGAAAAAATTACCGGCGCAGGGTTTAAAATAGTAGGCTTGAAGCTTACTCAAATGACCGAAGCGGATGCCAAAGAATTTTATGCCGTGCACAGCGAGCGTCCTTTTTATGGGGAATTGGTAGAATTTATGACCCGCGGTCCTATAGTTGCCGCAGTTTTGAAAAAGGACAATGCCGTGGCTGATTTCCGTAAGTTGATCGGGGCGACCAATCCAGCTGAAGCCGAAGAAGGAACTATCAGAAAATTATATGCAAGCAGTATTCAAGAAAACGCCGTTCACGGAAGTGACAGCGACGAGAATGCAGAGATAGAAAGCAATTTTCACTTTGCAGGAAGGGAGCTTTTTTAGGGCGAAATATTTATCCCGTAATAGGAAATCGGCTTTCAGGGATTCTGGGAGCCGGTTTTTTTTTATGACCTTGGTGTGCCTAATGCTAAGAAACCGAACTCACATCGTAAAATTGTAACTTTGAAGAATGGAATATTGGGAAGTAATAAATGACAAACTGAAACCTTGGGTAGACACGGATTTCAATAAAACAGTTATTGACCTTTTTGCAGGGTGCGGTGGACTTTCCCTAGGTTTTGAAGCTAATGGATTTAAGACTATTGGCTATGAAATGGATGAACAAGCAACCAACACATACAACAAGAACTTAATTGGGAAATGTTTCAATGAAAAATTGACAACAGAGTCAGAATATACAAAAGCTGACGTAGTCATTGGTGGACCTCCTTGTCAACCGTTCAGCGTTGGTGGCAAACAACTTGGATTAAAAGATTCAAGAGATGGATTTCCAATATTCTTATCTGCAATCAGACAACTTGACCCTGAAGTTTTGTTGTTTGAAAATGTTCGTGGAATGCTTTATAAGAATAAATGGTATTTGAAAGAAGTTGTTGAAGTGCTTGAAGGCTTAGGTTATTATACTAACTATGGTCTTTTAAACGCTGTAAATTATGAAGTTCCACAAAACAGAGAACGAGTAATTGTTATTGGTTCAAAGGAAAGAATCAATCTTCCGAAAAAAGTAAACAGGAAAGTAACAGCGGGTCAGGCACTAGGAGAACTAGCGTTTCAATTCGATGAACATTCTAAATTTTTTACGGAATCTATGGACAGATATGTTGCTAAATATGAAAAGGCATCAAAGTGTATCAATCCAAGAGATTTGTATTTGGATAGACCTGCTAGAACATTGACTTGTAGAAATTTGGCAGGAGCAACAGGAGATATGCACCGAGTGAGATTGAAAGACGGTCGCAGACGAAGAATTACCGTTAGAGAAGCTGCTAGACTTCAGAGTTTTCCTGATTGGTTTAAATTTTCAGGAACAGAAACAAATCAGTACAACCAAATTGGCAATGCTGTTGCCCCAAATTTCGCATATCATTTGGCTATAAACATCAAAAATCATTTGACAGGTGATGTTGAAAATCAATATGTCAGTTCAGAAAACGACCAACTAAAATTATTTGAGAATGAAGCAGTATATCAGTCCCGATAAATCAAAAACGTTTAGAAATAAAACAAAACAAGTTCAGGAACTGATAAATACAACGCTTTACATTCTTAATACTTTTGGGATTCCTTTGGACTTAACTCCAAGAAGATTGGAAAGAATGGCAGTTGCATTTTTGGCGAGTGGCGACATCAAGAAAAAGTCGGACTTCAAAAAGGCTAAAGACTTAAAAAGTGGATATGGTCTCAAAACAAGAGATATCATAATATATGTTAACCAGCATTTTGGAGAGAAAATTAGTTCGGGTTCCTATGATAATATTCGTAGAAAAGACCTTGTATTACTCACAGTTGCAGAAGTCGTTTTACAATCAAGTCCGAATTCTGCAACTAACGATTCAACTCGCGGCTATTCAATAAATCCAACATACGCTGAACTTTTAAGAGCTTTTGGATCAAAAAATTGGGAAAAAACGGTCTCAGAAAAATTGAATAATATTGAGCCGCTGAGTAAAAAGCTAAAAAGGGAAAGGGATATTGCAAAAGTGAATGTAATTCTTCCTTCGGGTGGCGAGCTGACTTTTTCAGCAGGAGAACATAACGATTTACAAAAGGCAATAATTGAAGATTTTCTGCCAAGATATGGTCACGGTGCAGAAGTACTGTATATCGGTGACACCTCGGACAAATACCTGTACTTGGAAAAAGAAAAACTTGAAAAACTAAATTTCTTTAAAATTTCTCACAAAGAGTTACCTGACGTAATTGCCTACTCGAAAAAGAAAAATTGGCTCTACTTAGTAGAAGCGGTGCATTCATCGGGGCCTATAAGTGAATTAAGATTGATTCAGCTTCAAAAACTATCTAAAGCCTGTAAAGCAGATATTGTTTACGTTACAGCTTTCTTAAACAGACCTAAGTTCCGTCAATTTATGGCTGATATTGCTTGGGAAACGGAAGTTTGGATTGCTGATAACCCTGACCATTTAGTACATTTCAATGGAGATAAATTTCTTGGCCCGTATAAAGAACAATAAACATTTGGCACAACATTTATATAGTACAAGCCATACGGGATACGCAACATACAGTAAACGGCAGCGCATCAAAAGTAACACTGCTTTAAATCAATCACCTCAAAATCAACTCCCCAATAACCTCACGCCCCAATTCCTCATTCAGGTTTTTGATGATCTTTTCACGGCCGTAACCCAGTTCAGAGCGCAGCACCGAAGAATTGAGATGAACGATAAGCCGCTTGCCGTCGAGTTTGATGCGGTCTGTATATTTTGCGATCGCCGGACCCATCACTGATACCCAGGCCGTTTTAACATCGACCACATCGATTCCCTTTTGTAGTTTGTTTTTGGTTACAAATTCGCCAAGAACGTCTTTGATGGATTGTGGGTCTTCGTGATGTTTCTTCATTCTTCGAGCAAGTTGAATTTTTTGTGTCTTCTGTAGGTATAGATGATACCGTTTTGATTTCTTATTTTTAGTTGGTCCTCAGAGACGTTTAGGACGGTTTCTTTCCAGTCGTCGTAAAGTGTACTGTATAAAATACGCAGCGTGTCCGCCTCGATTTTTAAGATAAGTTTCTCGCTATCCTTGGTTGTGGTAAATTTTCCGTCATAGCGCGGAATTACTTTGGTACGGAAACCTGTGCTGTCCTCGATTTTAATATAGTCGATATTTTCGTTTACTTGAAATTCCTTCACGGTACCGTCAGGCTTTTCCACGGAAGCGATTTCCCAATAGCCTTCCAGATACTGTTTTTGAGCTTCTGGATCGTTTTGGCCACAGCCAACAACTAACATAAACATCACCAAAATAAAAAGAAAATGCTTCACAAATTAAAAATTTTATAAGTCTGGTGTACTTGTTTAATAATACTCTCGGTACGCTCCGGGTGCGTGTCGCTTATAAAAAGCTGTCCAAAATTATCATCATTTACCAGCGTGATGATCTGAGCCACACGGTTTTCGTCCAGCTTATCAAAAATATCATCAAGCAGTAAAAGGGGTGTAGTGCTGCTCACCTTCTTTATAAATTCAAATTGGGCGAGCTTTAGTGCGATGAGATAGGATTTTTGTTGCCCCTGACTGCCGAATTTCTTCACCGGATGTTCTGTTAGCCTAAAGTCAAGATCGTCTTTGTGCACACCCGCGCTGGTGTATTGCAGCATCCGGTCTTTGGACAGTGCTTCTTCAAACAGCGTCAGCGCATCGCTGTCGTCCAATTGGGTTTTGTAAACCAGGTTCACCACCTCATTGCCCCCGCTGATCGCCGCATATCGCTCTTGAAAAATAGGTGCAAATCGTTCTAAAAAGGCGCTGCGCTTTTTGTGGATTTTGGTTCCTAGGTCTGCCATTTGTTCGTTGTACACGCCCAGCGTGGTGGGATCGTAGGTACGGTTGGCGGCAAAATATTTTAAAAGGGCATTGCGCTGCGAAAGGATCTGGTTGTAATTCATCAAATCCTGCAAGTACTCCTTGTCCCCCTGAGAGATAACACCGTCCATAAACTTTCGGCGGGTGCTGCTGCCTTCAATAATTAGGTCGCGGTCTGCCGGTGAGATGATGACCAGCGGTAAAAAACCAATGTGGTCTGCAAATCGATCGTATATTTTTCCGTTGCGTTTGATGACTTTCTTTTGACCGCGTTTGGCGCTTACGATCACTTTTTCTTCGCGGTTGAGTTTGGAATACATTCCGTCAACGACAAAAAAATCAGCATCGTGATTGATGTTCTGCGTGGTGATTGGGTTAAAATAACTCTTGCCAAAAGACAGGTGGTAAATGGCATCGAGTACATTGGTTTTTCCCACGCCGTTGTTGCCCACAAAACAGTTGATCTTATCGTCAAGGTCAAACACCTGAGATTCAAAGTTCTTGTAATTGATGAGCGATAGTCGTTTTAGGATCATAAAAAGAGAACACTGTAAATTGGTAACGGCCTAATTGTAAATACCTTAAAATATGATGGAAAAAGCTCCAAAATATTAAAAAATAACGAAAAAAATAGGATATGGGTTTCAATAAAAATTTTATTTTTGCGCCCAATCAATTGTTAAGATATGGCCACATATAATAAGAGGGGTTACAAGCCTAAAACCAAAGTTGAGAAGGAAACCGAAGAGCAGGATGAAAGCACAACTGCCGAGGTATTTTCCAGTCTTGACGAGGGCGCTTCCCGCACCGAGGAATGGGTGGCGAAGAACCAGACCTATATCATCGGGACAATTGCCGCTATTGTTGTTATCGTTCTGGGTTATCTGGCATATGTAAAATTTGTTCAGGAGCCTAACGAACTGGAAGCCTCCAATGAGATGTTTCAGGCGCAACAGTATTTTAACGAGGCGGTAGCCGGTTCTCCCAAAGCAGATTCATTGTATACACTGGCCCTAAATGGTGGTGAAGGGAAATACGGTTTTGTAGATATCATCGATAACTACGGCGGTACCAAAGCCGGAAACCTTGCCAACTATTACGCGGGTATGGCGTATTTAAATATGAAACAATATCAGGAAGCCATTGATTTTCTAGAAGATTTTGATAGCGACGACGAGATTTTGGCACCACTTGCACATGGTGGTATTGGCGATGCTTTTGTGCAGCTCGATCAGCTGGAAGAAGGTCTGGGCTACTATAAAGAAGCCGCTGAGATGCGTGAAAACCCATTTACCACGCCCCGTTTTTTGCACAAGGCTGGTATTATTGCGCTAAAGCTGGAAATGTATGGAGAGGCTGAAGGGTATTTTAAAGAAATTCGTTCTAAATATCCGGATGCCGCCGAGGCAGATGACATTGAGATGTTTATCGCTCAGGCGAAAGCACAAAAGGGAGACTACTAGTTTTCTTAAATCCTTAGTAAGGATGTAAAATAATTTTTATGGCAACGACCGATTTATCTGAATACGATAAAACAACAATCCCAAACGCGAAAGATTTTCGGTTTGGGATTGTTGTTTCAGAATGGAACCGCGAGATTACCGAAGGGCTTTTTCAAGGTGCTTTTGATGCCTGGATGGACTGCGGTGCGATCAAGGATAATATCGTCCGGTGGAATGTCCCCGGAAGCTTTGAGCTGATCTACGGTTGTAAAAAATTACAGGAAACCTTTGATATGCTGGATGCGATCGTTGCCGTGGGCAGTGTCATTCAGGGCGAAACGAAACACTTTAATTTCGTTTGTGACGGCGTTACCCAAGGGATAAAAGACCTAAACGTTCAGTCTGATATTCCCGTCATCTTTTGTGTTTTGACCGATAACGAAATGCAACAAGCCATTGACCGCAGCGGCGGCAAGCACGGCAACAAAGGCACCGAAGCTGCTATCGCCGCAATCAAGATGGCGCAATTGCGGAAGGATGCGAAGTTTTATAAAGAATAGGGGTTAAGCACTGGCGAGGTCGCATTTCTCGGTACACCCTTCGTAAACTTAGGGTTACTCGAAAAGCTTGCTTTTGATTTTTAATCTAAAATAAAGGTGTTCGAGTGTCTCATCGCAGCCGGAATGTATCGAGATCTCCGGTTTGCAATAGGAAATCCTCAATCGTCAATCCCAGATCGTATTTCGAACTTCGTTTTTCATACATCAAAAAGAGCTACAAGGAAACGCTCGTACCTCGCTTAATAACTTGCAGGTCGAGAGAGCGTACAAAAACAGACTAAAATCGTATTTCGTACTTAAAAAGCGCATTTCTCGGTACACCCTTCGTAAACTCAGGGTTATTAGAAAAGCTTGCTTTTGATTTTTAATCTAAAATAAAGGTGTTCGAGTGTCTCATCGCAGGCGGAATGTATCGAGAACTCCGGCTAACAATCGTCAATCTTAAATCGTATTTCGAACCTCGTATTTCATACTTCAACAAGACCTACAAGAAAACGCTCGTACCTCGCTTAATACCTTGCAGGTCTGTAGATTTTAAATTGTTAATCGTAGATCGTATTTCGTATTCGACTTAAAGTTCCATTTTGTATTCAGAAAGCATTTCGGTGATGACTTTTTCGGTTTGGGAGATGCGTTCTGCTTTTTTTACTTTAATCGTATCTGCTTTTTCAAAATAGGGGAGGATGCTTCCGTTCTCGTAGCTCACTACGATATGTGGATGCACGTAATAACTGCGCACCACGCTTCGGGTGTTGCCCAGAGCTTCAGCAGCGGCATCAAAGCCGGTGATCAAGTTCTTTTTTAGCTGTTTCTCTTTCGAAGGATAGTCCATATCGCGCAAGCTTTCGAAGAAAATCTTGGTTGCGCCCCACGTCCTAAAATCTTTGGCCGAAAAGAGATCACCACTGATTTCGTGAATGTATTCGTTTATCATCGTGCTATCGACCCCGTGCTTGTGGCCATCTGCGTCATAATACTTGAACAGTTCCCATCCGGGGATTTCCTCGCATTGATTGACCAGTTCGATAAGCTTTTCGTCCTCCAAGGATACTTTATGCTCTTTGCCTTTTTTGCCCACGAACTCAAATCGTACCTCCTCTGGCGTATCATGTTTCACGTGTTTGCTTCGTAAAGTAGAAAGTCCGTAAGTTTTATTGCGCTTGGCATAGCAGGCGTTACCCACGCGTATGTGCGTTTCCTCCATCAAGCGGATTACCAAGGCCAGTACTTTTTTGCGGGTCATTTCCTTTCCGCGTAAATCTCTGTCCACTTGTTTCCTAAGTTGTGGAAGTATGTTGGCAAAGGCAGCCAACTTGAAAAATTTGGTTTCGTTGCGCAATTTGGACCAGGTCTCATGGTAGAGATAAACCTTACGCTCCTTGTCGTCCCGGCCCACAGCTTGCAAATGTCCATTGGGTGGTTGGGCAATCAGAACGTCTTCCCAGGCCGGTGGGATCACCAGTTTATTGATTCGGTTTAAAACTTTTTTAGCCTTGATGGGTTTGCCTTTCAGGTGATAATCAAAACCCTTTTTGGTGCGTAAGCGCTCTATGGTAAGGTGCTTGTCGCCCACGTAAATGAGGTCTGCCACACGTGCCGCTTCTTCGGGACTGGTCAGCAATTCTTCCAGCTGTTCTTCGGTAATTGTCATATTTTAAATTTACTTCTATCGCACGCATTAAGCTATTAAGGATTTGTGAAGATTATTGCTAAAATGTCTAAACAAAAGGAGGGTGTAGACCTTTTCGGACTTTGGGTAATAAACAGTAATTTTGCAGCCTGAAATCCACCCGATGGCAAATGATAAAAAAGTTGCATTCTACACTTTGGGCTGTAAGTTGAATTTCTCTGAAACTTCGACCATTGCCCGTGATCTGTCTCACGAAGGTTTTGAGCGTGTGGATTTTGAGAAAGAAGCAGATGTGTATGTGATCAACACCTGCAGCGTGACCGAAAATGCCGATAAGCGTTTTAAGGGCGTGGTCAAGCAGGCGTTAAAGAAAAATCCGGATGCTTTTGTTGCTGCCGTAGGCTGTTATGCGCAGTTGAAGCCGGAAGAGCTCGCCGCTGTGGATGGTGTTGATCTCGTGCTCGGCGCCACCGAAAAATTCAAGATTAGCCAATACATGGACGACCTGACCAAGAATGATCAGGGCGAGGTACACAGCTGCGAGATCAATGAAGCGGATTTTTATGTTGGCTCTTATGCCATTGGTGACCGCACACGGGCATTTCTTAAAGTCCAGGATGGTTGCGATTACAAATGTACGTATTGCACCATTCCGTTGGCACGCGGGATTTCACGTAGTGCAAAGCTGGATCAGGTAATCGCAAATGCGAAAGAAATTGCGGCCAAAGGAATTCGGGAAATTGTACTGACCGGCGTTAACATAGGCGATTACGGAAAAGGCGAATTTGGCAACAAGCGGCACGGGCATACTTTCCTGGACCTCGTGAAAGCGTTGGATGAAGTGGAGGGTATTTCGCGGCTGCGTATATCGAGCATTGAGCCCAACCTGCTAAAAAATGAAACCATTGAGCACGTCGCCAATTCTGAAAATTTTGTTCCTCATTTCCACATTCCGTTGCAGAGTGGGAGCAATGCGATGCTGGCCAAAATGCGGCGGCGGTACAAGCGTGAACTTTACGTGGACCGCGTTGCCAAAATCAAGGATTTGATGCCGGAAGCCTGTATAGGTGTCGATGTGATTGTAGGATTCCCTGGCGAGACTGACGAACATTTTCTGGAAACCTATAACTTTCTTCAAGAGCTTGATATTTCCTATCTGCACGTTTTTACCTATTCAGAGCGGGAGAATACTCCTGCTGCTATAATGGACGGTGCAGTTCCCATTGAGGTACGAAAAAAGCGCAGTAAGATGTTGCGCGGCCTATCGGCGAAAAAGCGTCGGTATTTTTACGAATCTCAATTGGGTAAACAGCATACTGTGCTTTTTGAGGGCGAAAACAAAAAAGGCTACATTCACGGCTTTACCGAAAATTACGTCAAGGTTAAAACGCCTTGGGATCCTGCTTTGGTAAACACCATGCATCAGGTGAAACTAACCGAAGTCGCTGAAGATGGTAAGGTCAGGTTTAATTTTGTGGGAGCGTTGGTGGCGGTTGAGTAATAAAAAAACCTGTCCGGTAAAGGACAGGTTCAAAAATGGGTTTATGTTTGCCAGCTTAAATATTGATTCCTACAGGTAAAAGCTTTTTGTATTTTCTACGGTTGGACCGCATAAATTTAGCAATTTCAGGACTTGTAGGGACCAGGCTGATGTTGCGCTCTTCAATGAGTTTGAAAACAGCAACGATAAAGTCATTCATACGATCCTCTGTTCCTTCGGGCATCGTTATTTTTGTAAGAAAAATTTTCCGGTCTTGGGAAGAATACTCGATTTTGGCAAGTTTACCGTCAAAGGTCGTTTCAAATTGTCTGAGAAACTCATTATCCGTTAATTCAATCGCTGTCATTACGTCCATATAAATTTGATTTAAAATTGCGTTTTTCTAACTAGCTCAATCTGAAAAAACTAAAGCAGTTAACACAAATTTACGAAATTTTAACTATTTCGACAAATTATTTTCCTTTTAATATTATAACA
This sequence comes from Leeuwenhoekiella sp., assembly GCA_049671285.1. GTDB lineage: Bacteria > Bacteroidota > Bacteroidia > Flavobacteriales > Flavobacteriaceae > Leeuwenhoekiella. The sequence continues at coordinate 46,825 of JBATUQ010000027.1, read as the reverse complement.
GAGAGTTATGAAACAGGCTGTTTATTTGATGCCCGGTATGGCGGCAAACCCGTCTATCTTTGAAAACATTGCTCTGCCGGAAGAAGATTATGAACTTCGCTGGTTGCATTGGCAAATGCCTGAAAAGGGGGAATCGCTTTCGGCGTATGCCAAAAAAATGACTGCTTTGATTAAAACCGAATACCCAGTGCTCATTGGAGTAAGTTTTGGTGGCATACTGGTTCAGGAAATGGCCAAAACCATCGCGACTCGTAAGGTGATCATCATCAGCAGCGTTAAGACTAAATTTGAACTTCCGCGGAGGATGCAGTTCTCAAGAAAATTGGGGCTGTATAGGGTTGCACCCACCGGTCTGGTCAGGAAATTGGAGCAATTTGCAAAATATGCTTTTGGCGAAAAAATTAAACATCGCATAGCACTTTATCAAAAGTACCTTTCAGTTGATGATCCCATTTATTTGGATTGGGCCTTGGAAAATATGCTGTGCTGGGATCAGGAAACCCCTGCCGATGGTCTGGTTCATATACACGGTACGGCAGATCCTGTTTTTCCGTTTAAATATATCAATGGCTGTATCCCCGTGAAAGACGGCACGCATATTATGGTAATCACCAAATACAAATGGTTTAACGAAAATCTACCTAAAATAATCGCAATTAATCAGTAATTTTCCGCAAAGAAAAAGCACGCTATGCAATTGTTTAAGAAAGTTCTTATAGGTATCGGCGCCGTTGGTCTCTTTGGGATGGCTACCCAAGCTGTTCAGGACAAACCGATGGACAACTCGATACAGGAAAATATTTCCGAAAAACTTGTCAAAGATTATAATGTTTACGCACTGCCCGTCCTTGAGGATGTAAGCTTTGCCGGTGAAGCGGTACCTGTTGATGATCCTGATATCTATGAAAGATTGGACCGTGAACTGCTGGTCAATACCTATTGGCAATCAAACGGGCTGCTGCTCATCAAAAGAGCGCATAAATACTTTCCAATCATTGAAACCATATTGAAAGAAGAAGGTATTCCAGATGACTTCAAATATTTGGCGGTTATTGAAAGTGGCTTGACTCAAGCAGTTTCACCAGCTCAGGCCACTGGTTTTTGGCAGATATTGACGAGTACCGGTAAAGAGCTTGGTCTGGAGGTCAATGGCAACGTTGATGAAAGGTATCATATTGAGAAATCAACCCGAGCAGCCTGTAAGTATCTAAAAAAATCAAAAGAACGACTGGGCAACTGGACGCTCGCCGCTGCTGGTTACAATGCCGGCAACACCGGAATTTCCCGTAGGCTTGATGAACAAAATGTAAAGGGATATTATGATTTGCTGTTGGGTGAGGAGACCGGGCGTTATGTCTTTAGGATTTTGGCGCTCAAAGAAATTTTAAAGGGTCCACAACGCTTCGGCTTTAACTTTACAGAGAAGCATTTGTACAAGCCTGTACCAACTTACGAAGTCCGTGTGGATACCGTGGTGCGCGATTTTGTGCAATTTGCGGAGCACTTTGATATCAACTATAAAATTTTGAAACTTCACAATCCGTGGCTGCGCGAGGATCATTTGAATAACGCTTCGAGAAAGGAGTATTTTATCAAAGTCCCTGAGAAAGGGGCCTATAATGTCAATGTGGGCATCTAAAATTTTCCATTGGATTTTAAACTAATCTTACTCCTCGTAATCATTGGTCTCGTTGCCGGCTTTTTAAGTGGTATACTGGGTGTAGGCGGTGGTGTAGTAATTGTACCCATGATGATCTTGCTACTAAGCTTTACGCAGCAACAGGCACAGGGTACGAGTCTTGCGGTTTTAGCGGTGCCAGTGACTTTTGTGGCTGCCTACAACTACTATCAGGAAGGGTTCGTGAACTGGAAGTATGCCGCGGTCATTGCCGCATTTTTCATTATAGGAGGTTTTTTCGGCTCTAAGATTGCCGTCTCGCTTGATCAAAAATTACTGAAACGTATATTTGGTGTAGTACTATTAATTCTGGCTCTCCGGATGTTATTCTTTGAAAAAGGCAATTAAAATGGTTAAAAGCCCTAAACTAGAAAGTAGCCAGTGATTCTGTAAGTTCTTCAGGATTCAAATTTAAATCAAGATAAATTGAAGCTACTTGACTGCTTATAAATGCAACGCTGTTTTCCATTCCTTCCAGGAACGATTTGTCGAGTTTGTTTGGCGGTCTCCTATTAATGTCAAGAATTTTTCCATCTGCTGCCATAACAAAGGATAGTGAGATGCCCAAGGAATGCTTCAATTGCTTAACGGTATTCATATGGCCATTGATGGTTTCATCCACATAGACCACGTGGACGTCCTTACTAAATCCTTTTGAAGCGGCTTTAGCATCCTCTTTGGTATCCCAAAATAATACGACAATATCGATCAGGTCGCCATAGCGATCCGCCCACTTGTTAATAGCAGGAATCTCGCCTTCTCTGGGTATGCACCAAGAGGCATAGGTCATTAAAATTGTTGGTTTACTAAATTGGGAAGTGGAGGTAAAATCGCCATTCAGCCGTTCAAAACTGAAGGTATCCATATAGCTGTACTGCAAATGATTTTTGACCAAGGTATCAAACCTATCCTTTGCCATGTCAAACTCACCCTGTTCCAATAAGCGGTCAGTTTGCGCGTTGTAAGGTTTTAAATACAGCTCCAGTGCTGTGGAGTAGCGCAATACATGTTCTTGCGCTACTAAAGGCAGGAATTGTAGTAACAACAATATAGCAAGTAGTTTTCTCATCATTCTTAACAAATGTACTTGCTATACGAAAAAGTAGATTATATTATTTGGGATTATTCGTTAAAAACAACTTTTTTAACGTCAAAATACTAGGAGTTCCTCGTTGCGTATGCGCTTCGTTAACAGTGAATTAATCGGATTTACCGTCTGCCGCGTCCTCTGCCGTATTGCTGTTTGGGAATACCTGGAGCCTTTCGCATTTGCTGTTTCATCATTTTAATCTGCTCATCTAGCATGTTATGCTTGTCCAGTTTTTTGGCTTCGGCCAATAGCATTTCAGCTTCGCGTTTTCTGTTCTTGGTAAGCGCAATCCCCGCCAGGTTCATTTTGGCAACTGCCAGATCAGTTTTCATACTCAGTCCCAGACCGATGGCTTTTTTGAAATATTTTTCGGAGAGCGATATGTTTGTTTGGGAGACCATAAGCCCGTTGAGGTAATTGTAATAGCCCTGTTGTTTGGTGACCAGGGCCGCTTCAGGATTTTTAATTTTATCCAGCCATTTTTTTGCACCTTCAAAATCCTGTTTGCGAAGTCTCAGGAAAGCGAGCACGATGATTTCATTTTTAAAGTAGAGCAGGATGAAGATACCCGCCAGTAAGAGCAACAGAATGCCGTTGCCGATACCCCGGTCAAAAAATTGCCAAATAGCCAGACCTATTGCAATTGCGGCAAGGATCATTTTGATGTTCTTATTGTACATTATGATATTTTTAAAGTAGCGGAATGCTGTGATTTTTCGGGCAGCAAATGTACTAAAAAATAGTGCGATTATTTTAATTTTGCCTCTTGTCAAAAGAAAAAGACTTTGTATATTTGCGCCCAGTTTTGGAGAAGCGTAAATGCTTCCGTTAAATTTTAAGCAAACAGCATTTAAGGAAAGATATAATGAAAAGAACATTTCAACCTTCAAAAAGAAAAAGAAAGAACAAGCACGGTTTTAGAGAGCGTATGGCCAGTGCCAACGGCCGTAAGGTTTTGGCGAGACGTCGTGCCAAGGGTAGAAAGAAACTTTCTGTATCTTCTGAGCTTAGACATAAAAGATAAATAATGGTCAATTGCCATTTGATATAAAGGTGTTGCTATTTTAAGCAACGCCTTTTTTTATACCCAAACGCCACCTTTTTTTCTCAAATTTGTAAAAAATCCTTTTCAATGCCCAAAAACAACCAACTCAAATCGATCCTAATAATTGGTTCTGGTCCCATCGTTATTGGCCAGGCCTGTGAATTTGACTATTCCGGCTCTCAGTCCTTGCGGTCCTTGCGTGAAGATGGCATCGAGACCATTCTAATAAACAGCAATCCGGCCACGATCATGACAGATCCGTCAATGGCTGATCACGTCTATTTGCTTCCGCTTAATACAAAATCGCTTGTTCAGATTTTAAAAGAGCATCCCCAGATTGATGCGGTGCTTCCTACTATGGGTGGCCAGACCGCATTGAACTTATGTATAGAAGCTGATGAAAAAGGTATCTGGAGCGATTTTGACGTCAAGATCATAGGGGTTGACATCGACGCTATAAATATTACTGAAGACCGCGACCGGTTTAAGGATCTGATGAAGAAAATAGGCATTCCCGTTGCTCCGGCAAAAATTGCAAACAGCTACTTGACGGGCAAGGAAATTGCCCAGGAATATGGGTTTCCTTTAGTTATTCGACCTTCTTTTACCTTGGGCGGTTCAGGAGCTTCTTTTGTACATAATGCGGAAGAGTTTGACGAGCTCTTAACTCGGGGCCTTGAGGCTTCGCCCATTCATGAAGTATTGATCGATAAGGCGCTTGTGGGCTGGAAGGAATACGAGCTTGAGCTTTTGCGGGATAAAAATGACAATGTCGTTATCATTTGTGCCATTGAGAATATGGATCCAATGGGAATCCACACCGGTGACTCCATCACCGTGGCGCCGGCTATGACCTTGAGCGATACGACCTATCAGCGTATGCGGGATATGGCGATCCATATGATGCGCAGCATTGGTGACTTTGCAGGAGGCTGTAATGTACAATTTGCTGTAAGCCCTGATGCCAATGAGGATATTATTGCCATCGAGATCAATCCAAGGGTTTCACGTTCCTCGGCACTGGCTTCAAAAGCTACAGGATATCCTATCGCCAAAATCGCCTCAAAACTGGCGATTGGATACACGCTGGACGAGCTCGACAACCAGATTACCAAATCCACTTCGGCATTGTTTGAGCCTACTTTAGATTACGTAATTGTAAAGATTCCAAGGTGGAATTTCGACAAATTCGAAGGCAGCGATAGATTACTCGGGCTGCAGATGAAATCTGTGGGCGAGGTGATGGGCATAGGCCGCTCGTTTCAGGAAGCGTTGCACAAGGCCACACAATCTTTGGAAATCAAACGAAACGGCCTCGGCGCTGATGGCAAGGGATACACCAACTACGACAAAGTCATCGACAAATTGACCAATCCCAGCTGGGACCGTGTTTTTGTCATTTACGATGCCATACAAATGGGTATTCCGCTGAGCAGGATACACGAGATTACCAAAATCGATATGTGGTTCCTCAAGCAATTTGAAGAACTGGATGCGCTCGAAAAGGAAATCGGTAAATACGACATCAATACCCTGCAACGTGATTTGCTTCTGGAAGCCAAACAAAAAGGTTTTGCTGATCGCCAGATCGCCCATATGCTCGACTGTCTGGAAAGTGACGTTTACAACAAGCGTGAAGAACTTAGGATTAACCGTGTTTACAAATTGGTGGATACCTGCGCCGCTGAGTTTAAAGCGGTGACCCCTTATTTCTATTCCACGTTTGAAAATGATATGCAGTTGCCTGGCGGCGAGAGCTTTTCAGACAACGAAAGTAAGGTGACCGATAAAAAGAAAATTGTTGTACTGGGATCAGGGCCCAACCGGATAGGGCAGGGGATCGAGTTTGATTACTGTTGCGTACACGGGGTTTTGGCTGCCGCCGAATGTGGCTATGAAACCATAATGATCAATTGTAACCCAGAAACCGTTTCGACCGACTTTGACATTGCAGATAAGCTTTATTTTGAACCGGTATTTTGGGAACATATCTACGACATCATCCGTCATGAGAAGCCGGAAGGTGTGATTGTACAGTTAGGAGGTCAGACTGCATTGAAACTGGCCGAAAAACTAGACCGCTACGGAATAAAAATCATTGGAACAAGTTTTCAGGCGCTTGACCTGGCGGAAGATCGCGGAAGTTTTTCAAAACTTTTGAAAGAGAATAATATTCCTTACCCGCAATTTGACGTGGCCGAAAGCGCTGAAGAAGCACTCGCTGTGGCAGATAAATTAAACTTTCCTATTTTGGTTCGGCCTTCGTATGTACTGGGAGGTCAAGGAATGAAAATCGTGATCAACAAGGATGAGCTGGAAGAAATCGTGGTCGATCTGCTCCGTAAGATACCTAACAACAAACTTTTACTGGATCACTATCTGGATGGTGCCATCGAGGCCGAGGCTGATGCAATCTGTGACGGAGAGAACGTCTATATCATCGGGATCATGGAACACATCGAGCCTTGCGGAATACACTCCGGGGATTCAAATGCTCTACTCCCGCCTTTTAATCTTGGCGATCTGGTTTTACAACAGATCAAGGATCACACGCATAAGATTGCTCTTGCGTTGAATACCGTAGGGCTGATCAACATTCAGTTTGCGATCAAGGACGATAAGGTGTATATTATTGAAGCTAATCCGCGTGCTTCGCGAACGGTTCCATTTATCGCCAAGGCCTACGGTGAGCCTTATGTAAACTACGCAACTAAAGTGATGCTTGGGCATAATAAAGTAACCGATTTTGATTTCAAACCGAAATTAAACGGCTACGCCATCAAGCAACCGGTATTCTCGTTTAATAAATTTCACAATGTGAATAAAAAACTGGGCCCGGAAATGAAAAGTACTGGAGAAAGCATTCTCTTTATTGACAGTTTGAAGGATGATGCTTTTTATGATTTGTACGCCCGCAGAAAAATGTACTTGAGCCGATAAATAGGTGCAACATCATTTAATGGAAACCGTCATTAATATGTTTTTAATCGAATTTAATTGTATTTTATCGTTAACAATATTTTTTGCCGTAATTTTACAAGACTTAAAACGACATTTATGCTATGAAGTTTACTCTTACCCCAAAATTGGTTATTGGCTTGGCGTTCAGCTTGCTCACCTTGGGCAGTTTTCGTGCGGCAGAAAACTTCGAAGTACCTCAATCTATTTTTTCGGAAATCGTGATTGCAGATAGTTTAAAAATTTATCCCAATCCTGCCAAGGATAGGCTTTATTTTAAAGGTCTGGAAGATGGAAAAGATTTACGCATCAATATTTATGACGTTTTGGGCAAGTTGGTGATAGACAGTAATGTCTCCAATCAAAATATCTCAAATGGACTGGACATCAGTAAACTAAACCGCGGTATTTATCTCGTGAAAATGGATGATGGTAGCCAGACAGTAACCCAAAAGCTGATCAAGGAATAAGGAATTTCTTTACTCAAAGCAATAAACCAAACCGCTTTCCCAATTCAAAGAATTGTGACCGCTGTTTGGTTTTTTTAGGTTCGCATTTGAAATATGCCGCACTGTAGGCTGAAATTGAAATGAAAACCGTTCTGAAATTTTTAAGCGCAGTCCCAATCCCAATACATCCGAAAAGGCAAATCCCTTTGCCACGCGTTCTGTGCCACGGTCAAAGTAGCCCGGTCCCACGCTGGCGATCACGTAAGCATTGAGCCACGGGAAAACATCTTTTCTGACAATAATACCTACGCTCAGTATATATTCGTTAATGGTTTTGGGACGCATAAATATTTCCCGCTCTTTATCAGTATCCACAAACCAAAAATTGAGCAGCTCCTGCCGCGCACGATTGTATTCCGGCTGAAAAAGCAGGTCGATGTCAAACTTGCCCTTTTTCAAATTATAGTAAACCGGAAGTTTGTGGAATTTAACTTCGTATGCATAATCCTCATCTGAAAACAAAAAATTATTTATTCGGCCTTGGCCATAATGGAAACCAGCGGCGTAAAAGCCGGTACTCTTTTCCTGCGCTGCCATTTCATAAATTGGCAGACAGGTTATGAGCCAGACAAAAATTATATTCCTCAAGAGGCGAATTGTTTGGATACCGTTTCAGATTTGGCCGAAGTGCTGTAGTCGTAAAATCCCTCCTTGCTTTTAACCCCCAGTTTTTTGGCCTGAACCATATTGACCAACAGTGGGCAAGGCGCATATTTGGGGTTTTTGAAGCCGTCATACATCACGTTAAGGATGGAGAGACAAACATCAAGTCCGATAAAATCAGCCAGTTTGAGCGGTCCCATCGGGTGTGCCATGCCCAATTTCATTACCGTGTCGATTTCGGTGACTCCGGCGACGCCGTGGTAAAGGGTTTCGATTGCCTCATTGATCATTGGCATCAAGATGCGGTTGGCCACAAAGCCGGGATAGTCGTTGACGGTGACCGGCGTCTTGTGCAACGTCGTAGCCAATTCAGAAATTTTAGTGCTGACTTCTGGTGAAGTGCTGTAACCGTTTATGATTTCCACCAGTTGCATAACCGGTACCGGGTTCATAAAATGAATACCGATAACCTGTTTGGGACGTTGTGTGGCAGATGCAATTTTAGTAATGGAAATGGATGAAGTGTTGCTCGCCAAAATGGTTTTAGCAGGACAGAAACCATCAAGATCTTTAAAAATCTTTAGTTTGATATCGAGATTTTCGCTGGCCGCCTCGACCACGAGATAGGCGTTTTTTACAGCATCTTTTAATTCCGTGAATGTAGAAAGCTTTCCGAGGGTTTCTGTTTTTTCGGTCTCGCTCAGTTTGCCTTTTGCGACCTGCCGGCCCAGATTTTTAGAAATGTTTTTTATTCCGCGTTTGACGGCTTCCTCAGAAATGTCAACCAAATTTGTATTAAAGCCGTGTTGCGCAAATACGTGGGCGATACCGTTGCCCATCGTTCCGGCGCCAATAACCGTAATATTTTTCATAAAAATTCTCTGTTTATAAATCGTCAATAACCATCATCGCGACGCGTAACGCTTCGGTTCCCTGAGCTAGTGAAACCACTGGTGTTGTGTTTGTCTTTATCGCTTTCGCGAAAGCTTCCAGTTCATCAAGAATAGCATTGTTGGGGTGAACATCTGGGTTATCAAAGTAAATCTGTTTGCGCACGCCTTCTGCATTCTGAAGCACCATTGCAAAATCATCTGGATTTTCAGGAGCATCCTTCATCCGTACGACCTCACATTTTTTCTCTAAAAAGTCCATTGAAATATAGGCGTCTTTCTGGAAAAATCGTGATTTCCGCATATTTTTCAACGAAATGCGGCTTGCGGTAAGATTTGCCACGCACCCATTTTCAAATTCGATTCGGGCATTGGCAATATCTGGTGTGTCACTGATCACCGAAACCCCAGAGGCAGAAACCGATTTTACCGGACTTTTGACCACGCTTAAAATCACATCAATATCGTGGATCATCAGGTCAAGCACCACAGGAACGTCGGTACCGCGAGGATTGAATTCTGCAAGACGGTGTGCTTCAATAAACATAGGGGTGCTGATCTGGTTTTTGACAGCGATAAACGCGGGATTGAACCGTTCTACGTGGCCTATCTGCCCACGTACCTGATGCTTCTTTGCCAAATTGCGCAAGGCAACCGCCTCGTCCAAGGTTTGGGTTATGGGTTTCTCGATGAAAACGTGTTTGCCAGCAGTAATGATTTCTTTGGCGCATTCAAAATGTTTACTTGTAGGAGTAACTACGTCAATTACATCACAAGCGGCAATTAAATCAAGCATATGCGGAAATGCCTTATAGCCAAATTCTTTAGAGACTTTAGCTGCATTTTCCGCCGAGGCGTCGTAAAAACCAACGAGTTCAAATTCTGGTGAAGACTTTAAAAGCCGTAAATGTATTTTTCCCAAATGGCCGGCGCCCAGCACCCCGATTTTCAACATATACTTTAATTTTATTCAAAAATACGGTTTCTGCGAGAGAATGGGCGTTGTACTTTTTTTAACAAAATGGTTTACGCTGTGGCGGGCAATATGTATTTTAGCAACGATGACAGATACGACCAAACATCAAGGAAAAAGGCGGCAGCTTGTCGAATTGATTCAAAAAAAAGGGATCACCCATACCGCTGTGTTGGATGCGGTAAACCAAGTGCCGCGCCATTTGTTTATGGACAGCGGTTTTGAGGATCATGCCTATCAGGACAAGGCCTTTCCCATCGCTGCGGGCCAGACCATTAGTCAACCGTATACGGTGGCTTTTCAGAGCCAACTGCTACAGGTTAAAAAGGGCGAAAGGGTTCTGGAAATCGGTACCGGTAGCGGCTATCAAACAGCGGTACTTTGCGCGATGGGCGTGCGGGTTTTTTCCATCGAAAGACAACAGGAGCTTTTCCGAATAACAAAAAAGCTGCTGCAGAAAATAGGTTACCGACCTAAAAAACTGATTTTTGGGGATGGCTATAAAGGCCTACCGGAATACGCCCCCTATGACGGAATCATCGTTACGGCAGGCGCACCTTTTATACCGAAGCCGTTGTTGCATCAGCTCAAAGTAGGCGGCAAGCTTATCATTCCGCTGGGCGAAAAGGAGCAGGTCATGACCGAAATCACCCGCGTCGAGGAAGCCCGCTTTGAGAAACAGGAACACGGCAATTTTAGGTTTGTGCCGCTTTTGGAGGATAAGAATTGATTTTGCGCATTTGTCTTTCCTAGAAATTGCAGCTTTCAAAGCATACTAAAATTAAACCTATCTTTGAAATAGCCATGGTAGAACTTTTAATCAATAATAAAAATTCAATTGGAGCTCTTTGTAAAGAGCATCAGGTTGATAGGCTTTATGTGTTTGGCTCTGCGGCAAATGGTCAAATGAAAGCTGACAGTGATATTGACTTGCTTGTGCAATTCTCAAAGGCGGTGGAACTGCTGGACTATGCCGACAATTTTTTTTCACTGCAGTTCAAACTTCAATCTTTGCTTCAAAGAAAAATAGATTTGTTGACTGTCAATTCAGTAAAAAATGAAATATTAATTGATGCAATAGACAGGTCCAAAATCGAATTATATGCAGCCGAAACTCCTAAAGTATTTACTTGATATCCAAAGTATTTGCCGAGAACTAGAGGCAATATAATTGAAGGTTGACAATAATTTCGATAATTTTAAAGACGATATTATTTTACAACGGGCAGCCGAGAGAGATTTGTAAATTATTGGTGAAGCTGTCAGGCAAATAAGGGATCGTTTTCCAGATGTGTATTTCATCTTCCCAAAAAATAATTGGACTTAGAAATCTAATTGCTCACGGGTATGACAGTGTGGAGCCAGAAATCATTTGGGGCATAATTCAAAAAGGCGTACCTAAACTGAATTCGGAATTACTTGATTTTAAAAATAGACAACAGTAATTACCCTTGTTTTCGCATTAATCAATTGAAAAAATTTGCAAACTGCAGCCCAAAGATTACCGCGCCGTAATTCTGCACCTCAGAAAAGGAATGTACATAATCAATCCTAAAAAACCGGAACTTTCCAAAACCCAAGTTGTCCAGCCCAGCTGAAAGTTCGTGGTACGGCTTGTTGTCTGCCGTGAGCAAGGTATGGCCACCAAGTACAAGATTGTAGTTCAAAGCACGTAAACCAGGGATTTTTCCGAGTACCCAGCCTTTAAAATTGTGTTCCAAATGCCCCTCAAAGTAGGAATCGTTTGTGCTAAAATCGTAATAAGGCATCAGGTTAAATACGTTCAAGTAACGGTCGCTGCTGGAAATTCGGGTTTGGTTTCCGTCAAAATGGGCATAATCGACAAAACTGATTTGATCACCGTTTAAAAATTTTCCGCCTTCCAAACGGTAAGCTAGACTGCCTTTATTCCCGATTGCAAAACCTTGAGCTGCACGGGCGGAAAGTTGCGTAAAATCAAGAGCATTTTGGCTTCCGCCAAAACCTTGCTCTGCGATCAGTGTTATGGTAGGGTAGTCCTCGTTGGGCACATTGAATTTCCCGTCAGGATAGCTTAGGTATTTCTGGTCAAAGCGTATGCGCGCCTGTACTGTCGCCTTATAAAGGTGGTGGGAGGAAATGGCTGCATTCCCGTAATCAAAGGGCTGTAAGGGGTTGTTGGAGGTATAAAAATTCTCCGTAGGCCGCCAGGTTTGAGCTGTGGTGTTAAACAACGGATCTCGATTCTCAAAACCCAAACTGGCAAAAAGCGTCAACCCATTGACCACTTCTTGATTGTAATTGAACCGGGCAAAAGTCAGGTCATACACTTTCATATAGTTGCGTTCAAAAATCAGGCTGGAGAACGAATTAAGCAAAGGCGAAATAGGTTCAGAAGGATTGAACTGCTGAACCTTCCTACCGCCGGAAAGGGAAAAGGACAGGCCGTTGGTGCGGTTGAAACGTTGGGCGATTTGGCCGGTCATCCGGAAGCGGTCGTCAGAAAAGCCATAATTCGCTTTCGCGGAAGCATTAAAAACCTTTTCAAAACTGTCGTTGTTCCAAGAAGCAAAACGCAATTCGGCCGAAACATTCCAGCCCTGTACCGTGTTGAAAGCAATTCCTCTCAATAAACCGTCATAGTTCAATTGCCAGCGCTCGTACGAGTTTTTATAGGTGTAGCCCAAAATTAAAGAACCGAGCCCCAACTTGTTTCCACGCGCATCGATGGAATCGAGATACTTCTCTGAGCTTCGTATAACCTGCAAACTGTCCTTTTTGGTGTAATCGGTCTGTTCTTCTTCGGTCAACGGAATTGGCCGGACCTGCTGCCAGTAGGTACTGTCTTTCTCGTTGGCTTTTGGGGCGAATGCAAGTATTTGATTAGTGAAGGTTTTTCGGTCAAAATTGGGGTCAAAATCATAGTTGCTGTACACTGCCGTAAATCTTCCGTCGCCCTTAACACCAAAAAGTTTGAAACTAAAATCGATTACCTGCGAGGTTTTGACCCAGAGGTTTAGATTTTCGTCATACTTAAAATTTTGGGTGAACAACAAGTCCTCCACAAAGGGAATCTGTATCGCAGATCCTGTCGTTTCCAACTGAATGCCGTACAGTTGCCAGTCGTCCTCCACAATATATAGGATGCCAAAGAAGACGCGGTCTTTCGGTCGTTTTGGTGTTACTTCAATTTTATTGATGAGTTTTCCGCTTTCGCGAAAACTTCCCAAAAGCTTGTAATCGTAATAGTTGAATGCATTGGATGCAATGGGTGAAACCAGCTGGGTATTTAGGTCCAATGTGTTTTCGTAGAACGAAAAATCAGCTTCCTGGGCACTGTTGAAACTAAAACCGTTGTCATCGCCACTTACTTTGCTGGCGGTAATGGTTTCCTTAAAATCATCTGGTGCGCGGTAAGCGATTTGCGAAATGGTTTCGCTTAGATAAACAATTCCAGTACGTGTTGAATCCAGATTCCCTCCAAAATCACCCAGCTGTCTTCCCAGTATTTTTTCGGGGGCGTCCTTGACCTTCCACAGTCCGCGGGAATAAAAATCTGCGGTAAAGGCGTCTTGCTTTTGGAGCACTTGTTCTTTTTGGGCGATGGTTTTTCTGATAATCTCATTCGCAGGATTTATAGAACCATCTACAAAAACTTCGTCCAGCGTCGTTGATTCTTCCGATAAGGAAACATTAAGGATGTATGGAAAACTTGTAACCGCAACGGTCATTTCTTTTTTGGCGTAGCCCAAATATTGAAAGATAATCTTGTAATCGTCCGGTTCTTGAAGGTTCAAATTATACACACCTTCATTATTGGTCGTCGTGCCTATCGCCGTTCCTGAAACATAGACGTTGACAAAGGGAAGGGTTTCTCCTGACTCATTGGTAACTGTGCCTGTAATTTGGGCAGAAACAGATAGCTTTACAAGTAAAAGCATCAGAAATACGAATCCAAATTTTAGTTGAATTTGATGAGGTTTAAAATGCATTTACGGACTTCTAAGTTTTGGAGATCAAAATATAAAAGTACAGAAAGGAATTTATTAGAGCGCCTTAAAACTTCTGGGTTTCGAACTTTTTTTGAGGCACGGCAATTAAAATACGGATTCTTTGGTGGATTCTTCTGATTTTAGGTATTTCAGTATGCCAGCTATTTTGTCTTCAAGGAATTCATCTGCTGAAGTATTCATTAGGATTTTGTTATCCTTATCTAAAATAATAACGTCCACAAATTCTGAATAAACATTGAGGTCAGGATTATCTCGGGGAAATAATTGACAATTGGTACGGATGGATTAATGTAAGTGTTTCAATGGAAGAAAGTGGGCAAGACCCAATTACGGGTAAGTCAAACAAACGGCTGTAGCAAAAATGATTTTGGTGGTCAGGTTGTTGGTATTTTTCAACCGCGATCACAATGGTTTTGTAATAATAGCTATACGGTTGTTCAGCGGAGATCAATTGCTTTTGATTTGTCTGTAAGGTATTTTAAAGCACCCGTTGACCAAAGCGCCCAAAATATCAAAACGGGTTGAAAGAAAAGGCGGGTCAATCGCTTCTTATCGGTGTCGAGACCAAAACCGTCGAGTTGGTTGGTGTACTGTGAAATATTTCCGGGGAAAATCAAGATGTATAATAAAGCTAATGCCAAGCCTACTTTCACTTTTTGCTTTGGCCAAAAAATCATGGCCAGGCCAAAAGCGATTTCCACAATACCGGAAGTGATTACGACAGAATCCATAAATGCAGGATTTGACGGAAGCCACCTTGGCACCTGTGCCTGAAATTCATCACGCTGGAAAGTGAGATGTCCAACACCGGCAAGGGCCATCATTCCTCCCAGGATTATTCTGAAAACTCTTTTTGTTTTGGATGTTTTCATATCGCAGTAGATTAAATCATTTGCGATATAAAATTAAGGACACGTATTTGTTTCCACATCTTATTGGTAAAATTTGGCTAAATCTTAATGCATAGTACCAACAATCGCAAGAAATGCTCAAGTATAAGTTAGTTGTTAAACGCTTTTTTAACCCGGCTCAGTTTGCGTTTGCTGTCACGGTCCTTGATGGTTTCCCTTTTGTCGTAAAGCTTTTTACCTTTAGCCAGGGCAATCTGCATTTTGGCCAGTCCGCGGTCGTTGAGAAAAACCTTTAACGGTACGATGGTCTGCCCGCTGTTGCGTACTTCCTTTTCCAGTTTGTTCAATTCACGACGGTTGAGCAAAAGTTTCCGGGAACTTTTGGGATCGTGGTTAAAATAGGTCGCGTGCGAATACATCTGTATGGTCATATTGATCACAAAAAGCTCCCCGTCCTTAAACTCGCAAAAACTTTCCGTAATAGATGCTTTCCCCTCGCGTATCGATTTGATCTCGGTGCCGGCCAGTTTTATTCCGGCGACGTATTTGTCGAGGATTTCATATTCAAAGCGGGCCTTTTTATTCTTTATGTTGACGGTATTCTGATTCTTCATAATTGTAAAATTAGGATTTTAAAAGGTCTTCGGCGGGTCTTTAGCCTTTCGCTAACCCTTTTTTCTAAAGCCATTTGGTCTTGAAATAAAATACATTTGCATTCCAAAAACTGATAAATATGCAGGAAGAGCCCAACTATCCCGGTAAATTTAAAGGTTGGCAGCGAGTCTTACTTTTGATAGTGCCCTATTTGATAACCGTTATTACCTTCCAATTGTTGGGCTTTTTTGTTACCCAAATGGTTTTCGACCTAAGTAAGGAATCTGAACTGCAAACCACCATTATCAAGTGCTTTGACTTGCTGGGCACAACAGTTTTGCTGTATGTCTTCATGCGCTTTATTGATGAGGAACCTTTTGTGAACCTTGGCTTTCATCTAAAGAATCACGTAAAGGATATCGCTGTTGGTCTCGTGATGGGCCTGGTCGTTATTGGTGCAGGCTTTTTATTCTTGCTCGCAGGTGAACAGATTGAATATGCAAGTATGCAATTTGAATGGTATGAGACTTTCGTTTCGATCGCGTTGTTTACAGTGGTGGCGGTGGTCGAGGAGATGCTTACCCGCGGGTATCTGCTGCGCAACCTGATGTATTCCTTCAACCGTTGGGTGGCTTTGATAATTTCTTCTGCGGTATTTGCTTTTATGCACGCGGCCAACCCAAACGTGAGTACCTTTGCACTGATCGATATTTTTTTGGCCGGGGTGATGTTGGGGCTGCCGTATATCTTAACCAAGAATCTTTGGCTGCCCATTGCGTTGCATTTTAGTTGGAATTTTTTCCAAAGTCAATTGGGCTTCAATGTGAGCGGTCAGGATTTTTACTCGTGGGTAGAAACTTCGTTTACTGAAAGCACCGTGTGGAACGGAGGCGCCTTTGGCTTCGAGGGTTCCATACTTTCAATTGTGGCACAAGTGGTGCTTATGCTTTGGATTTTAATGTATTATGGAAAAATGAAAACAATTTTTAAAAGACGTAGTTCAGCAGTAATTGGTTTGCTGATCCTGATTTCTTTCGGACTTCAATCGTGTGCCGAAAAAGAACTTACTGCACAGGAAATAGTAGATAGGGCTATCACTGAGGCCGGTGGGAATATCCTTAAAAATGCCAATCTGGATTTTAAGTTTCGGGATCGCTACTACCGTTCTGAGCGGGAAAATGGAAAATTTGTCCTCGAACGCTGCACCGATCCTTCCTGTGCCGAAACCCGCGACCAGCTCACCAACGATGGATTCGTCCGTTTTGACCAAAATCAACCCGTGGAACTTCCAGACTCTTTAGTCTCTCAATATTCAGAATCGGTCAATTCTGTGCATTATTTTGCAGTTTTACCGTACGGCCTCCAAGCTCCAGCGGTGAACAAAGAGCTGGTAGGAACGGGCGATGTAAACGGAAAATCATACTACAAAATCAAGGTGAACTTTCAGCAGGAAGGTGGCGGAACTGATTTTCAGGATGAGTATATGTACTGGATTTCCACGGAAGATTTTTCGGTGGATTACCTGGCTTACAACTACGAGGTGAATGAGGGCGGTACCCGTTTTCGCGTGGCGTACAATCCCAGAATGATCAACGGCGTGCGCGTGGTCGATTATAAAAATTACAAGCCCATCGAAAAATTTCCACCGCTCGAAAATCTTGATTCCCTTTATGAGGCCGGAGCGCTAAATCTGCTCTCTACCATCGACCTGGAGAGCGTGGAGGTTACTCCTTGTCCCAATTGCTAAGTTTGATCTTTCTGGCTGTTACTTTTTCGCCATTCAAGGTAACAACGTAAATATTGTCGAAATTTTTCTCGTCGATTTCCTTAAATTTTTCCTTTCCCAAAATAGCATTTGCCAAAAAAGGCACGGTGTTGCTGTGACCAACTATAAGAACATTTTTTCTGGCAGTTTCTTCCTTTAGCCGTTGGCTAAAACCTTCTTGTGGCGAGTAAGCGGCAATGGTGGTGTCAAACATTTCAGCGGCCGGTTGCGCTGTTGCCCGGGTGCGCCGCGTGTCTGTGCTGTACACCAGATCGATGTTTTTGTCCGATAAATATTCCGCCCAAAAGTTAGCGTGAGCTATTCCTTCATCGGTCAAGAGCGGATCATTTCCGGTGGCCTTTTCTGCGTGGCGAATGAGGTAAAAGGTGGTGATGACCTTGTCTTTCCCTAATTGATTTTCAGAGGTGTTTTCTTTACAAGAAGTCAGACTGAATAGGGCAATTAACAAAATAAGTGGATAGTTCAAAGTATGGATTTTAACCAAATTTAGGTAAAGCCGTGAAGTTTTAAGCAACTTTAACGGCATTGGATTTTTTTTTAATTCCGCCTTGGGAGAAGAGCTAGTTGGATAAAGGTAATTTTAATTATTCAAATTAATGAATCAAACAAAAACCAATATCATGAACGATCAAGAACTAGAAGGAAAGTGGAACCAGATAAAGGGAAACTTTAAACAGAAATACGGTAAGATCACAGACGATGATACCACCTATTCTGAAGGTAAATTTGACGAAATGTTAGGTCGTCTTCAGGAAAAGACAGGAAAAGCTAAAAGTGAGCTGAAAAAGGAAATTGAGAAAATGTAGGTTGATTTCAATCACTTGAGAATGCCTCGGAGGAATCCGGGGCATTTTTTATGCGCAATACTTTTTTGAACACTTATTTTTGCGGGGTGAACCGGGTAAAGAAAAGGATAGAAATAACAGATTTGGCAGTCGCCAAAAAAAACCTGCTTGTTCACTATAAAACCGAAAAACAGCTGCTTTGGTTGGATAGCAATGGGCACGAAGATGCCTATTCCTCTTACGAAGCCCTTCTGGGAGTGGGTGCTGCCAAAAGCATCTCAAGTCAGGAAAATGGGGCTTTCGACGCCCTTTCAAACTTTCGTAAAGAATCGGGCGATTGGTTGTTGGGTTACCTTTCCTACGATCTAAAAAACGATTTGGAAGATCTGTCGTCCCACAACACAGACCGCTTGGCATTTGCACCATTGTATTTTTTTCAGCCGAAAAAACTCTTCTTATTCTTTCAGGGATATTTGGAAATGCACTACCTGCCCGAAGTTGCCGATGACCTTGAAAAAGATGCCCAATTATTTTCCGAAGAAACAGAAGAGAATCAAGATATTTCAAATGTTTTAAAAATAGAGGCTGCATTGACAAAAGTCGAATATTGCCAGCGGGTAGGGGAGATGCAGGGTTTGATTCATCGTGGGGAAATATACGAGGCTAACTTTTGCCAGGAATTTTATGCAAAAGGGAAATTGCAGCCGCTACCTACTTTTTTAAAGTTCAATGACATCAGCCGGGCACCTTTTGCAGCCTACTTTAGAAGTGATCAGCAGTACCTGTTGTGTACATCACCGGAGCGCTACCTGAACAAAAAGGGAACGAAAGTCATCAGTCAGCCCATAAAAGGCACTTCCCGCCGCAATGCCGATGCCGAGCTAGACCGCATATTGCGCGATGCACTCGAAAAAAATCCCAAAGAAAGGGCAGAAAACATAATGATTACAGATCTGGTACGCAACGACCTTTCCCGCACTGCAAATAAAGGCTCGGTTACGGTTGAGAATTTGTGCGAACCCAAGACGTACAAGCAGGTACATCAGTTGGTTACCACGGTTACCGCTGATGTAAATGCTAAAATCGATCCCATCAAATTGCTCAGGACCACCTTCCCTATGGGCAGCATGACCGGTGCTCCTAAAGTGTCTGCCATGCAGATTATCGAGAAACTGGAAACCACTAAGCGCGGACTTTATAGTGGTGCTGTGGGCTATATTGACCCTGGCGGTGATTTTGATTTCAACGTGGTCATCCGTAGTATTTTGTACGACGCGGTGCGCGAGCAAATTTCATTTATGGTGGGCAGCGCGATTACAGCAAAAGCTTCCGCTGAGCAGGAATATGACGAGTGTTTTGTGAAAGCATGGGCGATGTATGAAGTGCTGTGCAGCTAATACATGGGTAGCAGAAAAATTATTATCCCTTTCGCCGTTAGGCAAAACCCTTTCCCATTTTAAATTTTGTTTAACTAAAAATTGAACGCATTAAACAAGGTGGCTCTTAACTTTACAGAAAACAGGCAATTCCGTCATGATCTACACCATACATACTAAGCAAAAACTGCCCATTTCTGTTCAAGAAGCTTGGGACTTTCTTTCTGATGCCAAAAATTTGGGTAAGATTACTCCAGACGAAATGGGGTTTGACATTAAATCCGGGGCAGACCGGCCTATTTATGCCGGGCAGTTAATTCAATACACGGTGACTCCGCTTTTGGGTATAAAATTAAAATGGGTTACCGAAATCGTTTCGGTCGTAGACCAAAAATTGTTTGTTGACGAGCAGAAGTATGGGCCATACGCGCTTTGGCATCACAAGCATTTTATCAATCCCATTCCCGGTGGTGTTGAGATGGAAGATATTGTCGATTATAAAGTCCCGATGGGAATTTTGGGTCGGCTGGCGCATCCACTATTGGTCAAGCCCAAATTGGAAGAAATTTTTGAATACCGAAAAAACAAACTCGAAGAACTTTACGGAAAGTACAGCGCCCCACAATCAGACGAAGGCGTTACCCGACACGATATTTTAAATTAAAACGATGGAAAAAAACATACTCTTAATTGGCGGTTCTCACGGAATAGGTTTTGAACTGGCCAAGCAACTTCAAGATACCCACAAGCTATACATTGCCTCGCGAACGGCCGATGATCTGGGCGAAATCAACGCTACTCATATTGAATATGATGTTACAAGTGGTGAACTCGATATGGAAAAACTTCCCGAAAAACTGGACGGTTTTGTGTATTGTCCCGGAAGCATCAATCTTAAGCCTTTTAAAATGTTGAGCCAAGAAGTTTTTGAGGAGGAGATGCAATTGAACTTTTTCGGATTGGTGAAGTCTTTAAAAGCAGTGGTTGATCTCTTGAAAAAATCTGATCAAGCGAGTTTGGTATTTTTTAGTACAGTCGCCGTTAAGGTGGGCACGCCTTTTCATACGAGCGTGGCAGCTTCAAAAGGAGCGATTGAAGGTTTTGCGAAAGCACTGGCCGCAGAATATGCGCCTACCTTTCGGGTTAATGTTATTGCACCGTCTTTGACAGACACACCGCTTGCCGGAAAACTGCTGAACAACGACCGCAAACGTGAAAAAATGGACGAGCGCCATCCGCTGAAAAGAGTAGGAACGGTAAACGACATTGCATCGATCGCCAAATTCCTGCTGAGTGAGGACAGTTCCTGGATTACGGGTCAAATCCTTGGGGTCGACGGTGGGCTTTCAACTTTAAATTTAAGTTAGTTTGGCAAAGGAAAAAGTAAGTATATTTTGGTTTCGCCGTGATTTGCGGTTGGACGATAATGTAGGTTTTTTGGAAGCTTTGAAAGGGGATTTCCCCGTGCTTCCTATATTTATTTTTGATCGCGAAATCCTGGATAAACTGCCAGAAGATGACGCGCGGGTAACTTTTATCTACGAAACGCTTCAGAAGATGCGGAACGAGCTGCAGGCGGAACACGGCAGTTCATTAGCCATGTTCTACGGAAAGCCTAAAGACGTTTGGAAAGAAATTTTAAAAGATTACAATGTTGGTGCGGTTTATAACAATCGCGATTACGAGCCGTACGCCAAAGAGCGGGATGCCACCATCGGAAAGCTATTAGAAGACAAAGAGATTGCGTTTTACGATTTTAAGGATCAGGTCATATTTGAAAAAAGCGATGTGGTCAAGGACGACGGTGATCCGTATGTGGTTTATACGCCGTACAAGAATAAATGGATGGAAGTCTTTAATGGGGAAGCGCATCTCAAGATACACTACACCAGCCAATATTTGGACAATCTGGTAGAAAACTCGCGACTGCCCAATCTGAGCCTGAGCGATATGGGTTTCAGAACTTCAGATTTAAAAGTTCCTGATTATACGGTCACACCTTCCCTGATCGAAAACTACGAGGATACCCGGAATTTTCCTGCGATAGAAGGAGGAACGAGCAGGATAGGACCGCATCTTCGGTTTGGAACCGCAAGCGTAAGAAAGATCATGAAAAAGGCAGTTGCCGAAAAGAATGAGGTTTATTGGAGTGAGCTGATTTGGCGGGAATTTTTTATGCAGATTTTTTACCACTTTCCAGAGACACAAACGGAAGCTTTCCGTAAGAAATATGATCGGGTACCCTGGCGCAACAATGAAGAAGAATTTGAAAAGTGGAAAGCAGGAAAGACCGGTTTTGCCTTGGTAGATGCCGGGATGCGGCAATTGAACACTACCGGGTATATGCATAATCGCGTACGGATGTTGACAGCTGGTTTCCTGTGCAAACATTTGTTAATAGACTGGCGGTGGGGAGAGGCCTATTTTGCAGAAAAACTTTTGGACTATGAAGCCAGCAGCAATGTGGGCAATTGGCAATGGGCAGCAGGCAGCGGTGTGGATGCGGCTCCATATTTTAGGATTTTTAACCCGATGACGCAAGTGGATAAATTTGACAACAATAAAGAATACATCAAGGAGTTTGTACCCGAATACGGCACTGCCGATTACCCTGAGAAAATAGTGGATCACAAAGAAGCGCGCGAACGTTGCCTCGAAGTATATAAAGAGGCGATTAACTAAAGTAGAAAAGGCGATGTCAATACGACACCGCCCTTTCCGAACTTAGGGGATCATTATACTTAATCTATTTCACAAGTTTCGGTAATCAAATGAACCAATTCAAAATCGTTCTCAATAGCATCGGTACTGCCGTCAGAGAGATAGTTTATCGATACTGGATAACTGAATTTAACATCTTTGAAGTAATTGCTGAAACCGGCAAAATAGCTCTCTAAACCTTCCTCACTATTGAATATTTCGGTCTCACCTCCTACAACTAGTGTCAGAGGATAATTTACTGTGAAACATGTATCGAATACGGCATATACCTCAGCGACCGTTACGAGGTCATAACCGCAAGCATCGATGAGTGTTTCAAATTCGCCTTCATCATCAATGGTTTGAACGGTGTTATCGTTCATTAACACATTAAACGGAAAGCCTATTGAAGTCACGTGCAACTCCGTAGTTTCGTCCAAAAGCAAATTTAGCAATACTTTAAAATCAGCAACTTGCTGAGTGCTATTGTCATTGTATCCTAGTTCTATGGGGTATTCAAAATTGAAACAAAGTTCTTTTTCTTTGTTTTTGTTAGTTCCTTTGTTCTGCCTCACAATTTCTTTAAAAGTGGCTCTAAGGCTGGTGCTTTTGTAAAGCGTGGTTTCCACGTTGGTTGAATCGATAGTCTCCTGATCTTCGGAAATATTACAGCTCATTATAGTAAATAATGTCAAAAATGCCAAAATCATTCTTTTCATAGAATTTTTTTAAGTAGGGGTTCTTTTAGTTTTTACGTAAAAATACAACAAAAGATCGTTGTAAGTTAAATTATGTGAGATGAAAGACTTCATTTATCTGTTCGCAGGATAATTAATTCAAATCTTACATCCCGTCGCAATAATGACCGAATAATTATAAATAATTCAAATTGTTTAAGATTTGTAACTTTCGATCTGAAAGTGGAGCTGTACTAACCTTATCTTGGTATCTTCCGCTATTTCAATATTCACACAGGTGTTTAATAATTCCATCCAACATGTTCTTTGTTTTTCGGCGATCTGCTGACTGTCCTATCCGAGGGCAGGTTTTAATAATTTATAAGAAATTCCCTGTTATAAAAGACGTCTAATGCATCATCAGGATACTTTTTCTGATCCTCCATACCCGTTTTACCGCCTGTCACCGTAATTTTCTTAAGGTCATCTGCGATCTGTTGCGGGGTGAGGTTTGAAGAGTGATTTTTAAACGAATGTGTGATCCGTTTTCCTCCTTTGCATTTGTTTTCTGAAAGGTCACCGTTGCCAACGCCATCTTTAAGTGTTGCGAATAATTGTTTTAAAACTATAGCGTAACAAGCATTACATCGATTAGAGTGCTGCCATGAGCTTACACGAATACGATCATATGCGGGAAGCAGCGCCTTGATACACAAAGCTGTGATTAGTACAACACATGTTGGCTAATTTTCAGCTTATTGAATCTGTGTTTGTAGTTTTTGCTGATCACTTCGTATACCTTGCAATTCCTGCTCAATTTGTCTTAGGTTTTTGCTAATACGTTGATTTTTAATCCTTAAACCGTCGAGTATAGTTAGGATTTGTTCGTCAGTGAGCACATCGAGGCTGTAATTTTCAGTAAATTTTTTGTGTACCGTAAAGCTTATGCTGTCCAGCAGTTGTTCCTGTTCTGTCAGAAGCTCTTGATGCTCTGTCAAAAGATGAAGCGCGGTGGAGTCTGCCTGCTCCATATCGGTAAACTGGCCTGTCAGATCCAGATGGTTTGTGGTTACCTCCGCTTGCTCCCGTTTCAGTTGATCTTGAACCGCTTCAAGACTGTCCATATTATGGGTAAAGCTTTCATATAGTTTATGTGTGGTTTTGCGGGTATCTTCACCACAGGATAACAACAGGGTGAAACTAAGAACAAGGGCTAAAACATTTAATTTCATAAGGGTTTATTTATACACTGAAATTACCTCAAAAAACAACTATTTTCAATTTCTTCTTAATAATTTAAGACTTAAAAATACGGGTGAATTTCAAATAAAAATCCACCGCAACTTTAGTCACGGTGGATGTATTTAGTATGGCTTCAGCATTAGAAATTTCTCGCTTTTACTGAATTTGAGCTTTGGATGGTTGCATAATAATCCCGCATCAATTAGACGGGCTTGTCTTGCCACCGAGAATTTTTAGTGTAATCTGATTCTTGGCAGCTTTTTGTGCATTAGACAATCGGTTTGGGCAGCCCATCGAGATGGCATTCCCTCAAAAATTTATTGGTAAAGGCTTCGGCCATCGCTGGACTTAACAACTTGTAGCGCTGTTCTTTCCACTGGTTCACCGTATCACTGCCAAACATATGATTGTTAAGATTCTCGTATTCCCAATCTGCGTTTTTGCCCCAGTGCAGTGTAAATGGGATATTTTCTTGCTGTAATGCCTGGATCATTTTAGTACTATAATCTTTAAGCGAAATCAATCTTCGCGATTTTTTCCAGAGCACGCCATCAATTTCAATTACACAGGTGATAGGGAATTTGGTAAAGCCCAAAGTAGCTTCCGTTCCCTTCACAAACCGCATCGCGAAAATTCCTGGAATGGGGCCTTCCTTTTTAGTGACGTCACTTAATATATTTAGTGTTCGTCCCGCGTCAGTATTTGCAACGCCAAACGAACAGGCAAACGCCGGGCCTTGATAGGGTGCATCCCAGAAGGTTTCATACAAGGTTCCCACAGTATCTTCTTTGGTGCCCACCGCGGGTAATATCTGTTTTTCCAACCGCTTGATGAACCACGGAATCCTTTTTGGAAATTTCTCACTGATCTTTATTAATGTATAAATCAAATCGCGGTACATACTGCCCTTGATCTTTGAATAAGGATTTGGGTAGTCTGTGCGAAAAGGCTTTTTGTACATCGCTTCGACGACATATTTATCGTCGTTGACATACGGATTGATAAATACTTTATAATGATAGGGTTCCAAGGGGTTTCCGTCAGCATCGATTTCTCCTTCTATTTTGAAAGTGGAATTTTTAAAGTCCATTGTTTCCGAAAGTTTGATCGCAAGATTTTTATCTATTTTCCGAACATAGCGGTTCAACAGGTAGAGGTCTTCGGCTTCGATAGCGACCCCGTGAATGAAACCGAATGATCCCAGACCTACCACCGCAGCCTGAAACATCGCGTCGTCCCGAATGACGCCGGCATTGATTTTTTCTGCGAAAGCATCATTAAGTGCAGGTTTAGAAGCGCGCTCGATATAAATACTATCATCTGGGTTTGGGCCGGTGATCAAGTGCAACCCCACCACGTAGTCTTGTATCGCGCCCACATCCCAAGCTGAACCGTGTACACCGGTCGCAATACAACCGGCAATGGTCTGGCCGTTGCTCGCACCGCTGGTTTTGAGGGATTTTCCGTTTTTTTCCAGTTCTTGTGAAATCTCTTTGATCGTATTTCCGCATTCAAAAAAATAGACGTTTTTGTAATCATAATCAGTATCTGCATGCAGATCGTGGTCCAGAATGTTCAGATCCAGGTTCATCAGGTTATTCTGGTGTAAGTTGTCCTTTTGCTGAGCGATGCTCGACATCGACCAGCGCGACCCATACGCCCGGAATCCTTCGTTTGCGTCAAGCGCTTCCTGCAATAATCGCTGAATTTCGACTGTCGCATCGTTATAGCGATCCACTTCATCGGGAAGTTGCATTCGGCCATCGAGCCGTGTAGTAAGCAATTTTTTTAAATCGATGGCCCCATTTTTATGTAGGGTGTCCCATTTTAAGTTTTCGTGTACGGTAGTGGTTGCCATAGGTTTGCAGGTTTGGTTATTAGTTGATCACAAAAAATGTTTTTAATACTTTTCGCGTGCTTCTATATTACTTGAATACCTTGGTCGTGTGGTGGTTATTATTTGTTGTCTGTAGTCTGTTATTCCTTAATCGAAAACTCAAAGCCGGTCTTCTCGGTGCTTGTCTCGTGCCTCTACAATACTCGAATACCTTTATTTGGTACTATTTGTCTGATATTCATTAAAGGTTCATACTTTTTACTTCGTCTTTTTTAAGGGACATTGTTTATTGAGCTCTTTCGAAAATTCGTCAATCGTAAATTGTCAATCGTTAATCGAAAATTCAATTTTCCGGTTTCATACAGACGTAGCGGAGTTTGACTTTACGCTTTGATCCCAAGGTTACCAGATACAGCAGACTCCCACCGAAAGTGTTTTTAAATTCAACAGACCATAGTTCACCCGTTTCGCAAAAGGGACTGCTGGCGGGAAATTGGGTGACTTCCTCAAAAGCACCGCGGGAAAGGACAGTGTCAATTTCAGTAACCATAAAGCCGCGGTAGTCATCATCATCTTCATCATTGATCAAGGTTGCCGGCATAGGTGCGCCCTTGGTGCTGGTCAGCCGCACCGTATAACAAGATTGCAGAAGCAGTACGAGAAGGAGCGGCAGGAAGTGTTTAAGGAAGTTCTGTTTTTGCATGGCTGTAAATTGATTCCATAAAGTTAAGTATATCAATAGATTGTGGGCATAGGGGTTTTGACCCTTTATTTGGCAGGAGCCAAAATTAAAAAAGCACGTTCAAGAATATTGATCGTGCTTTTGTTTGATTGATGAAAATAATTGATTGGTTAATTGTTGATGGTCTATTAAAAATAAACCCCCATTTCGAATAGTCTTAAATATAAGATTCATCAAAATTATATTTTGAAATTACCATATTATTGTTTAATTCACTGAAAATTAGTGTAATATTCGTTTACAGGGAAGGTAGAGTCGATAAATTGAATATTGTGAAAGTGTATACTTGTGTATGGGGAAATACCCAAACTAAAAAAATCCCTTAACAACAGCTAAGGTTGTTAAGGGATTTTTTTGATTATTATAGCCTAGTGATTACACTATTTTAGTTGGCATTACGCTTTCCGGAGAAACGGCGCTTTTTATTTTGATTTGATGGATTTCTTTGCAGTTTCTTAACCGGTGCGGCTTTGTGGTTGTTGCGATCTGCTGGTTCATCTGGACCGTCCTGTAAAAATGGATGGTCTTTAATGACCTCGAGCCGCTGTTTGATCAGTTTCTCGATATCGCGTAGGTATGCACGTTCTTCAGGATCACAAAATCCAAGGGCGGTACCACTTGCTTTTGCACGTCCTGTGCGTCCTATTCGGTGAACGTAAGTTTCCGGAACGTTGGGCAGGTCGTACTGTACCACGAGTTCAAGTTCTGAAACATCAATTCCCCTTGCGGCAATGTCTGTAGCTACCAGTACTTTTAAATTTCCGTCTTTGAAAGCGTTGAGCGCTTTTTGACGTGCGGTTTGTGATTTGTTCCCGTGAATGGCCGCAGCAGGAATACCGTCGCGCTCGAGCAGTTTGACAATTTTATTGGCGCCGTGCTTGGTTCGTGAAAAAACCAGGGTGGTCTCTGGATTTTCAGACTCGATGAGGTGTTTCAGTAGTTTGATTTTACTTTTCTTACTGACGAAATAGATCGATTGATCTACCCGTTCTGCAGTGGTCTGTTTTGGCGCGATGGCAATGGTTTCAAAATCACCAAGAATCTGCCGGGACAATTTTACGATCGCATCGGGCATCGTCGCCGAGAAAAACAAGCTCTGTCGCTTTCGCGGAAGCATTTTCAACAGCTTTTTAATATCGTGTATAAAGCCCATATCGAGCATCTGGTCAGCCTCGTCCAGTACAAAATACTCTACGTCTTTCAAGTTGATAAAACCTTGATTAATCAGGTCCAATAGTCTGCCCGGCGTTGCTGTCAGCACGTCAATACCTTTTCTCAGTGCGTTGACTTGCGAACCTTGCTTTACGCCGCCATAAATAACGGTATTGCGAATTCCTGTATGTTTGCCGTACTCGGTGATGTTATCGTCGATCTGTATGGCTAGCTCGCGGGTTGGGGTTATTATTAACGCCTTTATTTTTCGCCCACCTTTACGACTGCTGGCATTGACTACCAATTGCTGAATTATGGGTAGTGTAAACGCTGCCGTCTTACCTGTTCCTGTCTGGGCCGAGCCGAGCAGGTCTTTGCCTTGAAGCAGTATGGGAATGGCTTGTTCTTGAATGGGAGTGGGGTGCGTGTATCCTTTTTCTGAAAGGGCCTGCACTAGCGGATCGATGAGATCCAATTCTTTAAATGTCATGTAATTGTATAAGCCGCGAAGGTACGGTTTATTATTTGATCGTCGGATTTCAGTAGTTAGATCTTTGGTTTGCCGTTTTATAAGGCCATTTGTTCATTGTGACTTAATGCTTTTCCCACTATTGTAATCAGTTACTGTCTGCCGTTTTACATCTTACTTCTTGCAATAAGAAAGAGCATGAGTCTGAAGCCAGTTTTACATTAAAGGGTTCAATTGACGAACTTTGGAAATTATGCAATCGTGATGCTAATGTCACAATTTGCCCAATTCCTGACAGAACAGAGACGAAAACCTATCACACAATAGAAAATCAATAATAATGAATAAAAGCTAGTGAACATCACTGTTGATCATTGTCAACAAAAATTCTGAATCACAGCAAATGCAGCAACTTATGAGGCAATCCACTTAAAATCGATCTCACGGTTGGGGATGGTAATACGTTCTGATATACGTTTAAGGCGGTCAGGAAGGGCCATCAGGTAATCACGAGCCTTCTCGGCAGAATCATCCAGATCGTTGATTTTATCAATCTTCCAAGAATTGAGAAGTCCACTCAAAATGTCTATGTAGTCAAAGGTGGTATAAACATTACAACGCTGTGCCGCATCTGAGAAATGGGACCAAAGATCACCCTGCTCTTGCCCAGATTGTCTAAGAAAAGCTGCCGGCATCACGATTTTTTTACGCATCATATCTTCAAAGGCGCGCATCATTTCACTGGGGTCAATCTCAAAAATACGCTTGACGAAGTCCATATAAGCACTGGCGTGACGGGCTTCGTCCCGAGCAATAGTGTTGCAGATTTTGGCCAGTTTGGTATTTCCTGATTTTTTTGAAAAGGAAGCTACCCGGCGGTGGGATACATTGGTCGCCAATTCCTGAAAACTGGTGTAAACAAAATTCTTATATGGGTCTGTACCTGTACCGATGTCAAAACCATCGCTCAACAAATATTGGGTGGAAACTTCCATCTCGCGCATATTCACACGTCCGGAAAGGTAAAGATACCGGTTGAGCAGGTCGCCGTGGCGGTTTTCTTCTGCGGTCCAGCCGCGCACCCATTTTGACCAGCCGTTGCCCTGATCCTGATCGATGCCGCGCACGCTCATCAACCACGATTCGTAAGTAGGTAAAGCTTCTTCAGTAATGGTATCTCCTACCAAAACGGTAAAGAGATCATAATCCATCTCCCGGGAGAGTTCTTGGATTTCCTTGATCTCCTCCATAAACTCCGGACTGTTTGACTGTGGAAGTAAGTCGGCAGGTTGCCAGTTTTCTTCTATGGGTTTTAAATATTTCGTCAGCAATTCGTCCATAGATTGTTCTATGGTCTGCATCACTTCTAAACGCACTTGCGAAATTTTCATCTTAACATCTTTCCTGAAAGTCAAAGGTAGGATTTTCGCAGCCTTTTTTTTGCGGATTTAATAGTAAATTACCAATCGCGGTATCGGTTTGCTGTTTTGCGTTTTTAGGGAGAAGTACGCCTTTAGGTGCTGGGTTTCCATTTCTTTACTTCTGAAGAAGTTCTAAAATTAAAAGAAGCAGAATTCAAGGATTTAAAATTGCCAACTGCAACAGCATTTTCGTCCTAACAATCTAATCACTTATTTTTTTCAGGTGTTTCGTCATCGTCCTCAGAGCTTTCTTCCGAATAGAGCAAAGGATGCTCATCTTGATCCAGGCCTACAATTTTGATGATGTTGGTAATGGTACCCAATAGCATCAGGACCACGGAAACCAGCATCCCGCTAAGTAATGAGGAAATTACCAGTGACGACCAATAAATGACATCATACCAGTTGGTAGCCAGGTTATCAGCTTTGGTAATGGGAATGTTCATCAACTGGAAAACGATGATTGCTGCCACAAAAGTAATCGCGTCATACCGGGCGATAAACATTACTTGGCGATAGTGCCCTTTTTTTAGTTTTGAATTACTTCCGGTGCTGATTCCCAGCAGCGTAAGCAATAGCGCTAGAATGGTCGCCGAAGCCAGTACTACCGTGTTGCACAACATATTGAGGCCGGGAAGGGACGAAGTGATAAGATCCATTGCCTTGTAACCCGAAATATTACCCAATAGAAAATACCCGGCACCAGATATGACAGCGGCAATGATTCCACCTACGATGGCTTTTTTGTTATATGATGTAAAATTCATTACTTAAAATTGAATAATTTCGGTAAAGGGTATTCTTAAAGTGGTATTAGAATATTGATAGGGCAAACCAAAAAAGCATTAGCGCTAAGCAGGACTATGGTCAAATAATCAGCAATTCTAAAAAACATCTCAATTGTTTTCGTTTTATAACCATTTTTAAAATTGCAGTCTAATGATAGTGGCGCGCTACCTGCGCATAATGTCGTACGGTCTTGTCCCTGCGGAAAATAAACAGAAACATTTACTTTTCACGTACATCTTCAAGCAACCAATCTTCTAAATCGTATTTGTAATCATTAGCGTGTATAACGGAAACATTTCCGGTAGTTTCCATGATCACGGCGCGTACGTCTGCCAAACGTTTGATATTTGATTCCCGAAGCTTGGAGCGCAGGTCAGATTCGGTGACGCGTGCTTTGTGTAGGTTTTGGTGCAGGATTTTGTCGCCTTTCATCAATAACAGCGGACTATTATCCATCAGGTTTTTAATGGGTTTTATACGGCGTAGCAAGGCCGCTCCTATCTGAAGCAGATACACCGAAGCTACTCCCAGTATGCCTTCCCAAACGGAGACAGAACTCGAGAGGGTGGTTGAAGCAATCAACGAACCCACGGCAACGGTCATCGCAAAGTCAAAACTTGACATTTTTGAGAAACTGCGTGTCCCGGCCAAGCGCGTAAAGACAATTACCGAGAGGTACACCCCAAAGGCAGATAAAGGAATGGCAATGATTGAATTGAGCGGCAAATCCAGGGCTTTTTCCATATCTGTATATTTTGAATACCACAAAGTTAAGAATGAGCCTTTTGCATCCTTGTAATTAAGTAAAAGATTAACGGATTGAACAGTTTTTGGTTTGCTGTTCGAAAACAAATTGGGATATAGACACCAATTAATAATTATGATGTCGCCTAGCGACGCCACCGAAACCATCGGGAGCGGGGTCTTGAATTCCTTGTTTTCTTTATTATTATCCCACCAACCATTACTGCGGCTAATTTCAAGTTTCCGGTCTCAAGGTACATGTTGACGGTTAAATCTTTTGGCCTATTGGTCATCAAACAATATTCTTTTGTTTCAAAGCCGACATACGATATGATCAACTTGCTGGTATCCTTGTGTTCGAGCAAATGTGAAGGTACAATTAGACTAAAGTTCCCATCAAAATCCGTGTTAGCGCCAAGTTGAGTTCCTTCTAAGGTTATTGCAGCTCCCGGTAAAGGGATTTCTTGTTCCATAACTTTACCACTTATGGTTATAGAATCTTTTAGATATTTATTCTGAAGCGAATCATCCTCGATAAAACCTTCGGTGGATTTGACGGTTTTTACTTCGTCTGATGAATGCTGTGCCAGTGCCGGCGAACAAAATCCAAGAAGTGAAGTAAATGCAGCAACAAGTTTCCAGCTTTTCAAGCTATTTTCTTCCGGCAGAAAATAGGGTCTTTCCAATTGATCTTTCCTAAACCTTCCACAGATGTTTTCTCCGTTTTTGATGCGCAGAGCGATTTCGCGTTGCGAAAAATTGGTGAAATCAAGCACCTCTTTTTCGCAGCTGTCACAATACCGGCCTCTTTCCATCGGGGTCATTTTTGACCAGTCTTCAGCGCATGGTTCCGGGATGTTTACTTCGTAGTACATCTTTACAGTTATTTGATTTATCGTGTAATCTGAATAAGGGATCAAACTTATCACTCCGCACTCCAAACTCAGCACTTGATAAATCGTGATGCGTCAAACGTATTCCGTACTTCCATTCCCGCATTTCTCGGTACATCCTTCGTGCCTCAGGATTACTCGAAAAGCTTCGGTAAGGTATTAAATTGACCATTTATTTTTTGTTCTTTACTCTTTGCTTTTTATACTAAAATCAATCGTATTTCGTACTTCCAATTTCGCATTTCAGCCTAAGACCTACAAGTAGGCCTCGTGCCTCGGCGACACCTTGCAGGTCGGTCAATCGTCATTGGTATTACGTACTTCCATTCCCGCATTTCTCGGTATATCCTTCGTGCCTAAGGATTACTCGAAAAGCTTTAGTAAGGGATTAAATTAACAATCTATTTTCTATGTTCTTTGCTCTTTATTCTAAAATCTATCGGATCATCAATAGTTCTTCGTATTTCCCATTTCGCACTTCGGCCTAAGACCTACAAGGAGACCTCGTGCCTCGGCGACACCTTGCAGGTCGGTAAATCGTTATTGTTATTTCGTACTTCCATTCCCGCATTTCTCGGTACATCCTTCGTGCCTCAGGATTACTCGAAAAGCTTCGGTAAGGGATTAAATTGACCCTTTATTTTCTTTGTTCTTTACTCTTTGCTTTTTATTCTAAAATCAATCGTATTTCGTACTTCCAATTTCGCATTTCAGCCTAAGACCTACAAGGAGGCCTCGTGCCTCGGCGACACCTTGCAGGTCGGTACTTCGAAACTCGTACTTCCAACTTTGTACTTTATTAGCTTCGTTTTTCGATCCTATTTTTTCAACTCTTCTTCCTGTTTTATTTCCTGGGTATCCCGGTTTTTTACGTATTGCTCCAGCCATTGGTCCTGCTCCCAGAGCATATGCAGAATACTTTCTTTGGCCGCATACCCGTGACTTTCTTTGGGCAACATCACCAATCTGGCAGTTGCTCCCAATCCTTTCAGTGCATTAAAATAACGCTCGCTCTGCAGTGGGTACGTTCCTGAATTATTATCGGCCACCCCGTGAATGAGCAACAATGGCGTTTTCATTTTATCGGCGTGCATAAAAGGAGACATATTATAGTAAACGTCTGGTGCTTCCCAGTAACTGCGCTCCTCGCTTTGGAAACCAAAAGGAGTCAATGTCCTGTTATAAGCACCGCTCCGGGCGATACCGGCAGCAAAGAGGTTGGAATGCGAAAGTAGGTTTGCCGTCATAAATGCGCCATAACTGTGTCCGCCAACAGCCACCTTGTCGCGGTCAATGTAGCCCATGGCATCCACCGCATCGATAGCGGCTTTACCATTGGCGACCAACTGTTTTCTGAAACTGTCGTTTGGCTCTTCATCACCCTCACCTACAATGGGAAAGGATGCATCATCAAGGACCACGTAACCGCGCGTAACCCAGTAAATCATCGAGCCGTAATAGGGATAAGTGAATTCGTTGGGATTGGCGGTGGACTGTGATGCGCTGTTCTTGTCTTTGAATTCACGTGGGTACGCCCAGAGAATCATAGGTTTTTTCTCTTTCTTGTCCTTGTCATATCCTGCCGGAAGGTAAAGGGTTCCGGTGAGTTCAAGGCCGTCGTCGCGTTTGTAGGCGATAACCTCTTTGTGAACATCCTGAATACTTTTAAATGGATTTTCAAAATCAGTGATCTGCTTGAGTTCGCCATTTTTGATGTTGCGGATGTAATAGTTGGGATACTCAATGGCCGACTCGATGCGAACAAGAATCTCCCCTTTTTTCATATCAATGGCTTCCTGAAGATTTTCAAGTTTTTCGGTATATTCTGATTCATAGAGGCGCTCCGTTTTTTGGGTTTCCAATTCCATAGCATCGATGAATGGAAATTGGCCTTTATCGCTGTAACCGGGACCCATCAAAAATGCTTTTCCCTCGAGAAGCGTCAGAACCGAACGGCCGTAATCATTCTCATGGGTTACGAAGCTTCCGGGATTGCTGTAAGTGTCCTGATAGTTTCGGTCGAAAAGGATTTCTGTTTCCGCGTTTTCTTCTGATGGGTCAAAAAGATAGGTTTTGGTGTTTCGGGTATTCCACCAGTAATCGTAAGCAATCGCGGTGTTTTTGTCGCCCCACGTGATTCCGCTGTAGCGATTTATGGTTTTTATCAATTCTTTCGGCGCAGCCTTGAATGGAGCTTTCTGCATATACACCTGATCGCGGTAAGGCACCTCGTTTTCAGGATCACCACCGTCAAGTACTTCTGCCCAGACCAATGTCGCAGGAGCGTCGGCACGCCAGTTCATACTGCGTTTGCCTTCCCTTTCTGCCATAAATCCTTTTGCCATTTCTTCGATTAGCGGAACTTCGTTGACCACCTTTAACAGATTTCCGTCAGTGTCGTAAACCGTGGAAACCTGTGGGAAGCGATAATAGGGAACGATATACGAAAAGGGCTTTTTGATGCTGGTGACCATCACATAGTTGCCATCTGGCGAAAAGGAAATATCGTCAAACATCTCACGGGTTTTCCAAACGGTCGAGGTGCCGCTTAGATTCACTTTGGTAAGCACCGAAGTAGCTAGCTGTTCAAAGTTAAATTCGTCGTTGGGCGTTTGCAATAAGTCCTGATAGGTGCGGTTTTGAGCCTTGACGCCAGCGGTACTTGTCGAAATCGTCGGCCCAGTGGGTACGGCTTCGGCAGTATTGATGAGTTCTTTTCGTGTTGCCGGAATCATTTTTACCAAAAGGCTTTTCCCATCCTTAAACCAGCTGATGGGATTGCCCATATTGGCATTGACGGTAGCTTCGGTAAGCTTGGTCACTTCCGCGGAAGCGATATCCAAAACCCAGATTTCCACACCGTTTGAAATGGTGTTTGTGAGTGCCATTTTGCTTTCGTCTGGCGACCAGCTAAAATTGGACAACTGGGGATTTTCGGGCAGGCCGGAAATCTGTTTGATCTCGCCGTCATCAACCCCTTTAATTTTTACATTGTTATAGTATGTGGTGCGGCTGCCGATGTTTGTTTTGGGATTGATACGCAGCCCACCCAGACGGAGTTCTTCTTCAGACAGTGTCTCGATGGTTTTGTAGCTGTCGCGAAAGAGCAACAACATTTGCTCACCATCACTATCCATAACAACAGATGGCGCACGGGGCACATCAACCAGGTCGAGGATTTCTTTTGGGGGTTTTTGATAATCAAGATTTACTTGCGCCAGTATGGGCAGACTTGCAACTAAAAAAAGCAGGGAAAAGAGGGATTTTTTCATGTGTAGGGATTTTGTGTTTCAATTTAGTGAATATTTAGATACTAAAAAATATTATGCGTGCATACTAAATAGACTGCCAAACAGCCATACACCGCATTCTATAATTTATCTTTGGCAAAAATTTCCCGTTTTCATTACGGGATTTTTAATTTCTATCCTTTACACTGAAAATATGTACAATTCTAAAATAGCCGGTCTCGGTGCTTACGTTCCTGAAAATGTGGTGACCAATGATGATCTTTCCAAGTTCATGGAGACTAACGACGCATGGATACAGGAACGTACCGGTATAAAAGAGCGCCGGCATATAAAAAAGGGCGACGGAAACACGACTGCTGTAATGGGCGTTAAAGCGGCCAAGATTGCCCTAGAACGTGCTGAGATGACCGCGAAGGATATTGACCTGATCGTGTTTGCTACGCTCAGTCCCGATTATTATTTTCCCGGTTGTGGCGTTCAGGTTCAGGAGATGCTAGATATGCGCACCATTCCTGCGCTTGACGTACGTAATCAATGCAGTGGATTTGTGTATGCGCTTTCTACGGCAGATCAGTTTATCAAAACGGGTATGTATAAAAACGTATTGGTCATTGGTTCAGAAAACCATAGTGGCGGCCTCGATATGACCACCCGTGGAAGAAGCGTTTCGGTGATATTTGGCGATGGTGCGGGAGCGGCTGTACTCACCCGGGAAGAAGACAACAGCAAAGGAATCTTATCAACCCATTTACACAGCGAAGGAGAACACGCGCTCGAACTTTCCCTGCGCGGACCAAGCACCAATGAGTGGGTGCCGGAGCTCATTGAGAAAGATCCACAGGAAGACATTCCGTATTATCCATATATGAACGGTCAGTTTGTATTTAAGAACGCGGTTGTGCGCTTTGCGGAAGTCATCAATGAAGGGTTGGAAAAGAATGGCCTAACGGCGAAAGATATCGATATGTTGATTCCGCATCAGGCGAATTTGAGAATTTCCCAATTTGTGCAGAAGCAGTTCCGGCTTAATGAAGATCAGGTGTACAACAACATCCAGAAATACGGAAACACCACAGCGGCCTCCATCCCAATCGCCCTGACCGAAGCCTGGGAAAACGGAAAAATAAAGGAAGGCGATTGCGTGGTGCTTGCGGCCTTTGGTAGTGGCTTTACCTGGGCAAGTGCGGTGATACGGTGGTAACCTGCAAGGTATTTGGCGAGGCACGAGGTCTCCTTGTAGGTTTTCAAATAGGAAGTACGAGCTACGACTTTGGATTGACGATTTTAAAATAGAGAAGAAAGAGAATAGAAAAGAGAGATAAGTCGACTGAATTAAATTGTGAATTTAAATTTTTTTAGCATTTCTGAGCCACGATGGGCGTACCCACATTTGGGGAGCTAAAAGTAAAAATTTGCGATTCTGAACAGGTATTTTCCGTTCGTATTTTAGCTTTGCCGAAACTACTCGAACGTTATTTTTCCAACTTCAAAACGAATTTAGCTTTTCGAGTAACCTTGAGGCACCAATTGGTGATTAAAAAGTTTCATCTGAAAGGCGAATGAAAAGCATACAAGTGATGAAATACTCCAGATTGACCAAAGAGCAGTTTGAAGAACTGCATCAGGAATTTATAAATTTTTTGGCGAGCCAATCTATCACTGCCGAAGAATGGCAGGATATCAAAAAGAACAAACCACAGGTGGCAGAAGATGAACTGGATGTATTCAGCGATCTCATCTGGGAGGGGGTGCTGACCAAAGTGGATTATTTGGAACACATCTCACCACAGCATATTTTCCTCTTTCGGGTGGACGGCAATACGCTTAATTTGATTTCCATACAGTTGGAAAACAAACTGGTTGACCTGACCACCTCCAAGGGGTACCAGTGGCTTCAGGAAAACCTGATGGATGATGCCGTCAACCTGTACAGCTCCAGCAAGACTTTAAAGGCAGACAAGAATGCTGATCTTTTCGCATTGATTCAACAGGGTGCGGTCATCACCAAAGGGGAACTTTACGAATGGTTTGCCCAATTTGTTTCGTAGGCTAAGGGCACTTCAAAATTGCTGTATCAAAATGCAGCAATAGTGGCGGCAAGATCTTATTTTTCAGAACGATTTGACCTGAAGTTGACTCAACCCAACTGAGAAGGCCGGACAAGACAGCGAACAAGGATGCTGTCTAAAACTGAACTATCCTTTAAGGATTTTTGGACGGATATTAAATTCCCGTGTAATTTGCTGGTGATATGGATTTCAGTTCCTGCTTTATCGTTTCATCGACTTGCAAGGTGTCGATAAATTCTGCGATGGACTGCTTGGTAATCTTGGTATTGGTACGTGTAAGTTCCTTTAAAGCTTCATAAGGATTGGGATAAGCTTCCCTTCTCAATATCGTCTGAATGGCTTCTGCCACAACGGCCCAGTTGTCGTCCAGGTCTTCCTGAAATTTCTTTTCGTTCAGCACTAATTTATTCAGTCCTTTTAGGGTGCTCTGAAAACCTATTAAAGTATGACCTAAAGGTACTCCCACGTTGCGTAGTACCGTACTGTCCGTCAAGTCGCGCTGTAATCTGGAAATAGGAAGTTTTGCAGAAAGGTGT
Organism: Leeuwenhoekiella sp.; assembly: GCA_049671285.1. Classification (GTDB taxonomy): domain Bacteria; phylum Bacteroidota; class Bacteroidia; order Flavobacteriales; family Flavobacteriaceae; genus Leeuwenhoekiella. Next base: position 9,173 of record JBATUQ010000027.1, on the reverse strand, counting down.
TCGAGGACCGCATTGGCCATGCCCAAATTTCCTTCACTGTTTTCAAAATCTATGGGATTGACTTTGTGTGGCATTGCAGATGATCCTACTTCCCAGGCCTTGATTTTCTGTTTGAAATAATCCATCGAGATATAACTCCACAAATCACGGTTTAAGTCAATTAATATAGTGTTTATGCGCTTGATGTTGTCAAAAAGTGCCGCCATATGATCATAATGTTCGATCTGGGTGGTAGGGAAGGAGTGGTGCAGTTTTAAAGTATCCTGCACGAATTTTTTCCCAAAACGCCGCCAGTTGATATCGGGATAGGCCACTTTGTGAGCGTTGAAATTTCCGGTCGCACCACCAAATTTTGCCGCATGCGGAATCTCTTCCAGCAATACCAACTGCTGCTCGATCCGCACAATGAAAACTTCAAATTCCTTACCCAAACGGGTGGGAGAGGCCGGTTGCCCGTGCGTTCTGGCAAGCATGGAAACATTGGCCCAATCATCGGCAAGTTGCTTAAGGTGATCCAGCACTTCCAGGAGTTGCGGCATATATTCCTGTGTGACGGCATCTTTGAGCGACAGCGGTATCGCGGTATTGTTGATGTCCTGAGATGTAAGCCCAAAATGTATGAACTCTTTATGAGCGCTCAGATCAAGTTTATCAAATTTGTCCTTGATAAAATACTCGACCGCCTTTACGTCGTGGTTGGTGACCTTTTCTATGTCCTTGACTGCCTGTGCATCCGCTATGGTAAAGTCTTCATATATGCTGCGTAGGCCAGTAAATAACTTTTTGTCCACGGTCTTCAACTGCGGTAAGGGGAGTTCGCACAAGGAAATAAAATATTCAATCTCTACCTTGACCCGGTATTTGATCAAGGCCATTTCAGAGAAGTAGGCTGATAGGGAAGTGGTTTTGTTATGATATCTGCCATCGATTGGGGAGATGGCTTCCAGAGAAGTCAGGGACATAATTTTATAGCGTATGTGGCAAAGGTAATCAGCAACAGGCAAGTTTCAAATGGAATGAAGCCAATTATACATATTAAAGGTGCTTTGACTGCAAATTTTTGATAGCTTGAAGTATTTTCTTTGCACGGGAGCGGTAACCTGCGCTGGCATAATCAATATCTTTTAGCAGTACCGCCTTAAGTTCGTCGTGAACCCAAGGATTTTTTATTCCCAGTTCATAAACAGATTGCATTGCAAAAACCTTGACCGCTGTTTTTTGGGGAGTGATCAACCATTGGAAGGTGGTGCTGAGCAATTTTTCTTTTTGTTTTGGCGAAAGGGTTTTAGATTTCAGATCAGCAGCAGGACGGTTGGAGTATTTGCATAGGGTTTCCGTGATTTTTGCCAGAGGGCGCAAACTGCTTTCATTAGTTATTTTCGGAAGGATTTCGATAAATCTGTTTAGATTCAAAAGCAATAAATCCCAATTGTCAAGTACGGCAATTTCAAGGATCCACGCTGCCTTATGGCCATCATTCTTATCTTCCACCACAATAAAATCCAGACACTTTACTATGTCTTCCGGGGTTTGTAATAGTTGTGCTGCATATTTCTCACGTGTCGTCCTTCCTGCATTGATCAAGGGTATTAAATCTTTTTTAAATGATAAATTCATTTCCGATTTTACTACATTTGAAAACTTAAAAATACGGGTATGGTTTGGATTAAACGTTTCTTGATTTTGGCTTTGGTGGCGCTGGTAGCCATTCAGTTTGTTCCGGTAGATCTCAATGAGGATGGTTATGGTAGTGTTACCCCGTTTTTGGAAGAGACCAAGCCAACAGCAGAAGTCGAATCAATCCTTAAGGAAACCTGTTTTGACTGTCACAGCGATCAAACGCAATATCCGTGGTACGCATCTGTGGCGCCCGTTAATTTTTGGCTTGAGGAGCATATCGAAGATGGAAAACGTCATCTGAATTTTAGTGAATGGGATAGTTATTCCGCAAAGCGGAAAGATCATAAACTCGATGAACTTATAGAAGAGGTCGAAGAGGGCGAGATGCCACTGGAATCATATACTTACATTCACGAAAATGCCAATCTAAGTGCTGCGCAGATCGCTGCTATGGTAAGATGGGCAACCGCTGCACGCACTAATTACTCAATAGGCGATCAACCACAATAGGTACTCCCGCTGAAGCAGTGGTGGCTAATATCTCAAGATTTTTTCCGGGAAGGATTGATGGTTTGGGGTCAATAAAATAAACTTGGGCATTCTCTTTGGCGAAGTTGATCAGACTGGCTGCCGGATAGACCTGCATACTGGTACCTATTATGATGATATGGTCAGCTTGGGCAGTAATCATTACTGCTTCTTCCAACTTGGGTACATCCTCACCAAACCAAACCACATGCGGTCGCAGCTGGCTGCCAGCGGGACAGCAATCTCCGGTATGAAGGTCTTCGGTCCAATCGACGGTATAGTTCTCATTCAAAGTACTTCTCACTTTCAATAATTCCCCGTGAAGATGCAGCACCTTGGCGCTGCCTGCTTTTTCGTGAAGATTGTCAATATTTTGGGTGACTATGGTAACATCGTATTTCTGCTCTAATTTGACCAAAGCCTCGTGTGCCGGGTTTGGTTTTACACGAAGCAGTTGTTTTCGTCTTTGATTGTAAAAGTCAAGTACCAGTTCTTGATCCTTTTGCCAACCTTCTGGGCTGGCTACGGCCATTACATCGTGACCTTCCCAAAGCCCATTGGCATCCCTAAAGGTTTTTAGACCACTCTCTGCGCTTATTCCGGCACCGGTGAGGATTGTGATTTTTTTTCTAAAACTGGTATTTTGTGAATCCATTAATTTTTTTTCAATTAAGTTCGATTTTATAGGACGTTGAAATCTTGATGATGCTTTGCCAGAAGGTTGTTTACAAATTAAAAAAGTACACTGAAACAAACAAAAAAGCGCTTCGAGTCTTACGAAAAATCCAAACTACAACGATGTAATTGGTAAATTTGGCTGTTTGAAGGATTTTTAAGGCGATTTAACGAATTATTAAGTATTATTGCGGACAATTTTAAAATGAAATTAAAAACTTTGTAGAAGTATTTAGGGAAATTTGTTAAACAAATATTAATTAATCTTAGAAAGTAATTATGAAAAAATTTTATCATTTAATCTTAGCCGTATTGGTTGCTATGAGTACAAGTTGTAATGAGGACGATGATCAGGTAATGATGGATTTGGATGTGCCAGATGGTACGACGACAACATTTCAGCTACCATCATCATCAGAGTTGGGTATCAGTGGTTCGGTCGTTCTCAAAAAACTTGAGAGTGGCTTTACAGAGGTGCAGGTAATCCTGGATTCACCAACCGATGAATCCTATTCTGCCAACGTCAGATTTAATAGTATTGCTGAGGGTGGGGATATTGCTATAAGTCTCAACCCAATTGATCAGATAAGCGGAACCAGGCTTTTTGGTGTAACACGCGTTACAGCATTAGAGGATGGTACTTCTATCACTTATGACCAGTTGGTCGACTTCGATGGATATTTAAATGTTCTTTCAAATGACAGTAATTCAAACATGATAGTGGCTCAGGGTGATTTAGGAGTCAATGTTCTTACTGGAGAGTCAAAAACGTATACCTTGTTTGAGCGTGATGTTGAGGGCATTAGTGGTGAGGCTATTTTTGAGCAACGTGTAAGCGGAAAAACTTTAGTAACCCTTGATCTTTCAGGAACACCAGACGGTGGTATGCATCCCGCTCACATTCATATGAATAGTGCGGCTGAAGGTGGAGATATTGCCGTGTCTTTTGAGCCGGTTGATGGTGATACTGGAATGAGTATGACTACCATTAGAACTACTGATGACGGTACAGAGGTTAGTTATGAGGACCTCTTGACATACGATGGTTATATTAATGTACACCTAGGTGCTGGAGAAGATTTGAGTACTATAGTCGCACAAGGCGACATAGGAACTAATGAGCTTACCGATGTTGAGACAGTCTATCAATTAGGCACCAAAGATGTAGAAGGTATTAGTGGTACGGCAACCTTTACAGAACGAGTTAATGGTACTGCGTTAATCACCTTAGACATAGAAGGTACCCCAGACGGTGGTATGCACCCTGCACACATCCATAGGAATACTGCATTAGAAGGAGGCGACATTGCCCTTTCACTAGCGACTGTGGACGGAGATACAGGCATAAGCTATACGAGTGCGGAAGCATTTGATGATGGCACACCTGTAACTTATGCTGAGTTAATTGACTACGATGGTTATATAAATGTTCATTTGGGTGCTGGAGCTGATCTAAGTACAATAGTTGCTCAAGGTGATATAGGAAGCAACGCGCTAACAGGTAACTCCAAGACTTATGAGTTGATGACCAAAGATGTTGATGGGATTATGGGAGAAGCCATTTTTGAAGAAAGGAATGACGGTACTACCTTAGTCACATTGGATATTGAGGGAATATCAGCCAGTGGAATGCATCCTGCACACATCCATTGGAACAGTGCATTAGAGTCTGGCGCTATAGCCTTAACCCTGACGACTGTTGATGGTGATACCGGTATGAGTATGACTGATGCCGTTGCTCTTAACGATGGTACACCAATAACTTATGATGAACTGTTGGGTTATGATGGATATATCAATGTTCACTTAGGTCCTGGATCAGATTTAGCTACTATTGTTGCCCAAGGTGATATAGGAAGCAACGAGCTTACAGGAATGGAAATGGTCTATGACCTGATGACTAAAGATGTTGATGGAATAATGGGAACAGCAACCTTTATGGAACGTAAAGGGGGAGCTGCAATTGTAGAGCTAATGCTCGAAAATACTCCTGACGGAGGAATGCATCCTGCTCATATCCATGAAAATTCTGCAATTGAGGGTGGTGATATTATTGTAACATTCAATCCTGTTAATGGAACGACCGGATACAGTGCCACTCACGTTGAAGCTCTCAATGACGGAACTGAAATCACCTATTCAGAAATGTTGGATGTAGATGGCTACATCAATGTTCACCTTAGCGCTGATGAGCTAGGTACAATTGTCGCTCAAGGCGATATAGGTGCCAATGAGCTAACTGGAGAGTCAATCACTTACGATCTTGATGAGAAGGATGTTCCTGGAATAAGCGGTACAGCTACTTTAGAGCAACGTAAGGACAATACAACTCTGTTGACCCTTGATATTATGAACACACCAGCTGGTGGAATGCACCCTGCACACATTCATATGAACAGTGCTGAGGAAGGTGGTGACATTGCCATTACTTTGGCAACTGTAGTAGGCGATACCGGAATGAGCATGACTCAAATTGAAATGTTTGATGGTGATGACGAAACTCCAGTAACTTATGACGAATTGCTAGAGTATGACGGTTACATCAACGTACACCTTAGTGCTGATGAATTGGGTACTATTGTTGCCCAAGGTGACATAGGTTCAAATGTTGAAGAAGACTAAATTTATTAGGCTTAGATCAAAATAAGAGCCCGGCATTTGCCGGGCTTTTTTTGAACCTATTTCTCAAATGAAAAAAAAGCAGTGTCTCCTCAGGGATACTGCTTTTTCATAATGGTATTGATATTTACTCGCTCTTTTCAGAAGAAGACTCATCCATGGAGTGATAGACGTTTTGTACATCATCATCTTCCTCTATTTTTTCCAAAAGTTTTTCGACATCTTCGGCTTGCTCAGGAGTGAGTTTTTTAGTTACTTGTGGTATGCGTTCAAATTCTGAGGAAAGGATTTCGATGTTGTTTTCATCCAGATAGCCTTGTATGGCGCCAAAACTTCCAAAGGGTGCATAGATCATTATGCCATCTTCATCTTCAAATACTTCTTCAGCACCAAAATCTATAAGCTCGAGTTCAAGTTCCTCAGGATCGAGCCCTTCGGCAGGGATTCTAAAGTTACAGGTGTGATCAAACATAAATTCCACAGAACCTGAAGTTCCCAAATTTCCATCACACTTATTAAAATAACTGCGTATGTTGGCTACCGTCCGGTTGTTGTTGTCTGTTGCGGTTTCGATGAGAATCGCAATTCCGTGTGGGGCATAACCTTCAAAAAGCACTTCCTTATACTCACCCAAAGACTTATCACTGGCACGCTTTATGGCGCGCTCAATGTTGTCCTTGGGCATATTCACACTCTTGGCGTTCTGGATCACCACGCGCAACCTGGAGTTGGTATCGGGATCAGGACCGCCTTCTTTTACCGCCATCACGATGTCCTTGCCAATGCGGGTAAATGCTTTGGCCATCGCACTCCAGCGCTTCATTTTCCGTGCTTTTCTGAATTCAAATGCTCTTCCCATTGATGTCTTTGCTTATTCTTGTCCCATCACTAATTGTCCTATGTCTATCGGTTGACGGACCTTTAGGTTTTTGGTTTTAGGTTAATCGTTATTCGTTAAAAGTTGTATATGATACCTTGATTGAATGAGATATACTGTTTAAAAGGATCAACAAATTCACTTTTTTTAGTTTGGCTTCCGCCGAAATAATCTGCGTCTAAAAGGCTTACAAATTTAGCAAAATTGTGGTGGTGCCAAAGGGAATTTTCTAGAGGTCAAAATGTTTCGGCAGCAATGGTAAAAAAGTAAATCTTGAAGTACGGGATACGATTTACGAAGTACAATTTTCCGTTTAAGCAATCCCCGATTAACCGATTAACGAAGTAACCAATTACTACTCCTCAAACAACCCTTTTAATCACCCTGAGCTGATGTGAATGTTCGCGCTTGGTAGCATTGTAGATGCCGGTATGATCGATGCGGTCAATGCGCACCTCGCCGTGACAGTGAATGATATAGTGGTCTGCCATCATAATCCCCACGTGTATAATTGCGCCCTCATTGTTGTCAAAAAATGCGAGATCTCCAGGTTCGCTTTCTTCAATAAAACTGAGCGGTTCTCCCTGTGCGGCCTGCTGAGAAGCATCCCGGAAGAGTTTATGACCATTCAGTTTATAAACCATCTGGGTAAACCCACTGCAATCAAGACCAAATGGCGTGCGGCCGCCCCATAAATATGGACTTTTTATATACAAGAGCGCGGTTTCGACCAGATTCTCCTTGTCGCGTTTTCCAGAAAAAAAGACACCCTCATAAATATGCTCAAGAGAAACGGCACTACTCACAACACTACCCAAAGGGATTGGCATCACTTGACCATCTTCCAGAGTTACCAATTGCAACAAGTCTTTTGCTAGTTGATTTTCAGTTGAAACCGAAGATTGATGGGCTTCCTCTGAAATTTCCAGGTATTGTTTATTGTCGAGCCAGCCTTCGTAGTTGTCGTGATCCAGACGTATTCGGCTCCATTTTTTGCGCTGTTCCAAAACCTTAAAAGTTTCGCCATAAAGCACCTGGTTTACCATTTCTGAAGCATCACTGGGATCCAAACGCAAAGGAACATTGCCCAATGGGCATATACCATATTTCATAGTGCTGTTCCAATTATTTGTGCCGCCTTCAAGACTGTGCTGCTGTGATCAACCATTAGGCAAATAACGGAAAATCAAAACTTTTTTAAAACCGAACTTTTCAACAAAATCATTGTAGAATGGGTTTCAAGTTCCAGGTTTCAGGCTCTGGGTTTAGGAGTTTAGAGAAATAGGTAACTGTTGAAATTTAAAATGGATACTACTTTATTCACGATTCAACCAATTACCCTTCCCGCTCAATCACCATCGCCGAAGCACCGCCGCCACCATTACAGATTGCTGCAGCGCCTAGTTTCACGCCGTTTTGCTTAAGTACGTTGATGAGTGTTATTAGAATACGAACGCCGCTGCAACCAAGTGGATGGCCCAAGGAAACGGCACCACCGTTTACATTCACATTACTGTCGTCGAGACCAAGAATTTTCATATTGGCCAATCCAACCACGGAAAAAGCTTCATTAAATTCAAAATAATCAATCTCCTCCTGAGACACACCAGCTTTAGCCAGCGCTTTGGGTAGGGCCTTAGACGGAGCAGTGGTAAACCATTTGGGCTCCGTGGCGGCATCGGCAAAGCCCTTGATGCTGCACAGTGGTTTCAGTCCTAGTGCTTCGGCTTTTTTGCGGTGCATCACGATTACAGCACCTGCACCGTCATTGATGGTGGATGCATTCGCCGCAGTTACTGTCCCGTCCTTGGAAAAGGCAGGTCGCAGTTGGGCAATTTTGTCCATACGCACATTTTTAAACTCTTCATCTTCGGAAACCATAATCGGTTCGCCACGACGTTGCGGAACTTCCACGGGCACTACTTCGTCAGCAAACTTGCCATCTTCCCAGGCTTGTGCAGAACGTTCGTAAGACTTCACCGCAAAAGCATCCTGATCTTCCCGGCTGAAATTATGTTCGCTCGCACACAAGTCTGCACAAACACCCATCGCATTACCGTCGTAGGCATCGACCAAGCCGTCTCTTTGCATACCGTCGATTAAGGTTTCGGGACCAAATTTTTTGCCATTACGCAAATGCACGTAATGCGGAATCTGGCTCATATTTTCCATACCGCCGGCGACGATTATGGCGTCTTCATCAAGAGCGACGGTTTGCGCAGCAAACATTACTGCTTTCATTCCGCTGGCGCAAACCTTGTTTACCGTCGTGCAAGGAACCGTATCGGGTACTCCTGCTGCCAATGCTGCCTGCCTCGCCGGAGCCTGGCCCACGCCTGCCTGTACCACATTGCCCATAAAGACTTCGGTGATCTGGTCTGGCGAAAGTTTGATTTTATCTAATGCGCCCTTGATGGCCGTTTTGCCCAATTGCACAGCGGAAACAGATGATAAACTCCCCAAAAAGCTACCAATGGGTGTTCTGGCTGCGGAAACGATGACGATATCTGAATTATTCATTATTTGATGTTCTTTTTTGTGAATATGCGAATTTACGCAAAGGGATTGGGTTGTGGTGTTGCGGATTTGTTAGGGTTTTTTGACTTACCCGGTTTTCTCGGTACACTGCGGAACTAAGGTTCCTTGTTACTCGAAAACCTAAGTTCGAATCGTAATAGGTGCTCGAGTGTCGAAATTGATAAATTTCGACGTACCGAGAGCACTTGTGAGCTGATAAAGATGTGTCTCACGTTACTCGAAAACCTAATCCGGTTTGAGCTTTTGGTTGCATTATGGCATTTTGTGGTAAGATCATAAAACCCCTCCGCCTGCGGCACCTCCCCTTGGGAAGGGG
>JBATUQ010000026.1:0-9940 GCA_049671285.1 Leeuwenhoekiella sp. | reverse complement strand
GCCCAGAAGAACTTAAAGCATTTGGTGTGAAAAGTGGCCTGAAGATTTTTAATAATAAAAACGGAAGAATTGCTGCCCGTGGATTTGTAGGAGTCACAAAAATCAATGACACTGAGGTAAATGACGTGAAGAAGGTGAAGGAAATCCTGGGCGATGACATTGATAATCTCAATACCATCACATTTATTGATAAAGATGGCAAGGAGCAGGAAGTCCTGTTGCGCTATTGATTCTGTAAGCAACTAAATTGTAATTTTAATACAGTCTTAGCAAAACCCCTGAAATTATTCAGGGGTTTTGTCGTTTATTGGGGGTGAACAAGTAAACCAAACAAAGCACAAGATGACGAACACAATTAAAACAATCAGCCGAAAACAGGCATCTTTATTTTCACTCCTGATCCTAATGATTTTAGCAGGATGCAGCAAAGATGATGATGGTGGAAGCCCGACGGCAGAACTTACTTTGAACATTATAGGTCTTGAAAGATTGGCTTCAGATTCGAGTTATGAGTATGAAGCTTGGATTGTAGTAGATGGTGATAATAAATCACTAGGACGATTTACAACTATTAGTTTTCCGAAGACATTTACAGTAAATGCTGATATGCTTGAAAATGCATCTGAATTTAAACTCAGTATAGAACTAGGTAACGATCCTAGTTCTGCAATTAGCGAATCGGTTTTATTATCGGGCATGTTTAGAGGAAACTCGGCAGACTTAAACATTTCGGAATCCATTGGTAATTTTACTCAGGCTCCGAATATTGCTTCGGGTAAATACGTACTTTATACACCTACGGATAATGATCCAGATAATAATCAGAACGGAATATATTTTTACGATCCACAGGCTGATGAAGCGGGGCTCAAATTACCTATACTTCCAGAAGGTTGGAAATATGAGGGTTGGGTAGTTATCCCCACAAATCAAGGGGAAGTTATGCTCTCAACTGGTACATTTAGAAATCCTGATAATAAAGATGATTTTGCTCCCTACAGCGCTTCTGCAAATCAATTACCTTCCAATTTTTATCCAGGGGAAGATTTTCTAAACATGAGTATTTTGGGCCAGTTTGGTATAAATTCAACTCCAGATTTGCGAAATAAGGACATATTTATTTCAATAGAGCCATCACCAGATAATAAAGCCTCAGAACCTTTCGTATTAAGACCTTTAACAAGTGAATCAGGATCAGAATTGTTTCCGATAACCAATTCCATGAACCTAAACACTGCTAGTTTTCCAAGCGGTAGGGTTGACAGGTAATAATGAACAATAGAATTTCGTAAAAAATAAAAAGCTTCAAATTTTAAAATTTGGAGCTTTTTGGATTTAAAGCTTTTCGCTTATTTTATCAATAAGGGTGGTCATATCCACCTGAAGTTTCTGTACTTGGCCTTCCAGTTTTTGCACCCTTGAGTTGGCATCCAGATCGACTACATTGAGTGAGCTTGTGATCTTTCCGCGCACAAGTAGTATTTCATCGATATTACTAATCGAGTAGCTGATGCTGTCGTACTTGCTGTTGTCGCTTATCAGGATGACCGCATTATTATTTAGGTCTTTCTTGATCCGCTTTGTCATTACTGCTTTTTTGGTAACAATTACTGCCACAGAACCGTCCAGCATCTCGCTAAGATCACTTACCGGATGAGTGATCAAAATGTCTCCGTGCAATAAAGTGGGCATCATACTGTCCCCTTCTACTTCAAAAAGTTTTTGTTCCAAAGAAGAATCATATCCGGGGATTTTAAACATTTCTAGGGTAGAAAGCCACTCCTCGTTATCACGATTTTCGATAAAACCGGCATGAGCTTCGCAGCGGATGAGTGGAGTAAACCCATTTTTTGGCGACATGATGACCGCGTTGTTAGAACCTTTGAGGATAAGATCAGTCGGTACGCTGTACAACTTGCTCAAAGTCATTAGGTGCTCTGTGGTTATGCTATTCTGACCATTTTCGATTAGGGAATAAGCGCCTTGTGTGATGCCTAGCTCTGCAGCGATATTCTTCTGTGAGTATCTTGCTACCTCTCTAAGGCTTTTTAATTGTTTTGAAACAGACATTTTATGAGGGAATTATAATTAGTTAGGACTCAAATGTAAATAAATGCGTTAAATAATTTTTATAAGTTATATGATTTTATTATGAAAGGTACTACTTTACCGCCAAAATAACACTTTTTGGCAATACCTACGAAATAAAATTGGGAGAAAAGTAAGGATTTACCATATGATTGGTAAGTGAAAAATGAAAAAGCTGTGCTACTGTAACTGGTAGAAATGTTATTTTTGCCTATGCAGAACAACGTACTTATCCTGGATTTTGGATCCCAATATACACAGTTAATAGCTCGCCGTATACGTGAATTAAATATCTTTTGCGAGATAAAACCCTTCAATCACCTGCCAGACGATCTTACTGTCTTCAAAGCGATAATTCTTTCGGGGTCTCCGGTTTCGGTGCGGGGAAAAGAGGTGTTGCACGTAGATCTTTCTAATATAAGAGGTAAGATTCCGCTGCTGGGCGTTTGTTATGGTGCGCAATATCTGGCTCATTTTCACGGCGGTCAAGTGGGTGTAAGTAGCACTCGCGAGTATGGCCGGGCCAACCTTTCTTTCATTAAGGACTCAGAACCTTTTTTTCTCAATGTTTCCGAAGGAAGTCAGGTTTGGATGAGCCACAGCGATACCATCAAAGATCTGCCGGAAGATGCTGTACGCCTTGCAAGCACTCATGATGTATTAAATGCTGCCTATCGCTTAGATGGTGAGCAGACGTATGCCATCCAATTTCATCCCGAAGTGTATCACAGCACTGATGGCAAAACGATCTTACAGAATTTTTTGGTGAATATCGCTGGCGTCAAACAAGATTGGACGCCCAGCAGTTTCGTTGAAAGTACCGTTGCTGGACTTAAAGAAAAATTGGGCAATGACCGGGTGGTGCTTGGCCTTTCGGGTGGCGTTGACTCCTCGGTAGCAGCGATGTTATTGCACAGGGCGATTGGTGAGAACCTGTACTGCATATTTGTCAATAACGGTCTGCTTCGCAAAGACGAGTACGATCAGGTTCTCGCTCAGTACAACGGGATGGGTCTCAATGTAAAAGGAGTGGATGCTTCCGCGCGGTTTCTCGATGCTTTGGAAGGCGTATCTGATCCTGAAGGTAAACGAAAAATCATTGGTCGGGTATTTATAGAGGTCTTTGATGACGAGGCACACTCGGTTCAGGATGTAAAGTGGTTGGGGCAAGGAACCATTTATCCTGATGTCATTGAGTCTGTATCAGCGACGGGAGGTCCTTCAGCAACCATAAAGAGTCATCACAATGTGGGTGGGCTGCCAGATTTTATGAAGCTTAAAGTGGTAGAGCCCCTCAAAATGTTATTTAAGGATGAAGTGAGAAGGGTGGGGGCAAGTATTGATATGGATCCCAAATTGCTGGGCCGTCATCCATTCCCTGGTCCTGGACTTGCGATCAGGATCCTGGGCGATATTACTCGGGAGAAGGTGCGTATTCTGCAGGAAGTAGATGCTATCTTTATTCAAGGACTCCGGGACTGGGAACTGTACGATAAAGTCTGGCAGGCCGGCGCGATGTTGCTTCCGGTAGATTCTGTTGGGGTAATGGGTGATGAGCGTACTTATGAAAAATGCGTGGCCCTCCGCGCGGTAGAAAGTACAGATGGCATGACCGCAGATTGGGTAAACCTACCCTACAATTTCCTGCAAAAGGTGAGCAACGATATAATAAACAAAGTAAAGGGCGTTAATAGGGTAGTGTATGACATTAGTTCAAAACCTCCGGCAACTATAGAATGGGAATAAAATGAAAAATGTCAGTTTTAGCTTTATACTTATGAGAACAATAGTGCTGCTTTTTGTGGCCATATTTGCGATATCCAGTTGTTCCAGTTTAGGCCAACAGAACTACGCCAGCCATCAGGTAAAGGAAGGGGAGACCGCAACGGCTATTGCATCAAAATACAACATCACCATTTATGAACTTTACCGCCTCAATCCCGAGGCTAAAGGCAATCTTTATCCTGGATTGGTGCTGGTACTTCCCAGTAAGGCCAAGCCGCCTGTACCCACTGTAGCAACAGATGCTGATTACGTGCTTTATACCGTAAAAAAGGGCGACAACCTTTTTAACCTTAGCCAAAGATTTGATGTTACGCAAAGCGAAATAAAAAAGTACAATACAGAACTTTACGCTGCTTCATTAAAAGTGGGTCAAGAAATAAAAATCCCAAAAACAACCGAAGCCTCTAAAGATTCTTCCATCAGCAGGCCAACAGGTACAAACAGGAAGCATATTGTCAAGGCCAAAGAAACCAAATACGGCCTGGCGGCGATGTATGGTATCACTATAGCCGAGCTTGAAAAATTGAATCCAGAGATCAAAGAAGGTCTAAAAATAGGTGCTATTCTTAATGTACCTGATGAAAATTTTTCGGACAGTGCGGTACTTGAGGAAGGTAAATTCAGTTTTTATGAGGTGCAGGCGCAGGAGAATTTCTTTCGCTTGACGAAAAAACTAAACATGACCAAGGAGGAGCTATTGGCATTGAATCCAAGTTTGCAGGAAGGTCTTAAGGCCGGGATGGTACTTAAGTTGCCCAAAGACGTTGTCGCCAAGGAAAATGCCGAAGAAGGCCGGGTTTTTAACTTGGCAGACCGGTTGAACAATACCACACCTAAGAATATTGCGCTCTTGATGCCCTTTGACCTTTCTGCAGTGCAAATAGACACGGCAGATGTAAGGGCACAAACCCTCAAGCGAAACCGGGTAATGCGCATTTCCCTTGATTTTTATAGCGGAGCACTGGGTGCGGTCGATTCTGCGAAAGCATTGGGGCTGACCACCAATCTCGAGATTTTTGATACTGATTTCAATCAAACGGAAACAGCTATTGCCAACCGCAGGAAGGTGGACGAACTGTTGCGCTCTGAGGATTTTGAAAAATTTGATGCTGTGATCGGGCCATTGCTCGGTGCAAATGTCAGCCGGGTGAGCCAGAGTTTGGCGCGCGCTAAAACGCCAGTTATTTCACCCATAACCTCACAGGTCGATCTTCTGGATAATCTTTTTCAGGCACGGCCAACGCAAGAGGTGCTGCAGGCAAAGATGTTTGAATATATTACTGCCTCGGCACAGTCAAAAAATGTTGTTATCATTGCAGATACCAAACATGAAAGGGTCAAAAACAAATTGATTGCATCCTTGCCAGGCGCACGTGTTGTACCTATTACCGTGGAAGAAGATAATATGTTTCTGTATGCCAAAAATTTGACCAACGTCCTGGTCGGGGACAAAGAAAACTGGGTCATTGTAGAAAGCAATAACGTGCCTTTGATAAGCAGCATACTTAGTGCCTTAATAACAGAATACAGGGATAAGAAAATCAGCATGCTCACCACGGCCAAGGGTAGTGCCTATGAAAGCAATGATATTTCAAACAGCAACTTGATGCGATTAAACTTTACATTCCCTTCGGTAGAGAAACCCTATGAGGATGTTGAGGGCAACAGTTTTGTATCCAAATATAAATCAACTTATGGCATTTTGCCCAACAGTTATGCTGTGCGGGGCTTTGATGTAACTTTTGATACGTTGCTGCGGTTGGGAGCTTCCGGTGATCTCTATGCCGCTGCGGCAGAAAACTGGACTACGCGCTATGTAGAGAGTAAATTTAATTATGTCAATAAACTGAGCAGTGGGTTTTACAACAATGCAGCCTTTATTTTGAGGTATGGCGAGGATTTGACGTTGGAAGAAGTTGTGGTACCCAGTGACATTGACGGTAACACACTAAAAGATTGATTCACTTTCGCATAGCGGAAAAAAAATAAAACAGCTTGACTATGACCAGCAAAGTAACTTATCAGGGAAACCTTAGAACCCATTGTGAACACCTTAAAAGTGGAAACACTTTTATCACAGATGCACCAACTGACAATAACGGCAAAGGGGAAGCTTTCTCACCTACTGATACCGTTGCAACGGCTCTGGCCAGCTGCATGATCACCATTATGGGGATCAAGGCAGAACAACACGGTCTTGATATTGAGAATACTTATGCGGAAGTGACCAAAACCATGTCAGCAAAACCACGACGTATCTCAGGGATAAAGGTTGAAGTTTACGGTCTTCAAAATGTAGATGGGAAGAATCGTGAAATTTTGGAAAATGCGGCCTTGACGTGTCCAGTTTTTCACAGCTTGCATCCGGATATCGACAAAGACATCAGTTTTTATTGGAATCTCTAAACTGCATACCAATCTTTTAGACATTAAAAAAACCGCCCCAAAGGCGGTTTTCTAATTTTTAGCGGAATAATAGATTTTAGCGTACTGCCTTATTTGATTTGTTTTACAACGGCACCAAAAGCTTCTGGGTGGTTCATCGCTAGATCGGCAAGAACTTTTCTGTTCAGTCCGATGTTGCCGGCTTTGGCTTTACCCATAAACTGAGAATAACTCATACCGTGGAGACGGGCAGCCGCATTGATACGGGTGATCCAAAGTGCGCGGAAATTTCTCTTCTTCTGGCGACGGTCACGGTAAGAATAGAGCATGGCCTTATCTACCGCATTTTTTGCTACTGTATAAACGTTTTTACGTCTTCCAAAGTAACCTTTTGCTTGCTTCATTACCTTTTTTCTGCGGGCGCGTGAAGCTACTGAATTTACTGATCTTGGCATAGTTTAAATTTTTTTGCAGGAGGCACCATAATTCTATTTACAGAATCTTGAATTTTTTTAAAGCCTCGGTGCAGGGTTTAGTAATAATTTTAACCGGTTGTCCTTATTACTTAAGGCGCAACATGATTTTTACATTGTTCTCATCTGCTTTGTGTACCAAAGTGTCGTGAGTCAACTTAAGCTTACGTTTCTTGGACTTTTTGGTCAAGATGTGACTCTTAAACGCATGCTTTCTTTTTATCTTTCCGGTACCGGTGAGCTTAAAACGCTTTTTGGCACTGGATTTTGTTTTCATCTTAGGCATTGTTCCTGTTTTTAATTATTGTTCCGCTATTCCTTTGGCCTGAACCAAAAGGGTTGGCAAAAGTACAAAATATAAGTAAATAATAATCCCGATACAGACAAATATCTGAACGGGATTTTATACTTATCAAATTTAAGGTCAGAAACCTATTTGGACTTCTTGGGTGCCATAAACATGGTCATCCGTTTTCCTTCCAATTTGGGCATTTGCTCTACTTTTCCTACTTCCTCAAGATCTTGAGCAAGGCGAAGTAACAAAATTTGTCCTTGGTCTTTATAGACAATAGAACGGCCTTTGAAGAATACATACGCCTTTAATTTTGCCCCATCTTCAAGGAACTTCTCAGCGTGTTTTTTCTTGAACTCATAATCGTGATCATCGGTATTGGGACCAAACCTGATCTCTTTAACCACTACTTTAGAGGCTTTGGCCTTTATGGCTTTTTCCCGTTTTTTCTGCTCGTAGACAAACTTTTTATAGTCCATCACCTTACAGACCGGAGGTTCTGCATTAGGTGATATTTCCACTAAATCAAGACCCATTTCCTCTGCTATTTCCAGTGCTTTGGAAGTCGGGTATATGTCCATTTCTACATTGTCACCTACCAGCCGCACTTCTTTGGCGCGTATTTTTCGGTTGATGTTGTGTTTGTCTTCCTTCTGGATCCTTGCGGGACCTCTCGATCTTTTTCTACGTATTGCTATGGCTATATAATTTTAATTAGACTTCAAATTTTTTCAAGGTTCTGTCGATCTCTTTCTGAATAACTTCCGCAAAGGCGTTAACAGTCATTGCGCCAAGATCTTCTCCTCCGTGTTTCCGTACAGAAACCGTACCAGCTTCCTGTTCTTGCTCCCCGATAATTAACATATATGGGATTTTCTGCATTTCTGCTTCCCGTATTTTTTTTCCCATGGTTTCACCACGGTCGTCAATAATAGCACGAACATCCTTATTTTCCAACGAAGTTAAAACATTTTGTGCGTAATCTTCATACTTTTCACTAAGGGTTAACACGCTGACCTGCTCTGGCATAAGCCAAAGCGGAAAGTTCCCGGCTGTATGTTCTAGCAGAATGGCAACAAATCGCTCCATACTGCCAAAAGGTGCACGGTGAATCATCACCGGCCGGTGCTCTTCATTGTCACTGCCTTTATATGTCAGTTCGAAGCGTTCTGGCAGGTTGTAATCCACCTGAATTGTGCCAAGTTGCCAGCTTCTGCCCAAAGCGTCGCGAACCATAAAATCCAGTTTTGGTCCGTAAAAAGCGGCTTCACCGGTTTCTACAACAAAATTGAGGCCTTTTTTCTTTGCGGCATTGATGATGGCATTTTCAGCCTTTTCCCAATTTTCATCACTACCAATGTATTTCTCTTTATTGTCAGGATCGCGTAGGGAAACCTGAGCGGTAAAGTTCTCAAATCCTAAACTCCCAAAAACGTAAAGTACCAGATCGATCACTTTTTTAAATTCGTCATCCAGCTGGTCTGGCGTACAGAAAATATGCGCGTCGTCCTGGGTAAATCCGCGTACGCGGGTCAAGCCGTGAAGTTCTCCACTTTGCTCATAACGGTAAACGGTGCCAAATTCTGCAAAACGCTTCGGAAGATCCCGGTAGCTCCATTGCACTGCATTGTAAATCTCACAGTGATGTGGACAGTTCATAGGTTTCAGCAGAAACTCTTCTCCTTCCGCAGGTGTATTGATCGGCTGAAAACTATCTGCACCATACTTGGCATAATGCCCCGAAGTGACATACAATTCTTTCTGCCCAATATGCGGAGTAACCACCATCTCGTAACCCGCCTTTTTCTGGGCGGCTTTTAGGAAGTTTTCCAACCTTTCGCGAAGCGCTGCACCTTTGGGCATCCATAGTGGAAGTCCTTGTCCTACTTTTTGAGAAAAGGTAAAGAGCTGCAGTTCCTTACCCAATTTTCTGTGATCCCGTTTTTTGGCCTCTTCGAGAAGTTCGAGATACTCTTTAAGGTCTTTTTGTTTCGGAAAGGAAATTCCATAAACCCGGGTTAGCTGAGGCTTGTTTTCGTCACCACGCCAGTAAGCACCTGCAACGCTCATCAGCTTGACGGCTTTCACAATTCCGGTGTTGGGAATGTGCCCGCCGCGGCAGAGATCTGTAAAAGTGTCGTGGTCGCAAAACGTGATCGTACCATCTTCCAGGTTTTCGATAAGCTCTACTTTAAACTCGTTGCCCTGTTCTTTATACAGATTCAACGCTTCTTCTTTAGTCACGCTGCGCATATTGAAATCGTGCTTTCCGCGGGCGATTTCCAGCATTTTATCTTCAATCTTTTTAAAGTCGTTTTCGCTCAGCGTTTGGTCACCAAGATCTACGTCATAATAAAATCCGCGTTCTATTGCGGGACCTATGGTAAGCTTAACGCCAGGATATAACTCTTCCAGGGCTTGCGCTAAAATGTGCGAACTGCTGTGCCAAAAGGCTTTTTTTCCTTCAGTATCGTTCCAGGTAAAAAGGATCAGGTTGCCGTCTTCGGTAAGTGGTGTGGTCGTCTCGACGAAGGTGCCATTGTATTTTACCGAAATCACATTGCGCGCCAGCCCGGCACTGATGCTATTTGCTACGTCAATAGGGCGTGTGCCCTGCTCAACCTCTTTTACACTGCCGTCTGGCAAAGTAACCTGAATCATACTTAAATTTTAGGCGGCAAAGATAGTGATATGGGTGGTGGTTTTCAATGAAGAAATTGGATAATGATGATATGGTGAAATTATGAATTGGGGATTGATTAATTGGGGAATTGGTCAACTTAGGAATTGGGGATTCGGTTAGTGGTAAGTCAAAACTCAAAAATGTACATTTCTAAACGCTAAACGCTAAACGCTAAACGGAAAACAGTACCCGGTCCTCTCGATACATTCCTCGTTCCTCGGAATACTTGAGAAC
>JBATUQ010000025.1:0-3235 GCA_049671285.1 Leeuwenhoekiella sp. | reverse complement strand
GTATACTCTATTACGTTTGAGGAGTTCTTTTCGGCGAGGTATTCGTCATATTGTGCGTTTTTGAACCGGTAGGTACTGTTACCTAAAGACTCTACTGTCCACATTTTGTCATTGGCTGTTGATGGCGATTCTGTGCTACTTCCCTGTACGACATCATTGGCATTGGCGTCCAGGACTCCACGCCCTGAAAACATATTGTCAATATTATAATGCAGGTCCTGTGGTATGGCCAACTTCCATTGTTGATCTGAACCTCCGGCTTTGGCATTGACCCTTACCGTAGTGCCATCTGAATCTAAATAATTGCCTGAAGCTTTGTTTTTTAAGAAATACGTGCCCAAAGCAATGTCGCCTTTAGACTTAACAAAACATTTTTTAGGTACCCCTGGTGTAGGATCTCCTCCAAATGTGGCACGGTCACATCCCACATTTGAAGTTTGATTGTATAAATAAATAAACTGACCATTCGCACCGAAAGCTATATTCATCGTTCCTGATACATTTACAGTTTGCCCTTCATTCACATCTAATGTATATCCAGCAGGCGGGGTATAGTCAGCTGTCGCTCTTATGGTCAAATTTAAACTTGCAGACTTTTTCGCGCCGTCATTATCTGTCGCCTCTACTCTAATGGTATAGCTTCCTGACGTTAATCCATTCAGTTCGTCTTGATTTGGTGAGCCATCATGTCCCCATTCGTATGGAGCAATACCTTCTTGGCGTAACAATGTGTTATCTATAAACAACTTCACATTGTTGATAGTACCGTCGGTATCAGAAGCATTGGCTCTTACATACAAATCATATCCCTGATCCAATATAAGACTACCATTGCTTGATGAAGGGGTAGTCGTAATACTAACCGTTGGCTCTTGATTTGCAGCCGCATTGGCAATTCCAAAAGTATTTATTATAATACTTGAATCAGTTGAACCTGACCTTTTACTTTCTACCAAAAGCCTAATAACTGTTACTGCTGTAGAACTGAATGTTACTGTTTTATTTGAACCTATACTATTTCCAGAATTTAAATCATTCCATTTATTATCTTTCCAATGTTGAATTTTGTAGTTACCTATGGCACTTGATCGCTCATCAATAAAAATTTCATCTAATGTTTTAGCAGTACCAAAATCAAGCATTATCCACTGGTTTGTCACTTTACTATCGGTTTCCCAAGCCGTATTGGATTTGTCATCATTTGCTCGTACCGCTGGTCTATTGGACTTTGAATTTGAGGCACTCATATAACCATCATACTTCCTTAACTGTAGTTGTGCCTCATACAGTGATAGTGGATAAACCTTCTTCCCAACTGATTCATTCTTTAACGTATTTTTTAAGGTAATCTTATCACCTTTGTAAGTAAACCCTACAAAGGTAGGGTTAGCAAAGGTGTGCTGATTACGTTTATCAACAGACCAAAAATCTAACGTTCTATCACGTTCCTGACTATCGTATTCAAAATTCCAAAACACCATATAAGGCCCCGCATGAGGATGGTTTCTAAAATTCCCACCATTCCTATGAAGAATACCGTTCATATTTTCGAAAAGATAGGCGTAGGGAGTGGCAGCATGTAAATCTATACTTTGGTTCGTACTCAACTTATAATTTTTTATTACTACACCAGCCGACCCAATTTGTCCTCCAGGACCGTGATGTGAATTTTGGGCATCCACCATATCCTTTATAAGAATACAAGTACTATACGATTTGCAGGCAATACTTGAGTGGGCTTTTTTACCCGAAAATCGTGAATTACTGACTGTCATAGCATAAGAAAAGTCTATCGCCACGGACTCATTCCAATCTCTCAAATCACAATCTACCACCCATGAATTTGCAACTCCTTCAAACAGAATACCAGACCATCCCTGATCGTGGGTAAAATCACCTGGTTTATGATGAATAAAATTTTCTCCATAACTAGACCAATTACCTGAAAAACGGATTTTTTCTAAACCAATGTTTTCGACCATGTTTTCAGTGAAAAGGTCGGTTTTATCCAATTTGGGGAGATTTATCAACATAGGATTATCAAAAGTAATTTTATTGCCACTTATTGATTTAATAGAATGAAATTCTCTTACTGTGAATCCATTGTCATTTAATCTTGTCCATTGATCTGTAGTTGCTGTAGAGGGATATGTCACGCCATTTGCGGCTATATTTTTTGGATCTCTTTGTCTCACAGTAACAATATCACCTACTTTAAATTCTGATGCATTACTTACTGTAATGTCAAAAGAACCTCTAGTTATCGCTTCTGTTATCTTTGTGCGTTTGGAACTACCACTGTTTTCTGGTCTAATTATAAATGCCCAGTTATCTTCCGGTGGATTTCCAAACTCTCTTTCTGGATTTATATATGAAGACTCGCAAAAAATCTCTGTTCCACCTGTTCCAGAGCCTTTACCCTTTAAAACTATATTATTTTTTGTAATGTAGATAGACTTCACTCCGTCTTCAAATCTGTTGATTAAATATCTTCCAGATTCAAATAGGACTACGCTAGGTCTTCCACTATTTTCAGCAGCTTCTATTGCTTTCTGAATACCATTATTATCTGATTTACCGTCATCTGGTCTGGCTCCATGATCGCTAACATTTACAACATTCCACCCAGAGGTGTTAGGTATTGGCACGTTTCCGTTTTTATAACCAGCGAAAGAGAAATCAGATATTGTAGTTGTTCCCCAATCTCCACTTGTTCTCTTATTGGTAAAGTCTCTCCAAGCAGGAGTAACGTTGGTTTGAGTAAAAGCAGGCATAGTAATTAATGCTATTAATAAAAATAGTGGTGTTTTCATAAAATTAAAGTATTAGTAAGTTCAATTGATATCGTGCATTTATTATCTTATGATCAACTTTTCAGTATAAATATGGCTTGTCTCGTCAATTACCTGTATTAAATAAAGACCCGATTCAAACAGTTTATCCGTTGCAACAAGTATTTTATTATCACTGGTTTTGGTACTATAAACTAAGGCTCCCAAAATATTGTAGATGGATATTTCTGATGATTTCATACCCTTTAATTCAATGGTAAATTCACCATTGACACTAGGGTTTGGATAAACCACAAATTCAGGACTGGTGTCTTCTGTTTGTATTTTTTCAATAGCACTTCTGGAAGATGAGACCGGTTCTAAAATCCATTGTGCCCGATCACCGTTCCAGTTGGTATACTCTATTACGTTTGAGGAGTTCTTTTCGGCGAGGTATTCGTCAT
>JBATUQ010000024.1:0-27684 GCA_049671285.1 Leeuwenhoekiella sp. | reverse complement strand
ATATACTCTTGTCCCCACGACAGTATTCCCTGAAAAAGGAACATTATCAAAGGTATGGGGAAAGCGGATTTTTTTTGGAAAATGGCTTAGGTAGTACAAAAGGTCATAGCATGGAAATTGACTCGAGGTCGGAAAAAATAGGAAATGCCATTATCTCTGAGCTGGTATTTGCTGCGAAAGGCAATGCAGTGTACCAAATCCCCAGATTAAGTCTATCGCGCTGATGCCAATAACCTCGCGCTCGGGAAAACAGTCTGCCAGAATGTTGAGTGCCACGCGATCGTTGGCATCGTTGAATACAGGAACCAAAACGCGCTTGTTAAGAATTAAGAAATTGGCATAACTTGCAGGAAGTTCCGTCTCCTCAAAAAGGATTTTTTTAGGCATCGGAAGTACCACGACCTGTGGTTTGCTTCCATCTTCCAGCCTTGCATTTTTTAATCTTTTTAAGTTCTCCTGTAAAATGGAATAATTGCTGTTGGTTTTATCGGTTTCGACCACAGTGACGATGGTGGTGGGATTTACAAATCTGGATAAATCATCAACGTGCCCGTGGGTGTCGTCACCCTTAATGCCTTCACTCAGCCAAATAGTATTTGTAATACCTAGATATTCTGCAAAAACGGCTTCATAATCCGCCTTGGTGAAATTAGGATTACGCACTTGGATTTTTGGGTCGAGCAAACATTCTTCAGTAGTTATCAAGGTTCCTTTGCCATTTACATCAATAGCGCCACCTTCAAGCACGAAGGGTTTTCCTTTATATTTCGCCTGAATTGAAGGAATATCCAAATATCCGGAAACTGCTTGGGGTACTTTTTTATCAAGTTTAAAATTGGAATATTTCGCCCAACCGTTAAAGTTAAAATTGATGGCTTCCCTCCCATTTGAGCCCGAAACGATTATTGGTCCGGAATCCCGCATCCAACTGCGATTGGTCTTTTGGATGATGAAATGGATCTGCGAAAATTCAACGTGTGCTTTTTCTAATTTTTCCGAAACGGTTGCTTTCAACGCTGTGGATGCAACTATTAAAAATACTTTTTCGACCGCGGAAACTTTTTTAATAAACTCCACAAACGCCCATTGAATCGCACCAAACTTACCGGGCCAATCGTTGCCATTATGAGGAAAACAAAGTAAAATACCTTCTTGTTTTTCCCACTCGGCAGGGAAACGGCGGGAGGAATTGGTTTGCGGATAAAGGTTTGCGGTTTGAGGTTTTTCGTTCAAAGTTTCGGGTTTCGGGTTTCGGATTTTGGGTTCAGGATTCAGGGTTCAGGTTTCAGGTTTCAGGTTTCAGGTTTCAGGTTTCAAAATTTAAAAATCATATTCCGCTTTCTCGGTACGCCCCTCACTTCCTCGGGGCTATTCGAAATACTTTCTTTTCGTTGTCAGATCAAAATTAAGGTTTTCGAGCAGCTCTTCCGCGCAGCGGAAATGCGTACCGAGAAGACCGCATAAGGAGAATGAAAATTCAAGAATCTATCGCCCGCTTTACTATTTCACCATAAGCATCAATCCTTCTATCCCTGAAAAAAGGCCAGTTCTGGCGGACATCTTCTTGCAAATCCAGATCAACTTCGGCCATTAAAATATCCTCTTGATCCTCGCTGGCTTGAGCCAAAATCTCACCCTGCGGCCCGGCGATAAAAGATTTTCCCCAAAACTCGATACCATCTGTCCCCGGAACGTATTGCTCCAGCCCAATGCGGTTTGCCGCCGCAACAAAAACCCCGTTGGAAACTGCGTGACCTTTCATCGCGTTCATCCAGGCATTTTGTTGATTAACGCCATACTGCTCCTTCTCTTTGGGGTGCCAGCCTATTGCGGTTGGATAAAATAAAACTTCAGCTCCTTGAAGGGCCGTAAGTCTGGCAGCTTCCGGATACCACTGATCCCAACAAATTAGCGTGCCTACTTTTCCCTTTTGTGTTTGAATAGCCTGAAAACCGAGATCGCCTGGTGTGAAATAGAACTTTTCATAAAAATGCGGATCATCAGGAATGTGCATTTTTCGGTACAATCCGGCTCGTGAGCCATCAGTGTCGATGATGTAGGCACTATTGTGATAAATACCTGCCATTCGCTTTTCAAAAAACGGAACGATGATCACCACGCCGAGTTCTTTAGCAAGTTCACTGAAAGCGACAAATGAAACACCGCCCAGCGTTTCAGCATACTTAAAATTGTCAACGTTTTCATCCTGACAAAAATAATGGCTGCTGTAGAGTTCGGGAAGTAAAATGACCTCGGCTCCCAGACCTGCGGCATCGCGCACCCATTTTTTACATTTAATCAGGTTTGCTTCCGGTGTATTATTCAGGTTTAGCTGAACGACGGCTATGGTGTATTTTGATTTTGGCATTTCGAAATTCTTTCCGTAAAAATAGCGGTTTTTAAAGGTAATTATGTGAAGGAAGTTTTAAGGCTTGGCGGAAAGGAATTTTATGGTGAGTGATTGATCGTAGATTTGTTCAATTGTGTAACGCTTGAGGAAAGCTATTAAATGAGTCATTCGAAACCTCAACAATGAGAGGGCTCAAGTATTTGCGAGCACAGCGAGCTAATATACCGAATGAAACATATCATAGTAATAATGTTTTCTCCTTCCATCGGGATAAAGGTTAATCTCACATCTCGCGTCTCGCGTCTCACATCTCAAATCTCACTTCTAGACCCCTTCCTTCTCCATCGCATCCATATCCTTTTGCAGGTCAAGCTTTCGCATTTTTGGTGAAAAAATAGCCGTCGCGCTTACGGTCAATAAGGTCATTGTTCCTCCAAATACCACGGCGGTTACGGTTCCCATCAATTTTGCCGTTAGGCCACTTTCAAAAGCGCCAAGCTCATTGCTGCTACCCACAAACATCGAGTTCACGGCCGATACCCTACCGCGCATGGCATCTGGGGTTTTAAGCTGAAGAATGGTCTGTCGGATAATCATTGAAATCCCATCCAGCAAACCGCTAAAGAAAAGCGCCAGCACCGAAATCCAAAAAATTGTTGAAACTCCAAAGATGATGATACAAACCCAAAATCCAAAAATAGCAGCGAGCAATTTGAGTCCGGCGTTGCGGTTTAACGGAAAATAGGCCGAAGTAAACATCATAATCAGCGCACCTACGGCGGGAGCAGCGCGGAGAACACCAAAACCTTCAGAGCCAACTTCCAGAATTTCCTTGGCATAAATAGGCAACAGGGCCACCGCACCCCCAAAGAGTACCGCGATCATATCAAGTGCCAAGGCGCCAAGCACCACTTTGGTATTCCGTACAAAACGGATTCCTTCCCTTAAACTTTGCCACACCGGTTCGCCAAGTTTAGGGTTGAGAATAGGTTTCTTTTTTATTTGTAAAAGTGCTAGAAGTGCAATCAGCGAAAGGCCAAAAATGAGACATAGCGACCAGTGAACTCCCATCCAACTAATGGCAAAACCGCCAAATGCCGGCCCGGCAACCCCGCCCATCTGCCAAACACTGCTGCTCCAAGTGGCGGCGTTTGGATAGACTTTTTTGGGCACGATCAAGGCAAAGAGTGAGAAAATGGTTGGCCCGATAAAAGCCCGCACCAGCCCACCGAGGAATACCAAAAAATACACCGTATAGAGAATTGTATTTTGAGAAAGGCCTTCAATTAAACGAGGCCAGGTAATCAAGAAAAGCCCTAAACTAATCACCGAAAAACCGGCAATACACTTGATGAGCATTCCCTTTTTTTCACGTTGATCAACAATATGACCTGCAAATAGCGCGAGGGAAACCGCCGGAATAACCTCCATCAGGCCAATGATACCTAGCGAGAGTGGGTCTTCAGTCAGACTATACACTTCCCACTCAATGACCACAAACTGCATACTCCAAGCAAACACCATCGCAAACCTGACAACCAGAAAGATGTTGAATTCACGATACCGAAGCGCGGCATAAGGATCATTTTTTGGTTGGGGCATTTTAGTCGTATTTTTTTCAAAAGTAGGATGTGATTTAAAAGCAATACGCAGAAACCACTAATTTTTTGAAACTTTTAATAGCTGAGAATTGAATTAAAGGACTTACCAAAAACTTGAAAAACGTATTTTGCCCACTACAAATCCAAATGTTATGAAGTTTACCTTGTTTAGAGAGTTTAAAGAGTTTGCCGTTAAGGGAAATATGATCGATATCGCTGTCGGTGTGATTATTGGCGCTGCATTTAATAAAGTTATTGATGCACTGGTCAAGGAAGTTTTTATGCCGCCGCTTTCCTTGCTTACCGATGGTATCAGTTGGCAGAATAAGGAATGGGTACTGCGCGATGAAGTTTTGGTCAATGGGGAAGCAACGGTAGAAAAAGTCGCTGTGGGATACGGCCACCTTATGGAAGCCGGACTTGATTTCCTCATTATTGGATTTTCGGTTTTTGTGGTGGTGAAATTTATGAACAGCCTTAAGAAAAAGGCCGATGATCCCAAAAACCCGCAAGCGCCAACTCCTAAAGACCTCGAACTTTTAGACCGAATAGGGGATTTACTCGAGCAGCAAAACGGAATGCTGGCTGGTCAAAATGCAAAGGGTAAGGCTTAAGCGCTACAGTCTCTTCCAGAATCTTAGCTTCTTTTTAAGCCTGCGTTTGCGATGAAAGCGCTGTTGAAAAGCTTCAGTAGCGGCCCACATTTCTCTCTGAATTTTTTCCGGGTTTGACTTCAGGCACTTCGCATATTCATCGGCCATGATGTAAACCATATCTTTTCTTGGGGTCAAGCGGCTGAAATTCTGGATGCGTTCTGAAATATCGAGTTTTTTAAAAATCATTCTGTTAAGATCGACCAAATAAAACCGAAAACCTTCAGCATTGTGTTTGATCAAGGTGTTTCCTGGGGAATGATCTTTAAATAGAATCCCGGCTTCGTGCATCTCAAAAGTATATCGCGTAAACGCCCGAAGCATCAGCTCCCATTCTAAAATTTCGGCTTGATTTTCGACTAAATTTCGGTAGGTATAATCGTAATCAATATGCTCACAAATGTAAAAGCTTTCGGCAAGATGTGTAGCTTGTTTTTCTTCAAAATATGCCAGTGGCGATGGTGTACCGATATGGTGTTTTTCCAAAAACTGCGCGTGCTCAAAAGAACGTTGGGCTTTGGATTTGCGAAGGAAACGATAGGCGAAGCGGTTTACTAGATTTGGTTTTTTAAAACACTTTACGGTGACTTTTGAACCATCGTCAAGAATTACATTTTTTAAAATGTTACGGCTTCCGTCATAGATGATTTCCCCTCGACTGCCAATGGTGTTTACCAAATGGATCAGTTCTTTTTCCTTTTCGCGGAAGCGGGATGTGACGGTGTGTTTCATAATTTAAAAAAAACGCTTACCAACCGAATTAAAACCTCGGAAAATTTAATAGTACTTTATCTAGAAAATTGTGTTTTCTTTTTTTAAGAGGATGACCTGGTAAGCTGACTTATCAACCGTCCAACCCCTATTTAGCATATAGGCGATAACGGTCTTACCCTTGCCACCACCCGGCAGGTCACAGTCATCAATCATAACGATAATATTAGTGTGCAGCTGGTTTTCTATAGCCTGAAATTCTTTTAAATGATGTTCTTGCGAAGCTTTTTGAACTTCGGGATCCAATGAATAATCATAGCTATCCAAATAAAGAAAATCCACTTGATCATTGAATTTCTGCAAATAATCCACCGAATCAGAAGTATGAATCTCTGTGTAAGCGCTCAAACTTTGGTTAGCCACGGCACTTTTTGCCACCCGTACCGATTCTGGATTAATATCCACAGAATGTAGTTTGGCTCCATTCAATTTTGCCCATTTTCCAAAAACTATGGTAGCGGCTCCATTTGATTTTGATCCCTTCAGCCCCAAGCGTGAAGTGCCGGTTTCAATCAAAAGTTTTGCCTGGGATTTTTCAAGAAGTTCAAGCGCTCTTCTAAAAGTGTCCCGTCGCTTCCTAAAATCATATCGAAAAGGCATAAAAGGATACAAGGACTTGTGCTTTTTAAGCTTAACACCCACGAACACTATGATTCCAACAACAAGAACCAATAAAAAATATAACATTACAAAGTGTATTTATTTGGATCGAAATTGGTGACCAAATTACATCTAATCTAAATTAAACCGTGAGCTTTCCCATAATTTTTGATTGAACTTTAATGTTGAAGTGCGGGTGCCATATGCTAAATGAGTTGAACATTGGCGGTCGTTATTTTGACAACTCGTTAATAATACGATGGGCGATGAACCCATATTAATTAGTAAATTGCCGTCATTTTCTAACGAGGGTAAGAATGACTTTACGTTGTGATCAATTGCTCTCAGAAGACTTGAAGACCAGATATGCCACAAAATAAAAACGTAGTTTATACTGCCATTTTTGGCGATTATGAAGGTCTCGTACCACAAAGGCCACAGACTGGTTTTGATTACGTGTGTTTTACTGATAACCCAAATCTCAAGGCTAAGCCTTGGAACATAAATGTTTGCACACCACCTGTTAAAAACGATCCTACCCGGGCAAACCGGCACGTGAAAATCTTGGTACACCAATACCTTTGGGAATATGAAAACAGCGTTTTTATAGATGGTAATTTCTTGATTATCGGCGATATGTCAAAGCTTATAGAGAAGTACCTAGCCAATCAATCCATGGCTGCCTTTAGCCATACAGAAACCTCTGATCCCCGGGATTGTCTTTATAGTGAATATGAGGCGCTTATTAAAATTGGCGAAAAAACCGGTAATTACAGAGACGATCCAGAAATTATGGCGGCTCAAATCAAAAGATACCGAGAGGAAGGCTATCCACAACACCGCGGCCTGATCAAGGGAGGCGTTCTTTTGAGAAAGCATAGCTCAGCCAAAATGATTCAGGTGATGGAAGACTGGTGGAAGGAAATTGAGAAAGGAAGCAAACGTGATCAATTGAGTTTTAACTATGCCGCTTGGAAAAACGATTTCACATATGAAACCATTCCGGGGGATATTCGTCGGGGTAACCCGTATGCTTACTGGCTGGGTAAGCATAGAAAAAACTGGTCTCTCAAAATATTAAAAACGCGACTGAAGCTTTTTGTAAATCCCATCAAGAAAGCAAACTGATATGAAAATACTCATAGTATCAAGCTATCTTTCGGGATATATCGATTACCTGGTGACTGCATTACGGGATCAAGATCATAAGGTGATGGTAATCTACTTCAACCGTGGTGTTCTGAAATTTGAGTATAAGAATTTTTGGCATCACGGAGTATCGTTTGTTAAAAAAGCTTGGGGTGGCAATGCGAAATTTGATTTTAGGCACAAAGCCATCAAGAAAGAAGTAGGCCATTCCGTCTATGATCAAATTATTATGTTGCACCCGCAGTATTTAGATCACAAGACCCACATTTTTCTGAAAGATAAATGTACCACTTATAAAACTTTTCTATTTGACAGCTTAGCCAAAATGCCGAGGCAAATGAAGGTGCTACATCATTTTGACAAAATTTTTTCCTACGAACCTAGTGATTGCAAGCTGCACGGTTTTGAGTTTTTAACGAATTATATTCCAAGGGTTTCGACAACACAGGTTATGGTAGAGCCCAAAGCATTCAACATTAGTGCTCTTGATAATCGGTTGACTATTCTTCAGAAAATTGGTGAGGAGTTGAAAAAACATAATTTTCCTTTTGAATTTATTGTTTTCGACAAAAAGATGAGAAATAACCTGGACTTTAAAATTTTTAATCAGATCACGAAGCGAATAGACTTTGAAGTGGTCAAGAAAAAAATAGAGAACTCAACGGTGCTCATTGATATTCAGAGAGATATGCAGGAAGGACTCAGTTTTAGGGTTTTTGAAGCACTGGGCTTCGGTAAAAAATTAATAACGAATAACTTAGCAATCAAAGACTATGATTTTTATGACCCGCAAACAATCTTGGTAATAGACCACAACAACGTGCATATCCCTAAAAACTGGCTTAATGCTCCGCTAAAATCCATTTCGCCGGAAAAATTTAAAAAGTACACCCTAAAGGAATGGATTAACCAGTTACTTGCTTAGAAAAAGACAAGAGTTTGAAAACAATATTGCACATAATTGATTCCTTGGGACGCGGCGGGGCCGAAATTTTATTAGTGGACTACATCCAATCTTTAAATGACTATAAACATATAATAGTCCATTTGCAACCTACTAATGTATTTGAAGAAGAACTTGCAAACTTTCAGGTTATCTGCCTAAATCATCGGAAGAAAAAACGCAAAAATTCCATAATCAAACTAAAAGAATTAATATCTAAACACAAAGTGGCTATAGTGCACGCACATCTTTTGGAAGCTCAAATAGTTGCCAAACGGGCCACCCCTAAAAATGTTGATCTTGTAATTACGATTCACAACGAGGTGTCAGACGTTTTTAGAAGGCACCTTTCAAAATGGCTTTGGAATAGGTTTATGTACAACAAACACCAGACTCTTATTTATGTCTCAGAAAACGCCAAAAAAGATTATACAAAATGGATCAATGTAAAAGGAAAAAGCTACGTTCTGTATAACTTTATTAAGAATGTTTATTTTGAAGAAAAATTCCGAAAGAACAGCTATACATCCGGCAACGAAACGTTTAAAATGGTTGTGGTTGGAAATCTCAAAAAACAGAAGAATCACCAATTTTTACTGGAAGCCTTAAAGAATACCAACAGGGATTTTGAGCTGGACATATTTGGTGGAGGACATCTAGAAAGTTCGTTAGAAAAGTTTATAAAAGAAAATGATCTTGGGGACAAAGTGAGACTCATGGGAGTGCATGAAAATATGCACGAAAAGCTCAAAAATTATGATCTCTTTGTTCTGGCATCATATAAAGAGGGTTTTGGCCTTGCCGTGGTTGAGTCTATGGCCATAGGACTGCCCTGTTTGCTTTCTGACATCAAAACCTTGAGGGAAGTGACTGGCAATCATTATCAGTATTTTGATCTTGAAAATGAGTCAGACTTCATAAACAAACTTCACTTTTGTATGGAAAACCCAGATATATTAAAGAAACAGAGCAACCTTGCCCGGTCTTTCGCCGAAAACTATGCGCAAAGGAAACAATATGTAAAAAAACTAAGGAGTATTTATGAAAACTTGAATCAGTAGTTAGATTTTATTGAAGCGGATACCAAAATCCTCGAATAATAAATAAACCTTTACCCTTAGATATTTCAGAACACAATTATGCAAGACGAAATCAAAACCTGCCTCCACATCCTTAAAAAAGGTGGCCTTCTCCTCTACCCGACAGATACTGTTTGGGGAATAGGCTGCGACGCCACCAATGCAGATGCCATCGATAAAATCTTCGCGCTCAAGCAACGCGCTGAAAGCAAAAGCATGATCTGCTTGGTACACGATTATAAAATGCTCAATCAGTTTGTGCAGGAGGTTCCGGAGATCGCCTATGACATTCTCAAAAATACACGTAAGCCCACAACCATCGTCTATGACAATCCCATTCACGTGGCAGAGAACATTGTAGCAGAGGACAATTCATTGGGCATCCGGGTAACCAGCGACAAATTTTGTTCGCAATTGATCAAAAAACTGGGCAGGCCGCTGGTTTCCACATCGGCCAATATAAGTGGCGATCCGACACCCAAATCCTTTAAAGAAATAAATCCCGCAATTTTGGAAGGCGTTGACTATGTCGTAAATTTGCACCGCAAGAAAAAAACCGGAAAACCATCTGCGATTATACGTCTTAAGAATGACGGTCAGGTGACGGTTTTGAGAACGTAAAGATCGATGTCCCACACCGAATATTCCCAAGCGCTTACTCACCCTATTTTTAAAACGATACAAGAAGCCAGCACCCAACTTGGGCTGGAAACTTACGTCATTGGCGGATTTGTACGTGATTTTATCTTAGAACATGGTAATGCCAAGGATATTGATGTGGTTACCGTGGGCAGCGGTATCGATCTGGCAAAAAAAACAGCTTCTCTTCTTCCTCACAAACCAAAGGTCCAGGTTTTTAAGAACTACGGTACCGCGATGATACGCGATGGTGATATCGAAGTGGAGTTCGTTGGCGCCAGAAAAGAATCTTATAACCAAGACAGTCGAAATCCAGTTGTTGAAGATGGTACCTTGGAAGATGACCAAAAGAGAAGGGATTTTACCATAAATGCATTAGCGATTGGGATTTCAGCGAAAGAATACGCCAAACTGCTCGATCCATTTGACGGGCTCGGCGATCTAAAACGAGAAATCCTTCGAACCCCTCTTGATCCTGATATCACCTATTCTGACGATCCATTGCGGATGATGCGGGCAATACGTTTTGCCACCCAGCTCGACTTTATGATCGAGCGCAATTCGCTGGAGGCGATTACCAAAAATCAAGAGCGCATCAAGATCATTACCAAAGAACGCATCGTCGATGAATTGCACAAAATCCTGCTCAGCCCAAAACCGAGCAAAGGGTTTTTATTGCTTCAAAAAACCGGACTTTTAAAATTTATACTTCCGGAGCTTGTTGCGTTAAAAGGCATTGAGGAAAAAGAAGGCCAGACGCACAAAGATAATTTTTACCACACGCTTGAGGTGGTCGACAATATTTCAGAAGCTACGGATGATCTTTGGCTGCGGTGGGCGGCATTGCTGCATGATATTGGCAAGGCACCTACCAAACGGTTTGATAAAAAAATTGGATGGACGTTTCACGGGCACGAATTCAAAGGTTCCAAAATTGTTTATCGCCTGTTCAAAAGGCTCAAAATGCCATTGAACGATAAAATGAAGTTTGTTCAAAAAATGGTGTTGATGAGCTCCCGGCCTATCGTGATCGCTGAAGATTTTGTTACCGACAGCGCCGTACGTCGCCTGATATTTGATTCCGGTGAACATCTGGAATCCCTAATGACCCTTTGCGAAGCAGACATCACCACTAAAAACCCGAAGCGCTACCGCCGCTATCATAATAATTTTAAAACCGTTCGGAAAAAAATTGAAGAAGTTGAAGAACGGGATCACGTGCGTAATTTTCAACCGCCGGTAAGTGGTGAGGAAATCATGGTAACCTTTAATCTAAAACCCAGCAGGGAAATCGGGATTATTAAGGAAGCGATAAAAGAAGCCATTCTTGAAGGCGAAATCGCCAACGATTATGAAGAAGCCCGAAAATTTATGCTGAAAAAAGGCGAAGAAATTGGACTGGAACATAAAATAGAGAATTGAAAATAGAGAAAAGAGTTTCAACAATGACGTAAGATTAAATGACCTAGGACTAAGGACAGAGCATTTAATTTTCAATTTTAAATCCTGAAAATCTTCAAACCTAATATTTCACAGACCTTTCAAACAGTAATAACAATATTAATAGTAATAACAATAATACCCCCGTGTATAGAAAATCTATAGTTGTATCGCTTGTCTTGGTCTATTTGGTTATCATCGCTGGTGCCGTGGTACGTATGACCGGAAGCGGTATGGGCTGTCCCGACTGGCCAAAATGTTTTGGCTATATCATCCCTCCTACTGAAGAAGGCCAGCTAGAATGGCAGCCAGACCATTCTTACGAAAAAGGCCAGGTAATTATCGTTGATAAAAGCCTCCTTGTTGCCAAAAATGATTTTACTTCTAGAAATAATTTTGACACTCTTAATTGGAACAGCTACGACAAACACGATTATGCGGTTTTCAACCCGTGGCACACGTGGATCGAGTACATTAATCGGTTGCTTGGCGCGCTCGCGGGGCTTGCTGTTTTGGCAATGGCACTCATCAGCGTAATTCGTCTCATCAAACCGCACCATCATTTTCAGTTGCAAAAAAAGCAAATAGCACTTTCGTGGGTTGCAGTCTTCCTGATGGGTTTTCAAGGTTGGCTGGGCGCTACGGTAGTATATTCGGTGCTATCGCCGGTACGTATCACCCTTCATATGATGGTTGCGCTGCTAATTGTGGCGCTACTCATTTACATACTTTTTATTGTAACAGGAAAAGAAACCAAAACTAAATATCACGCCAAATTTAAAGTTTTGATGGTGATGGCACTGTTACTCACGTGCATTCAGATTGTTCTGGGTACACAGGTACGGCAGTTTGTGGACGATCAGGTAGATGAGGTGGGTTACACTTTGCGCGGTCTTTGGTTGGCATTTCCAGAATGGGAATTTTATGTACACCGCTCTTTTTCTATTGTCGTTGTTGCGCTCAATGTCTATCTGCTTTGGCTCAACCAAAAATTTGCATTGGGGCACAAACTGTTTTTTTGGATTATTGGG
Organism: Leeuwenhoekiella sp.; assembly: GCA_049671285.1. Taxonomy (GTDB): domain Bacteria; phylum Bacteroidota; class Bacteroidia; order Flavobacteriales; family Flavobacteriaceae; genus Leeuwenhoekiella. The sequence continues at coordinate 15,428 of JBATUQ010000024.1, read as the reverse complement.
CTTCTTGGTGTCGAGGTGTTGACCGGTATCCTAATGTACTATATGGATTTTCCGTTCCTTACGCAGCCGCTGCATTTAATCATCGCCGCATTGCTTTTTGGAGTTCAATTTTATGTGTTGTTGTTAAGCTTTCGCCGAAAGGCAATTCAGACCTCTTAAAAAGAGTTGTACCATCGCTAAACTGCTTATGAAATCCTAACTTTGCACCCGCCAAAAATCAAACGTCATGATTTACCGTTTTAGGATTATACTCGATACCGAAGAAGACATTTTCAGGGACATAGAGATTGACCAAAAGGCCACGCTCGAAGACCTGCACAACGCCATAAATCAAGGTTTTGGTTTTGATGGTACAGAAATGGCTTCCTTTTATACGAGCGAGGGCGACTGGCGACCTGGTGAGGAGATCGTCCTTTTTGATATGGAGGAAAGCGAGGAGCCGGTACGTGTTATGGCGTACACGACTATCGACGAACTTGTTGACAAAGACCAGACGCAGCTCATCTATGTTTACGATTTTCTAAACCTTTGGACGTTCTTTGTGGAGTTGGCAGACGTTGTTGAACCCGAAGACGGCATCCTCTACCCCAACCTGATGTACGTGCACGGGCAGATTCCTGCGGAAGCACCACCAACCGACTTTTCCGGGGATGATGATGATAATGATGGTGATGACCTTGACGATGACTTCAAGGATGACTACGATGTGGACGATTACGACAATCTTGATTTTGACGAAAACTGGAATTAGGTAATTTGTTATTGTTCTTTCTTTATAAATCGTTGAACCTTAACTAAACCGTTTTCCTGAGCGCAATTGAAGGACAACAAACAGCAAACGAAAATCAGAAAACCGAAAACCGAGAACAGACCTCAATGATAAACCTATACAGTACCCAAATAGAAAGCCTGAGCATTCACCGAATCGGAAACAAAAGCCGGGCCGAAGGTGTTTTTCTATCGCAGGAACCTTACACGCTCGACGACGAGATCACTCCTTTGATCAAGGAATTTTTCTTTAAGCCTTTTCGCGAAAAGGAGGAAAATTATTATAATTTTTCACACGAGGCCGATCTGGAATTCCACGCCCTGCACAATCTGGTGTCCGGAATATTTCAGTCGCCGGCGAAAGCGCACGAACTGAGCACCGAAATTGCAAAAACCCTTTATGAGCAGAGCAATCACCCGCACATTAAGCCCGGCGAAGTTTATATTGCCTACATGCAAAATGTGATGCTCGATAATGAAAAGGTAGATGCTGTAGGGATCTTTAAGTCGGAATTAAAACAGGATTTTCTTCAATTTCGCGAAAGCGAAAAAAACCTGCGTATGCTTTTGGAGCAAGGTGTTAATTTGAATAAACTCGATAAGGGTTGCCTTATTTTAAACAAGGATGCGGATAAGGGTTACCGGGTGTTGTCAACAGATTCTAACCGCTACGATACCAAATACTGGTTGGAAAATTTCCTGGGTGTTGAATTGCTGGCGGATGAAAACTTTTATACCAAAAAGTATTTAAAATTCTGTCAGGATTTTGCTAAGGATGTTGTGCTTCCGGCGGAAGATAAAAAGGAAGAAGTGATGTTTATGAACCGCGCGGTCAACCATTTTGCCAAAAACGACAATTTTGAAGAAAGTTCGTTTATGAACGAGGTCTTGGAAAATCCTGCGCTACATCCGGAATTTCAGCATTACAAAACGGAAAAGGCTCCGAAATACAAAATTGAAGACCTCACCACCTTCCCCATCGCAAACAAAGCTGTGAGCGACGCCCGAAAGAAGATGAAAAATATTATCGAGCTGGATACCAACATCCAGATCAAGATGAATTTTGTAAATAACGAGAGTGCCGAAAAGTTTGTGGAAAAAGGTTGGGATGAAGAAAAGCAAATGTATTATTACCTGGTTTATTTCAACAAGGAGGAAAAAGGAAAAGGGTAGTTCTAGTTTGCAGGTGCAGCAAGCCGTTTCATGATCCGGCAAAATAATTAATCAGCTGTAAGTGGATAATTACCTTGCAGGTCTCCTTAAAAAGTATCAAAAAAGATTTTGGATAATTTTAAAAAAAACTGGGAAATCAAGAAGAACTGGCAGCTTATCTATCCTGCGCTGGGAATTTTGCTTTCGCTAGGTTCTGGTTTGCTGATTGCCTATCGCATCCTGTCAAAATTTGATTTTATTTCGGATGGAATATTCTGGGTGGCGACGGCGATCGCGGGAATCATCCTAACCTGGGTCATCATTAAAATCTGCCTGTTCTTTTTTAAGAAACTGAAAAATCGCTGGGTTGTTGACTATCGCTGGGAATACATCGCTATTTTTATAGTTTTTGCCATCACCGGTTCTACAGCTGGACGCATTTCAGATCCTGTAATGGGATGGCTAGGACTTTCTGATCTGCCAGCACTAGCCTACTGGCCGCTGCGCATCCTGCTTATTTTTCCGCTTTACCAAATTCTTTTGATCATCGTGGCCTGGATTTTTGGTCAGTATTCATTTTTCTATGCTTTTGAAAAAAAGATGCTTTCGCGGATGGGACTTGGTTTCTTATTTAGCAAGTAATCCCGAATACCCTTTCCCTAAAAACTTCAAAATATCCCCAGACGTCATCGCCTCATAACCGTTCTCTTGCGCCACGAGGTCGGCTGTAAATCCGTGTAAATATACCCCAAAAATTGCAGCGCTCACAGGATCATACTTTTGAGCAACCAAGCCTGTGATTATACCAGTGAGAACATCGCCAGATCCGGCTGTGGCCATACCGGGGTTTCCGGTGGCACTGACATAAAAGTTCCCATCATAAATGGTAATTGTGTAGGCATCTTTCAGAACGAAGATCAGATCGTGATTTTTGGCAAAATTCGCCGCCTTATCAAGCTTATCAAAATCATCTTCCCACTCGCCTATCAACCGCTGCAATTCTTTGGGATGAGGCGTAAAAATCGTTTTGTTGGGTAAATACTGAAGAAGTTCGTGATTTTTAGAAACACAATTGATTGCATCAGCGTCAAGAACAAGCGGTGCTTTGTTTTTCTTTAAAAATTCTTTTAACGCTCTTTGAGTCTGTTCTGCGGTACCCAAACCAATTCCCATTCCAATTACTTCGGGTTCCATATCGAAGGCTATTTCTTCCAGATAATCGCCGGTATGCCTATCTGTGAGCACCATCACTTCGGGCACAGTAACTTGCAGCACATCGCGACCCAACTGCGGGACATACGTAGTTACCAAACCTGCACCAGCGCGTAAACATGCTTCAGCAGACAGAGCCACAGATCCCATTTTGCCAGCGCTGCCGCCGCAAATCATCGCGTGGCCGTAGGTACCTTTGTGACTAAAACGCGACCGTGGCCTGTACATTTGCTGTGCGATATCTTTAGTTATTAGTTCGGCCTGGGTTTTTTCCTGCTCGATAAATTCCTGATCTAGTCCTATATCGATGATGTCCCAGTTTTCTGAATATTTTCCGCTTTGCGGAAGGAAGAAAATCAATTTGGGCACTTGAAACGTCAAGGTCATCGACGCCTTGATCAACTCTTCACCTGCTTTCGGACTTCGGTCTAAAAACATTCCCGAAGGAACATCCACCGAAAAAACATACGCTCCCGATTCATTGATCTTTTTAAAAAGCGCTTGTACCCATTCGTCCACAGGACGGTTCAGGCCAATCCCAAAAATGGCATCGATTATAAATTCGTTGGGATTAATTTCTGGGAAATCGTCTTCAGACTTTATCAATTCTGGCCAGACCTTGGTATCTGATTTGAGCGAATCATAAGCTTTTAAAAAATCCGGAGAACGGTTATCGCTATAATTTACGACATAGGTTGTAACGGTATATCCCGCCTTTTTCAGCAACCTTGCAATGACCAGCCCGTCACCCCCGTTGTTGCCAATACCACAGAAAATCTTGATGGGAACCGGGTTCCCTTGCAGTCGCTTGTCAATCCATTCAAAAACATAACCACCGGCACGCTCCATTAAATTTATCGATGGAATGCCTTCTTTTTCAATCGTGGCCTTATCCGCATTTTTTACTTGGGTACTGGTGAATATTTTCATGAATGAATCCTATTTTTTAGCAAATTCGCAAGGATTGACAAGAAGACCAATTTAAAATATTGAATGTTTTGTTAAATTAAAAATCGTTGTGAAATCCTCAAAAAGGCTTCCACTTCCTTGCCATTGCATCAAAAAATAATACTTTTGACACACGCAAATCAAAAGTTGTGAAAGCAGAAAATACTCTTTTTTCGATTCCCTCCTATCGCATAATTCGTGTGATTGCTTTCATTATTACCCCCTTGGGGTAAAAATCATTCATATCATCTCAAAGCCTGTTTTCGCCTTCGCGAAAGAAAATCTTATAAATCATAGTCAACTCAAAATAGTATGCGAGTTTTAAAATTTGGCGGCACTTCGGTAGGAAGTGTGGCAAACATCAAAAAAGTACTGGAAATTGTCAATAATTCCGCTATCGACCAACAAGTGATTGCGGTAGTCTCGGCGTTTGGAGGTATTACAGACCTGCTTCTTAAAACGGGAAAACTGGCTGCATCTGGCGAAGAATACCAGCTGGAATTGGATAAAATCAAGCAGAAGCACCGCGAGTTCACCCAAGAACTTTGCGACGGTTCCAAAGAGGCGGTTGAGCAAATTTTTCAACTGCTCAAAGATTTGGAAGAACTGCTACAAGGCATTTCACTCATACACGAACTTTCCCCAAAAACCATCGATAAACTTTTGGCTTTTGGAGAACGGATGTCCTCGACAATAATAGGCCACGCGATGGTGAAGGAAGGTGCTGATGCGGTGACCAAAGACAGCCGCGAACTCATTTTCACCAACGACAACCACACCAAAGCTTCGGTTAATTATAAGGTTACCAATGCTAAGGTTCAGGAATATTTTGCTTCCTCGCCGGCCGGCAGGAGAGAAAAAATAACCGTGATGCCCGGCTTTATCGCCAGTACCGAAAGCGGTGTGACCACTACATTGGGCCGCGGCGGTTCAGACTTTACGGCGGCAATAATCGCAGCGGCGCTTGATGTTGACCAATTGGAAATCTACACAGACGTCAGCGGAATGTTTACTGCCAATCCCAAATGGGTAAAACAGGCGCGGCCCATAGAGTCGATCTCCTATCACGAGGCGATGGAATTATCTCATTTTGGCGCTAAGGTACTTTACCCGCCTACCATCGTTCCCGTGATGGCGCGCAACATTCCCATCCGAATCAAAAACACATTGGCCGCCAAGGATCCAGGAACTTTGATAAACAACTCCCCATCAGACAAAGGCAGTCCAATTAAGGGTTTGAGTGCCATTTCAAACATCGCGATCATCACGCTAGAAGGCGGCGGAATGGTCGGCACACCCGGAATCAGCAAAAGGCTTTTTGAAACCCTTGCATCAAAAGGCATTAGTGCCATCCTTATTACACAGGCCAGCAGTGAGCACAGCATCTGTCTTGCACTGACCGAAGATCAGGCCGGAATAGCCAAAAATGCTATCGATGCGGAATTTGAAAGCGAAATTTCCCTTAACCGAATTGATCCTGTTACCATCGAGATCGGCCTTGCAATCATCGCGCTGGTTGGCGACCGTATGAAAAGCCACCAGGGTATCAGCGGAAAAATGTTCAGCACACTGGGCAAGAACAATGTCAACATCCGTGCAATTGCGCAAGGAGCGAGCGAGAAAAACATCTCTGCCGTCATCGCGGAAAAAGATGTAAAAAAGGCATTAAATGTCTTGCACGAAAGCTTTTTTGAAGAGCAACTGCAACAACTTAACCTCTTTATCACCGGTGTAGGCAATGTGGGCAGCAAACTGCTGAATCAGATCATGCACCAACGCAAATACTTAAAAGACCAGCTTAAAGTCAACCTGCGGGTGATGGGTCTGAGCAACAGCCGGAAGATGGTGGTCAGTGACAAAGGCATCGACCTCGATAAATGGGAAGAAGTTTTGGCTAATGGTGAAACTGCGAGTATTGACCGCTATCACGAGGCAATCGTTAACCTAAACCAGCGCAACAGTATCTTTATGGATATTACGGCCAATGCTGACGTCGCCGGGGTTTATGGAAAATACCTCAAGCAAAGTATTGCCGTAATTGCCTGTAATAAAATTGCTTGTTCTTCAGAATATGGGGAATACAGCGAATTAAAACGCCTAAGCCGCGCCTATAACGCACCACTACTTTTTGAAACGAATGTGGGTGCAGGTTTACCCATTATCGACACGTTGAAAAACTTAATTGATTCCGGGGACCGGGTGCATAAGATTCAGGCGGTTTTGAGTGGAAGTTTGAACTTTGTCTTTAACAATTTCGCCCCAGGCGGAAACTTTCACGACGTGGTTCAGGCAGCAAAAGCCGAAGGATATACCGAACCCGACCCTCGTATCGACCTGAGCGGTGTGGACGTCGCCCGAAAAATCCTGATCCTTGCCCGTGAAAGCGGTTTGCAACTGAATCTGGAAGACATAAAAAACGAACCGTTCCTCACCGAAAAAAACCTGAACAGTGGCAGCGTTGACGATTTCTTTGAAACGCTAAAAGAAGATGCCGCCCATTTTGAGAAAATCGTAAGTGAAGCTTCCGCGAAAAATTGCCGATTAAAGTATGTGGCACAACTCGATAACGGTAAAGCCAGCGTAGGCCTGCAACAAGTGCCGGAAGGTCATCCATTTTACAATTTGGAAGGCAGCGATAACATCGTGCTGTTCTTTACAGACCGCTATCCTGAACAACCCTTGCTGATAAAAGGTGCCGGTGCCGGTGGCGAAGTAACCGCCGCAGGATTATTTTCTGATGTATTACGAACACGAAGTATGTAAGGGTTATGTCTGACCTGCAAGGTCTCCAAGACCTTGTAGGTCTTCACTCAAAAAATCCAATTGATTCGTAAAAGACTTAATTAAATCATTAGAAAGACCTATAAGATTACCTTCGGCGAAACCTTACAGGTCAGATCAAACAACCACAATTAAAAATGAACGAAGTCCGAATATTTTCACCTGCCACTGTAGCCAATGTCAACTGCGGCTTTGACGTGCTGGGTTTTGCCCTGGAAGGTCTTGGTGACGAAATGATCCTGCGTAAAACCAAAAAACCTGGAATACATATCGTAAATATAGAAGGTGCTGAACTTCCCTACGATGCCAAGGAAAATGTGGCTGGTGTCGCCGGACAAGCGATGCTGGACCATTGCCAACTGGATTACGGTTTTGAAATCGAAATTTTTAAAAATATCCGTTTGGGAAGCGGTGTAGGAAGTAGCGCGGCCAGTGCAGCCGGAGTGGTTTATGGTATCAACCAATTTCTCGACAAGCCTCTGGACAACTTGACCCTTACTAAACTTGGTATGAAAGGAGAAGCCATTGCCAGCGGCAACGAGCATGCTGATAACGTCGCGCCCTGCCTTTTTGGTGGGTTTACATTAATCACCAATTACCGGCCTTTTACCGTAGTGCCACTACCTGTTCCTGACGAACTTTTTGTGACTATTATTCATCCGCACATCACCATTAAAACGAAGGAAGCTCGAGGGATGCTGCCGCTTTCCGTACCGCTGGAAGCAGCTATTTTACAAACAGGGCATGTGGCGGGTTTAGTGTCTGGTCTATTCCTTTCAGATTATGAGCTGATTGGCAAGAGTACGGTGGACGAATTAGTGACTCCCACTCGTAAACACTTGATTCCACATTTTGATAAGCTCAAAAAATCCGCGATTGAAGCTGGTGGTCTTGCATTTGGCATTAGTGGTTCTGGCCCCTCGATGTTTACGCTTTGTAAAGGAAAAGCTTCCGCTGAAAAAGTGGAAAAGGCGCTCAATAGTGAACTTTGTAATCTTCATATAGACGCCGATAGTTATGTTTCGCCAGTTTCCAAAAAGGGAAATAGTATTCTTGAAAGTAAATAATCTTTTGGACCAAAGAGTAAAGAATATAGAAAAGACAGGTCCTTTTAAATTTGCGATTACCAGAAAAAGAGAAACCACGAACAGAACCGAGAACCGAGAACAGAAAACAGAAAACAGAGTTGATGAAATTTTATAGCCTAAACGAAAAAGCGCCAGCCGTTAATTTTGACGAAGCCGTCATCCGCGGGATTGCGCCTGATAAAGGACTTTATTTTCCAGAAGAAATCATTCCGTTACAGGCGGAATTCTTTGAGAATATAGAAAACTACTCGAACAACGAGATTGCTTTTGAAGCCATCAAGCAGTTTACCACAGGTGTGATCCCTGATGAAAAGGTGAAGGAAATTATCGCCGATGTGCTGTCCTTTGATTTTCCGTTAGTGGAACTAGAAGAAAATGTGGCCACGCTGGAGCTCTTTCACGGGCCCACGATGGCGTTTAAGGATGTTGGTGCCCGTTTTATGGCGCGCTGTCTGGGTTATTTTTCCGCGGAAGCGAAACAAAAAGAAAATGTCACCGTACTCGTGGCAACCAGTGGTGACACCGGTGGTGCCGTGGCCCGTGGTTTCTTAAACGTTGAAGGCGTCCAGGTAATCATCCTCTACCCCACGGGAAAAGTCAGTGACGTACAGGAAAAACAATTGACCACACTGGGTGCCAACATAACCGCACTTGAAGTTGACGGCGTTTTTGACGATTGCCAAGCCATGGTAAAACTGGCTTTTCTAGATAACGAAATCACTGACCATCGCAAACTGACCTCTGCAAACTCGATAAATATTGCACGCTGGCTTCCGCAGATGTTTTATTTTTTGTTCGCATACAAGCAAGCAAAACGGAAAGGCAAAGAACTTGTATTTTCTGTCCCCAGTGGGAATTTTGGAAATATCTGCGCGGGGATCGTAGCGCATAAATTGGGCATGCCGGTTAAACATTTTGTTGCTTCGGTAAATGAAAATGATATCGTCCCTGAATATCTCAAAACTGGAAAATATACTCCAAAACCTTCAGTAGCCACGATCAGCAATGCGATGGATGTGGGCGACCCGAGCAATTTTATCAGGATACAGAAATTATTTGATAATGATTTTGAGGCGCTTTCGCGGAAGCTATCCTCCTTTTCCTATTCGGATGCCGACACTAAAACCGCAATGAAATCCCTTTATTCTGAAACGGGTTATGTGGCCGATCCTCACGGTGCCGTGGGCTATTTGGGATTAAAATATTACCAAAAGGAAAACCCCGATTGCTACGGAATATTTCTGGAAACCGCTCATCCGGTAAAATTCCTTCCTGTGGTAGAACCTGTCCTAAATTTCACCCTAGAAATTCCGGAGCAGATTAAAGAGGTCCTTGATAAAGAAAAAGTAGCCCATCAGATTTCAGATTATGAGCAGTTCAAAAACTTCTTGACCAAATAATCTAGCCAATAGCAAATTCCCGATCATAAATACGCTGCCGGTCCCAGGAAATATTTTCATTGATCTTTTTAGCAGGCATCCCGGCGATTACAATATTCTGTTCAGGGAATGATCTTGCAACTACGGTGCGTGTCGCTACAACAGAATTGCTTCCGATGTGCACCCCTTTTAAAATAGAAACATGTGGCGCCACCCAAACGTGATCGCCAATTACCACATTTTGTGCATAGTTAATTCGCTTCCGCGTAGCGTTGTCCATTATGGAATGTGAATCACCGGTTCGTATGTCGATATCGTTGGCAAACATACAATCACTACCTATCTCAATTTTAGAGCCTGGTTCTGTCAAAGCAATATGGGTGTCCTCAAAGGTAGTATGGTCACCAATGCGTGCCACGCAGTCAACATCCTCGATCCAAATGGACCCACCGCGATTAAACCGAACCCCTCTGGATAGTTGGATATGGTTGTTGTTACCGCGAATGTAGAAGCTAAAATTACGCAAATGGCTTAGCTCGTGTACCTCGATGGTATTGTTGTCGCCTTTAATATTGAAACTGCACCGATCCAAACTCGCCGAATAATGCACATCTATTGTGTTGTTTGAACCTTTGATAATACGTTTTGAAATGTCATTTTTCCGGATGGCATAGTGATAAACCCTCAGTAAAACCGGAGATTTTTTGACCAAATTCTTTAACCAGTTTCTCATAAAGTTGGGCTCCAAATTATAAGTTGGGTGTGATCTCAGCTACTTTAAGTAAGATTATAAATACGCTGCAATCCCAATTGAATCTACGAAATTAGCTGGCATGAAGTTGTAGGCTTTTTGCTAATAATAATATAATATTTCGCACTGAAATTCAGGTTTGTATTGGCAGGTTAAGCAGTTGTCCAACACTCAGAATCCATAAGGTTTTACCTACCTTTGTCAATCCAAAAATTTATAGATGAAAACCACTGCTCTCAATAAAATACATAAATCCTTAGGTGCCAAAATGGTGCCCTTTGCCGGTTACGAAATGCCTGTTTCCTATGAAGGTGTAAAAGCTGAACATGAAACTGTGCGTGAAGCCGTGGGCGTCTTCGACGTAAGTCACATGGGCGAGTTTTTGGTTTCTGGGGCGGGAGCGCTCGATCTTTTGCAACGCGTTTGTAGTAATGACATTTCGAAGATTGCCGTAAATCAAGCCCAATACAATTGCTTACCCAATGCAACTGGTGGAATCGTCGATGACCTTATTGTTTACCGAATTAAGGAAGAGCAGTATTTGCTGGTTGTAAACGCCTCAAATATTGATAAGGATTGGGAATGGATCAGCAGTCAAAATACTTTTGATGCAGATTTGCGCAACCTTTCTGACGATTATGCTTTGCTTGCCATTCAAGGTCCCAAAGCAGTTGAAGCCATGCAATCTCTTACAGAGACCGACCTTTCGGCCATAAAATTCTACCATTTTGAAGTCGCTCCTTTTGCAGGAGTAGATTATGTCATCATCAGCGCAACAGGATATACCGGAAGCGGCGGATTTGAGATCTACTGTAAAAACAGCCAGGTCGAGCAGGTCTGGAATAAGGTAATGGAAGCCGGGGCTGATTTTGGTATCAAGCCCATCGGTCTGGCAGCTCGCGACACGTTAAGGTTGGAAATGGGCTATTGCCTGTACGGAAACGACATTGACGACACCACTTCCCCGCTGGAAGCCGGTCTGGGCTGGATTACAAAATTTACCAAAGACTTTGTAAATTCTGAATCTCTGAAGCGTCAAAAGGACAGTGGTATCGAGAAAAAACTGGTAGGTTTTGAAATGCTGGAGCGTGGTATTCCGCGTCACGGTTATACCATTCAGGATATCGATGGCAATACACTTGGTGCGGTCACTTCAGGTACAATGTCCCCTTCGCTTTTAAAAGGCATCGGCCTGGGGTATGTAAACACTGAATTTTCTAGACCAGAAAGTCAGCTTTTTATCAATGTTCGTAATAAAGCGATTCCGGCCAAAGTCGTTAAACTTCCGTTTTACAAAAAATAAATACGAAACAAAAGTAGAATTTATCAACCGCCGCCTGTCGATAAGCCGGCGGGCAATTTCTTTTGGAATTAATCGATTACCATTACCTTTCAGGAAATACGCAGTGTTATATCCACTAAAAACGGAAGCACTGCGTTCATAAACAAAAAGCTATTACACAATCCCCTAAAATATTAATCCTTGGCGCCAGTGGTTTTCTGGGCGGAGCTTTATACAAAGAACTGTTCCGCTATTATGACACGTTTGGAACGTATCACACCGGCAGCATACACAGCGACAACAAGCATTTTGTGCAATACGATGCTGTTGTGGATGACATTTATCCAGTTTTGGAACAGTTGCGCCCGGCGGTAATTATTTCCGCGATTCGGGGTGATTTCTATGCGCAAGTGGAAGCGCATAATCAATTGGTAGCCTATGCTCAGGAATCCAGTGCATTTTTGGTCTTTTTGAGTTCGTCAAATGTATTTGATGCCTTCACCAATTTTCCGTCCTACGAAAACGACAAAACTTTCTCGGAAAGCGCCTACGGAAAATTAAAGATTCAGTGCGAAAACCTGATTATGCGTCACCTGCCGGAAGAACAGTTTGCCATTATCCGCCTGCCAATGGTCTTCGGAAGAAATTCTCCCCGCGTACGCGAAATAAAACAGACCGTATTACTGGAAGCCACATTGGAAGTTTTTCCGCATTTGATCATCAACACCACAACCGACAAAAAACTGTCACAGCAAGTGCATTACATCATCAACCGGAAGCGTTTTGGCATTTTTCATTTGGGAAGCAATGATCTGATACATCATCAGGAACTGGTTCGCGAGATTGTAGAAAAATTAAATCTCGGCATCGATCCACATTATAAATTGGTCTATACCTCAAATTTTGATCGCTATCTCGCAGTTTTGCCAAAAGACAACAAACTTCCCAAACATTTACGGATTACCAATGAAGATGTGGTGGCAGAGTGTTATACTATGTGATTTTTTTAATGAGGGATTGTGAAGTAAAGCACTTTATACAATTGTACTATTATTTGGCATTTTACAGTAAATTTTTCTCTTGACGGCTTTGGTAAAAAAGTGTGAACAGCACGCATTAACTATTTGAGCCAACCTTTTTTTCTGGCATTTCGGCTATAGAAATAAAGAAACGTGGCTACGGCGATTACCAAGAAAGGAATAACAAAATAGAATGTTAGCGAAGTGTGACTGACGGAAATTTTAAGGAGCCTATAAACCTCCACAAAAAGCAATGTAATCAATGCTACCGCAAAAAGTTTGACCGCTATTTGAATCTTATAAAGCGTAGAAAACTACCTAATATTTCGCAACATTGACAAGTTTGCCACAATGTAGATTGACTCGGGCGGTTTGATGCCAACTGCCATATCTCAAAATTTTATGCAATGGAAGGACTTAAATATGCTGAAGGTTTGAATACAATTTCATTCCTAAATTATTGTTCAGATTGAAGATCTTTATAGTATTAAAAAATCAGTTTCACCAATCTATGAGTAATTTTTCAAGTGACTGATATCAATCCCTCCGCTTCCGTTCCCTCTTAAGCAAATCCAGTTCCCTATTCGTCTGCCCAGCCACAGAAGTATTCTCTTCTGCCCTTCTAATTAACTACGGCATAACATCTTTTACGGGACCAAAAGGCACATACTTTGCCACATTGTAGCCGTGGGCGGCTAGGTTAAAACTAATGTGATCACTCATACTGTACAATTGACCAAGCATATTCTTCGCAAAAATTTATTGATCTTTCTCTCTATATTTCAATAATTATTAGTAATTTTTCAAGGTATCTAACTGAATATCAGATTACCTTATGCACTCCAAGGCTGTTGCACTTACATCTTTGTTGATTATACTCGCCCTATCGCAAGCCTATTCCCAAACCCGAAAAGATCAAGATTTAAAGGACAGTTACGATCTCAAAGAGATACGGAAATTCGTCGATGAAAATCATCCATTAGTTATTCCCGCAGCCAAAACATTTCTCAATCAAGCGAAATTGACGGGTGACAGTCTTACAATTGCAAGAGGTTATGAAAACCTAGTTTGCCTGTTTACACTTGAAATAAATATTAAGTATGCGGATAGCATTATCATGTACTCTGAAAATTTGGGTCATCCCAATTATCCTGGAGTTGGTTATGCATTTAAAGGTTACTGGAGTCTGTATAATGATGATTATAAAAATGCATGGGAATACTATCAAATGGCCTATGATGATGCTCAAAGTAAGGGGAATAAGGATTATGCACTAAATTATCTAGGAGTAATAATTTATTTCAAATCGCAGCAGATAGGAGAGCGCCCCCCACTGAATTTGCTGCATAAATATTATAACGAGGTACAAAAACTCCCTGATAGTTCAGCTGCACAATTAATAAATAGATACTATGCATATCTAGGATTATCCGAGGCCTATTTGACTGATCGCAAGATCGATTCAGCTGATTATTGGATAGAACAAGGGATCAACTTTGCCTTAGGTAAAAATGACCGTGATTTTTTAAATGATTTTAAGACCTTGAAGGCTGAAGTTAAATATGCCCAGAAAGATTATGCTGACGCGCTTCATCTTTGGGAGGGGTATACCTAGGTAACATCCTAATAATGTCAGCGGATCAATTTCTTATTACAAGGGTAAAATAAAAGAAATATTTAAACAAAAAGATTCTGCACTCTATTATTATAAAGTGTCTGATAGCCTCTTTTGGACAAACAAGGATTGGTCTTATGAGGTCAGGGATTTGTATAAATCATTGATAAGACTTTCCAAAGAAAAGGGGATTAGAAGTGAAAAATTGATAGAATATTTCAATAGACTGATTGAGGCAGACAGCCTTCTTGATTCGGAAAAAAGTTTTACCACAAGACGCTTTAAAATTGACATCAATATTTCTCAAATGAAACAGGAACGTCAATTCTTAATTGATGAGTTAAAGGGTAATGCCAATCGCAAAAATACTGTCATATGGATTGTATCGTCGATTCTAAGTATTGTCCTTGTCGCTTTTGGATTAGTATTTCGTCGTTCTTTAGTATACGAAAAACGTTTTGAGACACTGGTGAAAGAAAACCGGGGAGAAATAAAAAATAGGGAAGCCCTGCCCAATTCATCAGAAGAACAAAAAAGATTTTTGGACGATCACCTCCGTTTCGAACTATTGCAAAAACTTAATTCTTTTGAAAGGGAGCAACTTTATCTCAAGAGAAACCTAACTCTTTCTAATCTAGCCAAAAAGCTACAAACCAATTCCAGTTATCTGTCTCAGCTGATCAACAAAGAAAAAAACCAAAATTTTTCACAATATGTTAAAGGTTTACGTATTGACTATGCCATCAACCGCCTTAAAACGGATAGAAAATGGCGCAAATATACTGTAGAATCAATAGCCATTGAGACAGGGTTTAAATCTTCCAGTTCATTCTACAAAGCTTTTAAGAAAAAAACAGGGATAACACCTAGTTACTTTATCGAAAAGATCAGCGAAAGAACGCTTTAAACTTCGCATTTGCTCCATTACCGCTCCCTCTACTCCAATTGGACCCACTTTTTTACCAGATTTATATAAAAATATGATTTTCAAATATTTATACATCTGTTAACATCTGTCGATTTATAAATTACAGTATCTCAATTTATAAATTGAGATACTTATGATTTGCTACTAACGTCATTTTAAGTCTAGGTTTACTGTGATGTTAGAAGTTATGGGTATTGGGGTGTTCACTTTAGGGGAATGTTAGTTTGGCACCCCTTTCTCATAGCTATAGCATCAACAAATTCTGTTGCGCGACAGAGGTTTCAATATTAATTATAAAAAAAACAAAATAAGACAATTAATTAGGTCTGGTCAGCCAAAGTCCTATATGAGAAAATGAAACGTGACAAAATTTCCAATCTTATACCTAATGCTTTATTAGGTAATAAACAAATAAATATAGAAATGAAAAATTATATTATTTTACCGCTTTGATCACACTAACTGCATTGTTGAGCTGCAGTACAGAAGATGATAGAACCAAAAT
>JBATUQ010000023.1:0-99033 GCA_049671285.1 Leeuwenhoekiella sp. | reverse complement strand
CACTTTGACCATCTACTCCAAACATTAGTTTTAAGTTTCGCTTTCTTTTTTCAAGGCCCGCTAAGGACATAGGTATTGCATTGGGAAGTTCAGACATCTTGGCGCCCAAGGAAAGCTCATAAAGCAGCTGCCTATCTATCTGGTCAATATGCTGATCGTTAGTGACCAGTTTGCGCAATAGCTGCAAAACCGTTTCACTGTAAAAAGGTGGTTTTTCCCAAACTTGGATCAGCGCATTGACTAGTTTCTGCGGTGTCAGGTCAGCCTTGACCAGCATTCCTTCGGGGTCAAGATTCTTCAAAAGGCCATTTACACGGTAATTGTTGCTAAAGGTAGTGGCCACAACAATCTTGCAGGCAGTTGCTTTCTCCCGGATCAAAATACCCAAATCCTCTCCAGATTTTATCTTTTCATCTTCGTCGGGCAGGCGGATGTCCAGAAGAACCATGTCCACATTCTTGAAAGCTGGGTCATTTATAAACCGCTGGGCCTCGCCTATCGTAGTCAACGAATTGAAGATCAGATCTAGATCGTGCTTCTCTGCCACAATGGTCAAGGCCTGTTTGTAGGATTCCAAGATCAATGGGTGATCATCAATTGCCGCTACGTTGAGTGATTTGCGCATTTAAATAGGAATTTTAACTTTAATATCGGTACCTTCAGAACTGGACTGAATATATATTTCTCCTTTGCATTTGTTTACCCTTCTGGTCATGCTTTTTATGCCGATGCCCCCTTTGGTTCGCGACCTTTTAAATCCAATGCCATTATCACTCACATTCAGCAGCAGTAGCCCATCGGCTATATCAATGGCTATCAAGAGCATAGTTCCCTGTGAATATTTCATTGCATTCTGGGTAGCTTCTTGAAGTATGCGGAATACGTTGATCTTAATCTCATTGTCAATCAAGTCCCAAGATATCTCTCCGTTTATTCTTAGTTTGATCTCAAGACCATTGAAGCCACTCCTTTCAGCAACAAAATTTTCTAAAATTACCAAAAAAGTGGAATTGTTCAGTATGGTGTGATTGGCTAAGTTATGACTGATTTCCCTAATTTCTGTCTCAATTTGATGTATATTATCAATATGCTTGTCTATTTGGCCAGAAATGCGGCTTTCCACATTTTTTAAACTTCCCATTAAAAAACCCAAACTCATCCTTACACCAAAAACCTGACTTAAAACACCATCATGAAGTTCGCCAGAAATGCGCAGTTGTTCTTGCTTCCTGCCCTCTTCACGCTTTTCTTCCTGAAGCAATAACAATTCGTAAATCCGTTCGTTTGATTTCTGCTGCTCATAATCAAAAAACAGTTCTTTATTCTTTACTTTTTGTTCCCTGTAAAAGTAAAAAAGCACTACGACAAGGATTACGGCCGCCCCGGTATATACGATCCACAGGTTTTGCTTTTTCAGCAGTTCATTCCTTTCTATGTATTCATCAGTTTCAAAGCGTATACGCTCAAACTTATTCCTGATCTTTCGATCTTCAAAATCCAGACTATCTTTTATTGATACATATTCAGAAAGCAAAGCTGCAGAATTTTTGCGATCTGCCTTTGATAGCCAGAGCAATGACTCTAAAATATACCGAAAATTATCGGTTTCTTTGGATAGTTTTTTAGCAACATTAAAATTTATGACAGCTTTTAACGTATCTCTATTCTTAAGGTTGTATTCTCCCAAATGCAGGCGATTGACAATAATGCCGGCATCATCAGACAAACTGTCTCGAATTTTCAACGCCTCGACAGAAAAGTCATAGAACATTTCATCCTTACCTTCTAAAAAATTGGCATAGGCTAGATTTTCTAGCGCTCTTGCGTAGAGTTCTGGATCATCATTCTGCAAGTCTCTAGTTGACAAAGCTTTTTTATAATTTAATATGGCCTCTGGCAAGTTCCCCATATTGCGATAGACCACACCAATATTATTTGAAATCGAGGCTAAAAACAATTGGTTGTCTAGATTTTTCGCATAGTATTGAGCCTCTCTATGATACTTCAATGCATCAGAGTAATTCCCCAATCCATTTGACACTATTCCCAACAAAGTAAAACCAAGATATAAAAGTTTGTCATCCTGCAATTCCTGAGCGATTTCCAGTGATCGTATTAATATAACTTCACTGCCGGTAAAATCTCTAATTCCTTCCTGCAGAACGGCCATATTGTGCAATACACGAGCCATTGATGACCTATTATTTGTCGTACTATAGGCGTTGTAAGCTTTATAATAATGGTAATAGGAACTATCTACAGCATGTAAATTATCGAAGAAATTGCCAAGATTGAAGTGAGCCAAGCCAATTCTATTTTTATCTTTAGTTCTTTCTGCGATCGCCAACGCCTTTTTATTCCAAATTCTAAAGTTTAGGCTATCCATACTATGGTAGTATCGGTATGCCATTTTAAATGCTATTTTGCGCTTTAAGGTATCTGGACCGATATCAGAATATAAGGAACTAAGCGAATCTAGATTTAAATCTTCCCCATCAGTATAGTTCAGCGCCTTCTCATAAGCAACATTTTCTTTTACCGGTTTGATATTCCCATCTCTTCGACAACCCATTAGAAGCAACAAACAGAACAAGGCAGAAGCCTGCATACAACAGAGTCCATATTTGGCCTCAAATAAACTGTTTACCTTAGAAAAGGATACCCTTATTGACTTCATAAAAATCGTTGGAGATGCATTGTGTAAAGCAATATACCTATTTGTTGATAATTGTACCAAATAAGCTCTCTTCCTTTAGGATTAAGATAAAAAAAAGCCCCAAAACTTTGGGGCTTATCTATGGGGACTGAGTAATTTTACCACTCATCGGGGGTCTGTTCATCGTCTTTTTTTGAGGTTTCCTCACCTGATCCGGTGGTCAACTGAATGTCGGTAAAATCTCCCGGTGCTTCATACATTTCTTCGGGCTCACAAGAGGAAAATGACAAGGCAAAAAGGGCGAAGGTGCAAAGGGCTAGTAGATTTTTCATAATTAGTGCTTTAAATAATTAGATTGGTTTTGTCTCGCAGGATTTTCCTGACTTAATGCAATTGTCAAAATCGTAGGTGTATTTAAACGTCTTTGCCAATACATTTCGAGAACTAAACTACTATAGAAAAATGGTTAAAGCCTATCGTTTCCAGCATTTATGGTAGATGGTGCTTGTACGATAGCAACTCCCCCGTGAACGCGAGTATTCGGTAAAAAATAAATTTTATCTGTTGACCAGTTCTGTTTGGAGCGATTTTACCGTGCTTTTGTAGGATCGGGAAAAAGGGATTCGCTGGGTGTTCTTCTGGAATTTAATCACCACTTCCGAGTTTCTAAAATTGATCCTGCGTATCAAAGTTGTGTTGATGATATAGCTTTGGTGTATCCTCAGAAAATTATCAGGAAGGCGGTTTTCAAAACTTTTCAATGTTTTAAAAGCGGTCAACTTTTCACCTGTGATCATATAAATATCGGTGGTGTTGTTGTCGGCCTGCAGGAAAAGAATCTCTAGCGGATCGATAATCTGAAATTCTGACCGGGTCTGTAAAAAGAGTTTTTGGGGCCTACTTACTTGTTTTCTTAAATACCGAAGGACAAACTTCCGAAGTCCCAATTCATGGAAGGGCTTAAGAAAATAATCGGCACATTGGTGTTTTATAGCGTCAAAGGCGTGTTCCTTGCTCCGGGAAGCCACGACTACCGTGGTTTCGACCTCTCTAAAATCACGAATCTCCTTGATGATCTGAAAAGGATCACCGCCCGTGGCACTCATAAAGTCAAGATCCACAATAAGCAATGGATTTTTGGACTTTAGTGTGCTGTTGAAAAAATTTTCAGGGGTATCCCAGGTACCACAATGATAAAATTCTTCAAATTCATACATAAACGATTCTATCGATTGAATGTACGAATTGTCATTACTGAGTATGAGATAGGGAGTTTTCACGGGACGAGGTGTTTTGGCTAAATTCCACCTATCATCTTAATTATTCTACTTTTATCCCATAAGATTAGCGTGGAAAAACCATACAGATTTCAATGAAATGATTCTTTTATTTTTAAAAATTGTGAGATTTCAATTCAGAACAATATTTGTAATCATCTGAAAGGACTGCATTTACATTTAATTCACTAATTTGCTGTGCCCTTGTTAACCTCTTTAAAATTTTGGCACCAATAAGAAACTTAATAACCATGAAACTTATGTTTACCATTCCCATTTTAATGCTACTTAGCCTTGCTTCCTGTGAGATGGATTCTGAAGCTTTACAAACCAATGATGATACGAGCATTATTCAGAAAAACACCATCACTGAAAAAACCAAGAAAGAAGAGGTGACTTATGAAATTCACCTGCACCACACCGCCCTGGTTTACGAGCATCGTGCACTTGAGGTGCAAAAGAAAATGCTTCAGCAGGAAATTGAAAAGGGCAACGAAAGAGCAATTCAACAACTGGAAAAAGTACAGCAATCTTTAAAAACAGTATCCGGTTATCTTGAGTATACAAAAGCTTTTATAGGCCGGTTGCCCATCCCGCCTGCTCCGAAACCCAACCCGTGTAACGATCCCAAAGTCCTGAACTGCCCCATTCCCGTTATTAGATCCGCCATCGCCGTTTTTGAGAAGCAAGAAATAGGCAGTTTTAATTTAACGATCAGTACACTGGCCGGTAAAAAAATTAGGGTACTGGAAGAAGCTGAGGAATACGAAGATGGAGCATTTGCATTTGCAATTGACGAACTGAAAGGTGGCAGCTACATACTTACCGTGCAAAAGTATTTTGAGCCTGCCGGTAAGGATTTTAGTTATGCTGTAAGATTTGACTTGTAAATGTTTCTGTACTAACATTTAAATTATTTAATTTAATACCCTTATTCCCATAAGGGTATTTTTTTATGAAATGGTATCACCTCACACTGATTACAGTATCCCTCCTTTATTTTCCCAATGCAATCGCCCAAGAACTAAATGATGCCGTAACCCAGAATTTTTACGCAGGGTATGAGGTAATGTACAGTGACAGCGATAGTGCCAATCTTCACTTTGACAAAGCTGTTCAACTAAGTCTAGAGGACGAAGATCTGGAAACAGCCCTGCAAGTGCTTGAATATTCACTTTTGAGCAACGGTTACTTTTACAACCTCAACGCCTACCGCAAAAATCTTATCACAACCGACTCCATCATAAACCGCTTGCCAGAATCGATTCCTTCGGGTACCTATCAAAATTCGTTAAACCTTAACACCGGTAATTATTATTACAAACTAAAAGAATATGAGCGGTCAAAGGCCTATTTCATCAAACTTATTTCTGAGTTTGATAGCAGCGCTCGAGAAAATCTGACATCTGACCAGCAGGAAACATACCTTAGTGCCATAACCTTTTTGGCTTCGATTTATAAGAATACGGGGAAATTTGAGCTTGCGGAGGTCAATTATAAAAAGGCTAACAGCTTTATTGAGGCGCTGTATCCACCAGTAGAGGCAGAAAACCAGTTGGCCAATATAAACCGGCTGCGCAGTCAGTTGTACAGCGATCAAGGGAATGTGAAGCAGGCAAATGCCCTACTCTATAAACTATTGCCACAGTACGAGGACAAGCCGGGTGATAACCCGGGCATTAAAAACACCATTATTAATACCTACCACCAGATTGCCCAGAATTTATTGGTACAGGACAGCGTTGCAAAGGCCATTCAACTGCTTAATAAGGGAGCTCAATTATTGTCAAAGAACGATCCGTTTTACAAAAACCAGCAATTACTCTATGGTGATATCTATACCAAAAAGAAAGACTACCCTGCTGCATTGGATCACTACAAATCTGCCCTATTTGATTATCAAATTTTTCGAAACCATCAGCCCCACCAAGATGTTGCTGACGTCTATTATCGCATAGCGAAAATGTTTCTGATAAAAGAGGATTTCCCGAAAGCGATGAAACACTTGGATTCGGCATTTCAGAATACGTCACCAACCCATTTTGCAAATACTTCGGAAGCGCTTCCAAAAAGTGATCAGGTGTTTTCCAAAAGGCAATTGCTTGAGTTGTATAAATTGCGCATCCGTGTTCTTTTGGCAATGCATAAGGATACCCAAAAGCTAATATATTTAGATCACGCCGTTTCGCTGGTTCCAGCGGTTCTTGACCTTTTCGATTTGCTCAAAAAAGAATTTGAAAGCAAGCTCGATAAGCGTTTTGTGATCGATGCGGCCCAACCGCTGCTTGGAGATTTAATGCAGGTTCTATATCTGGCTTATGAACACAACCCACAAACGAAATATCTCAATCTGGCGCTTCAGGTCTCAGAAACCGGAAAGGATGTTTTTCTACAGGAAGCCATCAGAAGTGCACAGGCAACTGAATTCCTCAATATTTCAGAAGAGATACTACTGGAAGAATCTACCTATAAAAGCCGCATCGCCCATTTGGAAAAACAACTGTTCACGGCCAATGCACTTTATGAGCAAAGGCAACTACAAAATTTACTCTCACAGGCCAAGGACAATTATTATGGTTTTTTGGAAGAATTAAAGAATACCCATGCGGCCTATTACAATTTAAAGTTCAAACCGGTCCGGGTTAGTATGGATGAGGTTCAGACAGCACTCAGTAGCTCGCAATCTTTGATCACATATACCCGTGCAGCGGGAGCTTTATACATTTTGGTTTTCACCGAAAAAAAATCGGATTTCTTCAAAATTCCGTTTTCCAAAGAAGATCAGCAGGACATCCGGAAGTTTTACGAGCAGATCAGTTCGCTGAATATTTCAAATTCTGCAGAAAACTTTAAACCGCTATCTGAAAATCTTTATCAAAAATTACTGGCCCCCATAATTCCCGAAGCTGAAGAAGAAATCATCATCATCCCCGACGGAATTCTGCACTACCTTCCCTTTGACGTGCTGATGCGCGATGGCCGATACCTGCTTTATGACAAAGCCATCAGTTATGCCGATGCGGTATCATCGTGGATTTCGCTAAACGAAATAAAGCGCGAATCGACCATTTCCCTGGCCGCTTTTGCCCCGGCATTCTTTGGAGAGCCAGCACCTAATCGCATAAAGTTTGGTAGGCTGCTGCATAACGGGCAAGAGGTGGAGAGCATTTCGCCCTATTTTACCACCAAAGTATTTAAGGACGCTTCGGGATCTTTGTCCAACTTTTTAGCTGCCAGTCAAAACCACGATCTGTTGCACTTGGCGACACACGCCAGCGCCAACGATGAATTTCCAGATTATTCTTATTTGGCCTTTAGTGAATCCAAAGATTCGGTAAATATCTTATATGTCAAGGATCTTTACAACACACCCATCCCGGCACAACTGGTTACGCTTAGTGCTTGCCAGACCGGCATTGGCAAACTTCAAAATGGAGAGGGTATGGTGAGTCTGAGCAAGGGGTTTCAGTATGCCGGTGCCCTTTCTATAGTCAACAGCCTGTGGAAAATTAATGACAAATCAACCGTCACCTTGATGGATCGCTTCTACAAAGAACTGAGCGATGGCAAATCAAAAGCAAAAGCGCTGCAACAGGCCAAAATCGCTTATCTGCAAAGCACTGACGATGACTTATTAAAGCATCCTTACTATTGGGCAGCGTTTTCAGTTTCCGGCAATAGCAAGGCCGTTGTTACCTCAATCTCGTGGATCTGGTATTTGGTTGGTGGCTTTGTGGCTCTGGGCCTGATTGCATTGGTGGTAAAAATGCGGACTAATCGATCTGCTTGAGAATATTATTAGTAGATCTTTCTTTGAAGCCACCTGCCTTGATAACAGCTAAGAAAAAATCCTGGGCAATTTCCGGCTTGTCTAATTTTAAATAGCAAAGGCCTAAATACCATTTTGCCCTAACATCTAGGGTTCCACCTGTGGACAAGTAATATTTTAGTTCCTTGGTTGCTTCTTGATGTCTGTTTAACTGCATCAAGGAAATACCGCGGTAAAAGTTCAGGTAGTTTTCTGTGCTTTGCTTTTGCAGTTCTTCAAACAACTGTGCAGCCTTCTCGTATTTATTAAACTCATATGCGGTAAATGCTTCGGTTTCCAGAGACGCTGCCGCATCACCCCGCTGTATGGGATGTACCACATTTTCATAAGGCGTAAAATTTTCCGCGTAAAGCGCATCATAATTGGTTTGCTGACCAATGGGGTTCACCACATACATCATAATGACAAGAATCGCCGCAATGGAAGCTGCCGCCACCACCCAGGGATATAACCGCCTCACTTTATTGACCTCCGGAGATACCTGCTGTATGCTCTTTAATTGTTGTAACCGCTCTTTGATCTGGCCACGTTCTTGCCGCGTCACCACCTTTTTCAAATCCTCCCGGAAAGCAACTTCCTCCCGGAATTCAGGGTCATTCTCGTACAATTCCTCAAATTGCCGTTGCTCTTCAGGACTGAGCTTGCGCTCAAAATAAGTATTTATCAATTCCTCTTTCATAGTGCTGTAACCATTTTCTTTAATGTCTTGAGACATCTTGATTTCTGACTTTTTACCACATTTAGATTATCATAACCTTGTATCTGCATTATGTCTGTAATCGTATGCCCTTCATAGTAAAAAAGCTTCAGTATTTCCTGACACTTGGTACCCAGCTTTTTAAATTTAGCCATCAATAAGTGCTGCTTCTCAGTGGGTTCTTCCGGGTTTCTGATCTCAGTGGCCAAGGTTTCATCGCTTCGGTCAAGGATATAATCTTCAGAGGTGGTTGGCATCCGCGCTTTCTTTCGCGACAGCTCAAAAATCATATATTTCCCCACACTAAAGAGATACGTCCTTATTGTGCTTTTAAGTTCATCCAAATTCCCCTGTACCGCTTTTTCATAAACAACAATGACCGCATCTTGATATATATCCTCTAAATCATCCGCTTGCACATCATAGCGCGAGGCAAATTTTAGAAAGGGCACGTTGTGCTCCAAATACAGTTCTTCTACCGCGCGGCTATCGCTTTTCTTAATGCGGGAGATTATTTCCTGATCGCTTTTGGTCATTAGTGAGGTCTTGAGAAAAAGGTTAACACCAGTTAAATGTAATAATTCTTATCATAGATGTTAACCTCTCACGCTCATATTCATAAATTAGAAAATCCTATAAACATTTTAATTATGAAGAAGTATATGACAACAGTAATAACAATGATTTTACTTGTTTTTACAGCTTCCGCGGAAGCGCAGTTCTTTAAAAAACTTCAAAAACGTATTGAGCAGAAGGTTGAAAATGCCATTATCGAAAAAACCTCACAGAAAGCGGAAGAAAGTGCATCAAAGTCCCTTGACAAGATTTTTGATATGGATTTTGGCGTTGAAGGCCTAGGTTTTGGTTCGCTTGATGACGTCCCGGATAGTTATGAATTTGATTGGCTCTATACCTTAAAAATGACAGCAGCTGAAAACAAACCTAAAACCGAAGACTTTCTGATGAACTACTATTTTAAAGCGGATGCCGCATATTGGGGAATGACCTTGGACGGTAAAAATAGTGAGACCGTGAAAATGGTTTACGACAACAACATCAGCCAGCTGGTTATGTTTATGGATCAGGACGGACAGAAAATGGCGATGGTGACCAAAATGCCAAAACTGAACACCCCTGACATAGAAACCACAACTGAAGAAACCGAAGAAGAGTATGGTTCAGATTATAAGGTTACCCAAGTTGCAGGGAAAACCATTTTGGGTTACGATTGCGACGGCTACCGCATCGACGGTCCTGATTATTCCTACACTACCTATGTCACCTACGAGGTTCCCGTTGGCTTTCAGAATATCTATGAGAACAACAAACAAATCCCCCAAGGTTTTGATCCTTCCTGGCTCAAAAAAGGGGGCAATCCCGGGCTGATGCTCGAGATGGAAATGGTGGACAAAAATAAAAGCAAGGACAGCTTCAAGATGGTTTGCACCCGTTTGGAAAAAGCGCCTTTTACCATAGAAAAAGCAGACTATAAAAGTTTGGGGCAACAATAAGCTCATAAATTAAGGTGTGCATTCCCAGAGAACACCTTCTAAGCTTCTTTTACAGTTGCGTCATACCAAGGATTATTTGTGGTGGTATGAATTTAGAAGCTATTATTTCGTTTGTCGTTAAATTTTTAAATGCGGGTGTTAACCCTATGGTTAATTATTCATTAATATTTGAAATCAGCATCAATTAAATCTAACACACCATGGAAACAACTGAAACCTACACCACAGAAAAAACTTCCGAAGCCAGCAACGCCAACGGCAAAAACACGGCTATCGTTGCTTACATCACCATCATTGGGCTGATCATTGCCTTTGTGATGAACAGTGATAAAAAGAACGCATTTGCGAGTTTTCACATCCGCCAGTCCGTGGGATTGGTGATTACGGGGATTGCTCTAGGCCTTATCGGGATCATCCCCGTTTTGGACTGGATCATCAACATCCTTGGCATATTCGTCCTGATCTATATGTGGATTATGGGCATCGTCAACGCAGCAAACGGAAAAGAAAAGACCGTACCACTTCTAGGCGATAAATACGAGGAGTGGTTTAAAGCTTCCGTAAATTAGAAAATAAAAATCATGCAGCTTGGAAAATTTAGGGGTAAATACCGGGTTGCTGCTAGGTTGTCACTACGGGCGCAAAAATGAAAGTAATCAAAATAACTTATTCTTAAAAACTTAGATAAAGCGCCCTGTGAAAACAACTTAACATTTCTACAACCAACTATTATGAAACCATACATTACACTATTGCTTTTCACAATTGCTGCAACGTTGCAAGCACAAGTTGAAAAGATTGAGACGTTTACAACGGGAACCAAAATTACCTTTTATCCGGATTCCTGCGGGGAAGACCTGCCAGAGGCAGACGGCAAAATTTCGTTTTGCGATCGCGCCGGAAACTTAGGCGTTGTAGAGCGCAGTTATGGACTTAACTACCGTGGTATCACAAAGGCCATCCCAAATTATTATAACAATGATGAAGTTTTTCTTACCAGGGCAGGCTTTTCTATAAGAAAGGAGAATGGCACTTGGTTGAATATTCCACAGTTTGCATTTCCCAGAAGAAACCTTACGACCGTGGTTTCACCCCCTGTGAATGCGGTGGTTGATTCAAACGGTATTCTGTATTTCCATAATGGTTCTAATGAAGGGGTGCAGGGCATCAATTTGTCAACCTTGAAGTTTTTCTCCAATCCTTTGGGTTCAGATTTTATTTACGCACGCAACTTTGCTTTTGATACTACCAGTGGTATCACGTACATCCTCGCTCTGAACAATTCAAAAAGTGAAGTTTGGCTTTATACGGCACAAAATGGGGCTTTCAATTTTGTTAAATCTTTGGGCAGTATTCCCACGAATGCACTTTCTCAAAGCAGTGCATTGGTGCAGAATGGCAAATTGTACGTTGGTGGGAGTATGGGGCTTTACGAACTGGATTTGTCAAATATGACAAATAAACTGTATAACACTTCCAACGGGTTGTTAAAAGATTACATTATAGATATGGAAGCTGCTCCTGACGGAAAAGTTTGGTTGGCCGCCCGTTCTTCCCCATCAGTAGGTGGCATTGTTTCCTTTGAGCCCGGCACCAGTACATTTAAAGAATATGTGCGTCCTATCGATCCTTATGAAGCCATCATTATCAACGATATTGGTATTGAAGATAACAACACCATTTGGGCGACCAGCGGAAGGTACAACGGTCTTATGCGAATGACAGTAAACAGTGATTCTGCCACATTTGAAGACTTTCCGCTAAGTTTCTTTGATGAACTGAACCTTCCCGTAACCTACCGTCCTGATGACATTGCAATGCACAATGGTAAAATGTATTTCAGCACTATAGACGGCTCCAGTGGACTCAACCGCAATTTTGAAGGCCTAATCTACGACAATGGCAACTGGACAGGCATCAACGATGATGTACCGGGCAATGTTTCATCGTCCTTATCCCGCAGGTTTACCAATTCCTATCCCGGCAAAAATGGTACCTGGTGGGGCAATTCCTATGATGATGTACTTACATATGTTAGCGATGATGATGAGTTTTCTGCGAAATATAACCTGCGCATGTCTCAAAGCCTAACCGTTGATGAGGACAATCGTCCTGTAGTAATATCATCGAGTAAGGTTACCAAATACAGTGAACCACTAACCTTTCAACTTCCGGCGGAAAAGAATGTCACTTTTGCAAACGCCCAGAGGTACAAAGATCAAATTTGGGGATATAATCGAAGCGGCGGTGAACTTGTAGCTTATAAATTCAATAATATCGTCTCAAGGGATAGTCTTGATGAAAATTATGCCAGCTATTTCCGGTTTAATATGGATACCGAAGGCCACGCTTGGTTTGCAAGGTACGATAGCCAGGCTGGCAATTTTATAGCCAAAGAATTCAACACTGGTACTAATACAACCACCACCCATACTTTTGCAACCACTTCAATAGGTACCTTAGCGGATATCGTTACCATGCCTAATGGTACGATGGCTTTCGTAGGAAGCAATGCAGTAATTGTGTACAATGGTGATAATTTTGTCAGACTAGACAGGAATTTGAATTCGGTTCTGAGTGGCCTTCAGAATGGTGTGGCCGATGAAAACGGAAATTTACACCTGCTCCGCAACGACCTGGCTCAGATCATAACCGTTTCTTCAATTTTTGATACGCCCGAGATTTCGGTCATTAATATTGAAGGCAACAACAGTGTGGTACCCTACATAGACCACTACCGGCCAGATTGGTTGACCATTGATGCAAAGGGAAACTACTGGACGCACGCCAGGGGGAATTTTATTAAGATTCACCCGGAAACACCTATCAAAGCCTTCTATAACGAAGGGGAAACCTTTGGAATCACGGGACGGGTATATAACGACATAAACGGCAACAACACCTATGACGAGGGGGAAGCGTACGCCAACCAGCATTTGGCCGTCAAGGCTGGTGATTTGCGCTTTGACACCTATTCTGGGGTTGATGGCAGGTTTAATTTTTCCTATTTTGGGGAAGGCGTTACGCATACGGTAACGCTGCTCAATAGCGATCCCTACATTTTGATCGACCGGGTGCAAGCTTCTGTGGACGTAACGGATACAGAAACAAACCTTGACTTGGGAAATTTTAAAATAGAACCCCGGTATGTCAATGGACTTGTGGTCAAATCTTCGGCAAAATTGGGTCTGTACGCTTTTGACCGTGCGGGATTCAAGAATACCTTCACGGCAGCCATTGGTAGTTTGGCAAATGCCAAAACCTATCAAGACCTATCAGCAGATTTCATATTTAAAAATGAAGAAGGGTCAGATAATGTGATCCCAAATATTTTAGGGGTAAAAATGTACAAGGTCACCCCAAAATCAGCCTCTCCAATAATTCGCGATATAACTATCGAGCCCAGAAATCACAGGTGGAACCTTACCGTACCTCCGGATACCTACACGCTAACCGAAACGACAACAACACCTCAAATTACAACAACCCCAGATCAAACAACCATTGGTATTGATATTGGAGACCTCAAACCCTTTGAAGCCATAATTCTGGAAATTGAAACCGATCTTTTTGATCCCGTTCAGAATGGGAATACGGTGAGCTATGGTGTTGCAAAGGTCAGCGGTACAAACATTAAAGAGGAAGATGGAGGAGGCACCACCGGTGGTGATGTAGTACTGATTCCACCAGCTCCAGAAGGGGGTAATGTAGGTGGCCCACAGGACCTCGGGCCTTATATCGATCCAGACGATGTTTACTCAGATCCACCGTACACAGACCCAAAGGATATTTATACAGATCCACCTTATAATGCTCCCATCCTTAGCTCCTACGATCCCAATGATAAGTTAGTAACACCAGGCCTACCCAGCGAGCTCAACGAAGTGGATATTGATAATAAATGGCTTCAATATATGGTCAGGTTTGAGAATGAGGGGAATTTTTCTGCCAAGGATGTGTATGTTGTTGATGAGATTGATGAGGATTTCGACATCAATTCCTTCCAAATTTTAGAAAGTTCGCACCCTGTAAAAATCGAGCAAATCACGGTTGATGGAAAAACCACGATGAAGTTTGCGTTTAACGACATCTATCTCGACTTTACCGATAACGACCCCGAAGCCAGCCAAGGCTACGTCAAATACCTAATCAAGGCAAAAGATGATATTGTCGAAAATACCGTCGTAGAAAACACGGCATCCATCTATTTTGACCAGAACCCGGCGATTGTGACCAACACGACTCAGAATCAATTCGTTGCGTTGAATCTAGCCACCGAAACTTCTGAAGTCTTTGCTTCACAAATCAAGTTTTTTCCAAATCCTGTCAACAATGGGCTGAACATAAAATTTTCGAAAATTGGTGATTATGACATTCAGCTTTATGACCTCTCCGGTAAACTGGTTATGACAGCGCATAGTAAAAACAAGATGCAAGAAAGGCTTTCGCTTACTAATATTACCACAGGAATTTATCTATTGAAGGTACAGGGCGATACGCTTTCCAGAACGGTAAAAATCATCAAACAGTAATAAACGGGTCGCTTAAAGCGGCCCGTCTTGATTTTGAAAAGGTCACAAAATCTAGTTAATTAGCTAGTTGTAAATTAGGATTTCAACTGCCGCATTGTAAATTGAAAAAAAACACTGCGAACTATGAGTGAACCTTCAAAAGTATTGCTACTGGGAGCCTCTGGGATGCTGGGCCTCGAAGTTGCTAAAAATCTTTTTAAAGAAAATATTCCATTTAGGGCGCTTACCAGCTCAAAAAGCGGACTGGCAAAACTTGCACCATTTACCCAGGATATTTGGGTCGCAGACGTCGTTCACAATCCAAATGCGATTGCAGGCATTTGTAAAGATATCGATAGCGTAATCAGTGGAATGGGCAAAAGTATAAGCCTTTTTTCTACCGATGATGACACTTTCAACGAAGTGGACAACTTGGCCAACGCGACTGTTTTGCTCGATGCAATTACCAACAGGGTTTCGTACTACATCTACGTTTCCATCAAAGAGGCAGGCGATAACGACGAGTTTGAAATTCCTAAAAATCAAAAAAGTTTTGAGGATAAGCTTAACGGTTCGGGAATTACCAATTGTATTTTTAGACCTGTAGGCTTTTATTCAGGGCTACACGATCTGGCCGTGATGGCAAAAAAAGGGATCATTCCAGTAATAGGCGACGGTACTGCAAAAACAAACAGCATCGCACAGGAAGATTTTGCCAAGGTAATTGTAAAGGCCTATCTGGAAAGAAAGACGGGAATCCAAATCATTGGTGGCCCAGAAATTCACAGCCGCTATGCCATGGCCGAAATGATCAAAGCACGCTTCGGCGGAAAAATCGTGACTGTGCCTGAAACACTCGCTGACGTAGGAATGGTGCTTCCGCAGTTTTTTGACAAGAGCACCTACCACAAGCTTAAGTTTTTCAAATTTATCACCACCCACGATATGCTTGGTGATATCCACGGAAACCTTACCTTTCGGGAATATTTATCATTTATTGATGAAAGCGATCTTCCCTGATGAAAAGTTATGATGCCATTATTATAGGAAGTGGAATTAACGGTCTTTCCGCAGCTATCTATCTGCAACAACAAGGGCTGAATACCATTATTTTTGAAAGTGCTGACACACCCGGGGGATCCACAAAAACCGAAGAACTTACCCTTCCCGGATTTCTGCACGATACCGGTTCGGCAATTCACCCGATGGCCTACGCTTCTCCTTTCCTAAAAACGCTTCCGCTGAAAGAACACGGGCTAGAGTGGATCTTTCCCGAAATACCCTATGCCCATCCTTTTCTTGATGGCACCGCAATTGCTGCCTACGCAGACCTCGACAAGACTGCAGCCCAACTGGGCATAGATGCCAAAAGCTACCGAAAAATTTTCGACAAAATTATAGATCACTGGGAATCCTTGGCGCCAGATTTATTGGGACCGCTGTCCTTTCCGAAGAAGCCGTTGCGGTTGGCCCAATTTGGACTTAAGGCGTTGCAAGCTGCCAAGACGTTGGTCAATAATTATTTTACCGACGAAAAAACCAAGGCATTTTTTTATGGGGCTGCCGCTCATTCCACCTTGCCGCTAGACGCAGTGGCTTCCAGTTCTTTTGGGCTTGTACTGGCCGCAATGGCACATAAATACAACTGGCCATTTCCCAAAGGTGGAGCTTACAAAATCACCGAAGCTTTGGTTTCCTACTACCAATCTCTTGGAGGTGAACTGGTGCTGAACAGTCCGGTCTCAGACCTTCAATCGGTTCCAAAAGGTAAATGCTATCTCTTTGACCTGACGCCAAAACAGCTTCTGAAAATTCAAAATACCAACCTTAGCGACTCCTACCGAAAAAGACTTATGACGTTTAAATACGGTGCCGGAATTTTCAAAATGGACTGGGCGCTGAGTAAACCTATCCCCTGGCGCAATGAAAAATGCCGAAAGGCTGGTACGGTACACCTTGGCTTCACCACTGTTGAAATGGAGCGTTCGGAAGCCTTGGCTCATATGGGAAGTACCGTGGTTCACCCTTATGTTTTGGTTGCTCAGCATACTTTGTTTGATCCCAGCCGTGCACCTGCCAGAAAACATACAGCTTGGGCGTACTGCCACGTCCCCAACGGCAATACCGAAGATTTATCTGAAGTTATAGAAAATGAAATAGAACGCGCTGCTCCCGGTTTTACAAACACCATTTTGGCGCGAGCTTCCAAAAACACCGTACAAATGGAACAGTTTAATCCTAACATCATTGGCGGGGACATCAACGGTGGTAAGCAGGACATCACTCAACTTTTTACAAGGCCAGTCGCAAAGATTTCGCCTTATACAACTTCAAATCCGCACATATATTTATGCTCCTCGTCAACCCCTCCGGGCGGTGGTGTCCACGGCATGTGCGGTTACCACGCTGCCAAAAAAGCATTTCGGGATCATTTTAAAAAATAAAAACTGCTCTCAGGACAATCCTAAGAGCAGTTTTCAAAATTTTGAATTCAAAAATTTCTATGCGAAGTTAGGTTCTGTTTTTGAACTTGGTATTTCGCGCAGAGCCTGTTCAATTTCTTTTTCACCTTTGATGAACTCAAAAGTGGTTCGCGTGGCTACCTGATCATCCAGACATCCCACCAAAACCTTCGCGACATCTGCCCGGTCAACTTCGCCCATGGTACTCAGTTTTTCTTCCCATTTTATTTTCCCGGTAGCCTTATCGTTTGTTAGCGATCCTGGACGCACAATGGTATAAGGTAAGTTGCTTTGCCTCAGATACGCATCAGCTTCTTTTTTCGCTTTTAGATATTCCTCAAGTTCATCACTACTTTCCGGCTGGTCTGCGTTGATGGAGCTGAGCATCACAAACTTTTTAACGCTAGCTTTCTCACTGGCTTTGACAAGTTTGATCGCTCCGTCGCGGTCCACACCTTCTACGTTGTTTCCGCCAGAGCCTGCTGCAAATATTACCCGGTCTGCGCCATCTGCTATTCCGCTAAGATCGCTTTCCAGATTGGCCAGTATTGTTTTGATGCCTTTCGCTTCAAAATCTGCACGCTGTTCTTCTTTGCGCACCATGGCGATCGGCGTGTACTTATTTGATTCTTTTAGTAAATTGACAATTATATTTCCGGTAGTGCCTGTTGCACCTGCTACTAGTATATTTTCCATACTGTAAAGGTATGGAGTGACTCTTCGAATCTCCCGAAAATACAGGGTTTAACCCGAATTTAGTAGTGGATGTTAAGGGTTTTGGGAAGGAGTATGTGCACAGTATTGATGAGTGAAACGTTCAGTGAACTCACCAAACTGTATCAATTTCCAAAAAACGATGTCGCCAGACTGTTCATCTTGATTGTAATATTTATTACCCTTGTTTTAATCAAGCTATCTGTTGACCAGCAGCTGCCCTCTTCAAAGCCCCCGTTTCTGAAGCCAAGTTTAGCACTGGGCAGTAAAAGAAAGGCTTCTTTTAATTTTGGACATCTAAGTTCAACTGGAGTCTTAAATTAAATTCAGAAGCGCTTTTAAGGGTTTCCCTGCCTTTATTATACCCTCAAAAATCAAAATTAGGCCGGCGTAGGAAAATCATTAATACTGCTAATAAGACCAAGATATGCGCGACCCGCCAGGACGCCGGTAACACTTTCCTTTCAATTAACTACTGTCTCTACTCCTGCTGTTCTGAAACTTTCATCGAGTATGAAGCATACACTATAATTCTCGTTGGGTTTCCTTTTTTTTACTTCGGAAAGGATACAACATTTGACTGCCAAAATCCTTTGGAAAATCGGCATCGCCAGCAAAACCTATTTCCAGATTTTTTCCGCTTTGCGGAACATAGGCAGTGCTAAAAAGATAATCCCAGATACTCAAGGATAAACCATAGTTCATACCGTATTTATGCTCCTTGGGAAGCACTTTGGCGTGATGCCAAATGTGCATTTTTGGGCTGTTGAAAACATAACCCAATGGCCCGTAGCCCCAGTTGAGGTTGGCGTGATTGAGATGGCCAATAAAAACCGAAATCATATGAACCACAAAAAATTGCTGAATCCCGAAACCTATCATCGCAAGCGGTATGTACTGAATGGTCTTGTACACCATCGTTTCCACAAAATGAAACCGAAACTGTGCTGCAAAACCCATTTGCTTGACACTGTGGTGTACCTGATGAAACTTCCATAGCCACGGAACGCGGTGCAGCAGGCGGTGCACATTCCACTGTATAAAGTCTGCGATAACAAACATAATGAGCAATTGTGCACACACGGGGAAGGAATCGACTTGTATTGCCACTACGTTTACATATCCCAAAATAGCCAGGAAGTCATTAAAAAGGGCTACCCCCACGTTGGAGATCGCATTGTAACCGATAAGCGAAAACAGGAAAAAATTAAAAAATATATAAAAAATATCCAGCCAGAAACCTGTGCGTACCACCGGTTGATCCTTGCGCCAGGGAAGAATGATTTCCAAAGAGAAAACCAGCAACGACAAGCCGATGAGCCAGTAGAAATAATTTGTCCAGCTTGGGTCTGTTATTTCTACAATCAAATAGTTAAAGTAGCCCACGAAGGACTCCTCAATAATTTCTAGGTATTTCTGCAATTCAGTCTGATTTAACTTTCCAAGTTTTTGACGGGATCAAATTGCAAAGCTTACACCTGTATGGGTATGGTACAATTGCAAACGTCCGAATTTAGCAATTTTCCGAGTTTCAATTCCTGAACCGTCCTCCTTTCATTGAATGAACAATGCTTCGTAAATTCGATAAACTTGATAGTGTCAGCCTACCGTAATTTTTCGTTGAAAATATGCTGAACTTACCCAATTGTTTGTTACTCTGTTATCGATTCATTTACGTCTTAATTGAACGCTTAATTAATTTGTAACAGTGCATCGGTTTATGCAATACCTCAAAGCTTTAGCCAATTCACACAGACTAAAATCCCTGTTGAAATCGCACACTTGCTTGCCCCTTGAAAATGTGGCCCTCACCAAAACACCAACACACTGATCAGGTGTTACCTGACCAAAAAGATCCACTTTACAAGTATCCCGGAATGACAGCTCTAGGCCGTACAAGGCAATTGGTTTGCTTACTTTCGGATTTTTTTAACCAGTGCGAGCGAATCTTGTATTTTGGCAGTAATCTTTCTGTAATCGAAAGAGCCCTGCTCGTCCTTTAAAAACAATTTTGAGCCAATCCCAACGCAGTGCACTCCGGCACCGAACCAGGCGCTTAGGTTTTCTTCCGTAGGGCTCACCCCACCAGTAGGCATAATACTGCACCAAGGCAAAGGTCCCCTGACCGCTTTTACAAAATCCGGTCCGCCTACCTGCTGTCCCGGAAAGATTTTGACAACCTCTGCGCCCAGTTCCTCAGCGTATGAGATTTCACTTACGCTTCCACACCCAGGCATCCACCCAATCTTACGACGGTTGCAGACCCTTGCCATATCAGCGCTCACCACAGGAGAAACCACAAAGTCCGCACCCAGCTGTATGTACAGGGAAGCCGTGCCAGCATCTAACACCGATCCCACGCCCAGCATCATTCCATCGAGTTCTGCACCTACATATTTACTAAGTTCGCCAAACACCTCATGCGCGCGATCCCCTCTGTTGGTAAATTCAAAAACACGCGAACCGCCTTCATAACAAGCTTTAAGCACTTGCTTGCACACGTTTAGTTCGGCGTGGTAAAATACAGGTACAATTCCGTCCCTGCCCATTTGAAGTACTACTTCTATACGACTATGTAAAGCCATTTTTAGTCTGTTTTACTTAGAGTTATTTTAAACTGAAATCAATTCGCGTCAATCGTGAATTTACCGAATCTAATATTTGACGAAATTTTCAGACAGCAAAATAGTTTTTAAATTCATAAAACTTATCAAAGTACATAAAATTCCTTGTATGCCCATTTGGTAAGTTAGCAGCCATTTCGCTAATAAGTCTTGCCTGACTTAACATTCTTTATCTTAATTCGCTACCTAAAAAATCTCAAAAAACACAACGAATCCCGTTAATTCATTGAGGAAACCAGAGATTTTCAGCTGTTCTAGAGAATATTGAGAAATTAGTTCACAGAACCCGCTTTCAATAGTGCACCTAACTAAAATGTAGTCCCAACCTGCTGATGCAAAATACACCGCCAGAGTTTAACTGAACCTCTGATGAAGGTCTCTTGCGAGCATAAAACTTCTATTATCGTGGTTAAAGAATCTTTCGAAGGATCAATACTGGAATACTTATATCTCAGTGTAACCACGTAGAGATAGCGTATTTCTCTTATAACAGACAGGATATTGGGCTTATAATCCTACTGTTTTCTTTTGTAACTGGCTTACAAGACCTAGGTGGTTCATAATCATCTTAACTTGTTTGAGGCTAGGTAGGTAGAACCAATTAGCTTAATGTATTAGGCAGTAGTGAACCATCTCCGTATTTATCTACTAAACAACCCTAATAGTTGCTTTATATTTTTAGTTTAAGAAGGCTTATTGTACATCTTAAACAAATTTTTGAGTGATCTACGATAAAATATAGTTGGAAGTAGGCTTATTACTAACAAGTGTATAATCAATCTATTATTCACATGGAGCAGATCAACGACTCACTCACGGCAGCATAGCACAGGATACTCCAATACATATTAATTTCTATTTTTGGGTCATAACCGCAATTATTAAACTACTACATACTACCATGGAAAAAACTTTTAACCACGTAGATTACCTATGGGACGAGCAAAAAGCAGCCGCACTTGGCGATGATCAAGTGGCGTTGTTTTTATACCGCTCCAATATTTTGGGTGCAGACCTGCGCATAACCAACTACGGTGGTGGCAACACCAGCTGCAAGACCATCGAAAAAGACCCGTTGACCAACGAAGATGTAGAGGTCATGTGGGTGAAGGGATCCGGTGGGGATATTGGCACGCTGACCCGTCAGGGAATCGCCGGACTTTATACCGAAAGGCTCAGGAATTTGAAAAACGTTTACGGTGGGCTTGAGGACGAAGACCGCATGGTAGGCCTTTTCAATCATTGCATCTATGACCTTGACAGCAAGGCACCGTCCATTGACACGCCACTTCACGGCCTGTTGCCATTTAAGCACATAGATCACTTGCATCCGGATGCATTGATCGCTATCGCTGCCGCGGGAGACAGTGAGAAAGTGACCAAGGAAATCTGGGGGGATACTATGGGCTGGGTGCCTTGGCAACGTCCCGGTTTTGACCTGGGCCTTCAGTTGGAAAAATGCCTCGAAGAAAATCCTGGCATCCGTGGAATCGTGTTGGGAAGCCACGGCCTTTTTACCTGGGGAGATACTTCTTATGAGTGCTACATTAACAGCCTTGAGGTGATCGAGACCGCTTCAGAATATATAGAAAATAAAGTCAAAGAAAACGGAAGCGTTTTTGGTGGTCAGAAAATCGAAAGCCTTCCGGCTGAAGAACGCAAGACAAAAGCAGCTGCCCTGATGCCGATGCTCCGTGGCCTTGCCTCATCAGAAAACCGAATGATAGGTCATTTCACTGACAGTGATACCGTGCTGCAGTATATCAACAGCAACGATCTTGAAAGACTGGCCCCAATGGGGACCTCTTGTCCGGACCACTTCCTTCGCACCAAGATTCAACCCTTGATCCTCACTTTGGATAAAAATGATGATTTAAGCGACCGGGAAGCAATCCTTGCCAAACTGGAGCCTTCTTTTGAGAAATACCGCGAAGGATACAAGGAATACTACGAAAACTGCAAGCACGACAACAGCCCGGCGATGCGTGATCCCAACCCGGTGATCATTATCTATCCCGGAGTTGGTATGTTCAGTTTCGCAAAAAATAAACAGACCACACGCGTGGCCAGTGAGTTCTACATCAATGCCATCAATGTAATGCGCGGTGCAGAAGCGATAACCAGCTACACCTCGCTACCACGACAGGAAGCCTTTGATATTGAATACTGGCTTCTGGAAGAAGCTAAACTGCAGCGTATGCCAAAAGAGCAACCGCTTTCGCGAAAAGTGGCCTTGGTGACCGGTGCCGCCGGTGGGATCGGTAAGGCCATTGCTGATAAACTCGTTGCAGAAGGAGCAAATGTTGTACTTACAGATATGAGCGAGGACGCTCTAAACGAGGCTGTCGCAACATACAAAAAGGATCAAGTGGCCGGTGCCGTTTGTGACGTTACCAGTGAAGAAGCAATTAAAAAAGCTTACCAAGAGGCATGTCTGGCGTTTGGGGGTGTGGATATCGTAATTCACTCTGCCGGTCTGGCAATTTCCAAACCGTTGGAAGAAACTACCCAAAAAGACTGGGACCTGCTACAAAATGTGCTTGTTAAAGGTCAGTTTCTGATGGCTCAGGAAGGTGTTGCCGTAATGCGCAAACAAGGCCTTGGCGGTGACATCGTGAACATCGCAAGTAAAAACGGACTCGTTTCTGGACCAAATAATGTAGCCTACGGAACGGCCAAAGCCGCACAACAGCATATGACCCGATTGCTCGCTGCCGAACTGGGCGGCGAGAAAATCCGCGTGAACACGGTAAATCCAGACGGTGTGATCGTGGGAAGTAAAATATGGGAAGGAGCCTGGGCAGAAGGCCGTGCAAAAGCATACGGTATCGAGGTGAAGGACCTTCCGGCACATTATGCCAAGCGTAACCTGCTCAATGAAATCATCCTTCCGGACGATATCGCCGACGGTGTATTTGCCTGCGTGGGCGTGCTCCAGAAAAGCACGGGTAACACCATCAACGTCGATGGTGGCATGGCCAACGCCTTTGTGCGGTAAACAGGCCACATTTAATGATATAGGGAAATTCCTGACCTTTATGGTGGAGTTTCCCTTTTTATCCATTTAGCAGAAAATACAATTATGCAGATTCAAGAACAACAACTTAGCGATATCAACAGACCTGGTCTGGATAAACATAAAAAACAATTTGATTTCCTAGCTGACGAGCTTACAGCCCAAGGAGTTTCGGTTGAGAATACAATTAATAAGCTTGCTGACTTTCAGGTGGCGATACCCAGTTGGGCACTGGGTGCCGGCGGTACCCGATTTGGCCGCTTTTCCTTTTCAGGAGAACCTTCCAACCTCGTTGAAAAGATCGAGGATATTGGCCTAATCCACAAGCTCACCCAGACAGCAGGTGCCGTATCACTGCACATTCCCTGGGATGTGCCCGAGGACTACAACGCTGTAAAAGAACTGGCCGCACGGCATAAAATAAACTTTGATGCGGTAAACAGCAACACATTTCAGGATCAGCCCGGTGCCAAGGAGAGCTATAAATACGGTTCGCTCAGCAACACCAGCAGTGCTGTAAGAGATCAGGCGATCGCACATAATAAGGAGGTCATCAAGATTGGTGATCAACTGGGGTCAAAAAGCCTGACCGTATGGT
The DNA here is from genome assembly GCA_049671285.1 of Leeuwenhoekiella sp. GTDB lineage: Bacteria > Bacteroidota > Bacteroidia > Flavobacteriales > Flavobacteriaceae > Leeuwenhoekiella. The sequence continues at coordinate 75,138 of JBATUQ010000023.1, read as the reverse complement.
TGGCCGACGGCTCCTCATTTCCGGGTCAAAACAACTTTCAGACGGCACTTACCCATACACAAAACAGCCTGATCGATATTTACGAAAGTATGCCGCACGACTGGAAGCTTTTCGTAGAATACAAACCGTATGAACCCAATTTTTACAGTACCGTGATTCAGGACTGGGGTTCTTCCCTCATGCTTGCCAACGGTTGTGGTGATCGCGCCTATACCTTAGTGGATTTGGGTCATCATTTACCCAATTCAAACATAGAGCAGATTGTATCCATATTGATGATGAAAGGGAAACTTGGTGGTTTTCACTTCAACGACAGTAAATATGGTGATGATGATCTCACCGTGGGAAGTATTAAGCCTTATGCACTCTTCCTTATCTTCAATGAACTGGTGTACGGGATGGAGAACAACCCACAAAACCCGGAGCTTTCCTGGATGATCGACGCCAGCCACAACATTAAGGATCCCTTGGAGGATCTGATGCAGTCACTGGAAGCCATACAGGAGGCATACGCCAAAGCTTTATTGATTGACCAAAATGCGCTTAGGGCAGCGCAGGAAGACAATGATGTGGTGAAATGTCAAGAGATTTTACAAGGTGCCTACCGCACTGACGTTCGGCCTTTGGTTCAGGCGGCACGGTTAAAAACCGGTGGCGCCCTTAATCCTGTGGCGGCATATCGTGCCCTTTCGGTAAGAAAATCACTGACCAAGGAACGGGGTAGCAATACCGTAGCAACAGGCTTGTAAATACAATCTATACATGGAGAAAGAAGTGACGGCTATTTTTGATATTGGAAAAACAAACAAGAAATTTTTCCTGTTTGATTCTGATTTTAAGGAGGTCTACCGGGAATACGTCCAGTTCAATGAAATCACGGATGAGGATGGTCACCCTACCGAAGATTTAGAGGCATTGAGAAACTGGCTACGCGAAGTTTTTGACCGTATACTGCAAACCGAAAATTTTAACATTAAGGCCATCAACTTTTCTTCTTATGGTGCAAGTTTGGTGTATCTTGACGAAAACCGGGACGTAATCTTTCCGATGTACAATTACACCAAGGCCATGCCCGAGCATATCACGAATTCCTTTTATCAAAAGTATGGGCCAGAACCTGAATTTCACCAACATACCGGTTCTTCCAATTCCGGTATGCTCAATGCCGGTCTGCAACTGTATTGGCTGAAGTACGAAAGACCGCAACTATTCCAGAAAGTTAAGTATGCACTGCATCTGCCGCAGTATTTGAGTTATGTCTTTACCGGAATCCCGCTGAGTGAATATACCAGCATCGGCTGTCATACCGGTCTCTGGGATTTTGAAAAAAAGGATTACCACGATTGGATTTATACTGAAAAGTTAGATCAGATCCTGCCGCCCATTGTTTCTACGGAGACGAGCATCAACATGAATTACAACGGCAAGCGGATTAAGATAGGCGTGGGTATCCACGACAGCTCTGCGGCGCTGCTTCCTTATGTAAGGAGTTTAAAGAAACGTTTCGTGCTTATTTCCACAGGAACCTGGAGTGTAGCTTTAAATCCTTTCGTGGAAAAAACCCTTTCCCGCAGTGATGTGGAGAACGGTTGTATCAATTATATGCGCATCAATGGCAAACCCGTAAAATCAGCACGGGTATTTTTGGGCAATGAATATTTGATACAGGTCAAGAAACTCACTGAGCGCTATGGCGTTGATCCAGACCGTCACAAAACCGTGGCCTTTGATGCCGAAACCCATTATGAGATCGTTAAGGAATTTGACAATATCTATCGCTGGGAATCTATCGACTGCCCCAATATGCCAGAGGAAACCATTTACCGTTATGATACCTTTGACGAGGCTTACCACCACCTGATGCTCGAACTGGTGCATTTACAGGTAAAAAGCGTGGAAAATGCCAAGGGTAACCTGGAAATCGAAAAACTCTTTGTGGACGGTGGTTTCAGTGATAATGAGATTTACATACAGCTGTTATCGCATTATTTCAGGAATATGGAACTACGCACGACAGATTCCTCTTTGGGATCGGCACTGGGCGCCGCGATCTGTATTTCTGATACGCAGCTCAACTCAAAATTCTTAAAGAAAAACTACTCGATGAAAAAGCATATACCTTTCATCGCCAAATAAAAAATATGGCCACCGCAAACAATTTTGATCAGCAATACCCCTCTGTAGATGACCTGCGCAGCAAGGCCAAAAAGAGGGTGCCCGCATTTGCCTTTGAATATCTCGACGGCGGCTGCAATGAAGACGTTAGCATCAGGCGAAATACGTCTGAGATACGCGACGTACAACTGCAACCGCGGTACCTTGATAACCATGGGGACTGTTCCATTAAGACCAAGGTACTGGGGATGGAATTTGATGCACCTTTTGGTATAGCACCCGTTGGACTACAGGGGCTGATGTGGCCCAACTCGCCCGCTATTTTGGCAAAAGCAGCCCACAACCACAACATTCCCTTTATTTTAAGTACGGTAACAACGATGGACATTGAAAAAGCCAGCGAACTCACCGAGGGCAATGCCTGGTTTCAGCTATACAATCCGGTGGACGATGCCATACGTGATGATATTTTAGATAGAGCAGAGGCGGCTGGGTGCCCGGTACTGGTATTACTTTGCGACGTTCCCACATTTGGTTTCCGGCCACGTGATTTTAGGAACGGGCTGGCACTTCCGCCAAAGATGTCTGTAAAGAACATCCTTCAGGTCTTGGGCAAGCCAACCTGGGCATACAACACCCTAAAATACGGGCAGCCCACCTTTGAAAATTTAAAACCCTATACGCCTGAAGGATTAAACCTCAAGCAGCTGGGAGCCTTTATGGACCGTACCTTTAACGGTACGCTCAATGAGGAGAAGATCAAGCCCATCCGCGATAAATGGAAGGGAAAACTTGTCTTAAAAGGGGTAGCTTCCACTCAGGATACAGAAGCCGCAATCCGGATGGGCTTTGATGGGATCATCGTTTCCAACCACGGCGGTCGCCAACTAGATGCCGCGCAGTCAACCATTCACTCCCTGATCGAGATTGCAGAAAAATACAGCGACCAGATTGAGGTGATGATGGACAGTGGCCTACGTTCAGGCCCTGATATAGCCCGCGCCTTGGCGTGTGGTGCAAAATTTACCTTTATGGGCCGTTCCTTTATGTATGGCGCAGGCGCATTGGGCAATAAAGGCGGCGATCATACGATTGGCATGCTAAAGACACAATTTAAACAAGTTATGGACCAATTGGTCTGCAAACGCGTTGAAGACCTTCCCAACCATTTAATAACCATTTAACATTATGTCACAATACAACCAAGAAGAAGAGGTCATCGAGGAAATCGCAGGTGGTGAATTTGAACGTCAGCGTGTTCCCGAATCCCGTTTACAAGGCTGGAAGGCCTTTCTCGGAATGTATGCCGGGGAACACGCAGCAGGTACCGAGTTTGTCATCGGGCCCCTGTTCCTTACTACGGGCGTAAGTGCCTTCGACCTTATCGTTGGCCTGTTGATAGGTAATTTGATGGCCGTGCTGAGCTGGCGGTTCCTGACCGCCGAAATCGGAACAAAATTTCGGTATACCCTTTATTTTCACCTTGAGAAAATCTGCGGGACCCGTCTGGTGACAGTCTATAACCTGGCCAACGGCATACTCTTCTGCTTCCTTGCAGGTGCTATGATCACCGTATCTGCCACCGCAGTGGGCATCCCCTTTGATATGGAAATGCCCAAACTTACTGATACCACCCCAAACAGTGCCACGTGGGTTATAATAGTCATTGCGATAGGTGCCGTAATTTCTTTGATAGCTGCCAGAGGATACAGTACCGTGGCCAAAGCGGCAAACTGGATGTCGCCCATAATTGTGCTGGCATTCATAGCCTGCGGTATCGTTGCACTGATTCAGCTGGATGTTAATAGCTTCTCAGATTTTTGGAATATTTGGGGAGAAGGTAGTGAACCATTTCCGGGACAGGTAAAATATACATTTTGGCATGTAGTACTTTGGTCCTGGTTTGCTAATGCCGCGATGCACATTGGGATGTCAGATCTTTCAGTATTCCGCTTTGCGAAAAAACCAACTGCTGGCTGGATGACCGCCGGTGGTATTTACATAGGCCATTATGTGGCCTGGATCGCCGCCGCGCTCCTTTACGCCGTGTACCTCAAATCCCCCGAAGCACAAGCTTTGCTGGCAGGTGGCGAGGCGCCAACGGTAGCACCCGGACCCTTGGCTTACAATGCCATTGGTTTCTTTGGTATAATTGCAGTAATCCTAGCGGGATGGACCACCGCCAACCCCACTATTTACCGGGCCGGACTTGCATTTCAGGCAATAATGCCAAAGGTTTCCACTTTTTGGGTAACCATTCTGGCGGGAACCGTTGCGACCATCGCTGGACTTTTTCCGGCATTCGCCATGAAATTGTTGGGCTTTGTTGCCCTCTATGGATTCATTCTCGCACCTGTGGGCGCTATCATTGTTTTTGAATACTTCTTCGGGAAGCAGGCGGGCATTGCCTCATTCTATGCAGAAAAGACAGGGATCAAATTTAATATGGCCGTATTTGCTGCGTGGGCGCTTAGCTTCGGGATATTTTATTTTATTTCTGTGCAGTTTGACGTGTTCCTCTCATTTTTGACGCTTCCGGCGTGGATAAGCTGTGGGGTCTTATTCCTTATTTTCAGCAAATTCTATCAGCGAAAGGTTACATAAAGTTTTGGTGACAGAAACATCAAACCTATTACTGGATGCGTATTAATTATTGATACCATATTAATTTGTCTAATACCAGTGTTTAACTTGGTGATGATCACAATCATTTGAACCATAGATAAATGCCCGATGCTAAAAATCTGTAGCGCTCAGGGTTCTCTTACCAAAATCGTAGCCGCCAATTTCATGAATTGGCGTGTCGATATGCATCTATGGAATTTTGAGAGTTCCAGATGATATTTAAGGCTAAGCCCCACCCGTCACCAACCTATCCTCTGTTACGTGAATCAAAAAGATAAATGCTAACTGTGGGGGTTACTCTATTTCGTACTATTTTAATAGGTCATTTGTTGACCTGCTTTTTATCCTACTAGGAAGTTTTGGGGGTGCTCAAGGGTAGTTTGGACCCGTGAAAATCGACTAAAAACAATTTGAATTATGACTTGCCATTTTGGAGGAGATTATCCTGTAATGCTATATCACAATACGGATCTCTGTATTTGAAAAAATCGCGGACATAGAAAGTCTTTTTTCCAGAAAGCTGAATTGCGTTTATACCATTAAAGGTTTGCTGTACTTTTTTAAAAGATCGTACAGCGACTCTGGGTTGAACGGTTTTAACATATAACCGTTCATATGGTGCTCCTTGGTTTTAAGTTCGATGTCACTTTGGGCAAGTGCGGTCAAAGCTATGATGGGGATTTGAGACTTGACCGGGTCTTTCATACTCCTGATATAATCAGCGGTCTGATAACCATCGAGCACAGGCATTTGTATGTCCATCAAAATCAAATCTGCATCTGTGTTCTTGTAAATTTCTATAAGCTGTTGACCATCTGTGGCCACCGTAGTGCACACGCCCCACCTTGACAAGAGTTTTTTTAAGATAAGTACATTGAGCTTATTATCTTCTGCTACGAGCACTTTGATATCCAGGTTTGCCAGGTTCTTGAAAATTGTGGAGGTACCTGGTGTATAATTTTGGCCTTTGCTCAACCCAAATGTCAGAGTAAACTTAAATTTTGACCCTTTGCCAGAAATGCTATCAATATGAAGTTTGCTATTCTGCATTTCTAAAAGTTCTTTGCAAATGGCGAGTCCCAGGCCGGTGCCCCCAAATCTCACAGCGGTATCGCTGTTTGCCTGAACAAAACTTTCAAATATGGCTTCCTGCCTATCTGCTGGAATACCAATACCGGTATCACTTACTTTAAATTGCACCGCCACACCTTGATCTGTATACCCTTTGTTTTGAACAAATAGATTGACCAGGCCACTTTCAGTAAACTTAAATGCATTGCTTAACAGGTTTTCGATGACCCTGTTGAGTTTAAGGACATCACCTTTAAGGTTTTTTGGTAGATCTACGCCTTTTGATACCGTAAATTTCAAGTTTTTCTCACGTGCTACGGAGGAAAATTTAGATTGAATTTCCTCCAGAAGGTTGTCTAGATTGAATTCATTGTACACCAACTCGACCTTGCCCGATGATAATTTATTGAAGTCTAAAAGATCATTGATAAGACCCAATAAATGTTTGCCGCTACTATGCAGTGCCATTAGATTTTCTTTTTGGTGAGGAAGATAATCGTCCATCAACAATATACTCGCTATGCCGGTCACTGCATTGAGAGGGGTGCGGATTTCATGGGACATAGTTGACATAAAACTATCCTTGGCAAGACTTGAACTGTGAAGTGCTATTTGAGTATTCATGGATTTGGTAATATCAGTGAGCGTACCAATATAACCGCCGGCGATACCGGTGTGACCCATAATGCGTTTACACCGCAGCTCTACCCAAAGTATTTGCTCGGGAGCTTGGTATCGAAAATTAAGGTTTATTTTCTCAGCTCTGCTCTCAAAGAAATGCGTTATCTCTTTAATGGTACATTCATCTGCACCAGATAGAAATTTCAAGCAGTTTTTACCGGTACTCTCGCAGACGCTGAAGCCGGTATATTTTTCCCAAGCCTGATTGAGATAAGTAAAGTTCCCGACGATATCTGTCTCAAAAATAACCCCTCGTACATGATCCACAATATTGCTCAATTGCGATTTAGTCTGGTAATGCTCAGCTTCTAAAGTTTGATGGGCAGTTTTAAGTCGCTTTGAAGATATACTAAGTTTTCTCTTAACCTTTTCATTTTCGGTTAAAAGCTTCTCATACGATGCGTTGACCATACTTAAGAAATCGCAGAACTTTGTGATATCTGATTCATCAAGAGCTGCATGTTCTATTTGTTCAGCCAGTAATGGATTGAAGTTGGGATATTTCATTTTTTCAATATAGGAGCATCGGTCTTATACCTGTCGTAAAGATTGATATCGCGTGAAAATTTCTGACTTCAAAATTTTCAACAAATGACAAAATTAATCGATAGAAACATAATTTATCACAATTACCGAATTTTTATGACGAATAGTCTTACAATGATATATAAAAAATCGTTAAAAGTCGAAAATATCACAAATAATCGTAAATTCAATCTGTAAGTTCCTCTTGATCAGGCCGTAGTATAAGGCGTAAATCTTGATTTTTGGTAAAATACTCATTACTCCAGTTGAAAAAGGTCCTGAGCCTGTTGCGATAATTGATAAGAGAAAATAAATGTATAAAGACCCAAATAAACCAGGCAATAAGTCCGTTGAAATGCATTTTGGGAAGATCAGCCACAGCCTTACTGCTGCCAATTATTGCCATTGAACCTTTGTCGTTGTACTTAAAAGCATTCTGTTTATTGAGCTCCCTCAGATTATGGGCCAGGTTGCGACCTTGCTGAATTGCCACTTGGGCAAGTTGTGGATGCCCTTCCGGGAAATTGGGATCTCCTTGCATTAAAGCACTATCGCCTACTGCATAAATATTGTTCACCCCGTCAAGATTGTTGTACGCATCAACCTTCAAACGGTTGCCACGGCCGTACACCTCTTCAGGAAGGCCTTTGAATTGGATGCCGGTTACCCCAGTGGCCCAAATCAGGTTCTTGCTATAAATGTGCGAACCGTCCTTCATCATCACTTTATCACCATCAAAATCCACAACACGGGTATTGAGCATAACCTCTACCCCCATCGCCTTGAGTTGTTCTAAAGTATATTTTTGACTTTTGGCGCTCATTGGAGAAAGGAGTTCACCTCCCCCATTCACCAAATAAATCCTGGCACCACTTCCAGCAAGTTCCGGAAATTCCCGCCGTATCGTGTTTTCCCGAAGCTCTGCAAAAATTCCGGAGATCTCAACGCCCGTGGGACCCCCGCCCGCAATGACCATGTTGAGCCAGGGAAGGCGTTCTGAAGTATCCTTGATGCGACTGGCCTTTTCCAAATGTATCAAGAGGCGATTACGCATCTCAAGAGAATCCTCTAATGTTTTCATAGGGATGGCGTGCTTCTCGATTTCATCCAGACCAAAATAATTGGTTCTCGTACCGGTAGCGATTACCAGTTCGTCATAGTTTACGACACCATTGTTCAATTGTATTTTTTTCTCCTGCGGAAAGATTTCCTGAAGTTCACCCAGCCTAAAATAGAAGTTCTTTTTGTTCAGGAACAGATTGCGAAACGGGAAACTAATGGAAGAAGGATCTAAATATCCCGTGGAAACCTGATATAACAGCGGCGGAAAAAAATTATAATTGTTCTTGTCAACCAAGGTTACCTGTATATCCGAATCTTTAATTAGGGACTTAGCCAAATTTATTCCGGCGAAACCGCCGCCTACTATAACTACTTTTTTCTGCATACCTTTTGGTTTGGTCTAAAAATAGTAAAGCATCTTGGCTGCTGCAAAAACTTGGCAAAAACTTAAAAACTCGTTTACCGCGTAGAGCAATTCTAATAACTTAATTCCTCCTTTGAAAATATATAAGTTTATAGCCAATTGAAGTACAAAATCAATTTATACTATTCCAAAAAGAAACCAGCCAAAAAATTTCTGGCAGGCTCAAATTTTTCTTCCAAATATATATTCTATAAACCTTCCAGTATTTTTCCCAGGTCGTAGAAGTAGAAGTTTCCCTCATCATTCATCGCAACAAACAAACCGTTGGAAAAAGTCTCGTTTAGCGTAACAGTGACAGCATCACAACCATCAGTTTCTGTGGTAGAAAGGTTGACCGCCTTTAGCATTTCATTGGTTTTTCTATCATAAATATTAAACTGACCGCGCTGCTGGTCTGAAACCAAAATGTAGCCGCTTCCATCGGAGTAAGCAGCTATGGCGATTCCTTCAATATCCTCTTGAAAATCTCCAGCGCCAAAGCAAGCGAGCTCTTCCTTACCGGCATTGGGTTCCGCTTGATATTTTCGCACGCATTCCATCTCATCAGAATAGTAAACATAACCCAAAGCATCATCGACCGCAATGGCCTCAATTTCCTTTCGGCCACTAAATTTACCGAACTTCCGTACCAAATCGACGCCAACACTGCCGGCGTCTTTGGGTTTGATTTTATACTGATACAGATAATCGGTTTTGGGTCCTGACTTCCTGCCTACAATGGCGTAAAAGCTTCCATCATTTTGCGAATGATAAAGGGCAATTCCCATAGGAAATTGTTCCTCTTCGCTGGCTGCATCGGCAAAAACAGGAAAACCCCCACCGTCCAAAGGCTGCATATCTGGCACAGAATAGATGCGCAACATTTTCCGTTCCCTTTCGGTGAAAGCGATGATGGCAGTTCTGGTGCTATCGGTTAACGGAAAATCGTACCGCAGATCTACATTATTGGGCCGCTGAATGCCAGTGATACATTTATCTTTAAGAATCTTCCCTTGCAGGTCGAAAGCGAAAATAGCGCCATCGGTATCTTTATCGGTTCCGAAAATAATACTCTGAGATGCATCCGCTTGATTAACCCAGATTGAAGGATCATCTGTGTCATACTTTACATTTTCAGAAATGACGTCTGGAGCGATTGCGGGCAATTTTGACTTTACCACACATCCCGAAAAGCTTAAGGAAACAAGCGCGATTACTAGCTGTTGCAGTTTTACCATTTTAATACAGATCATATTTAAGGCCAAAAGTCAAGCGGCGCTCATAAAACTCCATTTGCATCGTTCTCGACTCAACTCCTTGAAAATAGCGCAAGGGCTGATTGGTGATGTTGTTGAGATCAGCATAGATCCTGAGATTTTTCATAACGGCAAAAGTGACGTTAAAATCCAGGAAAAACTGCTCACCATAATAACGGTCCTCAAATGCATTCCCGCCCAACTCATCCAGGTAAGAATCAGAAAAGTTAGCCGATAACCTGGAGCTGAATTTACTATCGGCATAGCTTAAACTGGCATTGAACATATTTGGCGTGGCCCCGGGAAGGTCTAACTCGCCACGGGCATCACCATCTTCATTACGCACACCTTCCGCAGTAGAAGTAATATAAGTGTAATTTGTATAAATACTGAAATTTTTGGCAAATCCCGGCAGAAAATCAAGCTGCCGCTGCAATGCGACCTCAGCACCAAAAATGGTCGCCTTATCTCCATTTAATGGTTGAAAAAGATCAGAACCAGTCGCTGCATCTTCCGTGACAAAGGTGTAAATAAAATCGGTGAGGTCTTTGTAGAAAACCCCTCCAGAAAGGATACCTACCGATTCGAAATAATGCTCAGCCATCAAATCAAAGTTCATTGAAGTAGTAGGTTCAAGATCAGGATTTCCCAAAGTAATCTCTTCGTCCTCGCGATTCACTTCACGGAAAGGTACAATCTGCTCATAATTGGGTCGGGCCAAAGTGTTTGTCCAAGCCAATCGCAAAATGGTGTTGTTTGTCAGGTTATATTTAAAATGAAGACCCGGCAAAATATTAGTGTACGAACTTTCACCATTCAATACATTCATACCGTCAAAATCACCATCTTCATTGAAGATAATTTCATTACCTACACTTTCCAATCGCGTATGCTCCACCCGAAGGCCAGCAAGGACGCTAAGCTTGTCAGTAAGATTTTGAGTGGTCATCGCGTAACCCGCATAGACATCTTCAGAAACATTGAAGTTGGCCGTCAAAAACTCGTCCTGAAGCAATTCTGATTCAAATTGGTCTGTATCCAAAAGATTTAGCGAACCCAGAAAATCTGGTGCGACAAAGAAACCCGGGCGATACTTGTCACCAGCTAGAAAATCATCTCCGCCAATAATCTCCAGATTATTGATGTTCTCCAGGTTTTCAAACGCTGCATTCTGTGGGTCAAACTCAAAAAAGTCATTGTCACGCACCTTTTCCTTAAATCGGCCGCGTGCACCAAACTGAATGCTTCCACCATAACCGAAGAAATCTGCGGGCAGCTCAAAATTCAGGAAAAGGTTGACATCTTCTTCTTCCGTATATTGATTTTCCTCTGTTATTTCACCAAATTCATAATCCCCTGGAGTAATATTGTTTACAGGACTGTAAAACGGATTGCGCGTATCACGGAAATCATTGTTGACTAAAAATTCACTTTCATAAACAATGTAGCGCTCATTGGGCCGCTCTTCTGAAGCTCTTGCATAAGACTGCAACCAGTCAAACTTTAGTTTTCCGAAGAGGTGATCACCTCCTATGGAGTAATTCTGCATCCGTTGATCCTCTAATCTTGTATTTTGTATGCGCCCACCGGGAATTCCACCTTTGGTTTCCCTTGCAGATTCTATGGGAAAACTGGTTGGGGTATTATTGACCAAAGTAAAGTCATCAGGGCCGATGTCTTCAGCATCTAAAATTTCGTAAGAAGCAGCAAATCTGTTTTCACGATCATCCCGCCAGTTGTACATGGTCTTGACGAAAATGGTATTGTTAGCATCGATGTTGTAATCAAAATTCAGTGAGAAACTGCGACGAACGCGTTGCACCAAATATTTTCGCGTTTCAAAAACATTTGCATACGGATTCACTTCGATTTCTTCCTCCTCCCCTACCGCGTTTGTAAAGGCAAACTCATCAGTCCATTCTGCCTCGACGTTGTCGCTTCCAAAGTCATTATCATTGATCGACGCCGCGACCATCCAGCCAAACTTGTTGTCCTTAGACCGATCGCCCAATAAAAAAGATCCGTTGATGATGCGCTTGTCTGTAATAAAATTGATCCCAGATCCCGCTGTGGCGGAAAGCCTGAAGTTTTGCGGCGTCGTGCGTGTCACCAGATTTACGGAACCACCCAGAGCATCAGCGTCCATAGCTGGTGTTACTGCTTTGCTCACCTCAATGGTCTGAATCATATCTGACGGAATTAAATCCATCTGTACATTTCTGTTATCGCCTTCGGCCGAAGGAATTCGGCTTCCGTTGAGCGTGACGCTGTTGAGCTGTGGAGCCAGACCGCGCACGATGATATTACGGGCTTCCCCTTGGTCAACCTGCATCGTAATCCCCGGAATCCTTTTGACCGCATCACCAATATTGGCATCTGGAAATTTACCAATCTGGTCAGTAGAAACTACATTGGTGATGTTGAGATTGGTTTTTTGGGTATTCAATGCCCGTGCCTGACCACCACTTGAGAACGCCACAATTTTGACGTCTTCCAGCGAGACCGCACTGGGCACAAGTTTAAGATCAACTTTGGTGGTTTTGTCTGCGGTAATCTTGATTTCTTGCCGAATATCTTCGTATCCTAAATAAGTGACCACAAGGGTATGGTCGCCTTCTGGTATTCCTACTAAGGTAAAATTACCATCCTGATCTGTAGTGGTGCCTTTATTTAAGAGAGGCAACATTACTGCTGCTCCCGGCACGTTGATCCCAAACTCGTCAACGATGACTCCGCGGATATTTCCGGTTTGTGCGAAAAAAGAATGACCTGCAAAACAGGTCAAAAATAAAAAGAGGTAGATTGATTTCATTGTGTTTTTTGGTTTACACAAAGAAATATCAGTCTATTTTAAAGGATGTTTATGGCTTATGAAGAAAGCATTAAGGTAAATGAAGAAAGGGGTAGTTTTAATCCAAAAGAAATATGAAGGAAACATTCAATTGACACTATCATAAAATCCCTTCCTGATTTAGAGCTATAATGGCTTCAGATAAGGTTTTAAAAGTGGATCTTTTAAAACGTTTAGCGCGGTCTTTTTTAAGGTGCTGGGATCCTCCACACTTAATGAAAATTTCTTGGCATTGACATCAAAAGAGAATTCATAAGAATTCAGAATCCGGTCAATATTCAGATTGGGCTTATCCTTGGCTTTGATAAGCAGCAAACGAGTCATTGCCGTCCTAAAGTTGTACTCCAGAGCTATCAGATCTGAAGCATCAGCGTCCTTTGCATTTGGGGGGCACCAAGTAATGCGCATCAGTATAAGTTTAAGGATGGCAAAGGTAAGGCAAACTTAAAGGTTAAGGCAATGTTAATTTAAAAAAACCCCAACGTTAACTGGACAGCTTCTAATCCAAATATGTGGTCTCGCCATCCCACTCCATAAAGCCACCCTTGAGGTTGAAGGTGTTGGCAAAACCCATTTGATCCATAATCTGAGCAGCTTGACCACTCCGGGCACCACTTCGACAATAGACATAGTAATTCTTGTCCTTGTCCAGCTTTTCGAGATTCTCGATAAATCCCTGACCTTCGTGAATGTCGTGATGTATTGCGTTGGGAATGATTCCGCCATCTACTTCTTCTTGTGTTCGCACGTCAAGTACCACGGCATTATCGTCATTTTGGAGTTTGGAGGACCATTCCTCCTGAGATAGATTTTCCATTTTAGGAATACTTATATTTTGATTGAACAGCCTATGGCTTTTGTTTCTTTTACGTCGATTTCATTGCCAGCAAGTAGGGCGTCCACTGCACTTTCCACATATTTTTCGGTGACCGCGCTGGCGTCTTTTGAATTATCATCGATGGCGCCAATGTATTTAACCACGTTGTTGCCACCTTCTTTTTCGAGTATAAAAACATGTGGCGTTCGTGTGGCGCCATATTCTGCATAAACTGTTTGATTGGGGTCAAAAAGGTAAGGAAATTCAAAACCTTTGGATTTTGCCCGTTCCTGCATATCCTCAAAACTGTCTTCGGGCTGTGCTTCAGGATTGTTGGGATTAATAGCTATTACCGGATAGCCCTTAGGCGCATATTTGCTGTTGAGTGCCATTATCCTATCCTCATAGGCTACCGAAAAAGGACAGGTATTGCACGTAAACACCACAATAAAACCCTTGGCATCTTGATAATCAGAAAGGGAAACCATACTGTTATCCACATTTTTCAAATTAAAATTTGTGGCCGTATCACCTATACCATAACCTGAAAAAGTGTTCACCTCAAAATTAATCACGGCAAATGCCGATACGATAATCATCAATGCGCCTACGCTTAAAATTTTCATTGTTTTCATAAAAATGCTTATTAAAAAAATGATTCCACAGCTGTTTTAAGTTGCTCTTTAGTCAGGGACCCTTCGTGAAACCAAGTATTTTCTCCTTTATATATATAAGTTGCCGGTATGGCACCAGACCATTCATTATTTACTTTGGGTATCCAATCATTGGCTTTGGGATCATCCAGAACAAGTACGTCATCAGTAATGGTATAATCCTTCAAAAAAGGAATCAAGCGTTCATTGATCTGGTCGCTAAAATCGAGACTCACGTAATGCATCGCGATCTGCTCGTTCCTAAATTCATTACTTACCGCTACAAAGTAAGGCAATTCCTTGACACAAGGCTTGCACCAAGTAGCCCAAAAATTAATTACGTGCACATAATCATCGTCAAAGGACAATATAGGCTGGAATTTTTCAAAATTATAAACCGGTATCTTAACCTCACCCTCACCTACCAGATGATCTTTTTCCAATAGTTTAGGTTGTGGTTTTTGATCTGCACAGCTTTCACAAAGCGTTAAAACGCTTATCAGACAACCCAAAAGGAAGAATTTATATGCTTCTTTCATCTAACAAAATTAAGCAGGACTAAGACGTTGAGAAGATGTTTAAGAATAGAATAACAGTATTTGAGACCAGCGACAGCGTGCTTTGCCAATATAATGTTAATTACATTCTTTCATCGACGATATAAGAAAATCATTTATACATTTGTACCAACAACATTTGTAGTGATGACAATAGAGGAGGTTTTAAAATTAAGCAGTGCGACAGACTTGGAGACCAAATTGGTCATTCACTTAGGTTATGTATCCCGCTTGCTGGAAGAAAGTGTAGCCGCAATTCTCAAAGAGCATGAACTGTCTATTCCACAATACAATGTGATGCGTATTCTGCGGGGACAAAAAGGTCAACCCGCCAGCCTCGCCTGTATTCAGGAGCGTATGGTTGATAAAAGCAGCAACACGACACGCCTGGTCGATAAATTGATTGCTAAAAATCTTACCAAGCGTAGAATCTGCCCTACCAACCGCAGGAAAGTGGAAATTGAGATCACCGAAGATGGTCTGAGCCTACTTAAACAACTCGATCCTCTGACCTTAAATATAAATCGGGAAAACCTAGACGGACTTTCTCAAGATGAAAAGCAAATCCTAAATAACCTCTTAAATAAAATAAGAACCCATGAATAATTACATCGACGCGCTCAACTGGCGCTACGCGGTCAAAAAGTTTGACCCTTCAAAAAGAATTTCTAAAGAAAATCTGGATGCCCTAAAAACTTCCGTGCAGCTTTCGGCCTCTTCCTACGGATTGCAGCCGTATAAAATTTTGATTGTGCAAGACGACGAGGTTAAAGCGAAAATGAAAGACGCCGGATTTGATCAAACGCAATTCACCGATGCATCGGAAATTTTTGTTTTTGCCCACCAGACAGATTTTGGTGCAGAATTAGTTGACTCCTACATAGCAATTGCCGAAAAAACCAAAGACCTAGAAAGTGGTAGTTTGGAAGGTTACAGCAATATGATGAAAAATGCTTTACTTGATCTGCCCCAAGAAGGTAAAGCTGCGTGGGCAGCGAAACAAGCTTACTTAGCGTTGGGAAATTTATTGAGTGCCGCCGCTGCCTATAAAATTGATGCCTGCCCTATGGAAGGTTTTAACTCAGAATCTTTTAACGAAATTCTGAATCTAAAGGACAAAAACTTACACGCTGCAGCAGTTGTTGCAGTGGGATACCGAAGCGAGGACGATAAGCATCAACACGATAAAAAGGTAAGACGCCCTCAAACCGAACTAATCAAAACAATTTAATTTTTTACTCACTCTTGTATATACAAATTTAACCCTTACTATAATGAAAACAATTAAATCGATCCTTATCTTAGCTCTAGCTGCAACAACCGTTGCTTTCACAAACAACCTCGTAGAAAAAGTCACCGTAAAAGAAAGTACTCTTACGTGGACTGGGAAAAAAGTCACCGGACAGCACAATGGAACTATCGATCTCAAATCAGGTTATTTTGAGATGAATGGGGAGGCAATCACCGGCGGTGAGTTTGTAATCGATATGACCAGTATCGCCTGTACGGAC
This sequence comes from Leeuwenhoekiella sp., assembly GCA_049671285.1. GTDB lineage: Bacteria > Bacteroidota > Bacteroidia > Flavobacteriales > Flavobacteriaceae > Leeuwenhoekiella. The sequence goes on along the minus strand of JBATUQ010000023.1, from coordinate 59,011 downwards.
CTTGAAGGTGACAGCAAAGGTAAATTGGAAGGACACCTAAAAAGCGATGACTTTTTTGGTGTAAAGAATCATCCAGAAGCAACTCTTGTCATAAAAGACGCTAAAAAAATGGGGAGTTCTTACGAGATCACTGGCGATCTGACCATAAAAACAACCACTGAGCCAGTGACGTTCAAAATGCAAAAAGCGGCCAACACAATGGTAGGATCGCTTACCATCGACCGTAGCAAATATGACGTTCGCTACGGTTCCGGGAGCTTTTTTGACAACTTGGGCGACAAGACCATTTACGATGATTTTACTCTTGATATAAAATTGGCCCTCTAAAAATAGCTTGACGAAAAAGTCAAATTTTGTTTGTCACTTTAAAAGCGATTTTTATCTTTGACGACAACAATGAAAAACAATACCGTAAATACTTGGTGGTGGAAAACGCAACAGTAATGTCGTGATCACACCTGTGTTTATATAACTATAAAAAAAGGCCTGTCATCACGACGGGCCTTTTTCATTTTTACTTGCGCGAAGGCGGAAGTCTCAATAGATCAATTACATATTTTTAGAAGTCACCATGACATTCCAACTAAAAACATACAGCAAAAAACTGCTCGCCGATACCATCACGCCGGTATCTGTTTATTTACGCATACGCGATAAATTTCCGAACAGTTTGTTGCTTGAGAGCAGCGACTATCGGGCCAACGACAATACCTTCAGTTACATTTGTTGTAACCCTATCGCTTCGATTACTGTTCAGAACGATGAGATTGTGCAACAATTTCCTGACGGAAGCACTGACACCCAGAACATCACCGCAACCACCAATGTGGTCAAAGTGATTGAAGCTTTCGCGAGAGCGTTTCAGACCGAAGCTACCTCGCATAAGTTCATTCACAATGGCCTTTTTGGCTATATGAGTTATGATGCGGTGCGGTATTTTGAGGATATTGAGATTCACAAAAAGCCGGGGGATTTACAGATCCCAGACCTGTACTATGCGGTCTATAAGAACATTATCGCTATCAACCATTTTAATAATGAGGCCTTTATTTTTTGCCATACTTATGATGGCGAAAACAATGTGGATCAAATCGGCCAACTGCTTACCGTAAAGAACTTCGCCGAATACCATTTTAAAAGGGAAGGCGAGGTACAATCAAGTCTGACTGATTCCGAATATATCGATCTGGTTACCCAATGTAAGAAACACTGCCAGCGCGGGGACGTTTTTCAAATTGTGCCGGGCAAGCGTTTTCAACAGGATTTTACCGGTGACGAATTTAATGTCTACCGAAGCTTACGCAGCGTAAACCCATCGCCCTATCTGTTTTATTTCGATTACGGAAACTATAAGATTTTCGGAAGCTCGCCGGAAGCTCAGCTGGTCGTTCAAAATGGCAAAGCTGAAATTCATCCCATCGCAGGAACCTTTCGCCGCACAGGCAACGATGAAAAAGATGCTGCCCTCGCTAAAAAACTGGGGGAAGACACTAAAGAAAACAGCGAACACGTGATGCTGGTCGATCTCGCCAGAAACGATCTGAGCCGCAACGGAAGTGAGGTAAAGGTCGAGACTTATAAGGAAACGCAATTCTTTTCACACGTGATTCATTTGGTGAGTAAGGTGACGGCAAAAAAGCATCCACAGACCTCAACGATGCAAGTGGTTGCAGACACCTTTCCGGCGGGAACGTTGAGTGGCGCGCCCAAGCATAACGCGATGAAACTCATAGAGAAATATGAACCTTTAAACCGCGATTTTTACGGTGGTGCCATCGGCTTTATGGATTTTAACGGCAATTTTAACCACGCCATCATCATCCGCTCCTTTTTAAGCAAAAATCACCAATTGCACTATCAGGCCGGTGCAGGCGTAGTAAGCGACAGCGTCCCAGAAAAAGAACTTCAGGAGGTTTACAACAAACTGGGAGCATTGACCAAAGCTTTGGAATTAGCGGAAGAAATATGATCCCCCTAGCCCCCGAAGGGGGAACTCCATCAGGAGTGAAATTAAACGCTGCCCTCCTTTTTAAGGAGGGGACAGTGCAGACTTAAGTCTGCACAGGGGAGGTTACAGGAACAAAATAGAACTAGTGTAACATTGCAATGGTTCAGAAATTTTAAAAAGAACACTGATAAAAAGACTAATGGCAAGTCAAAAAAACATACTGGTAATCGATAACTACGACAGTTTCGTTTACAATTTGGTGCACTATCTGGAGGAGTTTGATTGTAAGGTTACCGTCAAGCGGAATGACCAAGTGACGCTGGAAGAAATCGCCGATTACGACAAAATTCTGCTCTCTCCAGGACCAGGTATTCCTGACGAAGCCGGACTGTTGAAAAAGATCATTAAAGAATACGCTTCCAAAAAACCTATGCTGGGCGTTTGTCTCGGTCAGCAAGCCATCGGCGAAGTTTTCGGCGGAAGCCTGATCAACCTGGACGAGGTATTTCACGGCGTCGCCACTCAAGCACATCGAATAGCAGATGACAAATTATTCAAGGACATCGCCAAAGATTTTGAAATAGGCCGGTACCACAGCTGGGTGGTGAATCCCGCAGATTTCCCGGAGGAACTCGAAATCACTTCTTTAGATGACAATGGACAAATTATGTCCCTGAGACATCGGGAGTTTGACATCTGCGCGGTACAATTTCATCCAGAATCTGTACTCACACCAGAAGGAAAAAAGATGATTAAAAACTGGGTGGAAGCCCCCTAACCCCCGAAGGGGGAATAAAGTGCAAAAACGATACGAAAAGGGAATTCCGCAATCGAGGTATGAAATTTTCTCCCTCTGGGAGAAATGTCCGAAGGACAATGAGGGCAACCTCAAAAAAAATATAATTTAAAACCGATAAATTCTCCCCAATCGGGGGAGTCAGAGGGGGCTTATGAAACAAATACTAAACCGACTCATCAACCACGAGCAGCTTACCAAAGAGGAAGCGCGTGAGGTTTTGGTCAACATTTCAGAAGGAAAATATAACACCAGCCAGATCGCGGCATTTCTTACCGTTTATATGATGCGAAGTATTTCGATCAACGAGTTGGAAGGCTTCCGCGACGCTTTGCTCGATTTGTGTATTGCCGTTCCATTTTCAGAATATAACAGCATCGACCTGTGCGGTACCGGTGGTGATGGGAAAAACACCTTCAATATTTCTACGCTCAGCTCCTTTGTTGCGGCCGGTGCAGGAATTAACGTGACCAAACATGGAAATTATGGCGTTTCTTCGGTTAGCGGAAGCAGTAACGTGATGGAGCAATTGGGTATAAAATTCAGCAATGACAGGGACTTTTTAAAGCGCTGTCTGGACGAGGCAGGGATTTGTATTTTGCACGCTCCACTCTTCCACCCGGCGATGAAAAATGTGGGGCCCATTCGCCGCGAACTAGGCGTCAAAACCTTCTTTAATATGTTGGGGCCAATGGTCAATCCGGCGTTTCCCAAGAATCAATTGGTGGGCGTTTTTGATCTGGAACTCGCAAGGATGTATGGCTACCTCTACCAAAAAAGCGATAAGAACTTCACCATTTTACACGCGATTGACGGTTATGACGAAATATCCCTGACCGGAAACACCAAAGCCATACGCAATGAGAGTGAACGAATGCTGAGCGCGGCAGATTTTGGCGTACGCCAAATAAAACAAGAAGAAATTTATGGGGGCGACACCATTGAAGCTTCCGCCGAAATCTTTATGAAAGTCATCAGCGGCAAAGGTACCGAAGCGCAAAACAATGTGGTAAGCGCCAATGCGGGAATGGCCATTGCCACGGTAGAAAACCTTTTGCCCAAAGCTGGATTTGAAAGAGCCAAAGAATCCTTGCTCAGCGGAAAAGGATTGGAGCGACTCAACAAATTGATTCAACTGAGTACATCCCCCTAACCCCCAAAGGGGGAACTTCTAGTTTCCCAAAACAAAAGCTCCCCTCCTTACCAAGGAGGGGAACATTCAGCTTTGCTGAATCCGGGGAGGTTTTTTATAATAACAATAGAAATAATAATAAATCAGTGAACATCCTAGACAAAATAATAGCCGACAAACACAAAGAAGTCGCACATAAGAAAGGATTGATCCCCGTTTCCCAACTGGAAAATTCAGTGCTTTTTGATCGGGACAGTTCGTCGCTGGCTGCAGCTTTACGAGCGAGTTCTTACGGGATTATCGCTGAGCATAAAAGACGTTCCCCGAGCAAATCGGTTATCAATAATACGCTTAATGTTCAGGATGTTGCCTCGGGTTATGAAAAAGCCGGTGTTTGTGGCATGTCTGTTTTGACCGATGGTAAATACTTTGGCGGTTCGCTCGATGATCTATTATTGGCTCGTGCAGTAACCCAGTTTCCGCTGTTGCGAAAGGAATTTATCATCGACGAATACCAAATAGTCGAAGCCAAAGCTTACGGAGCCGATGTCATTTTGCTCATCGCCGCAGTGCTTTCGCGACAGCAGATTAAAACACTTTCCGAGGCGGCAAAAAGTCTGGGGATGGATGTCCTTCTGGAAGTTCACAATCAGGAAGAACTGGAGAAATCCATTTTGCCTTCGCTGGATATGCTGGGCGTCAACAATAGAAACCTGAAGACCTTTGAGGTCAGTCTGGAAACCAGTAAAACTCTGGCAGCGCAAATTCCAGATGATTTTGTCAAAGTCTCCGAAAGTGGCATCAGCACTATCGAAGCCATCAAAGAACTACAACCATACGGCTACATAGGCTTTTTGATTGGTGAGAATTTCATGAAAACAGATGATCCAGGCCGCAGCGCGGAGGCCTTCATCAAACAGTTGACGTAAGAGGCTCCCCTCCTTTCAAAGGAGGGGAACATTCAGCTTTGCTGAATCCGGGGAGGTAACCGCGCAACCCTACCGATTTCACCTCAAGTGAAATATCCTCCCCTTGGTAAGGGAAGGAGCCTGAAACAAAGTGTTATGAAAAAGAGCGAAAATAAATCCATCAAAACTCCCTCTCCTTTGGAGCGAACTGGGGTGAAGATCAAAGTCTGCGGAATGAAACACAACACCGCCGAAGTCGCTGCACTTAAGCCAGACTACCTGGGTTTTATTTTTTATGAGAAAAGTCCGAGAAATTTTGACCTTGATCAAATTCCGGAAATTCCAGAGAACATTAAAAAAGTGGGTGTTTTTGTAGATGCAGACTTGCCTTTCATTTTGGATAACATCAAGAAGCACCAGCTGGAAATTGTCCAACTGCACGGAAATGAAACCCCTGATTTTTGCAAACGGCTGAAAATCGCTTTGCCACAAATTCAAATGTGGAAAGTTTTCAGCATTAAAGACACATTTGATTTTTCGACTTTGGAAGCCTACGAAACAGTAGTCGATAAATTTTTGTTTGACACCAAAGGCAAGGAAAAAGGAGGGAATGGTTATACTTTTGATTGGTCGGTTTTAAAGAATTATCCATCAACAAAGCCTTTTATTCTAAGTGGTGGCATTGGTGTGGAAGTAATCCCTTCGGTTAAAGAATTGGTTCAATCTGATTTGCCCATTTACGCGATCGATGTGAACAGTAAGTTTGAGGATGAGCCTGGACTGAAGAATATAGAGCGGTTGAAACTGCTCTTGAGTGATTTCAGCTAGGGTTGCGATAATAATGACAATAAGAATAGTAATAAATTATGAATTACAACGTCAACGAAAAAGGATATTATGGTGATTTTGGTGGAGCATATATCCCCGAAATGCTCTATCCCAATGTAGAAGAACTACGCCAGAATTACATCAAGGTGATGCAAGAACCGGAATTCCAAAAAGAATTTCATGAACTGCTCCGGGAATACGTTGGCAGGCCCACACCGCTTTATTTTGCCAAACGGTTTTCAGAGAAATATGGAACCAAGGTCTATCTAAAACGCGAGGATCTTTGCCATACCGGTGCGCATAAAGTCAACAATACCATAGGGCAGATTTTGATGGCCAAGCGACTGGGCAAAACCCGTATCATCGCTGAGACCGGTGCAGGTCAACACGGCGTGGCCACGGCAACTGTCTGTGCCTTAATGGGTCTGGAATGCATCGTCTATATGGGCGCCGTTGATATTAAACGACAAGCCCCCAACGTTGCCCGTATGAAAATGTTGGGCGCTAAAGTGGTTTCTGCAGAAAGCGGAAGCAAAACGCTAAAGGATGCCACCAATGAAGCCATTCGCGACTGGATCAACAACCCGACAGACACGCATTACATCATCGGCAGTGTGGTGGGGCCACATCCCTATCCGGATATGGTGGCGCGTTTTCAAAGCGTGATTTCCAAAGAGGTGAAAAAACAATTGGTCGAAAAAGAAGGCCGTGAAAATCCGAATTTTGTGGTTGCCTGTGTGGGCGGCGGAAGCAATGCTGCCGGAATTTATTACGAATACCTCGATAATCCCGAAGTTGGCATCATTGCCGTCGAAGCTGCCGGAAAAGGCATCGATTCTGGCGAAAGCGCTGCCACTTCAGCCTTGGGAAAAGAAGGCATCATCCACGGAAGCAAAACACTTTTGATGCAAACGGCAGACGGTCAGATTACGGAGCCGTATTCCATCTCTGCCGGCCTGGATTATCCCGGTGTGGGACCTATGCATGCGCACCTTTTCCGCAGTGGTCGTGGGGAATTCATAAGCGTCACCGATGCCGATGCGATGAAAGCAGGACTACAGTTGAGCAAACTGGAAGGCATCATTCCTGCTATAGAAACGTCCCATGCATTGGCGATTTTTGAAGATCGAAAATTTAAAAAGGATGATGTGGTGGTAGTGAATTTGAGTGGCCGAGGGGATAAGGATCTGAATACGTATATCGAGTATTTTGACTTAGCATAAAAATGGCTCCCCTCCTTTTCAAGGAGGGGAATATTCAGCTTCGCTGAATCCGGGGAGGTAACCGCGCAACCCTACCAATTTCACCATAGGTGAAATGTCCTTCCCTTAGCAAGGGAAGGAGCTCTTGAAATGTTTGACATAAAAATTCTGCCAAAGTTTTTGCATGTGCAATACCAGAAGGGCGGAAATGACTAAAAAAAATACAATGAACAGAATCAATAAAAAACTAGAAGAAAACGGAAAACTTCTTTCCATCTATTTCACAGCAGGCTACCCAAAGCTGGAAGACACCGTACCGGTTATTGAAGAACTGGTAAAAAATGGCGTCGATATGATCGAGATCGGGTTGCCATTTAGCGATCCGTTGGCAGATGGGCCTACCATTCAGGAGAGTTCGACAGTGGCGTTAAAAAATGGAATGACCACCGCCAAACTTTTTGAGCAAATCAAGGACATCCGGAAAACAGTTGATATTCCGCTGATTGTGATGGGGTATTTTAACCCGATGCTACAATACGGTGTTGAAAAGTTCTGTGCCCAATGTGCCGAAATAGGCATAGACGGTCTTATTATGCCTGACCTTCCGCTGGCGGAATATGAGGAGCATTACAAGGCTACCTTTGAAAAATATGATCTGAAGTTCATATTTCTTATCACGCCACAAACTTCAGACGCGCGCATCCGGCAGATCGATGAAGCTTCCGACGCATTTATTTATATGGTGAGCAGTGCAAGTACGACAGGGAAAACTTCAGGTTTCAGTAGCGAGCAGACTGATTATTTTAAACGCATTGATTCGCTTTCGCTAAAAAATCCACAGATCGTGGGTTTTGGGATTAAGGACAGGCAAACTTTCGCGGAAGCGACACAGAATGCCAAAGGGGCAATTATCGGTTCGGCGTTTATCAAACATCTAACCGAACACGGGGTTGACGGTATTGGAGATTTTGTAAAAACAATTCGCTAAATCATTTACGCTCCAATCTTTAATCCAAATGGATTATTTTGGGCAATCTATAATCAGCCTATGCGGAAGTTTTACGTTTCATTATTTGTCCTTTTAGGATGGATTGCATCAGCCCAAGACGAAGCCTTATATGATACGCAATGGTATTTGAATGAATTAATTGTGGCTGGCGAAAATGTTGTTATTCCCAAAAATGATGAGTTGGCCGGTGTTCCCGCAGAGTTTTTTCCGATCGAGATAAAAGATTTTTTGGATATCAATTTTAGTACAAGCGCCTGTAATACTTTACGGGCCCAGTTTAAATTTGGCGATAACAATACATTTACCGTAGCTCACTGGAATTCAGGATTGGCGTTTTGCCAGGAAGCGGCCAATGACGGTTTTGATCCCAAATACTTTCAGCTGTTTGGTGAAACCAACGATTCTGAGAAGTATTACAAATATGTAATAGAAACAATTGGCACCAATCAAAAAATCCTGACGATTACAAAATTTAACGGAGATTCTGCAACGTATAGTACCGAACGATTATCCATTGATCAACGGGAGAAATTGACATACCGGCTGTATCCAAACCCGGCCAAGGAGCTTGTTCGCATTGAAGGTGCGAAAAACACCAAACTACAAGTTAAGATCTACAACCTGTTGGGTAAACTTCTACTTTCAACAGTCACCGAATCAGGTCAAATTTCTATTGTATCTATACCTACCGGTGTTTATTTGGTGAACGTACAGAACGGTTCTTCGATGAGCACTCACAAACTGGTAAAATCTTAGACAAGAAGCCGTTTATCAACTATTTAAGAACCTTTAACCACATTTTGGGAAGGCTTTATTGCTGTAAACACCCTTTTCCTTCTATATTTAAGAATAAGAAAAACAGATATTATGGCTAAGAAATTTGAAAGAACCGTTGACCAAACAGATAGCAATCCTCTATCCGGTGAACTTGGTGATAGAAAAAAAAATACAAACAAGGTGGATATAGATGAGAAGACCATCAAGAATCAAAAAAACAAAAAATAGATTGCTAATCTTTTTTTGTTCAACTCAGAAGGCTGTCTAATTATTTTTAGATAGTCTTTTTTCTATCTAATTCTTATCTGAGACCAGTTTGTAGGTAGGGTCTTCAATAATGTTGACATCAACAATTTCTTCTGCGTTCTTAAGCATTCTCACACAGTCGTTGCTGAGATGGCGCAGATGAACCTTTTTACCTAGTTTATGATACCGTTGAGTCACTACGTTCAATGCCTCGATGGCTGACATATCAGCGACACGACTCTCTTTAAAATCGATGATCACCTGTTCGGGATCATTATTAACATCAAACTTTTCGAGGAAATTGGTCGTGGAAGCGAAAAAGAGTGGGCCGTAAATCTCATAGTGCTTTACACCATCCTCATCAATATGTTTTCTCGCGCGGATGCGCTTTGCACTTTCCCAGGCAAAGAACAAAGCTGAGAGAATTACACCCACAAGAACGGCCAGCGCAAGATTGTGCAACACCACAGTAATCACAGCAACGATTACAACCAAGAAAACATCCTTTTTGGGAACTTTGTTATATATCTTGAGACTTACCCATTCAAAGGTGCCAATAGCGACCATAATCATTACGCCAACCAAGGCTGCCATAGGCAGTTGTTCTATAACAGGAGCGCCAAAAAGCACAATAAGAAGTATGGTCATCGAAGCGATGATGCCTGATAAACGCGCCCTCGAACCTGCTGAAAGATTGACTAATGTCTGTGCTATCATTGGGCACCCTCCCATCCCAAAGAAAAAGCCATTTAAGATATTCGCGCCGCCCTGAGCAACACATTCGCGGTTTCCGTGGCCTTTGGTTTCCGTGATCTCGTCAACCAAACTCAGTGTCAACAATCCTTCGGTCAAACCTACGGCAGCCATAATCATCGAGTAGGGTGCTATTAATTTTAAAGTTTCAAAAGTGAGTGGGATTTGAGGAATATGAAAGGGAGGAAAACCACCGCTTACCGAGGCGATGTCCTTTACGGTTTTCGTATCGATTCCGAGAAAATACACCAACATAAAAACAACTATGATCGCAACGAGGGAAGAGGGCACTGCTTTTGTGAGTTTGGGCAACAAAACCACAATAGCAATGGTAAGTGCTACGAGACCCGCCATAATAAGCAAAGGCGTCCCGGAAAGCCAAGAGATTTCGCCGTTAATGACCGTTTTGAACTGCTCAATTTGGGACATAAAAATTATAATGGCCAAGCCATTAACGAATCCAAACATAACCGGATGGGGAACGAGCCGAATAAATTTCCCCAGCTTAAAAAGCCCTATCAAAACCTGAATGACCCCTGCCAAAGCGACGGCAGCCAAAACATATTCCAGACCATCAGAACGCATCAAGGCGATCAACGTAATGACCGTTGCACCTGCCCCACCTGAAATCATCCCAGGTCTTCCACCAAATATGGCCGTGACCAAACCGGCAATAAATGAGGCATACAAACCCATCAAAGGGGGAAGCCCTGCTAAAATCGCAAAAGACAGTGATTCTGGGATCATCGTCATAGCTACGGTCAACCCTGCAAGTATTTCGGTTCTGTAATTTACTTTTTGCGTTAGATCAAATAAGTTTAAAACTTTTTTCATAGAAGGGAATAAATTGTCTGATGGCAGAAGCTTTTCAACAAGGTGATATTCTTAGCTTCAGCATTTTCAGCAAATGAACTGCAGGATATCCGATGACGGCAGCTTTTTATATTTAACCTATTGACCACTAAATCAATATCAATAAAACATTAAACTAGAGTACGACCGGCACTTGTTTTAAGGTTGCAAAAATAACCTTTTTGGGCACACCCACAAGGCAGAACAAAGCAAGAACAGAGGCAATACGCAGACTCTTAAAGGCTTATGATAACAGTTAAAAACAGCTCCTAAAATCATTGAAATCTAAATTTACGAGGAGTTATTTTGAGATCATCATAAATTATTAGCAATGGTACCTTAAGATAATCTTCACTATTTTTTGGTGATAAATCCAGCCCTATTTGCGCGATTGAACGGAAAGATTATATTTGTTCGAATAATAACTTATACCTATGTTTTCAGCATCACAAAAAACGGTAGTGATCACCGCATTTCTATTTTCTATAAACAACATACTATTTGCTCAAACAAAAGGACAGGCTATAGAAGCTTCCGTGGGTATCGGTCTGAGCGCAAGCTATGATGAAGATGTCGATATTATTGGATCTGGATTTTATGCACAAGGCGAATACATTTTTGGCCTGACAAAATGGTTTGCCATACGACCTTATGCCGGAGTCGTCTTCACCGAACCAAACCAAGACTTGAATTCAGATCAAGGACAATCCAGGTATGAAGTAACGTCTGATGCCTTTTTAATGGGTGCTAAAATCAGGCTCACGGCTCCCATACCTTATGTCGCACCATTTTTTGAAGTAGGTGCCGGAATGTCCATTGGCTCTTTCGTGACTGACCTACCTGCAGGTTATATAGCAAAAAATGGATTTGTACCACACATTCCTTTTTCCATGGGACTTGCACTGGGGGAAAACAACAGGTTTGAATTGGAACTCACCTATTATTTTCATGGTGCTGTCGACCAATTCTCAGGAGCGTTTGCCTTTGGATACGTGTTCCCCATTGGCTAGTACAACGCACGTTTTTTAAATAATATTTGCCGTTAAACTTCTGCCAATCGTCTTTAGAATTTTCACCCTACCTCTTGGATGCTGTAATTTCGTTAAAAAGAAAAACGTTATGAAAATCCAACTTGGCCTATTGTTAATGCTCCTCGCCTCCGTTAGCTGTAACAACAGCATTAAAAATACTTCTGCTGAAAAAGAAGAACTTGCAGACAATGGTGCTACAACAGTAGAGACAGCTGTAGGTCCATTGACATTAGTAGCACCCTATGCTTCAGAGTCTGTTACCAAACAGAGCAGGATCATTGGTTGGGAAGCCGAAGAAACCCCAATTGCGCCCGAAGGTTTTACCGTCACCCGGCTTGCGGATTCCCTCAAACATCCCAGATGGACCTATGTCGCTCCAAACAATGATATTTTTGTATCAGAATCAGACACTAAAAATTCAGCCAATCAGGTTACGCTTTTGAGGGATACTGATGAAGATGGCGAGATCGATGAACGCTATGTGTTCCTGAACAATCTAAACCAGAATTTTGGTATGCTCGTACTTGGAGACTATTTCTACGTGGCCAATACCGGTGGACTTTTCCGGTATCCTTATAGTGAAGGTCAGACTAAAATTAATGCCGAAGGCGAAAAAATCACTGATCTTTCCGCCAGCGGTTACAACAATCACTGGACGCGCAACATCATCACCAACGAGGCCAGGGATAAGATTTATATCACTGTAGGATCTGCCAGCAACGTTGGTGAGCAGGGTATGGAAAAAGAGGAAGGCCGTGCCCTTATCTACGAAATCAATCCCGATGGTTCTCAAAAAGAAATCTATGCCAGCGGTCTCCGAAACCCTGTTGGCATGGACTGGAATCCCGTAACCGGAGAACTTTGGACAGCAGTCAACGAACGCGACAAATTGGGCAACGAACTCGTACCCGATTATGCTACCAGTGTGAAAAAAGGAGGCTGGTACGGTTGGCCGTACAGTTACTATGGGCAGGTCAACGACCCGAGATGGGAGGATGACCCGCACCAGGATATGGTGGACAAGGCCATTATGCCAGATGTTCCATTGGGGCCGCACACTGCTTCTTTGGGATTTGTATTTTATACAGCAGATAAGTTTCCGGCAAAATATCAAAATGGGGCTTTTGTGGGTCAGCACGGTTCCTGGAACCGAACCCCTTTTTCGGGTTATAAAGTGGTCTTCATTCCTTTTGAAAACGGAAACCCCCAGCCCGCCGAAGATTTCTTGACAGGCTTTATCGAGAACGGGGATGAAAACAAAGTACACGGTAGGCCTGTGGCAACAACAGTTGCTCCAGACGGTTCACTTCTGGTAAATGATGATGACGCCGGGATTATCTGGAAGGTAAGTGTTAAGTAGATGTTGAAAACGCTCTTCGCGGTAATCGCTATTTTCAGTTGGCTAACTGTCAGCTCACAATCTCAAAAGATTGATACCACAGGTGAACTACCCGCGGTCGTAATTAGGAGTATTCCTATTATTGACACCTTGCAGCGAATTCCTGCTTCGGTAAATGTTATAAGTTCCAGTGACCTGCAACGTGGCGACCCCCTGTCTTTTGCCTATGAAATCAACAAGCTTCCAGGAATACAGATGCAACAGGGCGCGCTCAATACCAGCCGACTTGTTATACGCGGTGTGGGTGCGCGCAGTCCCTTCTCGACCAATCGCGTTAAGGCCTATCTGGAAGGCATCCCATTAACCACTGGTGAAGGGGAGACCACACTTGAAGATATTGATCTAAATCTAATTGAGCGCATTGAGATTATTAAAGGACCCGCTTCGAGCAGTTATGGTGCCGGTCTGGGAGGAGCGCTAAACCTATCAATCCGCAAACCGGGTCCCGATGAGAATTCAGCAACCATTTATGGGAACTTAGGTTCATACGGGCTGGTTCGTGGAGGTATTGCAACGGCATTGACCTCCCAAAGATCTAAATCCCTGATCAGCTTCAATCATATGGAAAAAAATGGCTTTCGCCAAAACAGCCATTACAACCGCAATACGCTTACAGGTTTCAGCCAGTATCAACTAGCTTTGGACAAAACCCTAAGTTTTTTCGGAAACTATACACACCTAAAAGCATTTATACCAAGTTCGCTAAACGCTGAAGATTTTCGGGATGCCCCAGAAAAGGCCGCTTTCACTTGGGGACAGGCAAAAGGGTTTGAGTCCTATGACAAATTGCTCGCCGGAATATCCTTTGATTGGGAACTTTCAGGAAAAACCTCGTGGCAAACCAGCGTGCTCACAAATTTACGCGACGGTTATGAGCCACGACCGTTTGACATTTTGGACGAAAAATCTTGGGCAATGGGAATTAGAAGCGTTTATAGAACCGAATTTACAGTTTTAAATATTCCTTCGAAAGCTTCCGCGGGCGTGGAATATTATGACGAAAATTATACTGCTTCCCTATTTGAAAATCTTTACGAAGACAACTTTGGTAACGGCAGCTTGGAAGGAGAACAATTTAACGAGCAGGAACAAAACCGAAAATACCTGAACCTTTTTTTGCAGATCAGCGCAGTACTTTCCAAGAAATTAAAAACCGAAATAGGCCTGAGCTATAATCACAGCCGTTACCGTCTGAATGACAAAGAAAATCCTGAAGCCGTTGACCGCTCTGGCGTTTATACCTATCCCAGACAGTTTCTCCCAAATTTTGGTATTACCTATGAACTGCTTCCCAAAAAGTTTATTTATGCGTCAATAAGTCAAGGGTTTTCTATCCCAACTGTGGCAGAAACCCTTTCGCCGGAAGGCGCATTTAACCCCGACATCAAACCAGAAACCGGCACCAACTATGAGCTGGGTATAAAAGCAAATTGGCTCAATAAAAAGCTCTATACCGAACTGGCACTTTACTCCCTGCAGGTAAACGACCTGCTAGTGGCGGAGCGCGTGGATCAAGATCGATTCGTAGGGCGCAATGCCGGAGAAACAGATCATAAAGGGCTGGAGTTCCTCTTTAATTTCAATCAATATTTGGGTAAGGATTTTCTGTTAAAACCATACGGTAGCCTTTCGATTAATGCCTATTCTTTTGATGAATTTACAGATGATGGTACAAATTATAATGGCAATGAGCTGACCGGTGTACCCCGGCACACTTACAATATAGGCCTGGATTTTGCCTGGCGAAATCAAATCAGGATGAACTTGAATTATTTACGTACAGGTGAAATTCCCCTCAACGATGCCAACACTGTTTACAGTGATCCTTATGGTCTCCTGAATTTGAGATTAGATCATAAAATCCACAGTATCGATAGACTGCCCATTACAATTTACGGTGGCCTGAACAATGTGCTAAATACGGATTATGCTTCTCAAATTTTACCCAATGCAGTAGGATTTGGCGGAAGCGCACCACGGTATTTTTATCCCGGTGAACCGGTGAATTTTTACTTGGGCTTGCAGTTGAACCTTGTCAATTAAAAAATTCTATTCTGATTCTTCCAAAATTTTGTGAAAGGCCCGGCTTTGTTCAACTAAAAAGTCAATGAGTTCGAGTTGATTCCTCTCTAACAGTAGGCGCTCACTAAGTCCATTTGCCGCACAAAAATCAAAGAACAGCGTTTCGTATTCCTCTTTGATCTGCAATTGCTTCCGTAGAAATTCTTCATTAAAAAAATTATGGGTAGCAAAGAGTTTCTGGAAATCGAGATAATCCAGATCCTCATATTCTGGCTCTTTTACCTTATCCTTATTTTTTAGAAGTTTGGCTATCATTCCTGCTAATTGTAAAAAGTCAATACCTCGTTGTGAACCCTGTGGGTAATATAAATATGGATTTTTCTTTCGGTCCTGAACTATTGCAGCGTTAAAGGAGCTGTCGTATTCTTTAAGATTAAAGGGTTTTGCTTTTTCAGTACCCCGGAGCGTCACCTCATCAAGGGCGTTAATCGCTTCGGTTAGTTCGATAACCCAGACCTCCTTAAACTGAAAAGGTTCTAATATGAAATGCTGCATTACATATTCAGGAGCTGTCACGATCAATGAGTCTCCTATTTTCGCCGGAAGGCTGAAGTTCCCATCAGCGTTGGTTACGGTTTGTTTTTGCTGCGTATAATTGAGAAGGTAAACGTCTGCGAGAGGTTTGTTCCTAGCGTACACTTTGCCAGCGGTTTCCTGGGAATAAATAGTTGTAGTCCCAGCGAATAAAAAGAGCAAAAAAAACTGTTTGATCATACCTGATTTTGGAAGTCAAGTTAAGGACACCCTCGACATAACTTTGTTGCAAAACTCAATTTGTACCAAAAAAAAGGCCGGCATAATTGCCGGCCTTTTTGATTAAAAAATTTTTCGCCTTATTTTATAACAATACGATCAACGTATTTCTTACCGCTGAGATACGTAACGATGTAATACGTACCATCGCTATTATGTGGAACCAATTTGCCAAAATCAAGTTCGACGGTATTGTTACCGCAGTTGACATAGGTACGCAATTGACTGGTTTTGGGATTGCCGTAGCAATCGTAAATCTTCACATAAAAGCACTGTCGTTTACAGGATCTGACATCAAGATATATACTCCCATTGTTATAAATAATCGTGTTTTTGGTTTTGACGTATTCTTCACACGCTTTCGGCTCAACCTTGACCGTAACCTTTTTGTAAATAACACAATCATTACAGCCATCACTGGTCACCTTGACGGTATAGGTTTTGGTTTCATTGGGAGAAACAGTAATGGTAGCGGTTTCCTCTCCGTTAGACCATTCATAAACGGGCTCGCATTTGATCTCGTTGCCAAAAATAATATTGAAATCACCCTCAACGAAATAGGAATCGTCTGTATGGAACCACCCTGAGGCACCTGCTATACCTTCTCGAAGCTCAAATTCATTGGCGTCGGTACCTGACTGCATTCCAGGGCCGCGGGTTGAAAGGTTGTATACCTTGCTGCCGTCCCCATTGGTAATGGTGCCTGTAATTTTGCGATAGAGCGTCCAGTCATCCGTGGAGTAGCCGTGGCAGAAATGAGATTTGTACTCCACATTTGGCCCAGAAGTCAAATCTGAGAAGAAAGCGTTTACGGAATAGACTTCGCCACCATTATTCGCGGCAATTGCCTTTCCTGTTAACCGCGCTCTACCATTGTCATATACTGACCATATAAGATCTACATTGGAAAGATAAATGGGACCATCTTCAGGATTGTTCAACCATACCACATAGTCCTCATCACCGTTACAAAGTTGCGTATTTTCAACTGCGATACGCTTTGTAGTTGATGCATCGTTGACCAATACCCCTAGATTAACTGATTCACCTTCTGTGATTGTTATGGTCTCATCTTCATCAACAGTAAAAGGACAGTCCTCTTCAACTTCTACCTTAATTTCCTTCTTGATGGCACAGTCGTTACAGCCATCACTGGTCACCTTCACGGTATAGGTTTTGGTTTCATTGGGAGAAACAGTTATGGTAGCGGTATCTGCACCATTGGACCATTCATAAACCGGCTCACACTTGATCTCGTCACCAAAAATGATATTGAAATCACCCTCAACGAAATAGGAATCATCTGTATGAAACCACCCAGAAGCCCCCGCTATACCTTCGCGCAGCTCGAATTCATTGGCATCGGTACCTGACTGCATACCCGGACCACGGGTTGAAAGGTTGTATACTTTGCTGCCGTCCCCATTGGTGATGGTGCCAGTAATCCTGCGATAGAGCGTCCAGTCTTCCGTGGAATACCCGTGACAGAAATGCGGTTTGAATTCTACATCTGGGCCAGAGGTCAGGTCTGAGAAAAATGCATTTACGGTGTATACTTCACCACCATCATTTGCGGCAATCGCCTTACCTGCCAACTGCGCTGTACCGTTGTCATAAACGGACCAAATAAGATCTACATTTGAAAGATAAGTGGGCCCATCCTCAGGATTGTTTAACCATACCACGTAGTCCTCATCACCGTTACAGAGCTCCGTATTTTCGACCGCAATACGTTTGGTCGTAGCTGCATCGTTGACCAATACCCCAAGATTTACAGGTTCATCCTTTAAGATGGTTATGGTCTCATCTTCATCAACTATAAAGGGACAATCCTCTTCGACTTCTACCTTTATTTCTTTTTTGATAACACAGTCGTTGCAACCACTGCTGGCGACGGTCAAAGTATAAGTTGTCGTCTCTGTAGGTGCTACGACAGTGGTACTTGTTGTGGCTCCGTTGGACCATTTATACGTAGGCTCGCAAGGGATTTCTTCGCCTATATTAAAATTAAAATCCCCAATGACGTAGTCATCTCCCTCGCCGTCCGTACTGAACCATCCCGAGGCGTTGAACACCCCTTCTTCCTTTTCCGTATTGTTAGCGTCCTTTCCTACCTGAAGCCCTGGGCCCCGGTCAAAAAGCTCCCATTTTTCAGTGCCATCCTGGCTACTCACCATTCCCGTGATGTTGCGGTAATATTGCCAATCTGTAGGATCGTAACTATGGCAGTCGTGACCTTTAAGGTTGGTGGAAGGACCAACTTCGTAACCTGAGTATTGCACATCTACTTCAAACACCTGGTTTGTGAACTGATAGTCGAGCACGCTTCCCTTTAAAGAAGCTGTACCATCATCATTTACGGTCCAGATCAAATCGATATTACGGAAATACCTGTTGTTTGCCGTACTGCGCAACCACAGGACATAGCCATCGACGTCTTTATCATCTTTACAGTATTCTGTATCAATAAGATTGTATGAAGTAGATGTGGTGCTTCCAGAACCATTATCTGTTACTGCGGCACTGAGCACCACAGGTTTTCCAGCGACAGAAGTAACTGCGGCTGGCAAGGTCACAACATAAGGACAATCTTCTTCTCCCGGCCCACTTGGCGTACAGGAAGCTTCAAAAGGCTTGTAATGCAATTCGCCACGATAGTGCACATAGTTTTTGGCTACAACCTGACCATCAATATTTCCAGAGGATTTTTTATAAACAGTGGTTTTAGGAGCCAAAACACTTCCAGTAAGGCTTCCGCCTCCTTTTAAAATCAGGTTGTCTGCGTTAAAGAAGTTCCAAATTATGTATTTCCCTTCTTCGCCACCTACTCCGGCCATATTCTGTACGTACCAAAACAGATTGTATTTAGCATCTATATTGATAATCAATGGAGTCTCGGCAGAAGGCTTGTTTTCTAAGGTAAGGTCTTGAATGTCAAAGAGCTCTCTTCCACTGATGTTAAGAACATTGAGCTCTCCTGGATTTAAGGTAAGCTTATAACCATTTTTTAAAGAAACGGTACTCTCTAAAGCAGCCAATTCTCTTGAAACTTTGCATATGTGGTCAAAGGCGGCATGAAAATCAATAACGTCATCTGCATGAACAGTTGAAGCATCCTGTTTGTGCTGCACCTGCAATCTAGGCTTTGACCAATAATTACCACCGGTAAGCCTTAGGTTGACGTGGGCGCCATTGCGGTCCCTGTCATATATATTAGACCCATATTTAGTGCCCAACTTCACATAACCGTTATTCAATTTGGCGGCGTAACCGTAACCATAGACCATTTTTCCACCTACAACCAGGGAAGCGGCCATGTCATCTTCTCCATAAAAATTATCTCCAGCCGTATGACTGGCCAGAGTCATATTTCCCTTTAACTTAAAATTTCCTCCGGTGGCAACAGGTCCATCGGTATCGCCATATACAACATTTGTGGTATATTTTACAAATGCATTATACCCCAGAGTTTTCGCCAGTGGATCAAAACAGTCGGCATCGTTGAGACTTTGAGCACAACCTGTGGTTGCAGACAGCAAGCCCAAAAGAAATAGCAGGATAAAGGAGTGGCATAAGTTGCCGGAGCGTGAAGATTTATTTAGACGTCTTTCGTCAAAACCCGTATTACAATCACCTTGAGTAATTTTATTCACAATAAATTCAATTAAACAGTTAATAATCATAATTTTACTGCAAACATTTTAGTTTCAGACTGTGAAATTACCTGTAAGTATCAAGAAAAAAACGCAAATCTTAATAATTCGTTAAAATCAATGATAAACCAGTTATTGGACACTTACTTTTCTAATTACCAGTGAATCATTAACTTGTGTAATCTGAATCCCGTATGAACACAAATGTTAACGGTATCTCAACCTATAAAAAGATTGAGAATAGTAGACGTGAGTATTTTGGATACAAATATTAAAATATAAATTATATTATTTATATCAATTTTATTAGATAGTCTTCAGCATTAAAAGGTTAATTTACGAAGCTGGACGGATCACTCTATTCACTACCTTAATTGCGATAAGCACTGTTTTAAGGACTATTTCTCAAGGAAACAGGAAAATTATTTATAACTTAAAAAAATTAATTTAGGTTATGAAAATGCAATAGGTGAAACACAGCGTCAATGCAATTGACTTGTATATGGGGTTTAACAAAGTTGTGTAGTTCGCCGATAAAACTAAGGAAGCCCGAATGTTGTTCTACGTAAAAATCACCTTTTGACTTATTTGCTCACGTGCGCACTGCATCCGGAACCAGACCCGTATAATCCCCATTGTTCCGGATCACATCCCTTACAATTGAAGAAGATATATAACTTTTGCCAGAAGACGTAAGCAAAAAAACGGTTTCAATCTGCGCAAGTTTTCTATTGGTGTGTGCTATTGCCTTTTCAAATTCAAAATCACCTGGATTACGAAGACCCCTTAAAATGAATCCCGCATTTTCGGCCTTACAGAAATCGACGGTCAAACCTTCGTAGGTTTTAATTGCTATTTTTGGCTGATCCTTAAAAGCTTCCTTCAGGAAATGCTCCCGCTGAGTTTCAGAGAACATATATTTTTTATCTGCATTTACTCCAATCGCCAAAATGATTTTATCAAACAAGGTCAGGCCACGTTCTATAATATCACAATGCCCTAACGTTAGCGGATCAAAAGAACCCGGAAAAACTGCAATTTTCATAAATCATCAGATTATTCGCTAAAAATATAAAATTGCACGACATAACGTTGTCCTGTACTTGACACTTTAGGGGTAATTTTAGTAAATTCTCATTTTTAAATACATAATTTTAGAATATCGTAATTAGGAGCAGATCTTGTTTGCGATAAGCATAATGTTCTCAACTTTTTTAGATTATGAATAAGCTTGCCATTGTGGTCATAACATTGACCGTCGTTATTATTATTCTTGCATTTACGGGCATACTACCCGGCCTTACCCATATGG
This sequence comes from Leeuwenhoekiella sp., assembly GCA_049671285.1. Lineage (GTDB taxonomy): Bacteria > Bacteroidota > Bacteroidia > Flavobacteriales > Flavobacteriaceae > Leeuwenhoekiella. The sequence goes on along the minus strand of JBATUQ010000023.1, from coordinate 38,330 downwards.
CAAAAATTGCTCTTGTCGTATTCCTGATCCTTATGATCGTACTTTTTATTGCAAGTCGTAAGATATTCTAAAGCGTGCTCCAAGGTTGACTTTCCAACTAATTTATTTATTTACTGAACATACAGGGCGTAAAGTCTCAATTTTCCCTTTCCACTCCATTAATGTCTAGTATTTTGCCTATACTTTGGCAGGTAATTGGGATATATTTAACCAAAATATTCGTTGGTTTCAATAATTTCGCCTTGATCATATCTAACATTCAAAAATACTCTCAAAATCGTTGATTATCAGGATTTAAACTTCTATTAACTTGTGACCTACATTGTTGAAAAATTGATTTTTTTTGATATAATTTAAAATTACCAATTGAATATTTTAGTATTTCGCAGATTTTGTCTTTTGTTGGCTATGCTTTCTAATATGCTGGTTTTTTCCCAGCTTGGATTTTGTACGGGTGATAAGGGTCTGCCCATTCTTGAAGAGAAATTTGGTACCGGATCTGAATACGGTCCCGCGCTATCCCAGAACATTACTACCTACAAATTTGTAAGTGATTTACCATTTGATGGCCAGTACACCATATCTAGCAAGGTAGGTCAATTCCCCAGTTGGCATCAGACTGAAGACCATACCCCAGACGACCTTAATGGAAAGGCACTCATCGTAAATGCCGATGTTACTTCTGGTCAATTTTACAAACGTAAGGTTTCAAACCTTTGTGAGAATACGAGTTACGAATTTTCGGCTTGGTTGCTTAATGTCTATGATCGAAAATCCACAGTTTGTCGAGACGGCGGCATCCCTGTCGAGGTAAGGTTTGAGATCTGGAACAGTACCGATACCCAACTCCTCGCTTGGGGGAACACTGAAGAAATACCAGCGACCAATGATCCTCAGTGGAATGCCTACGGACTCATTTTTGAAACTACTCCCGGCCAAACGGACATTATCCTTAAAATGATCAATAACGGTAGCGGCGGCTGTGGCAACGATCTAGCAATCGATGATATAGTATTTCATGCGTGCGGTAGTCCCACGACCATTGCCTCTGATCTCTCTGAGGGCGATTCTATTTCTATTTGTGCAGCTCAGGCTGCTGAAAGCGTTCTTCTTCGGGCGGAGAACGAGGGCAATCCTGCCTACCAGTGGCAAAAGAGCGAGGACAAGATAATATGGCAGAACGTGAGCAATCAGACCAGTTCTACATTTACGGTGCCCATAACTGCGGTAACCTCCTATTACCGAGTTAATATTGCTCAGGACATCAATAGTCTGGGCAGTGATTTCTGCTCCTTTTTTTCAAAGCCATTTAAAGTGGAAAAGTTACCCACGCCCCCAGCTCCCAAAAGTACAGGAGATGTATCGACCTGCCAGGAAAGCACCATTCCTTCCCTTGAAGTTACTGCAGGAGATGATGATAAAATCACTTGGTATGAAGTACCAAAGGGTGGACAAGCTATAGCTGAAGGTGCCTTCTTTTCTCCAAAAACTGCCGGCACATTTTATGCAGAAGCTGAAAACAAACAGGGATGCAAAAGCACTACTCGTACTCCAGTAGTATGGACTGTTGCAACAGGTCTTGAATTTGATACCGAAAAAAAGATAATACAAAGTTGTCCGCAAGATTTACCACTCACCTTAGCCCCTGAAATTGATGGAGCATCCTATATATGGAGCACAGGAGAAACCACCAAAAGCATAAATACTCAAGAAAGTGGCACCTATACTGTAACGGTGACCGGTAATAGCGGCTGTACTGGCTCTAAAACCTTCGAAGTCGAAATTTTTAAATCTCCAGAAGCTCCTTCGAATACTGGCGATGTTAGCAGCTGTACTACAGACGCAATTCCGGTTCTTCAGGTTCAGGCATTAAATACGAGTGATAAAATTATTTGGTACAAAACGGTTACAGGTGTAGAAGCCGTTGCGACCGGATCTTCTTACCAGCCTGAAATTCCAGGAACTTATTTTGCTGAGAGTCTTTCAGCAACTGGCTGCGTCAGCGTCAAGCGAACTGCCGTAAGCTGGTTTGTGGAACCAGACAATTTCTTTGAAACTACCACAGAAAATATAACAGTTTGTCCTGAGGAGTTTCCGTATGAACTTGATTTTGATATGAATGCTGCCAGTTATCTATGGAGCACCGGCGAATCGACCAAAAAAATTACTATTTCAGAAGCCGGAGTCTATTCAATTACTGTCACTAACTCCAACGGCTGTGAGGGAAGCAAAGAATTTTCCGTAGAAATGCAGCCAATTCCAGAATCGCCCACCAGTGCAGGTGATGTCATCACGTGTTCTACCGGCGCAGATGCGGTCTTAGAGGTTCGACCTGCCGATGCAGCTGATCAGGTTTTTTGGTTTACTTCTGAAACAAGTGATGTAGTTGTGGCCAATCTACCAACCTTTCAACCTAATACTCCAGGAAACTACTACGCTGAATCCCGATCTTCCAATGGCTGCAGCAGTTCGATCCGTACGGTTGTCAATTGGATTTTGGCCGATCCTATAACATTTGAAGATTCCGATGAAAAAATTACCATTTGCCAGGATGGCTTTCCCCTTCAAATTGATGCCGGGGTCGGGGCAACCTCCTATTTGTGGAATACAGGCGCGACCACAAAGATGACAGAGATTGATGCGGCAGGAGATTATGTAGTGACTGTAACCAATGAGATTGGCTGCGAAAGCGAAAAAAGATTTGAGGTGACCGTTTTAGAAACTCCACAGCCACCATTGAGTACCGGTAATGTTGAGACCTGCGATAAAAATAATTTGCCAATTCTTGAAGTTCAGGCAACTGATCCTACAGATGAAATTTTTTGGTACACAACCGCTACCTCAAATGTTCCTGTTGCAATCTCTACGGTTTATGCCCCAGAAGAACCGGGCGCCTATTTTGCCGAAGCCAGATCGGCATCAGGATGTAGCAGTTCTGCCCGTACTGTAGTGACATGGAAAATATCACCTCCATTTGATTTTGACGATGATGATGAAGAGGTTCTAATTTGCAACGGCGAACTTCCGTACACACTTTCGGCAGGTATTTCGGGGAGTATGTATCAATGGAATACAGATGAAACCACAAAAACTATCGAGGTGCTAGTGCCGGGAGATTATTATGTAGAAGTCACCAACAGCAATGGCTGCTCTAAGGATAAAAAATTCGTTGTCAGGCTTTTGAACGATCCTATTTTGGCTGAAAACAATTTTAGTAAAAATGGAGATATTGTAATAAGTACGGTTAACACTGGAGATTTTGAGTTTTCCGTAAACGGTGATGATTACCATATTAGCCCGGAGTTTGTAAATCAACCGGCCGGGCTCTACACTGTTTTTGCACGTAACAGGGTCGGTTGCGAGGCACAGTCCAAGACTTTTTATCACCTCAACATTCCAAAATTCATAACTCCCAACAACGACGGAATCAACGATTACTTTTCCCTCCCAGACCTTGATAATTTTACAACCAAGCGAATACGCATTTTTGACCGCTACGGAAAGTTGATGATCTCAGGTTCAGGCAACAAATTTTCTTGGCAGCCCGATATCAGAAACAGCCGGAATAACAAGCAGGATTACTGGTATGAGATCATTATTGAAGACAAGACCTACATTGGTCATTTTAGCATTATCCTTTAATCGAAGTATCACAGCTATTATTTCATTAATATTACAGTGGCCTTTTGAGGCACTAAATGAAAATTTATGAAATCGTCACTCTGTTTGATACTTGCTATCCTTATCTTTCTTAACAGCTGTAAAGAAAAGCCAGAGAATGAAACTACCCACACTGCTCCCGAACCCATTCCCGTGGAGGCCGATGGCGGTATTGGAGATGGAGCGCTGGCACTGGATCAGGCTATAATCTCGCGCATAGAAAGAGCGCATGGAAAATCCAATTTTAAAAGTGGTGACGCCATTCAGTTTAAAATCGACCTTGACTTCGGAGGAAAAAACCGCCTCAGCGGCCTGATGACCACTACACCCAGCAATGATAGGATACGCATTGATTATAAGGATGGCAATAGGCTACTTTTTGATGGTAAAAAAGTAACCATGACCCCAAAGGATGCCACTGCCAGTAGCGCCCGGTTTGACATATTTACCTGGGCTTACTTCTTTGCTTTCCCATACAAGCTGAACGATGGTGGAACAAACTTTGAAATAGCCGGAGAAGGCACTTTAAAAGATGACAGGAAATTCGAAATCTTCAAACTCAGCTTTGATCCCGGCACAGGTGATGCACCAGACGATTGGTATGTAGGTTATCTGAACCCTGACGGAAGCATCCGTGCTGCGGGATACATCGTAACTTTTAACAAAGAGCAGGAAAAAGCGGAAAAATCTCCACACGCCATACTTTACGACAACTATGAGAATATAGATGGGATACCCTTTGCAACACAATGGTCTTTTTACAATTGGAATGCTGATACGGGCATAAGCGGCGAACCGCTCGGGAATGCAACACTGTCTGAGTTTAGGGTTTTTCAGCCGGAGGAAGGTTTTTTTGAGGCTCCAAAAGATGCTCAGATCATCGCCCCTCCTTCAAAATCCTAGAGGTTTTGGTACAGCTTTTTGATCACGGATATCTCAATAAGCAGCATCAGGGATAGGATCAGTAAACTTACACTCAATAACCGGGGCAATTCTGGCAGCTTCATATTTGGAATGCTTTCAGCCCAGGAAGTCCATTTGTCAATATCCACAAATTCTGAATTGTCTGTAAAGCTTTCGCCCTGCGAAAACATCACCACTACAATACCGATGATACAAGCAGCAATGACTGCCCATATTTTTTTTGAAATCAAAGGTGTATATTCAAATTTTTTGGAGTCGGTCTTCAATTGATGGACCGCTTGCATCACTTGGCGATTAAAACCCATTGAGGGTTGCTCTAACTTCATATTGGAGAGCTGTTGCGTGGTCCAGTTTTCCAAAAATTCCTTCTCCTTTTTCATAACAGATCATTTTTGTTGAACGCCGGCGTCTTACTTAAAGATAGATATAATTTTTTTCTGGCGCGGTGCAGTTTTACCTTTACGTTGCTTTTAGAAAGACCGGTGGCCGCCGCAACTTCTCCGATGTTTTTTTCGTCGAAATAATACAAAGTAATCATAAACGCCTCGTCTTCAGGCAGGGATTGTATTGCTTGCTTCAACAATTGCTGCTGCTACTCAAGTTGCATTTGCTCCAGCCCATTTCGCACTTCATAATGTGCGCAGGCAGGAAGGCTTTCCACCTCAAATTTGGTTTTCGATCGTTTTTTCTTCGAAAGCATATCAAGTGATTTATTATACATGACGCGGTACAGCCAAGATGAAAATTTGGCATCTCCATTAAATGTCTGTAATTTCTGAAACGTTTTCACAAAAACATCTTGCGCAACTTCCTCAGCATCTTCCCGGTGCCTCAGCATTCTCAAAGCCAAGGCAAATACCAAGCGTTCATAACGACCCACAAGCACTCCATACTTCTGGATATCCCCGGCGAGGATTGCTTCGATAAGCTGGATGTCACTGCTGGCTTGGTTCACTGTTTCCATAGGACGGATCTTGCCTCAATGGGGTTACAGATGCGTACACTTTTTTTTCGGAATAAAAATTAATGGATAAGCTGTAACCTTTTCTGAAGGCCTTCCGTCTTAACTACAAATCAATTAAAAGACAACTATATGGAAGCCGCATTTGTATTTAGCGTTTTGATCCTCGCCATTTTTGGTATTTTTTACCTTCATTTTTCAACCAGGAACAAGGAAAGGCTGGCACTGATAGAAAAGGGTGCTGATGCAAGAATTTTTGGCATCAAACAAAACCGGGAAGCACCGCCTGTATGGAAAATTTTGATCCTAAATTTTGGACTATTGCTTTCTGGTGTAGGACTGGGAATTATCTTGGGAATCATCTTTACAAACTCTTTTGACTTGGATCGGGAGATGGACGGGCCGGTTTATACTTCGTGCATTTTTTTGATGTCTGGTATTAGTCTGATCATCGGCTTTTTCCTGACCAAAAAATGGATCAAATAAAGAGCATTGGCATTTTAGTCAACTAAAAAGGGCATCACCGTTCATCAAGTGATGCTTTTTTTTTAGTTTTAAGTCAAAACCAGTCTTGTGACCTTAGACCCTGAAGCCCTATGGCATATATACGTTATGGCCGGCATGTACATCGTGGCCGGAATAATGCATTTTGTAAAGCCCACAGCCTGTATGCGCATTATGCCGAGGTACCTTCCGGCGCATAAAACCCTGGTCTATCTCAGCGGTCTTGCAGAAATAATTCTAGGCATACTTGTATGCTTTGAGCAGACCAAAACCTTCGCCATTTGGGGGTTGATAATGATGCTGGCGGTTTTCTTATTGGTGCACTTTTATATGCTTACCTCTGCTAAAGCAGGACTCAATATTTCGCGATGGATATTGGTTCTGCGTATTTTTCTTCAGTTTGGCCTGATGTACTGGGCCTATTTCTACCTCTAATGTAAAAATTTTGTTGCAAATCCATTTGCCTTCAATAAATCTTGGGATATTGGAAAAAATTAACAATTCTCTAATACAGAGGATTCAGATAGCAGTATTTCTATCAAAAGCATAAAATTCACAAGATATCATTGAACAATTTCAAAATATAGTGCCACCATTTATGTCTTATTTTACCTGACTCTATGCTTATTTTCAAAAAAAAGATAATATAAGACCTACTTAAGTTAAATAAGCATAAGTTTGCAGTAATTCGCCCTATTACCTTTAAACATAATTGATTCTATGGCCAAATCGTTAAAACCTGCACTGGAGAAAATCGAACCTGCCTTTGGTAGTTCCTTTTTATATCGCACATACGACCACGGCAACGAGAACAATAGCAACAACTTTTGGCATTACCATCCTGAGATCGAATTGGTTTATGTCAACGGCGGTACCGGCAAGCGGCAGGTAGGCAGTCACATCTCCTACTACCGAAACGGGGAGCTCATCCTCATTGGAAGTAACCTGCCCCATTGTGGTTTTACCGATTCCCTTTATGAATTTGACCGGGAAACCGTTATTCAGATTCCCTTAAACTTTCTGGGCGATCAATTTTTTAATGTACCCGAAGTGCGCGGTATAAAAAACCTGTTTGAACGTGCCAAAATGGGCATCATTTTTCAAGGGGAGGCCAAGCGGGAAATAGGTAATAAGATTGAGGCACTGGATGATAAGAACCACTTTGAAAGACTGCTTGGTCTTTTAGAAATCCTGAAGATGCTTGAAGATACCGACCAATACACTGTTCTAAATGCACAAGGGTTTATATTGGAAACTGAACTTCAGGACAATAACCGCATAAATGTAGTATTCAACTTTGTAAAGGAAGAGTTCAAAAGACATATTTCACTGGAAGAAATTGCCGAACTGGTAAGTATGACCGTACCCGCCTTCTGCCGATATTTCAAAAAGATCACCGCCAAAACCTTTACCCAGTTTGTCAATGAATACCGGCTGGTACACGCTGCAAAACTTTTGCATGAGCGGCAGATGAGCATTACTGATATTTGTTTTGAAAGCGGTTTTAACAACTTTAGTCACTTTAATAAGCAATTTAAAAAGTTCACGGGCAAAACACCATCAACGTACCGCAACGAACTCAAATTTATCGTATCTTAAAAATAAAATGCTTTTTGAGAATACAGCCCTTGACCTTAATCTGGATCGGGCAACGATAACCTACTATCCCAAATTTTTAAATACTACAGATTCTAAAGCACTTTTTGAGGCTTTACTGCAGCATACATCTTGGCGCGAAGTCAAAATTACCGTGTTTGGAAAGACCTATTTGCAACCTCGCTTAACCGCACTTCAAGCTGAAAACAGCAATCCATACAGTTACAGCAACCTAACCATGCATCCGGTACCATTTTGCTCAGACGTACTGCAAATCAAGAAAAAACTGGAAAGTTTTACTGGTCTTACATTCACGACCTGCCTGCTCAACCTCTACCGAGATGGCAAGGATAGTAACGGTTGGCACGCTGACGACGAAAAGGAACTGGGTTCATCACCTATCATTGCATCGGTAAGTCTGGGGGCTACCCGCACATTCAAATTGCGCAGAAAGAAGGAAACAAAAACCGCAAAGAAAATTGATCTTACTTCTGGAAGCTTATTGTTGATGCAAGGTAAAACCCAAACATATTGGCAACATCAGATACCCAAAACCGCCAAACCCGTAGAACCACGAATCAACCTTACCTTTAGAACCGTTCTATAATAGAAAAGCCCCGAATAGTGTGGTTAGGGGTGACCGCACTGATATCAGGGCCTTTCAAAATTAATAGAATGTACCTGCTCAGACAACAGTGTTTAAAGCACGATACGCATATTTGAATTAGCTGCGCAAAGCTATGCACGCATAACAAATAAAGGGTTGTAAAAAGAAGCTTTTTTTCGGTATAAAAACGTAACTTTCTGTTTCTTAATGAAAAACGCCCCCAGTACAAGTAATAAAGGATTAACACCTCACATTACCTTCACGATGGATATATTCAATCTACAAGAATTATTTGAGATAAAACTGACATCCCAGAATAAGGAAATCCCTTTAGACTACACACTCAGTTATCTCAATATATTAATGATCCATTCAGGATCAGGGATACTGGATCGAAATTCTGAGCACATAAATTATTATAGTAAAAGCGTTTTTTTATTGCCTGAAAAATGCAGCTGTGTCCTCAAACCCTCCCAAGAGACCACTTTCTATTTTTTGAACTTTAAGAAAGAAATACTAAGCAGTAAAAGTGTCCTTGCCGAAAGATCGAAGTGGCCGAGAATGATAGATCTACTTGTAGGACATCCAAATTTGAACAAGAAGGAGGCCTTGAGCGATGAGGAAGATATTAACTTTTCCTGGCAGCTGCTGGAGCAGATTGTAAGGGAAAACAGGAAAAAAAATGATTATTCCAATCAGATCACTGTGAGTCTGGCAACTATACTTTTAAGCCTAATTACCCGTAATCTTAATGATAAGGAAGCTTTTTCTCCATTAAAATCAGGAGGAAAGAACTCAAAATACATCGACAGCATCAAGATGTATATTAAGACAAATCTTCACGACACCGCAAAACTCAGGTTAAATGTGATCGCCAATCATTTTAATACCACTAAAAGTACACTGAGTATCAAATTTAAACGGGACACAGGGCAATCCCTGCACAATTACATCATCACCCAGCGTCTCGATTCTGCAATGGATAAATTAATAAATACTGACTTTACTGTATCACAGATAGCCTTCCAACTGGGATTTACTGACGAAAGTCACCTCACCCGGATGTTCAAAAAATATGAAAATTGTACGCCGAAAGCTTATAGACTAAAGTACACGCAAGAGCACTAATTTTCATTAAAGATGTCGTTGAGTAATATGGCAAGCCGCACCCCTCCTTTTTCCAATTGTTGGGTGACCAATTCCCAATTTTCGTCAAGATAGCGATAGCTTAGCTTCTCCCCTTTTTTGGCACTGGCGTAAACCGTATTGGCCAGTTTACGGCTTTCTGTAACCCAATCCCCTACTCCACTTCCTGAAAGTTTTTCGTAGAGTTCAATATCACGCTGGCCATAATTTTGGGTCAGTTCAGTATAGGTCATAGAATAGCTTTCTATCATTCTTGTGTCCCAAACGCTGTGCAGGTTAGTTCCTTGATTAAACCAGCGCACCTGTATGTCGTTTCCACCTTTATCCGCTGCCCGGCCCACGTGTAAAGGCTGATGAAGATCGCCTACCAAATGGACCAACATTTTTAAACTGAAAACTTTATCCTTTTTTGAAACTTCTTCACTTTTAAGCTGTTTAACACAATGACCAATGGCCATAAACAGATCACCACTTTCATTTTTATCATCTTCCTCGTACGTTTTTCCCGGTGTAATATTTACATAATGCCAAGGGGAATACTTTCGGTACTCGCTGTAGCTTTTGATCTCATCGGCATAGGTAGAAACGGTGACCAAGGTCTCATCCCCAAGTAGTTCGGCAATCGCCCTGCTCGCTTCAGGGGTAAGGTATTGTTCTGCGATGGCTGCAGTAACACGATGACCTGTCTGTCCCCAATCTTCTTCGCTTGCAGTCAGGGAAAAAGTACCGGCCAAGAATAACCACCCGAAAAGCAATACGCAAAGCATCTTTGATAATTCAATTTGAAAAAATCTCATAATTCCTTACAATTTTGCTGTAAAAATAAACTTCCTGATTTCAATTCGGGTTACGTGAACTTAATCTTTTAAAATGTCCGTTTGGGCAATTCCGTTTTAAACGAATAAAATTCTGATTACTCTTTCCAACTCGTTGATATCATATTTATATCAATACAATATCAATAAATCTTGTCAATTGAAAAAAACAGCCGTCAATTTCAGCGGCTACATATTCCTCGGCATGCTCTTAACGATGCTTTTGGCCACCTCTATCTCCGCCTTGTTTTGAGCCAAAGGTGGATGCTTTTCGCCATTCCCATTAATTTCGTCTGTTCTTTGGATTGGTCAGGGTCAACCCCAACGTCAGCAGGGTTCTCTTGCTTTTTGGAGAATACAATGAAAACATTAAACAAGATGGCCTGAACTGGATAAATTTACTTTATGTCAAGAAAAAGATTTCGCTTAGAGCCAGCAACTTTTATAGTCAACGGCTCAAGGTGAACGACAAATTGGGCAGCCCGGTGATGATCGGTACCATTGAGGTCTGGCGGGTGACACACACCCAAAAAGCCGCCTTTGATCGGGATAATTATGAAAATTTCGTCCGTGAACAAACAGATGCCGAAGTGCGCAAACTTACCAGCTCGAATCCCTATGATAAGTTTGCCGATGAAGCTCTGAACGAGGAGATTACACAAAGGTGTAGTATGAACGAGATGAGTGACGCACTCAAAAGAACTGGCAGAACGCCTGGCCTTTGCCGGAATAAAAGTGCTTGAGTCGCGCATTGGCTATTTAGCATATGCTTAGGAACTCGCCAGCGGCCGTGCTCAAAAGGCAGCAAGCCACTGCCATTGTCGCCGCCCGCCATTATAGCATTGAGTTCGCCGTGATCGTGGTAGAAATTGTACTGTACCAACCCGGAGCCAAGAAAATTGTTGATCGCTATGGGGAGCGCCGTGCCACGATGGTGAGCAAACTACTTGTCATACTTTGTGGTGATTAGGAAGCTTTTCGTGTAGTAAATGCAGGCACCCTGAACCCCTAAAACATTCCGGCAATTGTTGCGTTTCCCTTAATTGTATTAATTTCAGTCAAAACATTATATTGAACGAATACAATGTGGCATTCTTTTCGATATCCTTCCGGAGAGAACGATTAGAAGCTGGAGCTGCTCTTGAATACCCACGCGAAAGACGGTGGGCGGCTCAAGCAGATGACAAATGTGCAGCAAATTACTTTCGACAAGGACAAAAACAGATAAGATGATGGTATTTAAGGAAATTCAACGTTTTGACCAGTGGTGGCTGCGGGTGCTTTTTTTGATAATCGCATTGATAGCCGCAGGGCCATTGCTCTTTGATTATCAAGAGGTCATCCATTCACAAAAAGAGCTGACGTCAGTCTTGGTAAGTTTAGGGATAATCGCGGCCTTGTTTCTGGCATTTTGGTACCTTTTTAAATTAGAGACCAAAGTAGATGAAGCAGGAATTCACTACCGTTTTCTTCCATTTCACGGTAGGACCCGTCACAAGCCGTGGGCAGAAATCAAAGAGCTCAAACTGACCAAGTACCACCCTATTAAAGATTATGGTGGCTGGGGCTACCGTATTGGTTTCGGAAAGAAAAAGGCGCTTACCGTAAGTGGCCGCACAGGTATTGCCATTTACTTTAAAAACGGTTCAAGATTATTACTGGGTACTCAGGATACCGCCCGCGCCCAAGAGGCTGTTGATTACTATAAGAGTAAACTGTAACGCTATGAAAACCTATGTTTTTTTATTATTTGTGCTTTTTGCTACAATGGTTTCTGCCCAGCAGGCAACTGGTCAAATAGTCAAAATCAATGAGCTGGTAGAAGGCACTCTTCTTGAAGCCGAAAGTAATCCCAAAGATTATCTTGCCATCCTCGTTGCTGAAAAGGGAATGACAGACCGGGATGGCAACCAGCCCATGTTAAAAAGCAATAGTTTAAAGAAATTGGCCCAAGCGCTTGCCCAGGATGGAATCAGTTCGTTTCGCTACGATAAGAGGATTTTAAAACTGGTCGAAAAAAATATGCTTGACGAGGGCAGCCTGCGTTTTGATGATCTGGTCGCAGATGCAATAAGGATTGTCAATTACTTTCAAAATAAGGGGTATTCAAAGATTATCGTAATCGGTCACGATCAGGGTGCATTGATCGGTTCAATCGCTGCGTCAAAAACATCTGTGGATAAGATCATCACCATATCGGGGGCAGGTAGTACCATTGACCGGGTCATTGTAGAAAAAATCAAGCAAGAAGCTCCAGAACTCGCACCCAGTGCGGAAAAGGCTTTTGAAGAAATGCGGCAGACCGGTATGGCAAAACAGTACGACCCGGCGCTCGAATCTATTTTTCGGGAAACGATTCAGCCGTTTATAAAAAGCTGGATGGCTTATGACCCGGCTGAAGTATTGAGTAAGCTGGACATACCTGTGTTGGTCATCAACGCTAAGAAAGATATGCAGTCCCTGCCCATCGATGCCGTCAACCTCACCGCAAAGACCCCGGCGGCCGTGGTTGTGGCCATTCCCAATATGAATCACGTCCTTACCGATATATCAGATGACAATCTAGAAAACGGGAAAAGCTACAACGAACCCGACCGCCCCTTATCCCCTGAAATGATAAATACAATTAAAGCGTTTATTAAAAAATAGTTATGCCGATAAAGGCTTTTGCATTACGTATAAACGAAGAACTTTTTAAAGCCGTTGAGCAATGGGCTTCAGACGAGTTTAGCAGTACAAACGGGCAGATCGAACATCTTATCAACCAGGCGGTCAAAAAGCAAACCGTCAGCGGAAACCGAACGAATCAGCTTTAAGTAGCCCGTGGACTCGCAAGTGGTCAACCTAACTTTGGTCACAAAAAGACCGCAATCCCTTTGTTCAAAAAATAAAAAAAAGTCCACCTTTGCAGCTTTCCAAAAATATATTTAAATGATCAGATCACTCTATTTGTGCCTTGTTTGTATCTTACTGATGAGCTGCTCAAAAAATGCTGATTTTACACTGAGCGGAAGGGTAAACGGACTTAAAAAAGGTACACTTTACTTGCAGAAGGTAGAAGACTCCACACTCGTGTATGTGGACAGTATGGTGGTTGATGGTGATCCTGAGTTTGAACTCAAGGCCACTATCAAAGAACCACAAATTGTTATTTTGACCTTGGACAAGGTGGATGCCGATAACTTCCATGACCGCTTGATCATTTTTGCTGAACCTAGAGAGATGACCGTCAATACTTCTTTGAAAGAGTTTATCAGCCAAGCCGCCATCACTGGTTCAGAAAACCATCTAATACTCAAAGAATATCAACAAATGGTCAAACAGTTCAACAACCGAAACTTAGAATTGATCAAACGCAGTTTTGAGGTGCGGCAAGAAGGTAATGAAGATTCTATTTTGGCCTATGATATTAAATTAAAACAGCTTACGCGTAGTAAATATCTATACACAATAAACTTCGCAATGAATCACCGCGATCTTGAAGTCGCACCTTATCTCGCGGTAAGTGAAATTTTTGATGCCCGAAGAAGTTTTCTTGATACCATTTATAATTCCCTGACCCCCAAAGTAAAAAAATCCCTTTATGGCAAAGAACTTAAATCTCTTTTAAAGCTGGCAGAAGAGGAGCCTAGTGATACATTGACGGCAACAAGATAGATGCTGAATCTATTTTACAATAAGCCGTCCTATTTCAAAACCAAATCGTAGTATCCATAAACAGGTTTCTAGGCTTTTGATCGTATCAAAAGAACTCCCTGAAATACAAAGGTTTCTTGTCGAAAAGTTTTGACATAATATCCAAATACAAAAAAATGCCCCAATAGTTTAGATTATTGGGGCATTGGATTAATTATAAAAATTCTCTGGGTTACAGCCCATTCAAGCGAATGACCAGCTCTTGTGCTTTATCTTCAAAATCAGCCCTGACCTTTTTGAGATTTTGTTTTCTATCCTGAACACTACGATCATTGACCCGCACGATCAAATCATCAAAGGTGTCGATACAGTCATCAACGAGCCCCTCGGCGGCGGTATGATCTTCTTTGGGATTCTGATGTTGCCACAGCATAGTTCCTTCTATTACTGCTCCTAGTACATCATTCATTTCTCTTTTTAAACTTCGTATGCTTGCCATTTTCATAAATTTAGGCAAAGGTACACTTCTTAGAACTTATATCTGCCATAGCCTTTTTTCTTAAGCTTAAATGGCTAAAAGTTAAATGCTTTTCACCGCTTTTAACGCTTTCTTGATATGCCCGCTTGCCTTTAAACTATTAAAACGTAATAATAGTTTCCCCTTGTTATCAAAGACAAAAGTCTCCCGACCCGGAATAAGGCCAAGCAGCTCGCCCTTGACGCCAAATTGCTTCCTGACTTTCCCTTGCGTATCGGCTAAAAGGGTGTATGGCAGATTGTACTTTTCAGTAAAGCGCTGGTGCGAAGCCTGCGAGTCACTGCTTATCCCGAGGACAACCGCTCCGGCATCCTCAAAATCCCGATAGTTGTCGCGAAACGAACACGCCTCTGCTGTACAGCCTGGCGTAAAATTCTTGGGATAAAAAAAAATGACAACTGGCTTTCCATTGTGAATTTCTGCAGATTGAAATACCTTTCCCTTATGGTTTTCTAATGAAAATTCAGGAATGGGATCTCCTTGTTTTAAGCTCATATTAATTGCCTTTGTAGGTTACAAAATTCCGGGGGGTTTCAAAAAGGGTGACTTCGAGATCCAGATGGGTTTCCAGTTTTTTTCGGAGGCGGTTGTGTATTTCTACGCAGATATTTTCAGCGGTAGGATTCAGGTTTTTGAAAACCTCTACTTCCTCATTCAGGTTTTTATGGTCAAAGGGATCTTCCACCTCAGTTTGGATCAAATCCTTCAGTATCTTAAGATCCATGACAAAACCCGTTTCGGGATCAATTTCGCCGGTTACGGCAACAATCAATTCGTAATTATGACCGTGGTAGTGAGGATTGCTGCACTTGCCAAAAATGGCCAGGTTCTTAGCATCGTCCCAGTCCTTACGGTAAAGCCTGTGGGCAGCGTTAAAATGGGCTCGACGGTTTACGGTTACTTTCATAATTTAATCTGTTTCGAGAACCGGTCAAAAATAATTTTGAACCAAGCGGTATAATTTTGAGGATTGTCTAGTATGTCCTGTTTTAATTCAACCAAGGGTACCCATTTCCAGGCGGCAACCTCGTCCGGATTGATTTTGGGCTCGCCATCAAAATGGCCTAAAAGAATATGATCAAATTCGTGTTCGGTGAGGCCATTGTCAAATGGTGCTTTATAAATGAAGGAAAGCTCCTCCTTCAATTTGGTCTCAAAACCCATTTCTTCCTGCAACCTTCTTTTGCCCGCGGTGATATTATCCTCGCCCTGCCGCTGGTGACTGCAACACGTATTGGTCCAAAGTCCCGGTGAATGGTACTTGGATAGCGCCCTTTGCTGGATCATCAATTCATTCTTGTCATTGAAGACGAAAACCGAAAAAGCCCGGTGCAGCAGCGCCTTTTCGTGCGCCTCCATTTTTGGCATCAAGCCAATTTCCTTGTCATTCTCATCTACGAGAATCACCAATTCTTCTGTCATAGTACATCATTAATGCGCAAAAATACAAATAGACCTTTGGCAAGGCAAAAAGTTGATCGTGGAATCGCTGCAATATACCACGGTTTTCTGTTAAACTTTCCAAAAGAAAGGATAAACAAAAACGTCTTTAGAAAACACGGTCTTACTCATTTCAGTATTCGAAGTTTGCGCTGATGAAAATCGCTTATCAACGGCTTTCATTCGCATAAACCTTATATTTGCAAGCTTACTTTCAAAATTGATATGCGTTTAAAAAAAGAAATAAACCGGCGAAGGACGTTTGGGATCATTTCCCACCCAGATGCTGGTAAAACGACACTTACCGAGAAATTGTTGCTCTTTGGAGGTGCAATTCAAGAGGCCGGTGCCGTAAAGTCAAATAAGATCAAGAAAGGGGCGACCAGTGATTTTATGGAGATTGAACGCCAACGCGGGATTTCTGTGGCAACCTCGGTCCTCGCTTTTGAATATAAAGACATCAAGATCAACATCCTCGACACGCCCGGTCACAAAGATTTTGCCGAAGATACTTTTAGGACCTTAACCGCTGTTGATAGTGTGATCGTGGTCATTGATGTGGCCAAAGGCGTCGAGGAACAAACCGAAAAACTCGTGGAAGTCTGCCGCATGCGCAACATCCCAATGATCGTTTTTATCAACAAACTTGACCGCGAAGGTAAAGATGCTTTTGAACTTCTTGACGAAATCGAGCAGAAACTCAACCTTACGGTGACCCCGCTGAGTTTTCCCATCGGGATGGGATACGACTTTAAGGGTATTTACAACATTTGGGAAAAAAACGTGAACCTCTTTAGTGGCGATAGCCGAAAAAACATTGAGGAAACTATTGAGATCGATGATCTTTCAGATCCTTCCTTAGATAAGTTAATCGGGGCAGACAGCGCGGAAACCCTGCGCGAGGAAATCGAGTTGGTGACCGGTGTTTACCCCGGTTTTGACCGTGAGGAATATTTGGCAGCAAAGCAGCAGCCAGTGTTTTTTGGTTCTGCCCTCAATAATTTCGGGGTTCGGGAACTGCTCGATTGCTTTGTTACCATCGCGCCAACGCCCCGCCCCAAGGCCAGCGAGGAGCGTTTGGTCAATCCTGACGAAAAGGACTTCAGTGGCTTTGTGTTTAAAATTCACGCCAATATGGATCCGCGGCACCGGGACCGGTTGGCATTTGTCAAAATTGTTTCGGGAGTATTTGAGCGAAATACGCCATATCTGCACGTACGCCACAACAAAAAATTAAAATTCTCCAGTCCCAATGCATTTTTCGCGGAGCGGAAAGAAATCGTGGACATATCGTATCCCGGGGACATCGTGGGCCTTCATGACACCGGAAACTTCAAAATTGGCGACACCTTAACAGAAGGTGAAGAACTTCATTACAAGGGGATACCGGCATTTTCCCCGGAACATTTTCGGTATATCAATAATGCAGACCCGATGAAGTCCAAACAATTGGAAAAAGGTATCGACCAATTGATGGACGAAGGCGTTGCACAGCTTTTTACCTTAGAACTCAACAACCGAAAAGTGATTGGTACAGTAGGAGCGCTTCAGTTTGAGGTCATTCAGTACCGTCTGGAACATGAGTATGGTGCGAGGTGTACTTATGAAACCGTCAATGTGCACAAGGCCTGCTGGGTAGAACCCAAGGATCCCAAAGGGGAGCAGTTTAAAGAATTTCTTCGGGTGAAGCAGCGCTTTATGGCAAAGGATAAACGCGGCCAACTGGTGTTTTTGGCTGATTCTCCGTTTACCTTACAGATGACCCAACAAAAATATCCCGAGGTAAAGCTGCACTTTGTTTCCGAATTTAAATAATTCTTTTCACCGATAATTCTTTCGGCGTAAGCCAAAAAAAAAGCTGACCTCTTATTGAGATCAGCTTTTTTTTATAGAAATTCTTTATTCTTAGGAGAGCCAAATGTACAGGCTCAATACCATCATAACGATAAATGCACCGGCAGGTTTTAAATATCTCCAAGGAGTGATATTGACCTGCTTGGTGTACTCGGTAAGGTAATCTGTTTCCCTCGGGTAGAATTTGCTTACGGTAAATAATATTATCAGGATAAGTACAAAAATAATTCCCATTAGGTGCAAGAATGATGGAAAAGCGGCGGCTTTAATCACAGCCAGCTCACCGGCATCGGTGATGCCTTCTGCCATTGCCGTATCTAGTGCACCTTGCACAAACAAGGGCTGAATCACATAAAGCGTAACGAGGTAAGTGACCACACCAAAGACGATGGCGATGTTGGCTGCCTTCCCCGAAACCCTTTTTGAAGCATAGCCTACTAAAATGATCGCTAGGATGGGAACACTGTACGACCCGTTCAATTCTTGGAGATAGGTAAATATTCCACCTTCAACGCCATAGAGGAGTGGGGCAATTGCCATAGAAAATATGGCCAGAACAATACCAAATGTTTTTCCGGCAACAACGGTCTGTTTTTCAGAGGCATCCTTATTGAAATATTCTTTATATAGGTCAAGCCCAAAAAGCGTCACCGAACTGTTCAGCGCACTGTTGAATGAACTTAGGATAGCACCAAAGAGTACTGCGGCAAAGAAACCTACAAATGCCGGTGGAAGCACTTTTTTCACAAGCATTGGGTACGCCTCATCAGGATTGGCAAGGTCTCCGTTGAAGATTTGGTATGCTATAATACCGGGCAGCGCCACGATGATGGGTCCCAGGATTTTAACAAATGCAGCGATACAAAGTCCTTTTTGGCCTTCTTTCAAATTTTTGGCACCCAAGGCCCGCTGAATGATCGCCTGATTGGTTCCCCAATAGTAAAAGTTCACAATAAGCATCCCGGTAAAGAGCGTCCCGAAAGGTACCGCAGATTCATCACCGCCAATGATATCAAATTTTTCAGGGAGCTGCGTAGTCAAGGTTTCTAGACCGTCAAACATATTGCCATCCCCGATGAACATCAATCCAAAGACCGGAATCAGGGTACCACCAATGAGCAGTCCCACAGCGTTTATACTATCTGAAACCGCAACAGCTTTCAATCCACCAAAAATCGCGTATATACCACCTATTAGGCCAATGGCCCAAACCGTGATCCACAGTGTAGTTTCGGGTGACTGCCCCAAAGATTCGGGAATTTCAAACATAGTATTGATCGCCAGTGCACCGGAGTAAAGCACGGTGGGCAACATAGAGATCGCGTAACCAAGGAGAAAAAGAATCGAAACCATGGTTTTAGTAAGCTTCCCGTAGCGTTTTTCCAGAAATTGCGGGATAGTGGCGATACCGCCTTTTAAATATCTGGGCAGCAGCACAAATGCCGTAAACACAATGGCCAATGCTGCAAAAACTTCATAAGCAATAATAGGCAGACCGTCTGAAAATGAAACTCCGTTCATCCCAACGATCTGTTCGGTGGAGAGGTTGGTGAGAAGCAGCGATCCTGCGATCACCGGGCCCGTTAGGCTACGGCCACCCAAAAAATAACCATCTGACGAACTTTCATCTGTTTTTAGTGTAGCGATGTAGGCTATAATGGCCACCAAAAGGGTAAAGCCCAAAAAGGTAATTATGCCCATTCTATTTAATATTTATTTGGTTTAAAAGTTTTCTTATTCAAGTCTAGCCGAATTTATCACGCAATCGTTGTACCTACGGCATACTATCGAAAAATCACAAGCACACGGAGTTCATTTTTAACAAGTGTTAAAAATAGCCAAATATATATCATTTGAAAGCCAATTCTGAGTGCAGCTCACGGAATGAGTATATTTAACATTTTAGGACACAAGGTGAAACTTAGCGTTTACGGATAATATCACAGGCTTAATGGTTCACGGAAAAATCTGAAATTACATATTCTGAGTATATTGACATTTACTACATTTGAAAACCAGTTTGACGTCAAGGAATTCCACAGTAAAGAGTAAGACTTGAATTGTTTTACCCTCAAGTTTTATTTTAAAGAATTATTAATCAAATAAATCGGGCTATAACTCATATTCCTTGTATTTTTGACGGCAGTTTAAAAGCTCAATTATATTTAACTTTAACAGACCAAGATCGTGATCAAAACCACTACAGCACCCTTACCAGAAATAGTTAGCCAAGTGCGACGAGACATCCTGAGGATGGTACACAACGTCAATTCCGGCCATCCCGGAGGCTCCTTAGGCTGCACCGAATTTATAGCCACCCTGTTTTTTGAAATTATGGATCTCAAGGATGAGTTCTCCATGACCGATCCCGGTGAAGACCTTTTCTTTCTGTCCAACGGTCACATATCGCCCGTTTACTATAGTGTACTGGCAAGAAGAGGATATTTCCCGGTCGAAGAACTCGGGACCTTCCGTTTAATAGATTCAAGATTACAGGGACACCCTACTACACATGAGGGCTTGCCCGGAATACGCATTGCATCTGGCTCACTGGGTCAGGGAATGAGTGTGGCCATTGGTGCCGCACAAGCCAAAAAATTGAACGGGGACGACCATTTGGTTTTCAGTTTGCACGGCGATGGTGAACTCCAAGAAGGCCAAAACTGGGAAGCGATTCTGTATGCCGGTTCCAAAAATGTGGACAACTTGATTGCTACTGTTGACCGAAACGGCAAGCAGATTGACGGCCCTACCAGCGAAGTTATGCCAATGGGCAACATCGGTGCCAAGTTTGAAGCCTTTGGCTGGGATGTGAAGACCGTCAAAGATGGTAACGATCTTGAAACCGTAAAAAATGCATTGCTTGAAGCCAAATCACGCGCAGGCAAAGGAAAACCAGTCTGTATCATTCTAGATACAGAGATGGGCAACGGCGTTGACTTTATGATGCATACCCACGCTTGGCATGGTAAAGCTCCAAATGATGAGCAATTGGAGAACGCACTTTCCCAAAATGAAGAAACGCTAGGCGACTACTAAACCTCATTTCCAATCCAAAAATTTAAGATGAAAACATACACATATACAGAAAAACAAGATACACGTTCCGGATTTGGGGATGCCATGACAGAACTTGGCCGAAGCAATCCCAATGTGGTTGCCCTTTGCGCCGATTTGGTTGCGTCGTTGAAAATTCAACCTTTTATTGATGAGAATCCTGAGCGATTTTTTCAAATCGGAATTGCAGAAGCAAACATGATTGGCATCGCAGCTGGTTTAACCTTAGGCGGAAAAATACCGTTCACCAGTACTTTTGCAAACTTTTCGACAGGTCGTGTTTACGATCAGATCAGGCAGAGTGTTGCATACTCTAATAAAAACGTGAAAATTTGTGCTTCGCATTCTGGGGTAACTTTAGGTGAAGACGGCGCGACCCACCAGATTCTTGAAGATATTGGGATGATGAAGATGCTTCCCGGGATGACAGTAATCAATACGTGTGACTATAACCAAACCAAAGCGGCAACCTTGGCTATAGCCGAATATGAAGGACCGGTCTATTTGCGTTTTGGCCGTCCCAAAGTGCCGATCTTCATGCCAACACACGAAGAAGAAAAATTTGAGATAGGCAAAGCCAAAAAGCTGACTGAAGGTTCTGATGTCACTATTATTGCGACCGGTCATTTGGTCTGGGAAGCCTTAGAAGCATCAAAAGCACTTTACGAAAAAGGCATCGAGGCGGAAGTAATCAACATTCACACCATCAAGCCGCTGGACGAAGAGGCTATTCTGAAGTCTGTGGCAAAAACTAGGTGTGTGGTGACCTGTGAAGAGCATAACTATTTAGGTGGTCTTGGCGAAAGCGTTGCACGTACCTTGTCCTTGCACGACCCAAGTCCACAGGAATATGTAGCTACGATGGATACCTTTGGCGAAAGCGGAACCCCAGAATTGCTAATGGAAAAGTACGGGCTCAATGCCGCAGCTATTGTTGAAAAAGCAGAGAAGGTGATTAAGAGAAAGTAGCACTCTAAATTATAAATGATTATCAAACGGCTACAAAATTTATTTTGTGGCCGTTATCATTTTTGGGAATTTTTTTATGGGCTAACATAATCTAAACTTACGGTCTCTGCCGAGCCTCCTTCCAATTTTTAAATTTCGATAAAAGGACAATGAGAAAAGACAAGATCTTGTATTGGATTGCAACGGGAATTATGTGCCCGATATTTCTGTTTTTGGCAGGAATGTAACTTCTTGCCTATAAGCGGGCAAGTATGTTTTTTACCAGCCTTGGCTTCCCAACCTGGTTGATCTTTCCATTGGCAATCTTAAAGATTTTCGGCGTATTGGTTATCCTGATTAAGGAGTCTAAATCTTTAAAAGAACTGGCTTACGCAGGATTTTTGTTTGATGTAGTACTCGCTTTGGCAGCGCAACTTATCGCTGGTCATGGAGGATTTTTGACGGCTATTGTTGCTTTGATTATGCTTCTAATTTCTTGGGCTTACGACAGGAAGGTATTCGTCTGAATCCGTTACTAAATTCAGCTTTATAAATAGTCCCCTAAAGAATGTCTTAGGAGGACTTTTATGTTTCAATGTTACTGATCGTTACAGGTTAGGTTTGCTGCGGGTAGTTCATCTAAGGGTACGATACCTAGATAAATATTAAATTGCAACGTGTTCACTATCACAAACAATTTAAGTTTAAAATGAAAGCGGTCATAATTCTCGTATTGATCTTTTCTGTTCCTGTATTTGCTTTTCAGGATAGGAACACCGCTTCCCCTACTACAAGCGATTCTGAAAAAACCGGGCAAAAGGTAGATAGCCTAAGCGATTTGGGGTACTCCCTTTGGATACGAAATCCAGAACAATCCGTCGCATATGGTGATCAAGCCTATAAAATAGCAGAAGAGATCGGGTATGATTTGGGTTCCGCTTACGCGAAAAGAATAAGCGGGGTGGCGCATTGGGCTTTAGGCGAACCGCGGTTGGCCTTAGAGGATTTGTACAAAGCGTTGCAGTTGTATTCTAAAATTAAGAATACCGAAGGAATCGCAAATACCAAGCTGAACGTTGGGATGGTTTATGCCGATATTGACGAAGATGCCACTGCAGAAAAATTTTATAAGGAAGCTATTAATGAATTTACTGCCTTAGAATTGGATGGGAGAGTTGCCACGGCATTTACCAAAATAGGCACCCTTTATCTGGAGAACAAAAAATACGCAGATGCGCTGGTCAACCTGACCAATGCATTGAACATCCACACCAAAAATGATTTTGACTACGGCATGGCCGAAGCGCACAATAGGCTTGGTACACTTTATCTGGATCAAGAGGACCTAGAACAGGCCGACTACCACTTGCGGCAATCGCTTGTACTCAGCAAAAAAATTGACGACAAGGATGGCAAAATCAGCAGTATGCTCCAGTACGGTCGGCTGCAACGTAAAAAGCAAGACTATCAGACTGCAGCTATTCATTTTAAATGGGGACTACGAGAAGCTTCCGAGCATAAACTGAACAAGTACAAGCTATTAGCGCTAAAAAATATTGTGGATTTAAAAAAGGAGCTGAACCAACCCGATTCTGCGCTCTTTTACTACGATTGGTATATCGAACTAAAAGATTCCGTTTTCAACAGTAATAAGTCCAAACAAATTGCCGCGCTGGAATATCAGTCTGATCTGGATGCAAAGGAAAAAGAATTGCTGCTCGCCGCGGAAAAAGACAAAAACAACACCACCATACAATGGATACTCTTTGTGGGGATATGGGTGTTGCTCTTGCTCTCTATATTTCTGATAAAAAGTTTAAGGCAACGCAACAGCAATCAGAAAAAGGTTTTGGAACAAGAACGGATCATCGCGGCCAAGGAACTGGAAAGCCAAAAATCTGAAAACGTGGAGCTGGAACAAGAACTGGAACTGAAGAACAAAGAACTGACCAGTTACGCCCTAAATTTTGTTCAAAAGAACGAATTTCTGGCAGAAATGAAATTGAAAATTCAGGAACTCAAACCCGGTTCTGGTCCATTGCAAAGCAAAAAAATTAGCGAGATGGAACGACTGCTCAAACTGCAACAAAGCAAGGATAAGGACTGGGAAGACTTTAGGCACCACTTCGAGCAGGTGCACTCTGGCTTTTTCACCCATCTAAAAACGCAATTCCCCACCTTAAGCGCAAACGATCTTAAGGTGGCAGCCTTGACGCGGCTTAATCTATCCATTAAAGAAACTTCCAATATCTTGGGCATCTCTCCTGAGAGCACAAAAACTGCCCGTTACCGCCTTCGGAAAAAGCTCAATCTAAAACCCGAGTATGATCTTTTTGACTTTCTGCTGCAATACAACAATAATTTGTAATACTATGAATATCAAGTAATTGATATTCGTAAATATTAAGGTGTCTACCTAAAGTCAACTTCATTTCCAAACCTGTCTACTTGATTTTTTAGTTCGGTACACGCCGTATCCTGCCATTTTCTACTGGTGCCCATTTTAGCGCCCTAGGTTTGCTTTATCAAATATTGGAAGGATGAACGCCTTCATAATGGCATCAAACCTTCCACTATTTGATAACTAAAAATTCATCATCAAAAGCAAATAAAGTTTTGGCTTGAACTTTTTCGGGAAATGCCAATTACCAAACGTAATCATCCTTTTCAAATTAAAAATGTACACTTATGGAAACCTTTTTTAATCAATTGCCAACACCTTTGGAAATTTTACTCGACCCCATCTCCCTGATCGTTTTGGGTATCTATGCAAGCATGATGATCTGGGAGGCTATCTTTCCCGCGAGGCCGTTGCCCAAAATCAAAAATTGGAAACTTCGCGGACTTTTATCCTTCTTCTTCTTCTTTTACCTCTCCAGTTACTTGCCTTTAATGTGGGACGAATACCTGGCAGGCTATCAGGTGTTTAACCTTACAGGTCTGGGTACTTGGGGCGGGGCTGCTGTAGGAATTCTTGTCTATGAGTTGGGCTTGTACCTCTGGCACTACAGCATCCATAAAAGCGACTTTTTATGGAGGGTCTTTCATCAGATGCACCACAGCGCAGAACGTATGGACTCTTACGGCGCCTTTTATTTCAGCCCAATGGATATGATAGGCTTCACCTTTTTAGGAAGCGTATGTCTTGTGGTGGTTGCCGGCTTCACCCCAGAAGCTTCTACCGTGATTCTATTGGGCACCGTATTTCTGGGTATTTTTCAGCACAGTAATATTGCCACACCGCAATGGTTGGGCTATTTGATTCAGCGACCAGAAAGCCATACCGTACATCACGCCAAAGGCATTCACGCCTACAATTATTCAGACCTTCCCATCTTTGACATCCTATTCGGAACCTTCAAAAACCCACCAAAATATGAGAATGAAACCGGCTTTTACGATGGCGCTTCCGCCCGTGTTAGGGATATGATATTCTTTAGGGATGTTTCTTCGGCAGAGACTACCAAGACCAGGCAATCCATTTCATCTGAAACGCTGTAAATAATCACATTGGCCACTACGCTAATGAAACTACTGGCCTTTTATAAAATAGATCAATAATGAAAACCTTTATTACAAGCTTGCTGTTTGCCTTCGCTTTTCAGTTGAGTAACGGCCAAATACAGATAGCTACTTTTGGCGATTATCAACTGGATAATGGCGAAATCTTAAAAAACACCCGAATTGGCTACCAAACCTTCGGGAAATTAAACACCACCAAAGACAATGCCCTACTCTTCACCACTTGGTACGGTGGCACCGGTGAAAGCTTAAAGCCATACATAGGCAAGGAAACGATGATAGATACCACCCAGTTCTATTTAATCGTAATTGAAGCGTTGGGCAATGGTATTTCCTCCTCGTCTTCCAACACTATTCTGAAGGAAACCGAAAAATTCCCAACGTTTTCCATTCGGGATATGGTCAATTTACAGCACAGATTACTTACTAAAGAATTGGGCTTAAAGCATCTTTACGGGGTAACCGGAATTTCTATGGGTGGTATGCAAACCTATCAGTGGATGGCTTCTTATCCAGATTTTTTTGACAAGGCCATTCCCATTGTGGGATCACCTAAATTGTCACTTTATGATCAATTGAATTATAGGATTTTTCTAAATATTTTGGAATCCGAAATTACCACTAACGCAAACAAGGGCACCTATTTGATGCTGGAATATACCTTAGGCCTAACCCCAAAATACTATCAGGAAGAAACCAAAACCGTTGAAGCTTTTACTGAAGAAATTCTGGAGCAGAACAAGACCTACAACCCTGTGGATCTGTACAGTCAGATGCTGGCCATTGCCAATTTTAGTCTGGATGCGGATTTCAAAAGACAAAAAGCAAAGGCACTCGCGGACGTTTTCAATGGAGAAACCCTGATCATTTACAGCAGTACAGATCATCTGGTCTCCCCAGGATCGAACAGGGATGCAATCGATTCCCTCAAAGCGGAATCTTTGGACTCAAAATCGGTTTGTGGCCATTATAGCTTTAGTTGTGATATTGAAAGCATTACCTCGACGGTCAGCACTTTTCTAAATAAAACATCAAATTAAATTATAAGTCACGAACAGCATTATAAAATGTTTAGACCCCATTAATAACTAAATTCATTTTAAACAAATCAATATGATAAAACTCATTTATAGTATCATCGCAATGCTGTGCTATCAGATAGCTCAAGCGCAACAAGAGCCTACTTCGGTTAAAATGACCGCATCCTACTGGAATGTCTCAAAGGACGTAAAGTTTGAAACCTTTAACAATCGGCAGACTATGTTTTTGCCGGGCGGCAGGGCAATGGTCAAGAATTTGGAATTTACCAATGGTGTTATTGAAGTTGACGTTTACGCTGAAACTTCCCGCAGCTTTGCCGGCATCACCTTTAGAAAACAGAATACCACGATGGAAGAGGTGTATATGCGCTTGCATAAGTCTCGACAGGCAGATGCAGTACAGTACACCCCCATTTTTAACAACGAATCCAACTGGCAATTGTATAACGGCTATCAAGCGAATGTGAGTTTTAAAGCTTTAGCATGGAATACACTGCGCCTCGAAGTAATGCATAACGCTGCTACCATATTCGTCAATGGCAAGAAGGTTTTGGAGGTAGATCACTTACGCACGGACAATCCTTCCGGAAAGATCGGCCTGTTTGCATTGTTCGGTAGCCGATTTTCAAATTTTAGATACACTACAAAACCTGCAACGGAAACGAGAACTCCTACAGCCAAGGATCAATTGTATGCGAATACAATCAGTACGTGGAACATTACCCAAGCAAAACCCTATAATGCAAACACCTTTCAGCTTAAACACTTTTTAAACGAAAATTACACCAAGGTTCACACCGAAGCATCCGGATTGCTGCCCATTTCCAAATACATCTCAAAATCCAATGCGGGGAATTTCGAAGAAAATTCTGAAGATTTTACACTAGCATCGACCACAATTCTTACGGATAAGGAAACCACGAAGCGCTTCTCTTTTGACTACAGCGACAAAATCATTGTTTACTTCTACGGAAAAGAACGCTTTAAAGGCAACAATGCTTTTCGTACCAAAGGAGTTAATATATGGGACATTTAAATTTAAAAGCCAACACCCTGCTCCTGAATCTGAAAAAAGGGGAGAATACCATCCACTGTATAGTCATAGATAAGGCCAACGGCTGGGGGTTGATGGGCAAGCTTGAAAATTTGACGAACGTATCAAAATAGAGTGACATACACTGGTAAATACAATATCATGGAAAACAAAAACCTAGCCCAACTTAAACTCGAAATCCAACAACAAGCCAAAAACGGAATAGACTTTATTCTTGCAGCAGCTATTATTTGGTTTGCCATTGCCGTTATCTGGTCTCTGGATTATTCGGCGTATAGCAGAAGCATATTGACCTTTATGATTGGAGCGTTGTTGCTTCCGCTGGCATTCACCTTTTCAAAGATTTTTAAAACGAACTGGAAGGTAAAAGACAATCCACTAAAACCTTTGGGACTTTGGCTCAACTTTGCGCAGTTACTGTATTTCCCATTTTTGATTTTTGTCCTGATCAAGACACCGGAGTATTTTGTCATGACCTATGCCATCATCACCGGAGCACATCTTTTTCCGTATGCCTGGTTTTATGATGATAAGGGCTATGCGGTAACAGCGGTATTGATCGGTGTAGGCGCGCTGCTGATCGCATTGAACACCACACAGGAGAACATGTATTGTCTGCCCCTGATTACAGCAGGTTGCTTAATAATGTTTGCGGGTTGGATTCTTTGTGTAGTTCAAAAATCAAAATATACAAATCTTAATTGACCAGTTTTTGATCGTATTTATGACAAGAAACGCAGGTCGATTTACTCAACGAAGAATCCCGAAGCACAACAGGAAATACATCAAACGATGGACAGTATTGCACAAACCGTGCAAGGCGGTGATTTGGATGGGCTAATCGCTTTATATGCTTATGGCCTGAAGATTACGGAATTCAAAAACGGCGAATTTAGGAATGATGATCCAGCGAATGAAGCATTTGAACGTAGTGACTTTGGTTCTGTGAAAGAGGTGACAAAGTTTGTTGGCAGCAAGCAGAAAAACAGAATGCATCAAAAAATTAATATATGAAAAACATCCCGACTATAATAATATTAGCTTGGTTCATTCCACTAAGTAGTTTTTGTCAAACTAATTTCCCTATAAAAGTGGCACTAAGTAACGAGGCAACAGCAGTCCCGTTTACGAGGTTATTTTCAACACCAATTCACCCAACAATTCAATTAGGTACTGAATACTTATACAAAACGGAACCTCATTTTGATTTATATCAAACAGGGAATTTAGGATACATTTATCATAACTATTTATATCAGGGAATTTATTTTAATACAGGAATAGGTTATGATTATAAGTTTGATTTTGGATTAAAATTAAAAGCAAATTTTGAACTTGGTTATCTCCATACTTTCGCTACGAGGGAAGAAAATCAATTTGAAAATGGTGGATATATAAATGG
Organism: Leeuwenhoekiella sp.; assembly: GCA_049671285.1. Taxonomy (GTDB): domain Bacteria; phylum Bacteroidota; class Bacteroidia; order Flavobacteriales; family Flavobacteriaceae; genus Leeuwenhoekiella. The sequence continues at coordinate 9,626 of JBATUQ010000023.1, read as the reverse complement.
TACCGATTGGGGTAATTCTAGATTGATGCCAATGCTTTCTCTTGGTTTTGGATATGTTTTCAGGACAAATGAAATTCCGTCATCCGAGGTGTTCATACTTTATAAATCCTGGATTGAAAATCCATACTCTCCTGGATTTATACCTATAATGACCCATATAAATTTTGAAATTGGTTATAAGATATATATAAACTGGAAACATGAAAAATAAATTTCGAATCTGCATACTTATTTTACTCTTTATTTCTTTATGTTCTTGTAGTAAAGATGAAGTATTTGCACCACAATATTTTGATTGCAATTTAACCTTTACAGACAGCAGTTCTAATAATATATCAAATTTGAAATATCAATCCTTAATAGATGATATAAAAAGCTCTGGAGTGCCTGGAATATTAATGTCTATTCAATCTGAGACAGATGGTATGTGGTTAGGTGTAGCTGGAAAAGCTGACTTGAAAAATAATATTGACCTGCAGCCGTGTAATATAACAAGAGTAGGAAGCATAGTAAAGACATTTACAGCCACTACTATTTTTCTTTTACAAGAAGAGGGTAAATTAAATCTAGATGATAAAATCACAAAATATTTATCTAATAGTAATATTAGGAATTTAGAGAATGCAGATGTTTCAACTATTAGGCAATTATTGCATCATTCTAGCGGTATTTATAACTATATACAGAATTTAAAATTTCAGACGGAGTCTTTAAACGATTTGATTAAAGAGTGGCAACCTGAAGAATTATTAGATTATGCCAGAGGTAAAAAAGCTAATTTTAAACCGGGCGAAGATGTTTTATATTCTAACACAAACTATATTCTTTTAGGTATGATTATATCAAACATTGAGGATAAACCATTTTCCGAAGTATTTGAAGAAAAAATTTTTATCCCATTAGGTTTAAGTTCAACTCAGTTTGCAGCTAATGACCCTGTTCCTGATGGCATAATTAGAGGTTATGTAGATTTTTACAGTAATTTAAATGTGATTAATGCTACTTATTATAGTGGTTGGGATTACTACACTGCAGACGGAGGATTAATTTCCAATGCGTACGATTTAAATATTTTTTTAACTTCTTTATTTAATGGAGATATAATCTCACAAACATCTTTAGATGAAATGATGGATTGGCAAAAGCCAAAAGATGAAGACCCAAACTTTTTTCCTAACTCTTTTGGTCTAGGAATATTCAAAATGGAGACTAAGTGGGGTGATGCATATTTTCATAGTGGCGATGCCATCGGATATTATGCTTTTATGGCCTACTTCCCGGATAAAGAAACTACTGTAAGCTGGGCAGTGAATGGAAACTATGGAAAAATTGATGGAATTATATCGACGCAAGCAGCTATGGAAAAAATTTTTAGTACTGTATTTGACTAACGCCCGCAGCCACGAATGTATAAAAATAACAGTGGTATAATCACTATAGGCGCCCTGCTGATCGCATTCAACACCTCCAGTAAAATATGTATTTGCCAACCCTGTTTACCTAGGGTTGCTTATTATTTTCTGTAGGTTGGATTCTTGTTGTAGTTCAAAAATCAAAATATATAAATCTTAATTGACCAGTTTTTGATCGTATTTATGACAAGAAACGCAGGTCGATCTACTCAATGAAGAATCCCGAAGCACAACAGGAAATACATCAAACGATGGACAGTATTGTACAAACCGTGGAGGACGGCAATTTGGATGAACTTTTCGCTTTTCTTGCTTATAACCCGAAGTTTACTGAATTTAGAAACGGAGAGCTTAGAAATGACGATCAAGCGAATGAAGCATTTGAACGTTATGTCTTTGGTTCTGTGAAAGAGGTGACAAAGTTTAATATGAATGATATAAAAATCGCTGTCTAAGATGATGTTGCGAACGTCTTTATAAAAACCGATTTTCATCACGTTTTTGATCAGGACACAGCGGTCGTAAATGATCAAACGACACCTTTGTTTTTGGATACTGATGAAGGCTGGCGTATTGTTCACTGACATCATTCTCCCTTAAATATGTCTGAAGAATAGTCGTACATTTTCCTGAAAACGGAGTTTCTCGACCACAGCCATAAAGCAAGCTTTATTAGGATGGCTTATTGATTCTAAGGCATATTGTCCCTTAAAGATAAAAACCGTCACCTCAATAGTGACGATTTTTTTAGTTTCAATTCAATAGTATAAATACAACTTATAAAGTATTGATATTTAGACTATTCTTTTATCAATCTTTTGGTGACCACCATCTCATCTGCTAAATGAATCTGCAATAGATAAACACCCTGCTGTACGCGCGAAACGTCAAATTCCACGTCAGTTTGATCGAAGTTTTCCTCTAAAATTTTCTTTCCGGAAATATCGAACAGCTTCAACCGAAGCATAGGCTGATCGCTTTGAAGGGTCAACATATCCCTAACTGGATTTGGAAAAATCCTGACTCCAATCTCTTGAGAGAGGTCATCAACGCCCAAAGTTTCTGTTACCGTGACTGTTACCTCTACCGAAGTCATATTGCCAGAACCATCGGTTGCTGTAAGCGTTACCGGATATTCCCCGACCTGATCAAAAGTATCGCGATCTACCGATAGTGTAAAGCCGCAATTATCAACGGTACCGTTATCAAGATCTGTAGGATCGATCGTTAATGTTCCTGACTCCGGGAGCGCATAGGTCATATCCTTGCCTAGAATAGCCGGGGCCCGTTCGTCTATGACAGTAATCGTGGCCGTGGCCATAGCTGTATTTCCAGACATATCCTGAACGGTCAAGTTTACCACATTTTCGCCCAGCTGGGAGCAACCAAACGAGTCCTGATCTAACTCCATGGTATCAATCCCACAATTGTCAGTAGAACCGGCATCGACATCACTGGCGGCTAGTTTTGCCGTACCCGTTTCATCCAGTGTAATGGTTAAATCGCCGGCAATTGCAATAGGGGCAACATTTTCAATAACAGTGATTATAGCTTCAGCCGTAGCTGAGTTTCCAGAACTATCAGTCACGGTTAGGATGACCGTATTCTCCCCTATTTCGGCGCAGCCAAAGGTATTCTTGTCCAACGCAAAACCGGAAATCAAACAATTATCCGTTGAACCATCATCTAAATCTTCGGCGGAAACAACGGCACTACCCGCTTCGTTCAGCGAAACTGTTAGGTTTTTAGCCACGGCATTTGGTACGATATCATCAACAACAGTCACTGTAAAATCAATGCTGGCCGCATTGCCACTGCCATCGGCAACGCTTAGTTCTACCTGGTTCTCACCGAGATTATCGCAGGTAAACATTTCTTTGTCCAAAGCCTGACTGACAATACCACAATTGTCTGTGGACTGATCGACATCAGTTGCCACAAGGGTTGCCTGCCCATTTTCATCAAGGCTCAACATCGTGTCATCGGCCATCGCTACTGGCGGTACATCTTCAACAACTGTGATTATAGCTTCAGCCGTAGCTGTGTTTCCAGAACCATCCGTCACGGTTAGGATGACCGTATTTTCCCCTATTTCGGCGCAGCCAAAAGTATCCTTATCCAAAGCAAAACCGGTAATTGAACAATTATCCGTTGAACCATCGTCTAAATCTTCGGCTGAAACAACGGCACTACCCGCTTCGTTCAGCGATACCGTCATGTTCTTAGCAACGGCATTTGGTACGATATCATCAACAACAGTCACTGTAAAATCTGTGCTGGCCGTATTGTCACTGCCATCGGCGACGCTTAGTTTTACCTGGTTCTCACCAAGATTATCGCAGGTGAACATTTCTTTATCCAAAGCCTGGCTTACAATACCACAATTGTCTGTGGACTGATCGACATCAGTTGCCAAAAGGGTTGCCTGCCCATTTTTATCAAGGCTTAACGTAATGTCATTGGCCATCGCAATGGGAGCAACGTTTTCGATCACAGTGATTACAGCTTCGGTCGTAGCGGTGTTTCCAGAAGCATCGGTTACAGTCAGGACGACCATATTTTCTCCAGTTTCGGCGCAGCCAAAGGTATTCTTGTCCAAAGCAAATGCTGCTACCGAACAGTTATCGGTTGATCCATCATCCAGCGAAGAAGCATCGACAACGACCTCACCGTCACTGTCCAGTTGTACGGTGATATTTTTAGCTTTCGCCACGGGTTGTATTTCGTCTAAAACAGTGATTACCGCTTTGGCCTCGCTCTTTTTGTCTTCGGCATCCAGAGCGGTGATGGTTACCTCATTTTCGCCCAGATCGTTGCAGGTGAAATTGGTTTGTGCCAAGGTCAATGACACCAACTGGCAATCGTCAAAACTGCCGTCATCCACATCTTCGACAGCAACCGAAGCCTGCCCGTTTTCATCTAGAAAAACAGAAACCGCTTTGTGAACGATGGTTGGCGGCGCATTGTCATAGACTTCTACCTCCTTGCGATAGTCCACAAAAGACCATACGCCTTCCTCATTCTGAATACGGATGTAAAAATCGTGGATATCACAACTGATATTTTCTGTGGCCAAATTGAGAATGACCTCCTGCGGATTGTCTGTCAGGGTCAGGTCAATGGGAGTCGCCTTGCCCACTCCAGGATCGGTATCGTAGAAATATTCTGCCTTGACCACTGGTGAAATCGACAGCTGATCTTGGGCAAACGTATTTATATAAAACACGCGCTTGTCGTACAAACTCCACGTACCCGCATCATCTTTGACCCTTAAAACGAAGACATTAAATCCCGAAGAAACTTCGTCAACCGGCAACGCGAATGCGGTAGAAAAGCTGCCCGTATTACTGGGGACGGAAAGTGATTTGCCGTTACCGAAGCCCGGGTCTTCGTTAAAGAAGTATTCTGCTTCAGAAACTACGGTTGCGGTGCTGCCAGAAGTGATTTCGTTGGAAATATAAAACACGGCGGTCTGGTACATGCTCCAGGTTCCGTTATCGTCCTTGGCCCTTAAAACAAGGGTATTGAAGCCATCCGGAAGGCCGGAAACGGGGATTGCGAACTGTTGGTTCAGAGCACCCGTATTGCTTTGCACCGATAGTGCCTCGCCATTACCAAAACCGGGATCTGTATTGAAGAAATACTCGGCTTCTGATATAGCGGTTGCCGTGCTACCTGAAGATATTTCGTTGGAAATATAAAATACGGCAGACTGGTACATGCTCCAGGTTTCGGTGTCGTCTTTAGCCCGTAAAACGAGCGTATTAAAACCATCCGGAAGGCCGGTGGTAGGGATCGAAAAGGTTTGGGTCAGCCCACCGCTATTGCTAGCTACCGATAAGTTCTGCCCATTGCCAAAGCCAGGATCTGTATTGAAAAAATACTCCGCCGATGCAATATCCTGCGCCCGGCCCAGCAACGACAAGCAGCCCAGCCATACAATTAAAAGAGTTTGCGCTTTCATCTTTTAATGGGCTTGGGCAGTTATGGTCACATCAAGGGTACTGTTTTTTGGAACACTTGAAGAATACGCCTCGATGGCCAGGGTTGGGACACCGGTAGGTTGACCAAAAGGTTTAAAATTAAAACCGCCATCGTAAATGCCGAGATCAGCACCACCACTTCCTGCGCCAATAGCTGGGGAGCCTGAAGCTAAGTGTACATCATCGTAATAGGGGTCTAAGTCATTGTTGCTTCTATAAGCAATACTTGTACCTACTTCTGAAGCACTCGGATCAACCTTAACAAACTGTGGATCTGTATCCAACAGGGTATTGGATACCACGTTGACTGGGGATGTGTTACCTGCAAAATTCAAGGTTCCGCCAGCATAATCATAGGTAAGACAGTTGTTGATCTGATAATTGCCTGAAAAACCTATGTTGTAGCTGCCGCCTATATAGGTAAGGAAAATCGAATTGCTAATGTTTAGAGTTCCATTGGTTGCTGTACTAAAAAAATTATCAGGTCTTTGCGAGGTTATCTTAAAAATATTATTTGTGACCAGGGTGCTGTTAGGGTTATTGCTACATATTAATTTGAAACCGCCTGTTATTATATTATTTGTAATCAAGATGTTAGTCGCAGTGTTTCTTATATCGATACCTGCCAATTGGTTGCCCCGTATCAAAATATTGTCTACAGTTTGGATGGAAGACATACCCAATGTGATATTATTCAACTTGTTTTCCGTAATGGTTATATTGCTAATTGAACCCTCAGTTCCATCACTTATTCCAAACCTAATATTACTTATTTGCAATCCTTTGATTATTGAATTAGAACTTCCCGGCTGAAATGTAACCAGTCCTATTGATGATATATAATTTGCCAAACTGTGCGAGCGTCCTACGAGAGTCAACTGCTTAGTAATTGAGGTATTACCATAGTTGGTACTGGAGGGTTGCACATATATAATATCCCCATCACTGGCAGCATCAACTGCAGCCTGTAGCTCTGTGAAGTCACCAATCCCATCGGGGTTGTTGTCAACAGTATGTGTGGTTTGGGCTGTGAGTGCAAAGACAGCACAGATAGTGAAATAAAGCGTTAAAATAGTTTTTGAAGTTTTCATGGTTTTAATATTGAAGTTAAGTGCTTCAATATTAATAAGTTGAAGCAGACAATGAAATACCCTGTACAGGGTATTTAAGCTTTTGCAATTGTTAAACTTCTCATTCTCAAACTACCTATGGTCAAATTAAATCCTGAAACCAGTCAGGTAAGAACAGGCTAGGCAGAAACTGCGATGTATGGAATTGAAACACTTGTTGAACAAAAATAATGAGAAGGCAAGCGTTGTTTCCGATGTATTTGGAAGGAGAACTAAAGACACAAGAAAAAGCTGCTTCGATGTAATACCGAAGCAGCTTTTAAAGAGAATATGTATAGTTCTTACCCGTGCAGTTTTCGCGCCAGCAAGGTATTTTTTAACAGCATCGCAATGGTCATGGGACCTACGCCACCGGGAACGGGTGTGATAAAACTCGATTTTTTACTTACGGCTTCAAAATCCACATCACCCGTAATTCTATATCCCCGTGGTTTGCTGTCATCCGGCACGCGGGTGATGCCCACGTCGATGATCACCACATCGTCTTTGACCATTTCAGCTTTGAGAAATTCTGGAATACCCAATGCGGTAATTATTATATCTGCCTTTTTGGTTATGTCTTCCAGATTTTGTGTGCGGCTGTGTGCCAGGGTAACGGTGCTGTTACCTGGGTTTCCTTTTTGGGACATTAGTATGCTCATCGGGCGGCCAACGATATGGCTTCTGCCTATTACCACACAATGTTTTCCCTGGGTATCAACTTCGTAACGTTTCAACAATTCCATAATTCCAAAAGGCGTCGCGGGAATGAAGACGGGCATGTCCTGCGCCATTTTTCCGAAATTCGTCGGGTGGAAACCATCCACATCTTTATCCGGATCAACGGCAAGCAATACTTTCTGCGAATCGATATGCTTGGGCAACGGAAGCTGCACGATATAACCATCGATAGCCGAATCAGCATTGAGTTCGTCAATTTTGGCAAGTAAGGTTTCTTCTGAAGTATCTTTTGGCAGTTGGATCAAGGTGGATTCAAAGCCAATACGTTCACAAGCCCTTACTTTGCTGCCCACGTAGGTCAGGCTTGCGCCATCATTCCCCACCAAAACAGCCGCCAGATGCGGTACTTTTTCACCCCGCGCTTTCATCGCTGTTACTTCTTCCGCGATCTCATTTTTAATGTCGTTGCTGGTTTTTTTTCCGTCTAGGATTGTCATTTGTTTCGGGTTTCGGGTTTCGGGTTTCGGGTTTCGGGTTTCGGGTTTAAGAAGGTTGAAGGGATTTTTGGAACTAAAAAATGCTTAATAAAATTTACTTAAACTTAACCCCCTTGAAATTGGTGTTTTTCAGGTAGGATATGAACGAACCGAGTTTCTTACTCAACACCACCGTTTTATTAGAAATTTTACTAAACTCATCTTGAGATAAATAATTCCGGTCTAAGCATCTATAAAGCTGACTTCGTACCTCACCACAAGAACCTTTGGATATGCTTAAATACTGTTTAAATTCTTTACTTCCGTCACGTTCAAAACCTTCCGCGATATTATCCATCACGGAACCGGAGGATCTATTTATCTGATTGCGCAACGCGTAATCTGTAGCTAGTTGCGAAGTGTCAATAAGCCGATTAATGTCCAAGCAAACTTCACGGGCCAACTGCCAAACTTCCAAATCCTCAAAACGGTCTATTTTTCCCATTGTACAAATATCAAACCTGAAACTTGAAACCCAAAACCATCCGCCTTTCGCGGACTACCGCATCTTATTCATCATCTGCATCATTTGTCTTCCGCCGCCGCCTTGCATCATTTTCATCATTTTGCCCATTTGGTTGAATTGTTTGAGCAATTGGTTGACTTCGGTGACGCTGGTGCCTGATCCTTTACCGATGCGCTTTTTACGGCTGGCATTTATAATTTTGGGATCGGCACGTTCGGCCGGGGTCATACTGTGTATAATAGCTTCGATATGTTTAAACGCGTCATCGTCGATGTCCAGACCTTTTAACGCCTTTCCGGCGCCAGGGATCATCCCGATCAGGTCTTTCATATTTCCCATTTTCTTGATCTGCTGAATCTGCTTCAGGAAATCATCAAACCCAAACTGATTCTTGGCAATCTTCTTCTGAAGCTTCCGCGCTTCTTCTTCATCAAACTGTTCTTGGGCACGTTCTACCAAAGAAACGACGTCCCCCATTCCCAGAATCCGGTCGGCCATACGGGAGGGATAGAAAACGTCAATCGCTTCCATCTTTTCACCCGTACCGATAAACTTAATCGGTTTATTGACTACCGTTTTTATGGAAAGGGCCGCACCACCGCGGGTATCACCGTCCAATTTGGTAAGGATCACCCCGTCAAAATTCAGGGTTTCGTTGAAGGATTTGGCCGTGTTCACCGCATCCTGCCCCGTCATACTATCAACGACAAACAGGGTTTCCTGTGGCTCGATAGCTTTGTGAATGTTTGAAATTTCGGTCATCATCGCTTGATCTACGGCGAGGCGACCTGCGGTATCAATGATCACAACATTGTGGCCGTTAGCTTTCGCGAAAGCGATACCGTCCTGCGCAATCTTTACCGGATCTTTGGATTCCCTATCAGAATATACTTCAACATTGATCTGGTCACCCACCACGTGCAACTGATCTATCGCCGCCGGACGATACACGTCACAACCTACTAAAAGCGGTTTTTTTGTCTTCTTGTTTTTTAAATAATTTGCGAGTTTACCGGAAAAGGTCGTCTTACCCGAACCCTGCAGACCAGACATCAAAATGATGGATGGTGTCCCAGAAAGGTTGATGCCCTCGGCATCGCCGCCCATCAATGTGGTCAGCTCGTCCTTAACAAGTTTTACCATCAACTGTCCCGGCTTTAACGAGGTCAGTACATCCTGGCCCAAAGCCCGTTCCTTAACGGTTGCGGTAAATTCTTTGGCTATTTTATAGTTGACATCAGCATCGACGAGAGCGCGGCGCACTTCCTTAAGGGTTTCAGCAATATTGATCTCGGTGATCTGGCCGTGACCTTTTAAATTATGTAACGCTTTATCGAGCTTATCGCTTAAATTATCAAACATATTCTTTTCATTAGGAGCGCAAATTTAATGATTTTTGGGTTCAGGGTTCAACATATTGAGATGCAATAATCGGTGAT
>JBATUQ010000022.1:0-190516 GCA_049671285.1 Leeuwenhoekiella sp. | reverse complement strand
GCCCGCCTCGGCATCGCTGTTGTTCCTGTAGAAATTATCTATCCCTATCTCACTGATGGGTACCTCGTCAACCAGCTCATCGCAGGAAATGACAAGCATTGCCGCAAAAACGAACAGCGGCAGGTAGGCCAATTTGCTTTTTATGTTTACGTTTCTCATTTTTCTTTTTTTTATTTTAATTGAACTCTTAGACCGACTATGAATTCACGGTCGTTGGGATACCTCAGCGTATCAAAATTGGGGGTTAGGGCATTTCCTCTGCGACCCAATTCTGGATTGTACCCTGTATATTCTGTCCAGGTCAGGACGTTGTTCACGGCAAGGTTGACCGATAGGGCACCCAGCCAGTTGAAACGGTCAAGGAATGCCCTTGGCACGTTGTAGTTGAGGCGCACATAGCGCAGCTTGACCCAGTCCCCGTTCTCGATAAAGAAGCTACTGGGATCGTTTCTCAACTGGGGCACCCGGTTCAGCCGTGGCCAGATGGTCACGTCCCCTTCCTGAGTCCACGCATTGTTGATAAATTCCGGGCTGGGGGTCTCGTTGGAGGAGTTCAGGTCATTACGTTCCTCATCCCATCGCTTATATATATCTGCACCTAGGCTGTAGTCAAACAGAAAACTCAACTTAAAATTCTTATACTCAAGATTGTTGAACCATCCGCCGAATGCTGAGGGGAGCCCGTTACCGATCACTTTACGGTCGTTTGCGGCGTCTATAGTAAAATCCCCGTTGAGGTCTTCCCAGATGATGTCACCACCTTCAAGGGTACGCCCGTTAGAACGTAATTGGTTAATATTGCCCGTAAATACATCCCCGTTGAGGGTGTAGTTGACAAATTCACCAGCCTCGTAGAAGTTGGGCGTCAACTGGGTGCCATCGTCGGTGAAGGCATTGGACTCGGTGTACTGGAAAATGCCACCGTTGACGTATCCAAAGATATTGCCTATGGGCTGCCCCTCCTCTATAAAATAGCGCCCGCTGGCAAAGAACGGGGTGCCCCCTGCAAGTTGTTTTACTTCGTTCTCGAATATCGAAATATTGAAGTTGGTATCCCAATTAAAGTCCTTGCCCCGAATCAGATCAATCCCCAAAGAGAAATCTATACCCCTGTTCTCTACAGATCCCACATTTTGCAAAATTTGACTAAATCCAGATTCTTCGGGGAGAGGCACGTTGGCAAGGAGATCTTCGGTTTCTTTCGACCAAAAATCCACATCGAAATCAATCCTCCTATCAAACATTTGCAGATTAAAACCTATGTTGGTTGAGACCGTACTTTCCCAGGAAAGATCGGGATTGCCCAACCGCGACTGACTAACACCACTGGATGTATAATTTGACCCAGGAACCAATGCACTGGTAAATGCGTAATTGGGAATATTCTCATTACCTATAACACCGTAACTCGCCCGGAGCAGGAGGTTATTAATGACATTGCTGTCCTGCAAAAAATCTTCCTTGCTCAGTCTCCAACCAGCACTTAAGGATGGAAAATAACCGTATTCATTATTGTCACCAAAACGTGATGACCCATCCCTACGCAGCGAGGCACTGACCAAATATTTACTATTGTAATCATATCTCATTCTCCCGAACAAAGAAAAAAGATTATGGCGCTGGTCATTGGTTCCATTGGTTTGCACGCCGAAAACCAAAGGATCCACATTGTTAAATGTTGAAATATCATCTGAAATGAAATTACCCCTTACGTCAAAGCCTTCCTCAAACCATTTTTGAATCTGCATACCGGCAATTACATCAAGATCATGATCCCCCCATTGATTGGAATAGGAGAAAACATTTTCCTGTTGTATATCATACGACAGGTTATTTCTAAACCTCCCTGTGGGCGGCCTATTAAGATTGCCCTGCACGAGAACTGGTTCAAAATCATCACGTTTACGGTAGCGCATGTTTATACCCAGAGTAGATCGCACACTAACGTTTGGCAAAAATGTCCAATCAGCATAGTTGAAGACCTGAGTCCTCCAATTTCTATCGTTTGCGGTCCTCACTAATGCTTGAGCAATAGGGTTTTGACGACCAGCAATGGTAGGGGTGAGCGTACCATTTGGCTCAAACACGGGGAAATTAGGAATACGTGCAACCAGTTGCCTTAAGACATTAGCCTCTGCCAACCCATCCCTGTCCTCAAACGTTAGATTAATTTTTGAGCCCAATTTTAACTTCTTCCCAAAATCAGTATCCAGGCTCAATAGGGTACTCAGCCTTTTATATTTACTGCCAATAACTATTCCCTGTTCTTCAAGATAACCCGTATTCCAGTAGAACCGTCCTTTTTCACCACCACCTCTTATCGCAACGTTGGTCTGTCGCCTTTCTGCGGTTCTAGTGACCAATTCTTGCAGATCAAAAGAATTCCTCACTAACAGACTCAGGGAATCCCGTTCCTCACCAGTAAGCCTTTCAGGATCAAAATTATTGGTACGTGCCCTGACATAGGCCAGACGCTCGTTGGAGTTAGCTACGGGAACATCCCCTACTAAATTGTTATATCCAACGTTTGCGGTAACATCAACTGTCAAAGTACCACTTTTACCCGACTTGGTCGTAATCAATACAACCCCATTTGCAGCCCTTGACCCATATATAGATGCAGTTGCACCATCCTTTAAAACTTCCAGAGACTTTATAGTGCTGGGATCGATATTATCGATATTCTCAAGCTGCTGGCCATCCACAACATATAGTGGGGATGTACCTGCACCAAAGGTGGAGACCCCACGTATCTGAATATCAAATCCTGCCCCCGGGCCGTTGTTTGACAGGATCTGGACACCTGCCAGTTTGCCCTGCACTGCATCGAAGGCACTTGTGGGCGTCGCCTGCTCAATTTCTTCAGCATCCACAGAACTGATCGCCCCCAGAACTTTTTCCTTAGCAATCGCACCATAACCAATTACAACAACTTCTTCAAGACTTTCGGTATCTGCTTCAAGATTTACGTTTACGGTGGTCTGATTGACGATCCTGACTTCTTTTGTCACGAAGCCAACATAGGAAAATTCCAATGTTCGATTGCCCGAAACCAGCGTTATGGAATACTTTCCATCAAAATCGGTTACAGCACCCTGACTGGTTCCCTTTTGAATGACATTTACCCCTGGCAAGGGAGTACCATCGGTATCAGATACCGTACCGGTAATCCTGTCCTGAGCAGCTATTCCGAGCGTTGAAAAACCCGAGCACACTATCATAAGTAGCAGGGTCCACCCCGAAACAAAATGTCTCTTTTTGATTTTTTGTCTCATTTTAAGTTTGTTTTTGTCCATGTGTAATTCGTTAAAAAAAGAATACAATCGTTTCTGTTAAATCAGATATGTTGCATATGTTAACAATTTTACAATTAATCAAAGAACAAACTATCCTGTACTGTACTGTTCCAATCATAAGCAAAAAGGTTTTTCAACTACTGATTAGTACAATTCAAAGAAAAAACCGTGATTTTCACAAAAGAAATAAAATCCAATTAAAACTATAAAATATTGAAAATCAATTTTTTATAGTTTTAATTGGACTTCTGTCGATGGAGCAAGAAATTTTAACATTTTAAAAAAATCGCAATAAACCTAGTGCTAAGTCTATGCAATAGTAAACCGTTACAAAAATAAGGGCAAATTTGAGTAAGCTAATGTCTCAAATAATTTAAGGAAAGCTTAAGAAGATCAGTTAATGTTCAAGCCATATCAGCGGATATCGAACGGGCATATTGCGTAGTACCTCATTTTTATTGCTTACTTCCGGCAATTCTTTGTATGTGGAAATATATTCTGATTTATTTAGTTGTAGCCCACTAAAAAGTAAAAATGAGTGCTTTGACGGCCAGTCCTCCCAATACATTACATCATTTTTGTGAGGCCAGGAAGATTTGTTCTTTATGTAGGGAAATATATAATGAATGCCCTGCTCAATACTTTTAGAGTCCCTGCTGTATTGGAACAAACCTTCCTCACCGCAAGTTGTTAATAGTTGCACCAGAGCGGTCATTGCATCCAAATTGAATAAGGAATACCCGTAAGGCTTTGTCCTATCCAGTTCTTTGGGAAAACTTCCATCATCAGCCATCTGGTTGGGCAACAATTCTGTTTTATAAAATTCTGTACAAAAATCAATCTGTTCCTTATTGTTGGTCAATTTAGCGAAGGCTGCGACCTGCATGGCCCAACAGGTACTGTGATTATTACCATTATCCCGTTCTGTGATCCCATATTCGTGAGTGGTGATCCATTTCAAATAATCAGCGAACCAATCTTTGACAGCATTAATCTCAGCATTCTCAAATAAATTGGAATTTTCAAGGACCTGAGCCGCTAGGGCAACTTCAATAAGGTGAATAGTATCAATAATACCAATACCCCTGCCATTGACCCTACCCTTTATGGCCTGAGCGTATAAAAGGTGTGGATTCATTTTAGTTTGTTCATCAACAAACCATGCATTTAAGTGCACCATTAATCGATCAAGGTATTTCTTGTCCTTCGTGATCAAATATGCAGATGCCAAAGCTCCAGAAATTTGGCTCAACCTTATCATGGATTCCCTATGCGCAATAAAATTATCTGGATTGCTCAATCCATCTTTTCTGATGTATGCACTATCCGGAGATACCGGATCCGGCCACCAGTAATCCCCTTCTGAGTAAAAATCGTGTATGGTGCCAGCACTTCTTGCAGAGCTATCGCCGGTAACGGTTACCGGTTTAAAATCAAGGTACTTTTCTGCGTCCTTTAACACCTTCTCCTTAACAATAGCCTGTACAATCTCAACACGCGAAGGTTCCTGTACACAACCGTGCAACAGAGCTATACAACCTAGAAGAAAAAAATACGTATGCTTCACCTCGTCACTCTATATTTAAATAAGTTCCTTTAAAGTTTTGGTTCAAGACCATGACTTGCATAGGTGTTTTTGTAGAAGTTCTTTTTATTTCAATCGAAGCTTTGCCATTTGCCATTTCAATGACTTCACTACCTGTGGGAGTTCCCTGGCTAATGATTGCTTCCCCTCCGTTTAAACATTGAAAATATATGCGATCCTCATAATCCAGGCAGCGTAATCCGTCACCATCAAGAGCAACGGCCGTGACTAAATAATTTCCGTTTTCCAGAATTTCATGACTGAGTTCCAGACTTCTTGCCGTTCCATTTTTAGTGAATCTGTAATCAACCTCTATTTCATCAGAAACATCCTGACCATTCTTTGTTGTTCCTACAGCTCTCAAAGTATTGTTTCCTTCAATAAAATTCAGGATCCAACTTAAACCTGCTGCCGGAAAGAGTTTCTGATCTCTCTGTTTTGTACCCAGGCTTTTTCCATTTAAAAACAATTCAACCTCCGGGCAATTGCTATATACGCTAATATCCCTAGACTCATCCTCCGGCCCCTGCCGTTCTGTCCACGTGTGTGATTCTATATAGGCAAATGGTTCATCACTCCAGTAACTTTTAAATACATAAAAGGCATCTTTGGGTTTGCCTTCTCTATCTACCAATCCTTTTTGGTTCATATATGGAATGGCATTTTCAGGCCTTAATGGTGTACCAAAATCCTTAAATGCCCATTGGACATTCCCAACGAACGTAGGATCGTTTTCAGAAATACGCAGATGCCAATCAAAAAGGTCAACAATATAATTTTCGCTCCAGTCCCCTATTTGCGCAATATTGGATACGTCTGTTTGCACAATGGCCTCTTCCCACCCATCAGACATAATTTTACCTTCGCCAGTGATGGGGTTTTCAGTATGCCTGCCCACGTGACTCGACCCACCATATTCGGCATGTAAAAAATGCTTGTATTCCTGTTTGTACTGATCAATGGCCTTTTGGTAATTCTTATAGTTTCCGGAGTACCAACCCGACCAAATTGACGGAGAAAAGACATCAACAATATCTGCACCCTCATAATATTTGCGGATCGCCGTCTTCCTTGTGGGGTCGAGTTCGTGTGCATAGTCATTTAGTTCTTTCAGAAATGAATTGATTTTAGTGGTATCGTCACCATTTTCGAAATCCGGCAACCAATATATCTCGTTGCCCAATGACCACAGGATAATACTGGGATGATTGTAGTTCTGTTCTATAATTTCGCCCAGCATACGTTTGGTATTGTCTTTCCATTCGCTATTGCCAATACCACCGCGACACCAAGGCAATTCATCCCAGACGAGTATTCCCAGTTCGTCACACGCCTTGTAGATTTCAGGATCTTGAGGGTAATGTGCCAATCTTACAAAATTGGCACCCATTTCTTTAATGAGTTCCATATCTGCTCTATGCTGGGCGTTGCTCATAGCTGCTCCCACACCTGCGTGTTCTTCATGGCGGTGCGTGCCTCTTAATAACAGACGCTCCCCGTTAAGGTAGAAAGCGCCATAATCTTTAAATTCAAACCATCTAAATCCAACGTGTTCGGAAACCTGATCGTGGGTACGGGAATCCTCCATTAATTGGACTTTAAGCGTATAGAGATACGGTGAGCTCGTATGCCACAATTTAGGGTTCTTTATACTTTTAAAAGTAATGGTGGAGTTTGTTCCCTTGATTTTAAATTTGGAAGACGCTACAATATTTCCCTCATCATCCAGTAATGTACCTTTAACCCTATATTTTGAATTGCCCTTTACATTGGCAATATTCACTATTGCCGAAACCCCAGCAGAATTCTTGGAAACATCTGGCGTGGTAATTTTGACATCGGCAATATGTGTTGAAGGACGAGTTATTAACCAAACATCCCTTGTTATGCCTCCAAAAATGAAAAAGTCACCTTTTTGTGAGGGAATAACTTCGCGGTCATAACTGTTGTCCACACGAACTAAGATTTCATTAACCCCTTCAGAGATAGCATTTGTTATACCTACCATAAAACCAATGTAACCACCAACGTGTCCCCCTACTTTTGTTCCATTGACATACACTTCACTTTGGATGTTCACACCTTCAAAGTACAGCTGATACTCCATATCCTCATCCACTTTGGGAATATTCAGTTCTTTCTTGTACCAGCTGGCACTCCTCCTGTATCCTGGTGTTATGTCTGTAGCATCTAGCGCATTCCAAGAGTGGGGGAGATTTACATTTATCCAGTCATCCTGATCGTTTGCCTCTTCATTATCCGCAGTACTGTTCTCTAGGTAAAGCCAGTCAGAATTAATGTTGACCTTGGCCCTAGGAGGTTCACCTACGACAGCTACTTCCCATGATACCATACTGAAAAACAGAATGGCGCAGAGAGAAATTTTAAATATGGTGTATTTTATTTTCAATTGTAATTCGGTTATAGAACGATATGTAAACTAGAAAGTCCAGGTCGTTCAGGATTTATATAATTCTAAAGATCAAAAAATCTGGGCAGTAACATTGATATTTCCGGAATATAGGTGATCAACAACAAGACAATTGCCATAATCGCCAGAAAGGGCAAAAGGGGCCTGACAACCTGGGATACCGACACTCCTGCGATACCACTACCCACAAACAGGATTGTTCCTACCGGAGGTGTACAGAGACCAATACATAAATTGAGGACCAGGACAATCCCAAAATGTACGGGATCCATACCTAGGGACATAACTACCGGTAAAAAGATTGGTGTGAAAATAAGTACTGCCGGAGTCATATCCATGAACGTGCCAATAATGAGCAAGGTCAAATTGATAACTAAAAATATCGCAAACTTACTACTGAACTGTTCCAATAAGAAATTACTCATCAATTCTGGAATACTCTCAAAAGAAAACAACCAGCTCATGGCCATGGACGTGCAGATCAAAAACATCACGACAGCAGTTGTTTTGGCGCTGTTTAGCAGTATGCCGGGAAAATCCTTAATGGATACACTACCATAGATAAGCGCTAGGATAGCTGCATAAAGAACTGCAATGACCGAAGCTTCCGTGGCTGTAAATATTCCTGCAACGATACCTCCTACGACTATGACCAAAAGAAGCAGACTAAAGAATGCTTTTCTAAAGTGCGTCCATATCTCAGCTATCGGAGCTCTTTGCCCTTTGGCAAACCTTTTCTTTTTAGCGACAAAAACGATATACCCGATCAAGGCCAAGCCCAACAAAATTCCAGGTAAATAGCCCGCGATAAACAGCGCCGCCACAGATGCCGCGCCACCGCTTGCCAATGCATAAACTATTAAAATATTGCTTGGAGGGATCAAAAGGCCTGTAGTTGAGGACGTAATGTTGACAGAGGCACTGAACTCCCGGGGATATCCCTCTTCTTCCATACGATCTGTCATTATACTCCCGATGGCAGAAGTTGCCGCAATGGCAGAACCAGAGATCGCACCAAAGAGCATCGACGCAAGTACATTGACATAAGCCAGACCACCGGGTAAGCTTGAGACCAGTGACTTTGCAAAATTAATGAGCCTATTTGCTATGCCACCCTGCTTCATAATTTCACCGGCCAAAACAAAAAAGGGTATGGCCAAAAGCGCGAAACTGTCTATACCAGTGGTCATACGCTGAGCGATGGTGGTAAGACCGGGGAGTTTGTCAATACTCAGCAACAAGCTTATTGTTGTAGAAATCCCGATACTGTAAGCTACCGGAACTTTGAGCAGCAATAAAATAAAAAAACTGGAAAACAATACGATGATACTCAGAACTTCAATACTCATAATCAGTCAGTAAGTTGATTTTTAGAAATCAATGTTAGATGATAAACGGAAAACCACATAATCAATAAGCCACTAAACGGAAGAATGGCATAAATGTAACCCAACGGAATCCTCAAGGTTCCCGATAACTGACCCAGATGCAGTGTTGTATAAACGAGATTGAACCCTCCAACGACCATAACGATCAATGCAAAAAGAAAAACAAATATTTCTATGACAATAGAAGCCCTCTTTTTGTTTGCCTTCGAAAATTTTGAATACAAAAAATCCATGGACAGGTGTTCCCGTTTGGCATTTAAGTAGGCCGCCCCTAAGATAGACAACCAAATCAGCGAAAAACGTGCAAGTTCTTCCGTCCACGTAAATGACGCCCTGAGTATATATCTCGAAAATACCTGAAAGAGAACGTCAAAAACCAAAAGTGCAAAGATGACGATCAGAAAAATCTCCATTGCCCTCACTACAATGTTGAATGCTGAACTAGTTGACTTCATAGATCATTTGGATTTTATTTTTTTAACGATTTCCGCCAGCTCAGGATGCTCTTTCTGAAAATCCTCAAGAACGGATTTGGACTTCTCGGCAAAAATAGGTTTTTCGGGGATTATAATTTCCACACCGGCCTCTCTCATAATCTTCATACTTTCTTCAACAGATTCATTCCAAAATTTCTTTTGTGCCTGTGCAGATTCATCTGCTGCCTCCTGCACCCAAACTTTTTCTTTGGCCGATAGTTTTTCCCAGGCTTTAGTGCCTATCAGCAGAACATCAGGTACCGAAGAATGCTCATCCAAGGTATAGTATTTACTTATTTCGTAATGGTTGGAAGATACGACGGAGGGCGGATTGTTTTCTGCCCCGTCAACGACGCCTTGCTGTATAGCAGTATATAATTCGCCATACGACATCGGGGTGGCCGAGCCGCCAAGCGCATTTACCATATTGATGGCCATCTGGTTGTCCATCACCCTGATTTTCAATCCTCTTAAATCTTCGGGAGTCCTGACCGCTTTGTTCGATGTATAAAAGCTTCTGCTGCCAGCATCGTAATAACATAAGCCGCGCAACCAAAACTTACTTCCCTGCTGTAAAATTGATTTTCCGATGGGGCCTTCCAATACGTCAAATTGGTGTTCCTTATCCCTAAAAAGATATGGAATTCCCAGAACGTGATACTCCGGGACAAAATTTGAAAGTGTAGCGGCGCTTACTTTGGTAATGGCCACGCTGCCTATCTGCAACAATTCTAAAACCTCCCGCTCAGATCCCAATTGACCATCGGGAAAAATCCTGATGGTCAATGTACCATTAGATTTTTTGTTTAGTGCTTTTTGAAACTCTACAATCCCCTTATGTACGGGATGCGCCTGAGGTAAGGTATGGGCCAGATAAAGCACCTTGGCACCCTCATCTTCCACACAGGAAGAAAGGGTTACCAGTGTTACAAGTAATAAAATAAGTTTATTCATGAATCAATCGTTGTTGTGCGCTGTAAAACCAAAATAATTTTTGGCGTTAAAATAGCAAATATCCTGTACCATTTTACCTAAAAATTCAATATCATCCGGTAGCAAGCCCTGTTTCATATCTTCACCTATGAGATTGCACAGTATCCTTCTAAAATAATCGTGCCTTGGGAAGGACAGGAAACTCCTACTATCGGTGAGCATACCTATAAAACGGCTCAATAGACCCATATTTGACAAACAGTTAATTTGCCTTTCCATGCCTTCCTTTTGGTCCAAGAACCACCATCCTGATCCCCATTGCATCTTCCCCGGAAAATCAGAGCTTTGAAAATTGCCCATCATCGTTGCAAAAACTTCGTTGTCAGATGGATTTAGGTTGTAGGTTATCGTTTTCGTAAGCTTATTGTTGGACTCAAGCGTGTTGAACAGGTTTGACATAAACTGCCCAAATGTAAAATCACCGATGGAATCAACACCAGCATCCAAACCTACCTGATCGACCAAACGTGAATTATTATTTCTTAGTGGACCCAAGTGAAACTGCTGTACCCAATCGAAATCGTGATATTTTTTGCCCAAATATACAAATAGATAGGAACGGTACTGATCGACTTCTTTTTGGCTGAGTGGTTCCGAGCGCATTTTTTTGTCAAATATCCGCTCTGCTTCTAATGTGCTTGTTTGTTCGAACCTCAACTGTTTACCCAAACCAAAATCAGATATCCTACAGCCATTATCATTAAAAAATGCAATTCGCTTATCTATGCTCTTTAAGAAAGTACTCAGATCGTCAATTTGTATTCCAGAGGACTCCGCTAGCTTGGTTAGGTAACTTAAAAAAGTATCCCTATCAATATTAAACAAGGCGTCTGAACGAAATGTAGGAAATACGCGCGTCTTATAATTGCCATTTGCAATTTGCCCGTGATATTTTAGATCGTCTGCGGGATCATCAGTGGTGCACACTATTTCGACCTTTAAATCCTCAAGCAGCTGTGCAGGGGTTTTATCCTTGAGGATTGCATTGGCCCGATCATAGATGGCTTCAGCATTACTTGGCTGGAGAATTTCGTCAATGTCAAAATAGCATTTAAGTTCCAGATGTGTCCAGTGAAATAATGGATTCCTAACAGTATAGGGTACTGTTTCCGCCCATTTTATAAATTTTTCCTTAGGTGTGGTCGTCTCTCCGGTAATAAATTTTTCATCAACCCCGTTGGCCCGCATACCGCGCCATTTGTAGTGGTCTTCACTTAACCAAGCCTCGGTTATGTTGCCAAGCGGTTTGTTCTCAGCTATTTTATTTGCCGAAAGATGGTTATGATAGTCAATTATCGGTAAGTCTTTGGCGTAATCGTGATATAATTTTTGCGCATATTCTGATTGCAGAACGAAATTGTCTGTGATAAATTTTTTTGTTTTCATTCGCCTTTAATTCAACGTGACCTTTAAGGGATTATTTACTTTTTTAGCAAAATCTTCCAAGTAAGCATTCCATTCTTCGCTTGAGGTAATTTTGCCAGCTTTTTTCCATCCAAATCCAGCGTAATATACTGCTTTGCCCTCGTCAACCTCAACATTTGTGTACAGATTACTCCAGTCAGCCACATCACTATCAAACATTTCACTGGCCAACCAGTTCTCTTTGGGAACAACTATACCCGTACCAAGATCAGAATCATCGTGAGGTTGCCAGTAGGCAATATATCCCGCTTCCTCATTCTGTGAGGCAGATCCATCTTTTTCGTGGACTGTCAAGCCTGCGTGAAGATTATCAGTTCCCGAAATTTCGACCAGAAATTTAGAGAGCTGGCTACCGTAATCCAGTGAAATTCGTTTTTTTTCTGAAATTTTTATACCGTTGCTTTCCCAATCGGCGTAGGTCAGGACAAATTCGGTTCTAATGGGCCCGACAGCTATAGTCTCCCACTTGATGAAGTTTTTTGAAATTGCGAAGGTCGTATCATTTTTAACAGCGATACCCCCAACTCCCCGGCTTATTCCCACGTGAAAGTTATCAAGTCCTTCGCCCTCGTCCTTGTGATAGGCTCCTTGCTTTTCATCATTGCGCTTGTACCATTTGTTAATAATTGGATATTCTACCCTTTTTAGCCAAGCATCAATTCCACTTGCCAAGGTTCCTCCTTTTATTGAGTCTTCTACCATTTGCTGCGCCTTGGGACCAAATGTCCTGAAGGCGACCCTGTTATTTTCCCAGGCATAATCATCAGTCCTTTCCGGTACAAATCTGGAGAAACAGTAATCGACTACATCTGGCTGTCTATCTTTGGGTATAATTTCCAGTCTGTATTTTTTTTCTCCTTTTGACTCTATCTCAGGTTGAAATAGCAAAACATCCATGGTTCCGTCTCCATCTTCATCAACTTGTTGAGTAATGACAACTTCACCAGAGTTTACATCCACCACACCCATCTCTTCAACTTGCCCACCTTCCGGAATGACGATATCAGATATCCTGACCTCAACCGTCTCCAGGCTTCTTGGAAGCGTCAGGTCATTAGTGATCGTAATGGTCTGACCTTGGCCCTGCTCTTGGTCACAAGCATTTAATGCCGCAAATATTAATGATAAAACTAGAAATAGTGAAGGTTTCATTTAAGTTTCGTTTGATGGTTTACCGATGGTAGCCAATATCCCGCCGTCAACATAAAGTATGTGTCCATTTACAAAATCACTGGCCTTTGATGATAGAAAAATAGCCGCCCCGGCAAGATCATTGGGATCTCCCCATTTGGCGGCAGGTGTCCTATTTACAATAAAGTCGTTAAAAGGGTGTCCCTCAACCCTGATAGGTTCAGTTTGAGACGTGGCAAAATAACCAGGGCCGATACCGTTGACCTGAATGTTGTGTTTTGCCCATTCTGTGGCCATGTTCTGAGTCAACATCTTGAGGCCACCTTTTGCTGCTGCATAAGCACCCACACTGTTGCGCCCAAGTTCACTCATCATACTACATATATTGATGATTTTGCCTTGCCCTCTTTGGATCATATTTTTTGCCACGTGCTTTGAAACGATAAACGGACTCACTAAATCAATGTTTACGACTTCCCTAAAATCTTCAACCTCCATCTCAAGCAACGGCGTTCTTTTTATAATACCCGCGTTGTTGATCAATATATCGATTGAACCGACTTCCTTAGTAATGCTTTCGATAGCTTGAACTACCTGTGCTTCATCGGCTACATTAAATTTATATCCCCTTGCATCAATGCCTTCATCCTTGTAGACTTTTATAGCCTTATCAATCTTTTCCTGAGAGGAATTGCCGTTTACGATTATTGTGGCTCCTGCGATGCCCAGACCTCTGGCCATTGCCATACCCAAACCATGGGTGCTGCCTGTTACCAAGGCTATTTTACCTTTTACATCAAATAAAGAATTTTCCATAACCTATCGTAATTCGTTGATCTTTGCGACATCCATATCCCCGTAGTCCAGGTTTTCCCCTGCCATTCCCCAGATAAACGTATAATTAGTAGTTCCAGAACCAGAGTGGATTGACCACGGCGGTGAAATAACGGCCTGATCATTCTGCATCCATATATGTCGTGTTTCTTGGGGTTGTCCCATAAAATGACAGACGGATTGATCTTCAGGCAGGTCAAGATAAAAATAGACTTCCATTCTTCTATCATGCACGTGTGCTGGCATGGTATTCCAGACACTACCCTTACGCAGTTCGGTCATACCCATCTGAAGTTGGCAAGTATCAACAATACCACCTATGATCTGCTGGTTTACTGTTCTGTGATTAGCAGTTTCCAAGGATCCCAACTCCAACTTATTGGCGTCTGCCTTGCTGACCTTTTTTGTTGGGAACTCTTTGTGTGCGGGTGCGGAATTAATATAAAATTTGGCAGGATTGTCAGCATTGGTGCTCTTAAATACTACGTTCTTGGCACCCCTACCAATGTACAGGGCATCCTTAAGTGCAAGTTCATAAGCTGTTCCATCTACTTCTACGACGCCGCTACCTCCCACATTGATAATTCCCATTTCCCTTCTTTCCAGGAAGTAGTCTGCTTTAAGTGGATCGATTGCTTCCAGCTTTATCGCTTCTTTGACTGGAACTGCTGATCCGGCTATATATCTATCATAGTGCGTGTACACCAGGATTAGCTTATCGGGCTGCATTAGATTATCTATTAAAAATTCATCCCTCAGCTGCTGGGTATCGTACGTTTTTACTGTCTTTGGACTGGAAGCATATCGCGTTTCGTAATGTGTTTTCATCTCTAATTATATCTATATTTTAATTGGGAAAATTTTATTTTTTTCAGCTCAGTTCAACGCACTAAAATTGAAATCTGTCGAAATACTATACTGTTGTTTCACCTGGTGTTTTTCTGACCAACGACATCAGATACCATTGAATGATTATCGTTCAACCGATTAAAACCTCTTCTGTTGATCTTTATAGTTATCTTCTTTTACAGTTTTCGCTAAAAGTAACTCAACGTAAATTTGTTGTTTACAGATTAAGTCAATAGAAGCCCAAAGTGGTAAGATTAAAAGGGTACGAGATTCGTATAATTTTCCGGGAAGTTAAATTTTAAACGGTAATCAAGATAATATACTGACTCCGGCATCACCTTTAAGCTGCATTTCTACTATACACCACTATAAGCACTGAAACCTCCATCGATGGGAATAACAACACCTGTCACAAAAGAAGCACCTTCACCACATAACCAAAGGGTCGTTCCTATGAGATCTTCCGGTTCGCCAAATTTGCCCATCGGGGTTTGCTCAATTATTTGATTCCCCCTTGGCGTCAAACTGCCGTCATCCTTGGTGAGCAACGATCTATTCTGATCAGTAAGAAAGAATCCCGGAGCAAGTGCGTTTACCCGGATACCTACTTTAGAAAGGTGTACGGCAAGCCATTGCGTAAAATTGGAAACGGCAGCCTTAGCACCGCTATATGCAGGTATTTTGGTCAATGGTGTAAAGGCATTCATTGAACTGATATTCAAAATACTGCAACCAACCCTTCCTACCATATCCTCGGCAAATACCTGTGATGGCAATAGGGTGCCAATAAAGTTTAAATCGAATACGAATTTCACCCCCTCAGTATCCAGATCAAAAAACGTTTTGAATCCTTCGGTGGTATTATCCAAATCCTCTTTATGCAAATGAGTATTTGAGGTGGTTCCCAAGGGATGATTCCCCCCGGCTCCATTGATTAATATATCACACGGACCAAAATTGCTGTTTACCTCTTTCTTAGCGCTTTGTAATGAATCTTTCTCCAAGACATTTGCAATAAGGCCTATGGCTTTACCACCTTCACTGTTTATTTGATCTGCAATAAGGTCTGCTGCCTCTTTCCGAAGATCAAGAACCGCAATATTATGCCCTTCCCTTGCAAGTGCTTTAGCCAATGTACCACACAGAACGCCGCCTGCGCCGGTCAAAACTATTGTTTTAGTCATTTATTATTTGGTTGAGATGTTTATGTTTTTCTTAAAAATCTTTTAATTTAGGATACTTTGGTCGCCTTTTAATGATAATCTTCAAGCCAAATATCCAAACTTTTGGAACCTTAACAAATGTAGGAAATAAAAAGATAAGATTATCCTGTGCCATCCTGCGTTTCAAATCCAGCCGAGACACTTTTTTGTTAAATGGAGCGATTGAGTACAAGGAACAATTTCTTGATTGCCTACATTCTGCAAGACATTTGGACAGGCAATTTTGAGCCAAAAAAGTTGCATCTCATACATTCAGTTAATTTCGGGCGGCTTAATTACTATTGGGTTTTGATGGTGGCAGTATTTCCCCTAATAATTCCTATAATACAGACGAAATGTTCACGTATCCTTAAGAACAATGGAGAATACTGGACACTGAACTTTTGAGCAGGATATACTGTATAAACTTGAATATATGGGCACATACTTGGCACAGAGCCAAACATTATCTTACTCCCGTATTAATCATAGCCTGATTCTATAGCGACTCTCTGATGATTAATTTGGTAGGCAGAATATTTTGTATGGTATTATCAGACACCACAAATTCTGCCGCCTTTGCTCCAAATTTTTTAAAATTGACTGAAATCACCGTTATACCTTTTATCGTAAAACGTTTTATAGGTGTTTCGTTGTATGAAATAAGACCAACTTGATTGCCCAATTCTAAATTGTTGATCTTACATTGATCTAAAATTTTATAAAGTACTCTATCATTAACTGTCAAGTAAGCCGTCCCTTTCTGAACTTCAAAATTTCTTGTATCCCTGATGACATTATGGTCTAAGTTATATTCCTTGCAAAATTTCACAAAGAAGGCAACACTTTCGCTTGGATGATAGGTAAATTCAGGATAAATAAAATTAACGGCGTTATATTTTCCCAGTAGCGGTAATGCCTCTACCAAGCAATTATAGAAACTCTGTCCAAAGTCCTGAAGAAGGTAATTCTTTGTCGATTTGGAACTCAGTCCCAAATCAATCAATAACAGTTTATTTTCGTCAATTTTTGAAATAGCCTCAATGACTTCGGGATGATCAAAACCCATTACAATGTATTTATAATATTCTCCACTATCGGCATTCAACATTGCCTTGAAATTTTTGGGCTTGTAATGATGAAATTGCAGATCGACTTGAATATTCTTAGGTAGGTTTTGTACAAAGGAATGATAAAGCACTTCCTTATACGCTTTAAAAGTGCTTATGAGAAAGAGGACTTTAATTTTGCTCTTGGCAATGTAGTACCCCTTGGTAGGGGTAGATCTAATGAAACCCTCATTCTTCAACAAGGAATACGCCTTAAAAACGGTATCTCTCGAAATTTTGTGTTCTTTGCTAAATTCTGTTATTGACGGAATGCTATCGCCAGTCTTAAGTACTTTGGTCTCTATGGATTTTTTAAATGCATTATAGACTCGCTTATATTTGGCTATGTCATTTTTTTCTATGT
This sequence comes from Leeuwenhoekiella sp., assembly GCA_049671285.1. GTDB lineage: Bacteria > Bacteroidota > Bacteroidia > Flavobacteriales > Flavobacteriaceae > Leeuwenhoekiella. The sequence goes on along the minus strand of JBATUQ010000022.1, from coordinate 173,433 downwards.
CATCTATTCTCATTGCTCTGGCTATCACGCATTCAATGATCAGCAATCAATAGGCCTGTCAAACTTTTGACAGAAAATATAGGTTGACGAAAGAATGTATCTATTGTAACTAAAGTAAATGAAAAAAACATTGTAAACTATCCTGCACTGTCTGCCACCGTCACTTTGACTTGCAGCTAAAGCACCACAAGAAAACAGCCAGCTATCAAAGTTTTTAAGGAGTCTGGTTGACGCGTAAAATTGCGGCAAATGTAGCTTGAACAATTAGGGTTTAGGAATTAAATCAGCATTTTGGGTCATAATCCATTTATCCAGTTCAAAACCATCCTCGCGCATGGAAAATGATATGATATGTTCACCGGGCTTATCAATATTTAAGTAGATGGTCTTTGGTGTTCCACAGTGATTGTCGGGAACTCGTTGTGCTGATGACCACGTCCATTCATTCTTGCCATCGCACCATTGCATTCTGGCTCCATCCTCCGGCCACTTACCATCAATGCCCACGTGTATACCATTATCTTCCGGCCCAGATGAATATGCCCGCCCCCAAATATAATATTTACCTGGATTGGTGACGTTTACCTTATAGGATACAATGCCTCCCACGCCGGCCACCGGGAAAAAATTCTCGCCCTCAATGAGGTCATCGTCGTGCGTGACCCGTGTATCTGGCAAGGATTCAATGTAGGCCGTGTTACTGGCTGTTCTGGTATGGTCGGTACTGTCTGCGGTTGGAAGATTGTCTGTGGATTCCTTTGACCTGATGTACCAATCTCTATTGGTGCCATTATTTGACCTGAAGTGAAATGCTTCGGCCTCTACTTCCAAAAATCCATTTTTTTCCTCAAATGCAACCGAATCTCTAATTTGCTCTTTGACCGAAAGACCTTCGGGTATCAACGTTAGAGAGTTCCAGCGACCCCGTGACCAGGCGGTTCCGCCATTTTCCGGAATTTTCCCGTTAGTGACTGCCTTTGAAGCGATTTGAATAAGATCGTTGGGAGCTAAATAATAGCTACCTACCTCATGTCGAACCAACTTAAAAGAATCCTCAGTCTCGGGATTGACAATGGTATCCATCGTCTTGCCGTTAATCGATATGATATACTTGGACTCTCCGTCATTTTCGGCCGAAGTCATCAGGATCACCTTATAGAATCCTGAAGCTTTTTTGAATTTGGTCACTGCCCTTGCATACCTGTCCCGATGTGTTTCTTTAGAAGCATCTATAGCCAATGCTTTGTTATTTTTGTCCTTGTAATAAGTTACCCCATTTTTAGAATCTATCAATTGAAAATCGTTTAGGGCCGTTAACGAAGAAGTTTCTTTCTTCCGGTCTTGGGGTTTTGTGGTTTTATCCTCCAGCTCAATTAAAGCCACCCAATCGCCCTCATTGTTGGGTGGGAAACCTATCGAAGTTTTCTCTTTACCGCCCATTATGGCCTTAATCGTTCCAGTTGTTAAATCTTCACCCGTTCTCGGATTGAACCATTTGACTGAATAAGATCCTGTTGTGCCAAACATATTGATATGGGTCTCAGCGGCTTTCGGCAAATAAATGACGTAAGTTTGATCCATTTTGGCCAAAACATAAGCATCCTTATTGTCAGTCAATCCATCTGCGGGTTGCATCTCCTCAAAATTCACGTGGTTATTGAAAAAATCCAAGGCAAACCTGGTTTGATCCCAAAGCGCGTCACGTGAACGCCAATCTTCACTGTTTAAGTCATTATTGGTAAATTTATATCCAAAATACCATTCTACCCCGGCGCCACCTGCCATAAGATTGCCCCAAAGCACTTTATGCCTCATTTCATCGTGATCTGGATCGTCAGCATCAGGCTTAGCGCCAATTCCGGCTGGGCCAATTTCATCTTGACTCAACACCCAGTTATTCCCTGATTTTCGTGACTTTTGCAACCAGTGATTGGTAATCTCATGTACCATATCAGAATGGTGCGTCTGGAAAGATATTCCGTTTAAATGCTTATAGCCCAGTAACGGTGACAAAACCTTTTGTTGTTGCTCTGGCTTTGGGTGGGTATGCACCACAATCAAGTTTTTATACGGATCGGTTTCCTTTATATATTTGGCCATTGCCTTTCTGTCGTCATCGTTTTGGCCTTTCGGCGAAAAATGTATTGGCCCATTTTCTTCTCCCAGGTTCCAAGTAACGCCGAGGTGGTGCGAGAACCTCGCTATAAGTTCACGATAATACAATTTTCTTAGCAGGCCCGTTTCGCCGATATCCAACAGCAATTCGTTTTCGGTTTCCTGGGTAACGATGTGCAACATTAAACCAAGATTATCCATATGGTCAAAAACAACCTCCCATTGATCGAGTTTGCTGCAATCAAAGCGAGTGCGTTCATTCTGATTGATCCAGGGCCATACATCGTCGCCATCTCCCATGACATTCATCGTAAGAAAATAAACAGAATTCATCCCTTTTGAGGATAAGTAATTTAGGGCACCTATAATATTTTTACCCTTGCTCTTTTGCCAAGTGGGATCTTTTCTTGTCCAATCTTTGGTGTGAGGTAGGTACTTATGCGTTCCCGGAGTATCATCAAATTCATAATAGGCAAGAAAATTTTCCGGGCTATCAGCACCCCCCTTTAAAAAGGGTTTGTTACTATCTGAATAATGGAGATATCTATCTCCGGTATAGCTAAGTCTGCCTTGAGATTGAAATGCACTGCCTTTTCCATCAGCATCCCCAACTTCAAATTGACCGGATGCACCGTCAAAATCAGTGGGCTCGCCTTCATTGTCTTTGGTGCTTACGGCTATATTCTTTCCTTTTCTAAAAGACACTTCATACGTCCATATTCCTAACTCATCTGGACTAAAACGTACTTGCCAGATATTTCCTGATTTAGAACTCGTTTCTGCAGCATTGCCATCTGCCGCGTAAAATCCCGGCACTAAGTAGGTTTTGTCCCCTTTCTTAAAAGTCGCATTCAGCCTGTAATTTAAGAACGGATTATCTGCATCATTTTCGCTGGACTGCTTCCCTTCAAAACTCAAAGTGATTTTGTGCCATTTTTTTAACTTTCCTTCTATCTTCGGAGTGGTACTTTGAGAAAACGAAAGCTGCAAAAATGCAGAACAAAATACAACAGTTAGGATAAGTCTAATATTCATAGTTGAAAGAGGTTATTCATTTATCAAAATATTCTGTATTGTAATTGGTCAGGAAAATCATTGATTCCTAAGATCCTAAAATAGGATTTTTAGAGGCGCTGTGAAAATCAAGACGGCAAAAAAGTCAGCAAATCAAATTTTTGGATAGCCTTATTATAAATTTTCTACTTCATAATTGCTACAATTTACCAAAGTTAAGTGCTGTATTATCTATCGGAAAACAATACGGTCTTATCAAAGTTTCCCTAACTCGTTCTGCCGAAAGAATTAGTATTGGCACTGGCAGACTATTTTATGGGCTCACCCAATTGCATCGCCTAATTTCTTACTTATGTTCAACCTGTAAACCTGCAAACGTTGGGAGCGCACCATTCACCTGAAAACTAAAATATCGGGAAGCACTAAATGCAGTTTTCCCGATAATCAGGGTGTGTACTTAATAGTTATAACCGCAATCAATCAATACTTAAAATCCCCTCCTTCTTAAAACTTATATGTACCGGCCCCAGCAGACCAGATGGCATTAGGTCATCACCTTTTTTATAGAACTGGTACGAGTTGAAAGTCTTTCGCGGACCGTCAGGCATTGGCTCATTATTAATGAACCAGTCAGGCATGGTATCCGTTTCTGAAGGGTAATAGGGAGATTGCTTAAAGTCAAGATAGTCCCCTGAAAATTCTTGATCTCTTATCATTTGGTTGGACCACTGATTGGTGATTTTGACTTCAATATTATTCTCGCCCTTTCTTACGTAATCTGTAATATCTGTCTTGAAGGGTGCCTTCCACAAGACATCGACAGTTTTTCCATTGACCAAAACCTCTGCTACGATTTTCACATCCCCAAGATCCAAATATGTACGCATATCATCCTTTGTTCTTGGTAATTTGATTTTTTTGGAATAAATCGCTGTCCCTGAATAATATTTGATACTGTCATTTTGATTATCCTTCCAATCGCTAAGGGTCTTGAAGTTTTCTTCGGAATCATAGAAATTCTTTCCTAAAAATTTCACCTCCCAATTTGAACTGATATCCATAGGGGCAGGTGTTTTTTTAAAAGATACTTCGGAAGTCTTACCATTGCTCAAATTTACGGATGACTTACCCTCAAAGCTGGAAATCACCTTTATATTGTTGTCTTGATCCAGATAGTAGCTGTTGTCAAAATCAGGTTTTACGATTGATGTAACTCCATCAGAGGATTCCCTAAAAACGATAAAAGCAGATTCCTCTGAATCCAACGTTAACCAGGCCCGGGTAAATTCCCCTTCATTCTTGAACAGGGCCAGTTTTGTAATCTCACCAGTTTCGGCATTCCACATTTCCGGAATTTTGTCCTTTATCCTAAAAACACACTCATAGGTCTTTTCTGTAGAAGTTTCATTATTAAAAAAGTAAATGTCTTCTGTATCCGTTCTTCTGTGCAAGAAAATATGATCCTCCCCAACAACTCGAAAATCGGGCTGTAAGGCGTTAAAATCATAATCAATCCTAACATTGGGTTGGCTCCAAATGGAGGCAATCAAGGCATCAAATTCTCTTCTCTGTGAATCAGTAACGGTATATCCCGCAAGCTTCTCAGGCTTGATCCCGATCATAGTTACACCAGAATCAGCAATCTCCTTTAACCGTCGTAGCGTGGGCAAGGTAATGGTATTAATATCTTTGAGAATTAAATAAGAGTAAGCATTACCCTCTGGAAGTACCATCATTTCATCCTCTAAACTTATCCGGTTCACAAGAACGTCAGCATTGGTACAGTCAAAATTAAGGCCCATCGGTACTTCGGGGGTCAAGCGATGCCGTAATATGTTACCGTTATGGGAGTTGTCCCCAATAAATACCAACACATCTGCCACGGGATAACCCTGCCTTAGCAGATAACTTCCTTTGGCTATATAATCGAACCAGGCCTTGCCGGCATTCATCCACCAAGTCTGTGTCCTGTCTATGTGCGAGCCCCACTGCCCCATAGTCAAGCCTGGGGCTACGTGGGTGTTGGACTGATGTACAAAGCGATGAAACATGAATTCATTGACTCCCCTGACCCAGGCATTGTCTCCGGAGACCTTGGCATCTGCCGGGCTCATTTTCCAGTTCAACTCTGGCCGAGATGTGAACGATTCTGCAGATATAACTTTTTTGCCATAAACATGTGCTGCGGTCACTGTAGAAAATACGCGGTCCAAACTTCTACCCATCCAAAACTCTGTCATGGGAATATCTGTTACACCGGTAACATCAATCTCATTGATATGTCCCATACCATAAGGTTCTGTATAGCTTTTAAGTCCGTTCTTATTGCACAGTTCTGTAAAATACTTATAATAATTGTTTTCCATCAGATCACAAAAGACATCGTTCATATCCCATAATACGCGTTGGGTAGTATCCAGATCATCTATGTACCTACCTGCAAAGAGCGGTAAGAAATCGATTATGCTATACCCTTTTTCCTCCTTGTATATATCTTCAAAGCCATCGGTCCAGTTTTGACCACCCATTTCATAGCTATCAATTTCTATATATTGAAGGGCATTTGGCGCTAGTTTTTTTGTATTGTCAATAACCTCTTGCACAAAATTATCCCAGTGCTTCTTAAAAGCCGGTCTACTGAACTTGTCGCATTCCAGACCCCTTCCCCAAATGGAAGCAGGGGTATTTGTGGCTCCGGTAGAAGTATTGCCAAATCTCAATATGGTCCACTTTCCTTTTGGCAGGCTCGCCTTTAGGCTACCATCGCCAGATAAATAAGGAGTGAGGTTGATGATGTCATCTCTATTTACAACCATACCAGCCTCTGGAGCGGCAATCTTGGAGAGGTTGTTAGTCGATGTTTTCGCCAAGCCTGAGAATCCAATGAAATTATCAAAGCGACTCGTAGCCTTTAAGCTCAATTCCTTAATATTCATGTTTTCGTTAAAGCGAATTCTGAAATACCTCGAGGTTATGGGATCAAGGCGGTCAATAAAGTTCCATTCTGATTTGGCGCTTCTCACTTTGGACAGTTTTTTTACCGGTCTAAAAGTCTCACCATCATCGGAAACTTCGAGTTCCGCATCTCCATTACGGTCTGAAACTGCTATATAGATTGATCTTAAGGTAAAAGGTTTTTTATAATCATACAGTATCCAGGAATCCTCATCGCCATTCTTGTTAAGCCCGGCAGTTTCCTCAATACGGTTGTCTGTGGCTCTTGCGATGTTAAAACCTTTATCGGACGCTTCGATTTTTGGTTTGGTCACAGCATCAATCTTTTCAGCTTCAAGAGCAGGGTAGGCCAAAACAGCTATATCCTTATAAAATCCCTCCCTTACGGTTGGAAGGGGCAGTGAAACCTCGATTTTTCCAGACTTTACATCAACGATTGTATCACTGTGTACAACCATTTTCATGCTTTCTTCGGGCTCGACCCAAGGCCCTCCACTTGAAGACCAACCGTCGCAATTATGAACACCAAAAGAAAGTCCCAGGCGTTCTGATTCTTTGGCAGTATGGGCAATGATATCGTGGTGCTTGGGCGAATCGTATTTTATATCTCCGTATGGGATACCGGTCGCCACGTTGAATAGTAATATGCCTCCTTGTCCGGCAGCGGCAATAGCTTCAAGATCCTTTGTCATACCTTCCTTACTCATATTCCCGCTCATGGCGTGCATCCAAGTACGCGGTCTGGCCTCTGGAGGAGGTTGATTAAAACCTTCTTCCAAGCTTTGAAACGTCTGGTTTTGAGCCAACGAAAATAGCGTGCCCATCACAAATATTGATACAAAAATTTTAATCTTCATTCTAAATAGTTTATACTTAATACTTCACTTAAAGCAATTCCGGACTAAGGAACTCCTATTTGCATTTTTGTTTCATTGATGGTATGACCGTATAACTTTCCGTAGTTCAATTCCACTTATTTACGAATGAATTGAACAAAAGCTCTAACTGAAAGCTATACTTAATCCATATACCGTGAGTCTAATAATCTGAATTTTTCTCTCGAACACATAAGTTCCAGAAACGAGATCATCAAAGACAATATAATTGCCTTCCCGTTTGCCTTCCCGCACTTTTCCTTTCACGGTGACCTCGTTGTTATTATCGCCGAAAAAAGGCACAAAAACCTTAGTGTCAGTACTGGCCGGGGTTTTTACTTTAAAGGTGGCATCTTTAGCGGGTAATGTATCATTCACTTCGTGGAGGCCTACAGACCTAAATTAAATTGCATCAAATTCTTTGAGCGTCTCCAAACCATTTTTTGGACAAGAATCGATTGCTCTTCAGATAGTATCCATCACCCTAGTGAAAAGACCTTAATTCGATTTGGAATCCGTGCTTCTCTACCACTGCATTGATAACTCTAAGTCCTTATGGAACGATTTCGTTTCCTATACCAACTCCGGTATCACTGCAATTTTGCAATTTTCACTTTATTGAATTTTGAAATCTCAGTTTTATTTTGCTTTTTGAAATAAATAATAGAACAATCGCTTTTAGGCTACAGACACATCACCATTGACGAACTTGTATTTTTTTAATTTTTATCCATAGCAATAAACAGTAATTAAAGATATTCAAATTGATTATAAAGAGTATCCTGCCCTATACCGTGCACAAGGAGATTCTTTGAAAACTAACGAAGTTCTTAAGAAAATTTACCTTGGTTGAAATTGAGAGTAAGTAACTCCATTTGATGGACCGAATAATGGCCACTTGTTAAGGTAGTCGGGTTTTTTTATTAAAAAAAGTGATGCTGGTATAGAATCTCCTAGTTTCATATCTCCCCATTTTAAAGTACTCGCATATTCTTTCTTACCTACATTGATTAAATTGGCTCCCGAAAAATTATTATTGGTTGGACTACCACTTTTTATGGAATCAAATCCACCTTCTAGCTCATTACCTATAATCGTCATATTTTCAACATAAGGACTTTCACTACCAATTTTATGTTGAGCGTGATTTCGAAACCACATTGTGTAGCGGGTACCCCAACTTTTTTTAGGGTTGTCATCATCGTAAATCTCGCTACCATAATTTCCTTCCCATAGATTATTATGGCAACCTTTAGAGTTGTGCTGACCAAAATCCCCATAATGATTGTATGGAGGTTCTGCCCTGTTATAGGCAATTACGCAATGATTTGTCCCCATTTGTGTGGCATAATGATGTCGTAGGTCTGAAGCCCTGTTGTTTATAACATAGCATTGGGTGGACTGAGATAGCTTTATACCATACTGATACCACCCTTCCTTATCGTGACCGAAGTTGCCATGAACATAATTATTTGATAAAATAACATCTCTTGACCAAGATAATTCTATGTGTGAGTGCAAGGCCTTGTTGCTAACAATATTTGAAAATTCCACGTTTTGAATTTCGCTAGCACTTATATTATGACTTTTTCCCTTCAAAGGCTTAGAAGTCATTTCGATGTAAAAGTTATGAAATCGTAGATTTTTAATCATATCCATTTTAGCAATGGATGCATGGGCTTTCAAAAATGGGATACCAAAATTCATGTCAACCGTGAGCGTATTCCCAGTCTTTGAAATGATCTTAACAATCTGGGTTTCATCACCGGATACACCAGGAGAAGGTCTGGTAATTGCCCCTTTTTGTTTAATGACAATAAAGTCATTCACTTCAAGCCCCTCGGTGGAGGTTAAAATCAACTTAGAATCTCCCCTATGTACATCTAATGACAATCTATAATCTCCAACACGTCTCCCCCTTATCGTAATATTGGCAGGTTTTTCTCCGCCTGCGAGCATGAATTTTGTTGTTTTTCCTTTACCAACAATCTGAATATCGCCTTTCTCAATGTCCAATCTTGATGCAATTTGATACGTTCCTGCCGGGAATTGCAGAATTCTCTTTCCACTTCCTTCGGAAATAATCTTCATTACATTAGGAGCTATATCCTCCTTTGTATTTGGCATTATTCCATTCTTAGTAACATCAATAATTTTCCAATCTCCTGAATCATCCCACCTAAAATCCTGCCAATTTGTGGCGGATAATCGATCGTCTGGAATATCTCCAAGAGTTTGAGTATACCCGTGTATATAAATGCAAAAAATAATTAGGGATGGAAAGAGAGCTTTTATATTCATGATTAAACTACTTTGTTAACAAGACGTTCTGTATTAATGAATTTCTAAATTTTTCTTTCAAATACGTGTATTCCCGAGCCAAGGTTTTCAAAAATAATATAGTTACCTTCTCGCTTTCCTTGCACCATTTTACCGTCAACTTTAACATCATTGTTTGTATTACTAAAAACAGGTACATAAACCGTAGTACTAGTATTTGCCGGCGTTTCTGTTTGAATATGATACTCTTCTTCGTCTAATTCAAACTCCATATGCACGTTGCCGCGAATCGTCATATAATCAATGGTTGCTTCTTCTAAGTCTGAGGTTTGGGGTTTTATCCCAATTTTAGAAAATCCAGGTTCCAGAGCGTGAATACCCATAATTGAGCCAACAATTAGATTTCCGCCAGCTGATCCCCACGGGTGACTCCTTGTTAAATTGGTTCTGTCCCAAGTTTCAGCGGCCGTGGTACTGTTCATAACGTGAATCATATTGTAGTAGGACCGCGTATCCTTGCTCAGCATCAAATCCATTGCTTTATCGCCTTCGTCCATTTTATAAAGGGCATCCCAGAAAAATTGTGCTCCATATACATTACAATTCATTGGTTTGGTCCTTAAATAGTCTGCTACACTCTCCTGCCTTTCTTCTGAAACCAACCCGGTTGCAGTAGGAAAAAAGTTAGCGTGAATGGAGTAATGATCAGAATTACCACCATCCTTGTACAATCCGTTTTCAGGATTCCAGAAGGTTTCGTTATACTCTTTGTATAACTTATCTGCCAAGGCATTATAATGATCCCTATCATCCATTTTACCCAAGATCTCCGCAATTGTGGCAAGATCACGCAAGGCGCCATAACTCCAGGAGTGAACCACATTGTCCGGTGATGCATCATAGTCATAGTCATCTTTGTAACCATTGGGGTGATCTACCAGCGCATCTATTCCAATCCATTCACCGTCATACAAATAATTTCCATCATTGTTCTTTCGGTCCTTTAAACTCTCATAGTGAGTCTCCAAAAATTTAGTGCTTCCCGTAAACATATAATCTATATACGCCTGATTGATAATCTGGACACCATATTCAGGATAGATGCCATACATCATGGGTAGAAAATATTCCATGGAATATTTACCTACCCCATAGTCTCGTGACATGGAATAATGGGTACGCATATTGATCACCCCGTCACCTGGGAAGGGGGAGCGCTGCCGGGTAGGAGAATCCATATAAATGTCGATGTTGTTATACTCCATCGAAGCTTTGCAAATTCTAAAAATGTCATTCAGTAAATCATTTGAAGAGGTAAATTTTGTATCCTCAGGATCGAATGCTGCCCCAATGGCATAGTAATCAATATTATCTTCCGTCAATTCAGGGCCCGTGTAATCTTTGATAATGATATTCTTGCGCCATACATAACCAAATTCCTCCAAGGTTTGGGCTCCCTTGTCCGTGCGCCAGGTCAAGGACTTGGCGTCCTTTTCTTCTTCGGGATAATACACTGTAAATATTTCACTGGTGGCTCCTTCTTCAAGCTTTAATTCAATCCATCCGCAGGTGTGCACATCAGTAATAATTTCATAATCAGTATCATTGAGTTTCTTTACTGTTATGGGCATTTTCTGAAATTTGATATTGCGTATTTGACCGGGACGTACCTCATACATAGGCATAGTCCTGGCGTCTTCCCAATTGGAATCATCAAAATCCGAAGCTTTCCAATGGGTTGGCCACTGGGTTCCGTCAACCTCTTCATAGGGATTGAAATAGTACTGTCTTACATCATTCTCCTCCCCGGCAGTGTTGCCGGTTGGATTAAATACTTCTTGAGCTGGATAGGCCTTCCAACTTTTATCAGTGACTATGGTCTGCTTTGTCCCATCATTATATAGGATATGAACCTGACACATAAAATCTTTCTCTTTACGGGTAGATTTGTTGATACTGGCCAAGACATTTGGCATCCCGGCTTTAAGGTGTTTTGTAATATCAAACAGGGCATATTGGTTATCCTCCCTAAAACGGTAGGGGCCAATCCCTACTAATTCATCATTAACGTAGAACTTAAAGGTATACTGCTTTCCTCCCCGCATTACAGGACGTGGATATTGACCTTCTGTGTGTCGACCTGTGACAAAAGCGTAAGCGGTAAGAATCTCTTTGTTTTCGAGAAGAACTTTTTTCCTTAGGAATGTGTAGTCATCATCACTGGAACACCAAACGGGTTTGGCTTTCCAGTCCTCATTGGCCAGCGCCTTGACGAAGCGGCCTGATGGCGACCATTTACTGTCCTTATTATCCTTGTCCCAAGTTTTTACTTTCCAGAAATAACCAGTGCCCGAATTGAATTCTGGCCCATTATATCTCACGTTTATTGACTGGTTGGTCCGTACTTTCCTACTGTCGTAAAAATCACCTTTGTTCTGATCGATCAGTTTCTGGGAAGTCGCGATAATCAACCTGTAGGCCGTTTGATGCTCATTGTCCTCTTTATCATTGACAATCCAACTAAATTCCGGACGGTCATCTGCTATTAAAATGGGTTCAGCGTCATTTCTATGGTTCTCTATCATTAGACCGGATGGAGCTAATTCTTTGTATGGTTTTGACCTGACACTCAACAGCACCAACAGAAATAGACTTAATAAAGCAGAAAGGATTAATTTGTTCTTCATGATTCTTAATGTTGCAATTCGATTTAAGGATTTTTTCAATAGTAAAATAAATAATTTGACAGTCAAAAGCTGATCTTTCGAGGCCTAGGGACCTGCATTAAAGTTCTGTTTGAAATGTATAGCTCCCGGCTTTGGCCATATAAACTTGTTTATCATCTTCACTGTTGACCAATTCAATATTTGGGCTGTTATTGTACACCCTTCCGTTCAAGAGAATTTTGCTGGGTTTACCTACAGGTAGTTCGATGGTCGCAACGGTATTGGGTGGAATGACAACATTGAATTCACAACGACCGTTCTCCAACTTCCACGATGAAACAATTTTACCATATGGCGATTCGATTTCCCCCTTTGCCGAAGTTAGACCCCCACCTATTTGTGGTGCAATCCTTATTTTCTTATATCCTGCTTTCAACGGAGTTATACCAGATATTCCCTCATAAAAAAACTGCCCAACAGCACCATAAGCATAATGGTTCAAAGAGTTCATACTATCATCCTTAAAACCTGATTCCAAACTATAGCTGTTCCATCGTTCCCACATTGTAGTCGCTCCCTGATTGATGGAATAAAACCACGAAGGATAGGTTTCTCTAAACAAAAGCTCAAACATAAGATCTGTATTTCCGGTCTTGACCAATACCGGTGCGAGCAACGGAGTACCCAAAAAGCCGGTACGCAAATGTCCACCAGCTTCATCAATCAATCGTTTTAGGTGGTCGACAGCCTTTATTTTCAATTCATCCGATAGCAAATCATATGCCAATGCCAGTAAATAGCCCGTTTGTGATTCAGTTCCTACGACGAGTTTTCCATTGTTATCAAAAAATTTAGTTTCGAAAGCATTTGAGACCTCTTTGTATAAATCCTCATAGTAATCGCTTTCAGATTCTTTTCCCAGAATAGCCGCTATTTTTGCAGTCAACTTTGCAGCGTGGCCAAAATATGCTGTCGAAATTAACGGGTGTGGGGTATCTCCCCTTCGGGCATCTACGGCAGTTGAATACGGTTGAAGCCAATCGCCCACTGATTTCATTTCACTTATATAGTCTGTGGAACTACTCTTATGATAGGCCACCCACCGTTTTATCATATCATAATTCTCTTCTAAAATTGCCCTGTTACCTGTGCTTTTATATACTTGCCACGGTATGATTACCGCTGCGTCAGACCATCCAGATTCTGAATACTTACCAATCACGTTGGGAATGACAACAGGGATGATATTGTCATCGTATTGCTCTTCCCTCATACTTTGCATCCAGGCCATAAAAAAACCTTGCAAAGCTGCATTCTGAACAGCCGCCCTAGTAAAAACCTGCGCATCTCCGGTAAAACCCAAGCGTTCGTTGCGCTGGGGACAATCTGTTGGAATTTCATAAAAATTGCTTTTCAACCCCCATTTAATATTGCTTTGAAGCTGATTTAACATAGCCGATGAAGAACTAAAGCTACCTATCATATCAAATTTAGAATGTTGAACTATGGCCGATACCCAAGATTTCTTAGGCTTCTTGCCTATAGCAAAACCACTCAGTTGCACAAATCTAAAGCCGTGATAGGTAAATTGAGGACGCCAATCTATGATCCCGGTTTCCTTAGCTATGTAATAGTCGGTTGAATGTGCGCTGCGGTAGTTGGTTGTATGCAAAGAACCATCACTGTTCAACATTTCTGCAAATTTTATAACCAATGTATCGCCCTTGGCCATTGGCACGCTCACACGGGCCACACCAGCCAAATTTTGACCAATGTCAAATATCGCTGAGTTGCTTTGTGCGCGTGTTACATTAATGGATGGTTTGGTCGCTATTGCACGAACTGGCAAATGACGTTTTGGTCTTAGCAAGGGCTGTTCTGCGATTTCTTCGGTGATTACGGCTTGCCAATGTCTTTCTTCCTCAAAACCCGGGCAACTCCAGTCATGCATTTCCAATGATGCATCGTAAAATTCACCGTCGTAGATACCAGATGACCTCAATGGCCCATTTTGTGTCGCTTTCCAAGTGTTGTTGGATACAATAACATCCTTGCTTCCGTCGCCATATTCAATTTCCAATTGGCAAAGCATCATAGGGGGTACAGTATTTGTCCACTGCGTTGCTTTGTAACCGATTCTGCCAGCGTACCATCCCTCTGCCAAGATAATGCCGATTGCATTATTACCATCAACCAAGTTTTTGGTAACATCATAGGTCAATGTTTCTATTCTTTTGGAATATGGGGTCCAACCCGGAACCATAAAGTCCTCCCCAATTTTCTTGCCGTTGATAAAAGGTTCAAACAATCCTTTTGCTGTGATGTAAAGGCGGGCTTTCTTGATATCTTTCTTTGTGCTGAAATTTTTCCGAAGATATTGAGGCACAAACAAGGGGGTTTTGTACCTGGTTTGCAGTTTGGGCGTTTCAGTGGTAATACCAATCCACTCTCCTTTCCAATCTTCGTTTTTCAACAATCCAAGTTCAAGATGGGCGGTTTCACTCCATTCTGATTCGTTGTTTTCTTGATTCCAAAACTGAACCTGCCAGTACACCCTTTCGCGGGAAGATAATGCAGTTCCTTCATAAGGAACAAACACACTTTGACCTGACTGGATTTTACCGGATTGCCAAATATCCGGATGATTGGGCAGTAGGGATGGCTCACTCGCGACTACTATAGAATATGCCGATTGTGACAATACCTCATCACTCACCGGTAATTTCCACGAGAATGAGGGTAAGCTATCATAAAAGCCCATAGGGTCAACAAACTTCTCACTGATTGTCAGGGAATGTGCCGGTTTGATTTTTTTTACATCTTCACCGTCAAATTGTATTATGGTTGCTATACAAACCGAAAAAAGTATAAATGCCCTGAAAACAATCATTTACTTAATATTCTAGATAGTATAAGTGCCAATGTGAGTTCTTAGTGGCAGCTAAATTAACTTGTTTTATTTAGCTCAAAAATTTTGGCACCAAATTTTGGTTTCAATTAGTTCACCAGTTTAGTTTCGCCTTGCCTTCAACTGGTAGTGGTATAAGGAGCTAAATGGAAGATCATCGCTGTTGGTCATTTCCATATAGGAGTTTTTCTCGTAATCAATTTTCACGGGATGATTGGCACGAACACCGATAATCCTTGCAGAAACTCCCACCTTTCCCGTTGTTCCCACAAGGGTAATAGGGGTGTTTAAATCATTGGGCACATTGGCAAAGTTGATGTCTATATTATAAAATGTACTAAATGCGCCATGACCCGGAGCCCACAAAAGAGAACCGCCCAGTGAAAACAACCTGTATTTAAAATTCTCATTTTCAGGACCATCAACATACAATTTAATCTCATCAAACAAATTTTGTTCGTTGATAGCGCTATGTTGATCCAGTAGCGGGGCATTTTCTACCACACAATCGGTGTAAACACAACGAGTCGATCTGGTATTAAAGCTAAGAGGATGCCTCACGAAGTTTTCAACCCTTAGATTCTCAACAAGTACGTTATGAACTTCCCCCATGGCAACAGAATAATGTGCTGTCTTATCGCCGTAGGTCCTAATGTTCTTTATCGTTACGTTAGATATGTCATCTGTCAATATACCACTGTCTGCATTCTTCACGATCACGTTATTGACCCATCCATTAAATAAACTAGTCAAGTAAATAGCGTTGTAGCCATCTTCTAAATGATGCGGAAAGTCGTTAGACATAGGAAATTCAAATGCGAAATTCTCAATCCCAACCTCCTCGATATGTTCCCATTCCACAAATGAGCAAGACCATTCAGTCTTTACATCGTGTAGTAGAGGTGCCTTTACCGTTACGGTATTTTTGTTGATACCGGTGACATGGACTATTTGAAAGACCAACGGATTATCCGGATTGTTCCAGTGATGTTCTCCAATTTCCACATCCTGATTATCATAAATATGTTTTAGCAACGACCCCTCTTCTCCATCTTTGTTGTACCAGCACAATTTATAGATTCCTCCCTCTTTGAGCTGCCCGGGATTTTTAACCTCAACTTCAAATTCCCCTTGATTTCCTGCTGTAGCTTCCGCCAGTTGATTTATGGGCTGATTGTATTCTGGAATGTTATATGATTTGTATAATTTCCCCTCTTTGCCAACCCATAGAAACGCTCCTGACCACGAGTACTGGGAGAATTGAGCGTCAAGACCGTCCTCGGGATCCCGTTGTCTTTTATCAAATCGAGTTATATATTCTGCAAGTTCCTCGTGTTGGGGTGGGTCAGGTAAGAAGCGTAAGGGACGTTGAAAATATAACCTCGTTCCATTTTTTCCAGATCCCTTACCCCTTACGACGGTCTTACTTCTACGGATGTAAATGATTTCACTTATATTAAATGTGCCGGATGGAAATTCAATGGCAACATATCCTTCCAGTTCCTCTGCCTTTTCCAAAGCTTTGATAATGGCTTTGCTATCATCAAGGCCATCATCTGCCTTTGCGCCAAAATCCTGCACATTCAGTGAGTGCTCAAACTGATTGGGCAATTTATCTTCACCAAAATGATATCCCGCATAGGAGAAATCTGGGAGAAAATGCTGTTTTTTAATCTTCTTGTTTACCAGAATTTCTGGATACGCACTTTGAGCTTGCAATGAAGATGATAAAAAAAGGACAATAAAGCTAAGAATACCTATGCTTCTGTACTGATAATTCTTTAGGTTGAATGGATACGTCTTATACATATTATTTGATTTAAAATTCTTATTATTTTCTACGAAGCATTAAATTCTGAAATCTCAACTTTACTGCCCAAAACCACCTCGGTTATAATTAGCCTGAGCTTTCGTGTCTTTATACTTCTACCTGTAAGCCATAAATGATCGCCATTTTCTTTTGGGGCTGTATTTAGATCTGCCCATCCTTTTTTGGACCAATATTGTATTTTAAAATTGGCAATAGCCTGATTATCGTCCCGTAATGTGAATTTTGAGATCATCTTTTCCTTTCCAAAATCCAGTATGATATAAGCCCCTACCGGATTTCCTTTTGGTGACCAAAAGTCATTTGGGATTTTATTGATAAGATTCACAGCCTCGCAACCCGGCTTGTCTGAAGATGCACTGGCATATTTTCCGTAAAGCCTTAGTTGTAGTTGGGCATTGAATAATGACTTGGGATAAACCTCAGCACCGTGCAATTCATCCAAACCTTCATTCTCAAAGAATATTTCTTCATTGGGAGATGTAAAACCTATAAATTTGGGTTGAAGATAGGTGTGGATTTCGTGCTTGTTTAAGTCCCAAAAATCAAATCGCTTTGATTCAAATTGCGAGGAATGCCGAAAATTCCAAAGTACCAAATCAGGCCCGGAGTTGGGATAAGCGCTCTTTGCGCCACCGTTCTGATGAAAGGTGCCCCCTTGAATATTATCCATTAAATTGCCATAAGGATAATATCCGTGGCAATCGATGGACTGATTTTTTTGCAATTTTATATTTTGGTAAACACAGGCGGTAGAACTGCTCTGAAGTGCCGGACCGTGGCGCTGACCTCCATCTGCCCCATTTATGGCAGCAACCAGATCAACAGAATTTTTGATTAAAATTCCCGTAGATCCCAAAGCCATGAACGAGGCGTGACCTCTTTTTCCGGAAATCTCCACGCTATCTACAGTCATGGCAACACTTTTTCTAATTTGAATACAGTCGTTCCAGTCTTTAAATTTCACATTGCGCAACCAACCATTATGGATATTTTCAAAGAAAACGGCCCTCCAGGCATAATCTACAATATCGTTGGCGTGATGCTCAAAATCTTCAGGATAGCTTTTCCAGTCACTTGTAAACAACATATCTTCGACACCTATCTCTTCAATTGATCTAAAAGTACTTAAGGCAGTGCTTTGATTGGTCTTCTCAACGTTGTAATTGATAGGGTTCTTAAACGTTATTAGTTTGCCTTCAACCTTTGTGATAAGATGAATTTCCTCTATTTCTACCCCTCGGGACCCAATAAGATTCCATTGAGGATTCCAGCCAACTTTTGAAAGATATTTATCCTGATCAGGATTATGCTCATGCTTTAGGGTCACCCACATACCCGGATAGACTCCTTCTGGGTTTTTGACCTTTATGGTTTTATCGCCTCTCTTTATTTTTTTGGTAACCTTTGTAAGCGGTAAAGGACGTTCATCTTCAAAGTTGTCTCTTGGCCTAAAAGTCAGTCTCCAAGGGGTATGCCATCTCTTGGAAGTATCGCCAAAGTTGACAGCGTGAATTACGGTGCCCCCACTACCGCTACCAGCTCCTTTTAAAACAATATGGCTTTGATTTACCTCAATAGGGATGTCTTTATTTTCAATACTACCCACCAAATACTTTCCGGCCGGAAAATATACGACTGTTGGTATATTGCTTGCCTCTGCGGCATCAATTGCAGCCTGGATGGCCGCATCATCAAAAGCTCCATCATTTGGAATGGCCCCGTAGTCGATCACAGATATGGTGTGCCTATGGGAGACGTCTGGAAGTGGTTTTTCAGAGAAATGATAACCTGCATATGAATAATCCAAGAGCACGCTCTCTTCCATATTAGAAACCTCTAGGCTTTGGCAGAAGTCACGCCAGGAAGGTGCCTCTTGCCTATCAACCACATCTTGTTTCAATTGAGCAAGGCAGACGGCGCTGTTCAGGCTGAATGCAAAAGTTATAAGTATTATATGTAATTTAAATCTAGTCATGAAAGTATTATCCCAATATCGTTTTTAGCTACTCCATTTTAAGCATATGGCCTAATACATCAATTTCTCTGCCAAGCATAGTTGTATTTTGGGGCTATACCTTAGGATGAGGGTTGTATTTTATTGTAAACCGAAATTATATTGCATCTTAAAAATACCGAAATACTCATCATTAATAATCCAGGTGGACTTCCTATATCTAAGTCGCCTCCATAATTGTAATCAACCTGCTTTCAAGCCTGCGCTGAAAATCTTCTACTTGGCAGTTAGAATGGTTGCAGATACTGTAGGCCAAGTTTGTAAAATTCGCATTTCTAAGTGTCAGTTCACGCCGATTATGGCAATCAGCCCAAGAATCAAAAAACAATCCATATATAAACGCCTACTGGCTTTCATCGTAAAAAACATTAAAACCCAATTTCAATTTTCTCAATAATGCTCAATGTTTCGGCACGCATTTGTGGCCCGATTGCCATTATGGATGATCTGAAAAATTCTAATGTGTACCAACGCTTGTTACGTAGCTCTGAGGTCGATATTGAACCGTCAACACTATAATTGACTATCAACTTTCCGGTGACCGTTTAGCCTGTGAGCGCACTTCAACAAAACTTCCAAGGTGCTTAACCACTTTGAATAAGGTTCGGCAAAAGAGCTTTCACACGCATTGATAGTGACGCATTCTCTAATACGTACTTTTAATAACCCTCAAGATACACCTTATATCGCAAAATACATTCGGCTTAATGTACAAGTATTTTTCAGCCTTCCGATAACAACCTTGCATATGAAAATCCAGTCAATGGATTGGCATCTCAATCCTCGGTTTTTAGATTTTTATAGAAGTTCTTCAAAGTATAAAAAGCCTTCTTTTTATTTCCGGTTTCTGAAATCAAGCCCTTCCTGTTGTAACCATTTTGATACACATCGTGCATACGACGGGGTGAACGGAAGTCAGTCAATATCCAAGGTGTTATCCCGCTGATCTGTTTGATTTTTGCAAGGGCAGGTAGAGTCTCCTCATAAAGATAAGCCTGGTTATCTTCCGTCCAGGTCGTTGATTTATCCCCGTGATACCCTTGTAATGCAGCCGCACCAAACTCAGAAATAATCACAGGCTTGTCAATGTCTATTTCCCAGCTTATGTTCTTCAGGTCTTTAATTTTACCACCATACCAACCATAGTACTGATTGAAACTCACAATATCCACAATGTCAGAGAATTTATCTTCTATTACCATTACATTCTCATCGCCTTCACTCGGGTGATCTTCCAATGCGGCAGTGATTAGACGGGTATTGTCCAGTTTACGGGTTGTTTTCGCCAAATTGGTCAAAAAAGAAAGGCGCTCTTCAGATTGTGGGGTTTCATTTGCCATTGACCAGATGATCACCGAAGCTCGGTTTTTATCCCTGCTAACCACCTCTGACAATTGTTTTTCGGCTTTTTTATAAGTTTCTTTATTTGCCCAATCAATCGTCCAATACACAGGAATCTCTTCCCACACCAACATACCCATTTCATCTGCCAGGCGTACCATATTCTCATTGTGTGGATAATGCGCCAGTCTTACAAAATTACATCCCAGTTCTTTTGCCCATCCAAGCAGGATTTTTGCATCTTCCATAGAGTGTGCCCTACCGCCCCTCATCACATTTTCTTCATGAATGGAGATTCCTTTAAGGAAAACCTTTTCCCCATTAAGCAATATATCTGATCCTTCCGTTTTAATTTGCCTAAAACCAATTTTATCTGATAGTTCATCCAGTGGGGTCGAGAGGGAAACTTCATACAACTTAGGATTGCTGTCGCTCCATTTTGTTAACCTTTTAACCGGTATTTCAAACTCAGCCTTACCCTCTCCATTTGTTGAAACTGATTTATTGATCTTTAGTTCGGGGATTTTGATCATAACCTTGGTGTTTGCTTTATCCTCCCCATTCAATTGGACAAAACCCTTCAACAGCTTGTCATTGTCTTTATCAAGCTGAAGACTATAATCTGCTATAAACGTTTCACTTACCTCATATACAGTTACATCTCTGGTTATTCCACCATAATTCCACCAATCTGTACTTACAGTTGGCACTTCATCCGGGGAACGCTTATTATCTACCCTAACTATTAAAAAATTGTCCTCGTTCTTCAACAAATCACTCATCTCAAAATTGAAAGGGGTAAACCCTCCCTTGTGAGCACCAAGCTTCTTACCGTTAAGATAGACTTCGGCAAAGTAGTTCACAGCCCCAAAATGGACAAAATAACGCTTGGACGGATCATAATCAGGTACATCAAAGGACTTTTTGTACCACAAGGTTCCTTCGTAATAGAATAAATTCTCTTTTTGGGAATTCCAATCGCCTGGCACCAAAAGTGTGGGAGCAGCATCAAAATCATACTCCACTCTGTCCGTTTTGTCTTTGGGCTTTGAGTTTAAAAAATAAGCTCCGGCACCCGGGTTTTCTGATTGATCGTGAGGCTCCCTTCGGTAATTGTAATAACCGGATTCGTAAACATCCACGATATAATTCCACCTGCCATTGAGCGTCATTCCTTCCCTGGAAAAGTTATTCTGTATTAAATTTTCCTGCGAAAACGTTACGCAGCTTGAAAAAACCGCAACTAACAGCACTAATATTCTTTTCATTTTTAATTGTTTTATTAACTCTATTTTACATTTCTAAAATTGTGATCGTGGTCAGTAGCCACTTTTCTGCTTTTGACCTTATCAGCCAAATCAGCTACAATTTGGGTATAAGTCTCATCTTCGACTACGTTTATAGTTTCATATGGATCCTTGTCGTGGTCGTACAATTCCCTTTCCAAGACCTCCCCATTGTCCAATTTGACCCATTCTACATAATTGAACCTATCGTCTGTAACTGAATAGCCCATAACCGTATTCCGGTAGTTCCACCTTTGGTGCGGCCAGATCGTATATGCGTACGTCTTTGATTTAGGTTCAGCCTGCGGATCCGTCAATACAGACATCAGGCTTTTGCCTTCGAGATGCTCAGGTCTTTTCAAATTGCACAATTCTGCCAATGTGGGGTAAAGATCAAGTGCCTCAACGGGATGACTGTACACCTCCCCTTTTTTTCCATTTGGCACACTAAAAATCAATGGTATATTGGTGTCCAGATTCATATTGGACCATTTGCACCAGCTACCATAGTCCCCCAATTTGTAACCGTGATCCCCCCAAAGTACGACTATGGTATTTTCACGAAGGCCTAAGTTGTCCATTTCGTCAAGTAGCTTGCCAACTTGCGCATCTGCATAAGATACACAGGCATAGTAGCCCCTTCTCAATGTGAGTGCTGTAGAATCTGCAATATCATCGTAAAATCTTGGCATATTGTAATAATTTCCCAATTCGCCGGAACTGCGCATAGTATGGCTGGAAGTATTTCTGGGCCTTTCATTTAACTCAGAGAAGCCTATAGAATCCTTAGG
Organism: Leeuwenhoekiella sp.; assembly: GCA_049671285.1. Lineage (GTDB taxonomy): Bacteria > Bacteroidota > Bacteroidia > Flavobacteriales > Flavobacteriaceae > Leeuwenhoekiella. Next base: position 151,357 of record JBATUQ010000022.1, on the reverse strand, counting down.
ATACATGTCCCAGTACTTTTGAGGTGCAACAAATGGCAAGTGGGGCTTAGTAAGGCCCACGGCCATAAAAAAGGGTTTGTCATCGTTTTTAAATTCCCGTAGTTTACGAATGGCGTTGAGGGTATTGATACCATCTTCATAAATAGTATCGTGAACGTTGGCACTTTCATAAGCCGGACCCCTTCCTGTGTTGGTATTTAAGGTGCGCTGCTTTATGGCCTCCTGGGTAACGTAACCGAATCCTTCCCAAGTGGCTTTAGGTTTGATGTAATCACTACCAAATTGATTTTTGGTGTCCTGACCAAAGTGATATATCTTTCCAACGGATGCTATATTATAACCACTCTGTTTAAAGAATTTGTTCATCGTAAGTACATCCGGTAAGACGTCTGAAATTGGCTCTCCGGTATAAATACCATTTCTTTCAGGCCTAATTCCAGACATCACCGAGGCCCTGGAGGCCATACAGATTGACTGCTGGACGTGGGCATTGGAAAATCGTATCCCTTCACTTGACAATCGGTCAATATTAGTGGATTTTATATGACCGGCACCATAGCTATTCAATTCCGGTCTCAAATCGTCTATCGCAATAAATAAGACGTTGTAGGGTTCCTCTATTTTTTGTTGGATTTTTTTGTCGTGTTCGGTTTTACACGAAATGAGCAGTACGGGCACCAACAAGAACAGTGCATAATTGACTATATTAATTTTCAAAAAGTACGAATTAAATTTAGTTTTATCTCAGGTTCCTAAAATCGTGATCGTGGTCAGTGGCGTTTCGCCTATCTTGTATTTTTTGGCTCAGCTCAGCGACAATTTCGGAATATTCAGCATCCCCTACAACATTTATTGTTTCTTCTGGGTCTTGCTTATGATCATACAGTTCCCGTTCAAGGACTTCATTAGAGGTTAATTTAACCCATTCAACATAATTGTATCTCTCATCTGTTACGGAATAACCCAAGACCGTCTTATCATACGTCCATCGATTATCTGGCCAAATAGAGTAGGCGTACATCTTAGCTTCCGGTTCATAATCTGAATTGGTCAGGAAGGGAACCAGACTTTTACCTTCTAAATGACCGGGTTTTTCCAAATTACATAATTCTGCCAAGGTTGGATAAATGTCAAGTGCTTCCACGGGTTGTTTGTACACTTTTCCCTTTGCCGCATTTGGCACTTTAAAAATCAATGGAATATTTGTGTCGATATTCATATTGGACCACTTGCACCAGCTGTTATAATCACCTAATTTAAACCCGTGATCCCCCCATAGTACGACGATCGTATTTTCTTCAAGTCCCAACGCTTTCAATTTACGCAACAGATTTCCCACTTGGGCATCAATATAGGAAACGCTGGCGAAATAGCCTCTTCTCAACGTAGTTGCCATGGAATCTGTCACTTCATCGAAGGTTTCTGGCATTCCGTAATAGTTGGTCAATTCTCCCAATGGGCGCACCGTATATTTAGATGTATTTTTCGGTCTTTCAGTAAGATCTGTGAGTTCTATGGACGATCTTGGGTACATGTCCCAATATTTTTGTGGAGCATTAAAAGGCAAGTGCGGTTTCATTAGGCCAACCGCCATAAAAAATGGTTTACCATCATCTTTTAATTCTTCCATCTTACGCATGGCATTCAGGGTGTTCAGCCCATCTGGATAAATGGTATCATGCACTTTCGCAGATTCGTAGGCCGGTCCCCTGCCAGGTTTTTCAGAATTTTTCATTTGCTCAAAAGACTCTTGCGTAACATAACCAGACCCTTTCCAAATACCCTCAGCATCAACAAAGTCGTCACCAAATTGCTCTTTGGTATCTTCTGCGTAGTGGTAAATCTTACCAGTTGATGCAATCGAGTAACCATTTTTTGAGAAGAACTTATTCATCGTCAGAACATCTGGCATAATGTCCTTTACTGATTCACCAGTATAAATACCATACCTCTCGGGTCGTATGCCAGACATTATAGAAGCCCTTGACGCCATACAGATGGCCTGCTGAACGTGTGCATTGTCAAAGCGTACACCAGAATTTGCCAACTGATCAATATTGGGTGATTTAATATGGTGGGCGCCATAAATATTAAGTTCGGTTCTTAGATCATCGACTGCTATGAACAAAACATTGTATGGCTGCTGTATTTCTTTTTCTTTTGTTTCTGCTTTCTGCGATTGGCAGGACACAAGACCATGAATAGTCCATAAAATACTTACTAAAGCTATTGATTTCCTAACAGGTGTCGAGATGTAACTAAGGAGGTTGATTGGCATACGGTCTGATGTTTGTGATTCTATTATACTATGCCCCAAGCGCTATAACAGTCGCTTTAAGCGTAAATATGCTAATTGAACAACATTGCTATGCTGTAGATATTATTTCACGGGAATTTAAATGTGCAAAATAAATCCTCCAAAACTGATTGAAGAATTTTTGTGATCATTTTTTAATATTTCTATTGGAGACCATTAAAACCATTAAAAAAATTTGATAACACGACTATACAAAGAGCGTGCAGGTTCAAGAACCGCACGCCAGTTGTATTGTAATACGTTAAAACTGTATGATTGGTAACAACTAAATGTGAAATATGATTACCGAACGATAACATTTCTGTTGTGTACATTGTCGTCACCGTCAATGGCCCTTAATAAATATACACCTGAACCCAAGGTATCACTGTCGATCTCGACCGTATTGGTATTGCCTTTCAATTCTGTGTGATATACCCTTGCCCCAAGCATATTGTATATCGATATACTCGACAGCGGCATATCCACCGTGCGTACAAAAAGCTTTCCGTTAACCGATGGGTTGGGGTATACGGCAAGACTCCTATCATCTTCGCTAGGATTTGAGGTTGACAAAGTACTTCTTCGGATAAAACACTTCTTTTTTACTTTTCGAATTGGATCCCCACCAAATGTTTCGCTGTTGCAGAGTAGGTCACTGGTCTGGTTGTATAAATAATAGAAACTGCCAAACGCACCGTATGCAACATCTACAGGTTCAGTAATACGAATCGTTTCCCTTTCATCAGCAATAAATGTGTACCCATCTGGTTGATTTGAGGAATCCCCAGGACCGTCCAAGCGGGTAATCTTGATATAATCTATCCACAAATACTGGTCGTTATCTGGTGAGAACGAAAGGTTCCCTCCGCCCATAAAAGTGGAAAAGGAAACCTGATCTATTTGATTTCCTACGGTCATCAAACGTATGTTCTGTCTGTTTAAAACTTCTTTACCGTCAATAAAAGCTTTAATATAGCCATCGGAATCCGTTCCGCTGTTCATCTTTATCTCCAGCTGGGCTACATACCATATATCTCTCTCAAAGGAAAATGAAGTATGTATGTTCTCTCCATAAACTTCAGTTGCTTTATCAATGTAGTAGGTGTAAACATTAAACAGGCCCGGGCTTTCCTTGGTCCAACTTGTACGTGCTGTAAAACCTTTGCCATCATCTGTTGACGCTCCTCCTGCGGGTGTTGTGCCTCCACCCAGGCCAGGGAGCTTACTTCCCTTTTTAAATGTGAAACCGTTTTCAAACTTTATCCGGTACTCCAATACTACGTGCTGTGACGGTATTATCCTGGTAGCACCTGCAAATCCACACTCGGTACCAAACAAACCTGCTGTAAATTTTACACGCAGTGCTTTATTATCTATAGTCGTGTTCTGCGCATTGCTCCAAGTCGCGGTATTACCAAAATCTTGTTTTGCTTTTTCTATGTCATAGGTAGTACCGTCAGGATAATCAAAATCAACATTAAAATCCTGTTTTATCTGTGCTTTTACTGAAAACACCATACTGACAGCCAACCCTATACTAAAAATTACCTTTTTCATAACTTCATTTTACTTTCATCTTTTACGTACGTGATATACTTTGACCGGTTCTGTTTTTTAAATTTTTAAGGGCCACTTTTTAATATAGCTACTGGATGTCAAATAGAAAAGGTTTTTCTTAACTTTTTTGCACGCCTTTGAATCTTGATTCTTTCAGCTTTCGGTCAGAGATGGACTTAAAACAAAGTCGAATTTACCTTTTGCAAGAATGGAATAACAACAGTTTTCTTTGGTTGGACCAACCTATACATGAAAAAGATTAAACCTACCTCCCCACTCTCAATTACCTATTGTATCTAAACAAGCATTGCGTATGGATTTTCCATACGCAATGCTTTTAGGTAACAAATAAAAATTGATTACTTAATAAGGATTTTTTTCGTTGAGCTGGATTCAGCACTATCAACTTTGAGCATGTACATACCTGATGATAAGCCCGAAACATCCAAAATATCATTGCTGAAAGTGTCTCCGTTCAACACTTTCTTACCCAACATATTGTATATTTCCACAGATTCAACAGGAAAATCATTGGATTTTATGGTAAGTTCTGTGTTTGCAGGGATGGGGTACACATTTAAGCTTGATGCAAAAACATCTTCAACAGACAATAATGTAGCGCTATAGCCATAGAGCTCCAATTCACCTGTATTTCCCCATCTGTTAACAGCGGGATCCCAAACGATTACCACATATTTGAACCCTTTCTTCACATCCACTGCACCATATCCAAACTCTCTTGAATTAAGTGCAAATGCTTCGTCAAAAGATACCTCGTAAAGCAATGTACCATCAAATGTAATTGGGGTTTTTTCCTCATTATCCCCAACGGTCAGTTCATTGGTGCCAAAAAATTGTGTCCCTGCCAGACGAGTTCTGAAAGCATCAATATTAGCATCGGTCTCTTGAACTCTAAGACTGAAACCCACTCGGGTGATAACCTGTGGCTCCTCAAATTCCATTGAGATCCATGGTCTCGTTTTATCAGCAGGTCTCCCGAATTCCGGACTCGTTTCAATGTTACCATCAAATGCAACCTCAGGCCCTAGTCCTTCTGCACCTGTCGCAATACCATTTATTGTTCCAGTCAACTTAATGCTGGTCTGAGCCTGTACCTGCAATGTAAACAATGCCACTGCAGCAATGCTAAGAAATTGTTTTGTGTAATTTTTTAATTCCATAATGTGTTTATTTAAATTTTGGTTTGAGCATCAAATATAATTAGAATTCAACTTATATAGCTGAATTTTTTGTAAAAAAATAAATAATTCATCAAATTTTCAGCTATTTCCTAATTTTAACATGAGCAGTTTATCAAGTTTATGCACCTTTTAGGATATCTCAACCGTTGAAGTGTTATTCTTAAATGAAAGGGAGCTAGCAACCACCCATAATTGAAAATATTCAGATTATGAAGTGCCGTCATCATCTGAAACAACGGTATTCAGTGCATAGGATCCTACTGCGAAATCTTTCAACTCATTTGGGTCGGGCGGACCAGCGTGGACCCATTCGTAGGGTGCGGCAGATTCCTGTCTTATGAACGCATTGTCTATAAACACCTGCAGATTAGAAATTACGGCCGGGTCTGAAACATAAAACCTTTTGTACAAGCTAGAACCTCTCTCATGCATAATCTCATCATTTGCTCCACTCCCTGAAACGACAACAGATTTCTTATCTATTGTAGCCATAGCATTTGGATCATACATTTGAAATAGTGGATACAGTCATCAATAGGCCTACATTGTATCAAGGCATTTTAATAATCACCTATTTGATAAATATAGGAATAAACAGTGAAGGCTTCTATCAGGAGTAATATGTCAATACACGGATAATCTTCAGGACTAAAAATGTCAGCGCCAATGCTCAGAGCCGTTGTACTCACTTTTGACTTTGAAATATACAGCAGCAAGCATTTCTGCCTCTTTAAAAAGAGATTGTGATTGAAGTTTTAAAATAACTCATATTGAGTATTACCCTTTATTTCTATATTTTTAAACATAAAAGCATTGTCACTGATCTTAACAGGCTTGTTACTGTTGTACTTTAAATTTTTAAGTATCAGGTACTTGGTTTTAATATAAGGAAAATGCTCGGTGTACGCATTACTAGCCATTTTGCTGTTAAAATCGGCAAACACTACTGGCTGATAATCATTCCCGTCTAAGTTGATCTCATCGATAAGCAGGTTTTCTATAAGAATGGATTCTGGCATATAACAAACATAGCCAAAATCATGCTGGCCAGAATTAGAACCGTTGATCAATATTACGTCCTTGCCGTTTCCCTCAGTAGGTTGAAAAGTGCAATTGTAGATCATAAATTTTCCCTGCCAAGTACTACCATAGTCCTTTCTTAGGTTTATGAAGTATTTTGCCCGTACCGTAGAATTTTTTATGGTAAGTGTTCCCGAACCTATGGCGTTGATCCCCATATGCCCTAATGTTGAATTACATATAGTTGCATTGTAAACTCCCATATGGGCATCAAACCTTGACAATTTACAATTATCATAAATTAGGTTCTTGCAAAAATTAGAAGCCATAATACCCCAATAAGTACTGTCATTGATATCGTTTGTTTGACTGCAATTGACAAAGGAAACATCTATGGAACTGTTGACCGATATATCATAAGAACCCATACTCACGGGCTTTCCCTGAAAACCAAGCGTTGTATATTCTTTATGCCCAGTTAATATTGTATTTTTTACAAGTACGTTGTATGATTCGGCTATACTGATGAAACCAAGATATGGAGCGCCTTTTGAACCTTCTCCGGAAATACGATGCATTAGGCCATCTATCATTACATTGGATCGGTTTATTGAAATATTCCTCTTGAAATAATTATATTCTGAATCTGAATGATTGGCAATTGTAACAAAACGCCCTCCTCTAATGGTAAGTGTTGAACTATCAATGGGAATTGCCGTCATTTGAGTGACCTGATCAAAATTCCAAATAATTGGCGTTTCCGGATTTATATTTCCATCTTGGTCAACTATAAAAAGGTCAGTTTGAGTGTGACCATCATTTTGATTGAGTCCTTTGCGTTTAAATACCTTTTGCTGATTATTGGAAACGGTAATCAAGCAGTTTGTGGGTAAGGAAACATTTAATTTTTCCTGATTCTTTTTAAGAGAGGTCTTGTAAGCAATGCCAAAGGATTGTAGGCGTGACTTTATTTTGAAAATCGGAGCCTTCCGGTTCACAACACTTCTATCATCTATGATGAAGGTTGCCGACCCAAAAGTGGTGTTGGTCTGAATAGTTGCAAAACTATCAGTGCCGCCAATATAATAGGTGGCCTCGTCTTGTGCCTTGACTTCTAAATCGAAATGATTTGCAAATTGATGAGTTTTGGCAATAGCAGCCGTATCATCGTTCAAACCATCGCCAACAGCTCCAAAATCGCTGTACTCCACGTAGCCCCTATCGAGTAATACTCTAATTTGATTCTCACCTAGGCCTTGATGGAAACCACTGTCATTTTGTGCCCGTATATTTGAGATCACGCACACTGTCGTATAAAATAACAACCAAATTTTCAGTAGCTTTCGATTCATTCCTGCCAGTTATCCCCTTCTTCGTGCATTACTTTTTCTCTATAACCTTAACTGAATGTATAACAATCGGCCCTACCAGTCCAGCAGGCAATAGTTCGCCCCCATCCTTGAAGAAATCATAAGTCGTAAACGTGCTCCTTTGACCCAGAGGGGCTGGTTCATTGTTCTTGTACCATTCCGGCATTCTTTCAGATTCATAGTAACCAGAAACATCGGGGTACTGTTTATCACCTATTAGCCTATTTGTCCATTGATTGGTCACCTCGATCTTTAAGGTGTTCTTTCCTTTTTTGACTGCATCGGTAATATTCATTGTGTAAGGAGCTTTCCAAAGGACGCCCATATCCTTATCATTTAAAATGACTCTTGCTGCAATGTCAACCTTGCCCAGATCGAGAATCTTCTCAAGATCATCAGAAATCACTGAACCCTTCACCCTAAAGGTCTTTTTATATACCGCAGTTCCAGAATAATATTTAATTTCTTCATTTTCATGATCTGTCCAGTCACTAAGTGAAGTGAATTCAAACGTATTTTCACTTTTTTTGACCTTGGGAAATTCTACCGCCCATTCTGATGATATGTCCAGTGGTTCAGGAATTGACTTTACATTTATGTTTTGCGTATTTCCATCACTAAGCTTAACGTCATATTTGCCGGCTTTGGTGACCTTATACACAACTGCATTATCGGATGATAAAGTGGTTTCCATGGAAGTATGGTCCAATGCAAATACTGTGCTCACGCTTGGAATGTTTTGAGAAGATTCCCGGAAAACAACAAATACAGATCCCTGTGCCGGTAACTTAACCGCCGCAGTGGTAGTGCCGTCTTCATTATGGTCAAATGCAGCTAGCTTAACAATTTCACCGGTTTCTTGATTCCATAATTCCGGAATTTTGTTGCTTACATTAAAAGTACACTCAAAGGTTTTTTCCTCTTCCTGATCGTTGTAAAAAAAATATATATCATCTTCATCAGTCTTACGATGTATATAAGTGATATCCCCGCCATCCTTGATCACCAGATCCTTGGGCAGGTTGTATTTCTCATAAATTTCTTGCCACGGCATATTGCTCAATGTGTTTGGTGCCGACCAAATTTGCTTTACCAATTCATCGAATTCCCTAAAATCTGCCTCCGAATTATTATATCCACCCAGTTCCTTCGGTTTTTCACCTGTTATGATTATACCTTCCCCGGCCAATTCTGCAATTTTTCTCAAAGTGGGCAGACTTGCCTCTTTCATGTTTTTTAAGTTGAGTATGGAATAGGAAATGCCGTCAGGGAATACCATTTTTTTGCCTTCGACCTCAACCCTATTTATCAATGCATCTGAATTGATATTATCAAAATTGACATAACCCGGTAGAGAGGGGCTGATCCTTCTGCGCTGATACGAGGAATTTGGGGAACCATCACCTACAAAAACCAATAAATCCGCTACAGGTTTGCCTTGCCGCAACATATTTTGACCACGGGCCAAATACTCGAACCAAGACTTCCCCGCATTGCTCCACCAAGTCTGGGTCCTATCTATATGTGACCCCCAGATCCCCATCGTCATCCCCGGGGCTACCTTTGTATTTGCCTGATGCGCGTACCGGTGGAAGAAAAACTCGTTGATCCCCATCGTCCAAGCTTTGTCACCCGTCAATTTTAAACTGCCCGGATGACCCTGCCAATTAATATTGGGCTGCGCCGAAAAAGACTCTGCTGATACGATATTCCTACCGTAAATACGGGCACCAGAAACCGCAGTTTCTGTCTGGTAGCGCTGGTGCATCCAGAATTCGCCCATAGGTACATCGACCTTCTTAGTGGCATCCAGTTCGTTGAATGCAGCATTGAAACTATAAGGTTCCACGTAACTTATCAAACCTTCATCATGACACAATTCTGTAAAATAATCAAAGTAGTTATCAGTCATCATTTTGCTGGTAAAGTTTCTCATATCCCACAGCACACGATCTGTCGTCTCAGTATCATCAATATAGCGACCGGCGTACAATGGCAGAAAATCCATCAAACTATAGCCCATAGCTTCTTCAAAATGCTTGTCATAACCTTCGGTCCAGTTTTGACCACCCACTTCATAACTATCAATCTCTATATACTGCAGCGCATTTGGGGCTACTGGCCGTGAGACATCAATCACATTTTTAACATAGCCATCAAAGAAAATCTTAAATGATTCCCTACTCATTTTATCAACCTCCCAACCTGTCCCGGCTTCTGAAGCAGGACCATTCACTGCGCCGGTAATCGAGTACCCGATCCGCATAACCGTCCAGTTTCCCTTAGGTAATTTAGTATTTAAGACCCCCTCTTCGTTCACATAAGCTGTGAGGTCGATGATATCATCTTTCTTTATGATCATATCATCAGGGGCTTCATCTAGTGGGGGCAGACTGTGGTTTTCTTTTAAGAACAGACTTGTGCGGGCCAACATATCGTTGTACCTATATACTCCACTAAGTCTAATTTCTGAAATTTCAAAGTCCATATCGGTCACAAATCGAAAATATCTGGACGTTACTGCTTCAAAATTTTCGTCGATGGCATATTCCCTTTTACCTTGACGTAGTACTTCAAAGTCAACAGCATCCTTAAAGGTTATTCCATCATCTGATGTCTGTAGTTTTGTAATTCCATCTTCCCTCTTTTTCTCACAGTTCAGGTAGAATGACCTTACGGTAAACGGTTGTTTGTAATCCCACTGAATGTAGGTCATACCATCCTCCGGAACACGCAACCAATTGCGTTCGTCAATTTTACCGTCCACAATGAGATCAACCTTGTACTCCGGGTCTGAACTTGTGACATTTGGCACGACTTGAGCATCTGCTACCTCAGCGTGCAAAGAAGGATAGGCAATCACTCTCAGGTCCTTGTAAAACCCTCCACGCATTGTTGGCTCAGGTAGTTTTGCACTAACTGTTCCGCCTTTTACAACCATCTCCCGGTGTACAATTTGCTTCATGGAATGTTCCGCGGGTACCCAGGGCCCACCACTCGATGTCCAGCCATCACAGTTGTGGACTCCAAAACTCAATCCCAAACGTTCGCATTCTGCAGCGGCGTGGCCAATCATTTCGATATGTTCGGGGGAGTTGAATTTTACATCACCCTCCTTAATAAATGCGGTCACGTTAAAAAGAATGATACCGCCAATGCCTACATCTGCCATGGCTTCCAAATCCTTGGTCAATCCCTCTTTGCTCATGTTGCTGCTCATAGCGTGCATCCAGGTTCTTGGTTTGGCAGAGCTTGGTGGTGATTTGAATGACTGTTCAAGATTTTGCGCCATTAAGTTGGTATTGAACAGTAGCAGTAACGCCATGCATAATGCTACGCTTATTGTGTTTTCAGTGTTTTTCAAGTCTTTAGTTTTTAATTCCATTAATGTATGAAAGCTGCTTTCGTCAAAAAAGCTCTTTCTTTTTTAAGTAAAGGATTTTGACGGGACCCAATAATCCTGATGATATCAACACGTCACTTCTTTTGTAAAACTGACCAGCATCAAAAGTAGTTCTTGGCCCCTCTGGCATTGGCTCGTTATTGGTGTACCATGCGGGCATTTTACTATCATCTTGCGGAATGTAAGAGGAATATTGGTATCCTCCATCCTGCTTAGGAAAGCGTTCATCGCCTATTAATCTATTGGTCCATTGGTTATAAACCTTAATTTTGATGCTGTTCTCTCCTTTGACCAAATGATCAATTATGTCTATGGTGTATGGCGCAATCCACAACACACCAGCATTTTTTCCATTTACAAAAACCTCTGCAGAAATTTTTACACTTCCCAAATCCAAAATTGCCATATCTGCTTTTGACGGCCTTTTTTTAATTTCAAATGTTTTATGATAAATAGCTTCTCCAGAATAATACTTGATGTTTTCGTTGGAACTGTCTTTCCAATCAGACAATGTATCAAACTGAACTTTGGCCTTATAATTATGCTTTTCCAAAAATTCCACCTGCCAGGGTGCTCCCAAAGCCAATGTCTTTTTTATGCTTCTTGGCTTCACATAAAATTCTTTTTTGTTTCCGTTGCTAAGCACCACTTCATAATCTCCTGAAGTATTGGTAACTACTTCTATTTTATTTTCACTATTCAAGTAATAGCTATTTGAATCCTTCGCTTCAATTACAGCATTTACCCCTTCGGCAGATTCTCTAAATATAACGAATACAGACTCTTCAGGTTTTAATCTAATCCATGTCCTGGTCTGATTTTCATCGGTTACAAATTGAGCCAATTTTGTGATTTCCCCAGATTCAGGATTCCATAATTCAGGGATTTTATTGGCTACTCTAAAAGTGCACTCGTAGTTTACTTCTTCATTTTCTTTATTGTAGAAAAAATAGATATCAGCATCTTCGGTCCTTCTGTGCGTAAATTCTTTTTCATGCTGTGCAAATACCATATCTGGCTTCACCTCCTTAAAATCGTAACTTGTTGTACAATTGGTTTTGCTCCATATATAATCGATCAATTCGGTGAATTTTTTAGTATCGGAAGCAGAGACTTTTAAACCTGCTAATCTCTTGGGTTTATTACCTATTATCGGAATTCCTGCGTCGGCAATGGTTTTAAGTCTTTCCAAAGTTTTTAAAGTGGTAAGATCTGTATCCTGCAAAACAAGATAGCGATAAGCATTGCCTTCGGGCAACACCAATGCCTGGTCTTTGATCTTTATTCTATTTAACAGAACATCTGCATTCGTACAATCGTAATTCAATCCAAACGGTAAATCTACAATCAGCCTATTTCTATCTACAGCGCCAATGTGCGTACCGTCTCCCATAAAAACCAGCACATCGGCAACTGGATATCCCTGTCGTAATAAATAACTGCCTCTGGCTATATATTTGAACCACGCTTTTCCTGCATTCATCCACCAATGTTGGGTACGATCAATATGCGATCCCCAAAACCCCATCGTCATTCCTGGCTCCACGTGTGTATTGGGTTGGTGGGCAAAACGATGAAACATAAATTCGTTGACGCCTTTTACCCAAGCGTCATCTCCAGATACCTTGGCATTGGCCGGATGCATTTTCCAATTGATCTCAGGTCTGGATGTGAATGATTCAGCCGAAATTTTATTCTTACCATAGATATGGGCACCCATTACCGTTCTGTTCAAATTTCCAAGTGAGCGGTTCATCCAGAACTCGGTCATTGGTATATCGATCTGCCCTGCTACATCTAACGTACTCACTGCACCTGCACCGCCGTAAGGTTCTACATAACTTTTTAAGCCATTTTCATTACATAATTCTGTGAAGTATTTAAAGTAGTTATTGGTCATTAAATCTGTATAAACATCGTTAATGTCAAATGAAAAATTCTCAACGGTCGTAGCGTTTTCTATATAGCGACCTGCATAAATTGGTAGATAGGGAATTATGTCATACCCTTTTTCCTTTTCAAATATTGATTCGAAATCATCTGTCCAATTTTGGCCTCCCATTTCATAACTATCAATCTCGATATATTGCAGGGCATTTGGCGCAATATCCTTAGAGTTATCAATTACTTTTTTGGCAAAGGCGTCAAAATGTGTCTTAAATGCAGCGCGGCTGAATTTGTCGCATTCCAATCCTTTTCCCCATTTGGATGCCGGCCAATTAAATGCACCTGTAGAGGTATAACCAAAACGCATGACCGTCCAATTTCCCTTTGGCAATTTGACAGACAACAATCCATCTTTATCCAAAGATTCTGTAAGAACTAGGATTGATTCCTTCCTAATAATGTTTTTGGAACTTGGTTGTCTTATTGCATTGACATAATTACCGGGTTTGCCCAAGCCGGTATAATCTATATACTTATTGAACGGGCGGAATGCTGAGAAATCTATTTCTCTAATATCTATAGCATCTTCAAAAGTAATTCTAAAGTATCTCGCTTCAATGGGTTCAAACTGTTCGCTCAGTATTGCTTTTTTCTTACCTACGTGGGTAGATTTTTTAAAATCCCTGACCTGTGTAAATTCCTTGCCGTCATTTGAAATTTCAAGAAATGCAGAAACGTTTTGTTGCGCATAGGATACGTAGATAGAACTTATGCCGTGCTTAGAACCATAGTCAAAAGTTATCCAGGGCTTTTTTTGATTGCGCATATTTAATCTTGAAGGTAAACCGTTTTTACCGTCTGTTGCCAAATCAACATTGAATGTACTATCTGAAGTTGTAATTTTTGCGCTTGCATGAGCATCTATAATCTCCGAGTCTAAAGCTGGATATGCCACCACAGCAATGTCTTTATAAAAGCCTTCCATAATTGTAGGTTGTGGAAGGTTCACATTCAGTTCCTTTCCGCCACTGATTAGGGTATCACTGTACACCACCATTTTCATACTCTGTTCTGGTTTCACCCAAGGTCCTCCACTGGAAGACCATCCATTACAGTTGTGAACACCAAAAGACAAATTTAACCGTTCGCACTCCTGCGCCGTATGTTTTAAAATATCTTGGTGCTCCTCAGAGTTGTATGCAACTTCCCCATATGGAATACCATTTGCCACGTTAAATAACAAAATACCACCCTGGCCTGCTGCGGCAATTGCCTCTAAATCTTTGGTCATGCCTACTTTACTCATATTGCCACTCATAGCGTGCATCCACGTACGGGGCCTGTATTCTGTTGCCGGGTCCATAAATCCCGATTCAAGGGAGGAACCATCATAATCTTGGGCTAAAGAAATATGGCACACTAGCAATGCCAGTATGACATAGGTAATTTTATTCGTCATTTTCATATTTGTTAAAGACTATTTTCAGCCTTGACAGCAATTTACCCAAAGGCTCCGGTTATCGGGAATGCTGTTGTGTCAAATTTGTTGTTATTACACTTAAACCTACAGTTGATTGCTGCTGAAAATCTCATTTCCTCACTATACATTGAAACTATTGAATATTTATAATTCTTTGGTATTTAATTTTTACCGGACCTTTTAATCCCGAAGGTTTCAATGAATCCCCTTTTTTATTAAAACTCCAAGACGAAAAGGTAACACGCGGCCCAACTGGCAAATCTTCGTTGTTAACGTACCAAGCGGGCATTTGGCTATTTTTATTGGGAATATAACTACTGGTATTATAGCCGCCATCTTGTTTGGGGTAATTTTCATCACCTATTAAACGGTTGGCCCATTGATTTGTAATCTTAATTTCCAAATGATTATCTCCTTTTCTCAAAAACTCAGTAATATCAATTTCAAAGGGTGCCATCCAGAGCGTACCGGCATTTCTATTGTTTATGAGTACTTCTGCGACAATATCAACATTGTTCAAATCGAGAATGTATTTTAAATCATCCTTGACCTTCTTATCAAGCTTGAAAGTTTTAGTGTAGATAGCTGCTCCAGAATAATATTTAATACCATCTTCATCGCTATCTTTCCAGTCAATTAATTCCTTAAAACTGTGCTTGGCTCCATAATGGTGTTCCTTTAAAAATTCCACATCCCAGTTTCTGCTCAGGTCTATAGGAAGAGGTAGGGTTGCACCTGGTATTTTTATCATTTTGCCATTAGATAATTTAATGGAAGATGCCTGATTGCTATGGGCTTCAACGACGATACTATTGTCTGATTTGCGCGAGAACTGCAAGTTTGTGTAGTTGCCAATTACTGATGCCGACTTAACTGTTGGTTCCTTAAAAATGATGAATGCCGACTCTAATGCATTAAAATCAATCCACAAACGGGTCTTGTCCCCTTCAGTCTTATAGTTGGCAAGTTTTGTTGTTTGACCTGATTTTGAATCCCAAAGTTCAGGAATTTTACCAACGACCTTAAAGACACATTCGTACTTCATAGGGCGGTTTTCTTTATTATAGAAAAAATAGATATCAGTACTATCCGACTTTCTATGGATAAAGGGCACCTGCTTCCCCACAACCTCAAAATCTGGTTGTACCTCCATAAAGTCATACTTTGTAAAGCAATTGGGACGACTCCATATATAATTGGTCAAATCTTTAAATTCAGCCTTATCGTTAGTTGATACTGAGTACCCTGCAAGCTGCAAGGGTTTCTCGCCAATAACGGGAATTCCGGCATCCACGATTTCCTTGATCTTATGAAGGGTTTTTAAGGTCGTTATCTTCATATCATGTAAAATCAGATAACTGTATGCATTTCCTTCTGGCAACACTAACGATTTATCAATAATTTTAAAACGGTTGATCAAGGCACGCCCATTTGTAAAATCATAATTTAAACCAGTCGGAAGCTTGTACTTTAACTTATTCCGACTTAAACCATCACTATGGGGGCGGTCACCACTAAAAATCAATACATCGGCCACCGGATAGCCTTGCCTTAAAAGATAACTTCCCCGTGCTATGTATTTAAACCATGCTACACCGGCATTCTTCCACCAGGTTTGCGTACGGTCAAAATGGGATCCCCATTTTCCCATGGTCAATCCAGGTGCTACCTTAGTATTTGGTTGGTGTACATAACGATGAAACATAAATTCGTTTACCCCTGCCACCCAGGCCATATCGCCCCAAGTCTTGGCCAATGCAGGATGGTTGTCCCAGTTCAATTCTGGGGTAGAAGTAAATGCTTCGGCAGAAATTACGTTCTTACCGTAAACATGTGCCCCGTGTATGGTTCCTGTCAAACGTTTTTGTTTATCGCGATTCATCCAAAATTCTGTCATTGGCAAATCAATATGAGCAGAAACATCCAATGGGCTTACCGGTCCGCCACCATAGGGTTCGATATAACTTTTAAGCCCGTTTTTGTTGCAAAGCTCTGTAAAATACTTGAAGTAATTATTGGTTACCAGACGTGTGAATAGGTCATTCAGGTCATAGGCAACCCCGGCCACAGCCTCTGCACTTTCTACGTATCGTCCCGCATAGACAGGTAGAAATGGGATGAGATCGTAGCCTTTATCTTCTTTGAAAATCTTGTCAAAATCATCAGTCCAATTTTGACCACCCATCTCATAACTGTCTATCTCGATGTACTGTAATGCATTTGGTGCAGTTTTTTTTGAATTGTCTATCACCTTTTGAGAAAAGGCATTAAAATGCTTTAACATAGCAGGGCGGCTAAACTTATCACATTCTAAACCAATCCCCCACTTGGAGGCAGGCCAGTTTTTTGCACCGGTCGATGTAAACCCAAACCGCATTACCGTCCATTTACCCTTGGGCAACCGAGCGTTCAATATACCCTCTGGAGAGAGCGATGAACTCAGATCAATAATTGTAGATTTATCTATAAGAATATCCTTTTGAGGGTTTTTTGCTATATCAGCATAACTAGGTGGTTCGGCAAAGCCACTGTATTTAGTAAAATTCTTAAACGGCTTGGTGGCTGATAAGTTGATATTGATTATCTCTAGGTCACGGGCAAATTCAAGGCGAAAATAGCGTGACTTCACTACATCAAATTGCTCACTTATGACCCATTGAAGTTTTCCCAATCGCTCAAATCTTTCGAAGGTTTTTATCGGGGTGAAATCCTTTCCATCGGCAGACACCTGCAAAGTTGTCTTTACCAAAGTTCCCAAATAGCTCAAATAAAGTGAACTAATCTCTTTTTGCTCACCAAAATCAAAAGTGATCCAAGGATTTTCTTCACCGTTTTTATCAAGGACCGAAGTCCCGATTTTACCATTGAGTTTTAATAATGAAATATCAAAGTCTTTATTGGAAGACGTGATTGTGGGATCAAATGCGGCGTCGTCAATCTCTGATTTTAAAGCCGGATAGGCCAGCACGGCAATGTCCTTGTAAAAGCCCTCGAGTGTTGCAGGTTGGGTCAATGGCAAACTGATTTCCCTTCCACCTTCAACCACCTCCTCTGTATAGACCACCATTTTCATACTGTCCTCGGGCTTAATCCAAGGACCTCCACTTGACGTCCAGCCATCACAATTATGTACACCAAAACTTAAATCCAACCGTTCACACTCTTTTGCCGCGTGCGCAATTATCTCATGATGTTCTTCTGAGTTGTAGGGGACGTTACCATAGGGAATACCGTTTGCGATATTAAAAAGGAGCACGCCACCTTGTCCCGCAGCTGCAATTGCCTCTAAATCCCTTGTCATCCCTACTTTACTCATATTGCCGCTCATGGCGTGCATCCAGGTTTTTGGTTTGGCAGATTGTGGTGGATTCTCAAAACGTTCTCTAAGGTCTTGTGAGAATGTGTTTGTGGTCGCAAACAGAAATACGAATATTGCGATTGCTAGTCTTGTCATTTTATTTTTGATTTCAGTATTTGATGAGCGGCAGTTTGAATATCCTTTACAATACTAACAGTCCAGGTAAATAATATACAAATGCAAAATTGCTTTTTATATTTTTTGCAAATTGATTCAATGGGGCAAGAATACATTTCCTAGCGTAAATATCTTTTTCAAATTGGCAGTTCCTGCAGATTAATAAAAGTATTCACTACCTAGTGTATAACTATAACTTAAGACTTTACGGTAGAGCAAGGATTGTTCTTGTTCATCATTAAATATTTATACCTATCAATTCATATCCAACCGGGTTATTTCGGAAGTTTTGTACCCCAACCTAACCGCCCTCGCAGCAATAGAAGTACCTTTAGATAAAGCAATAGGTTCAGAATAGAGCTTCCATCGCGATGTGCCATTTTTATTTTCTTCCATATACGCTATGGATGCGCCGCTAGTACTGCTCGACAGCTCAATATTACGGTCACCCAACCGCTTAAAAACAACTTCTGATGTTTCTGGTTGAATATTGCCCGGCCACATCATGCGTACCAGATCGTGTTCAGGTATAAATCCTTTGTCCCCTACATCCAGCTGCCATCTCCCCAGGGCCTCTCGCAATTCCAACAACTTGCTCCTGTATTTTGGGTCTTCTGCAACGTTGTGTACTTCATAAGGATCCACTTGCAGATCGTATAGTTCTTCCAAAGGTTTCGTTTTCATAAAAATATAACCTGCATCCCCGGACAGCTCATTTTTTTTGTCCATTTCCAGCAGGGCTTTCATCATATCGATATTTTCGCGATATTCCAGGCGATATACCAGTGGCAACTCCGGTCTAAAGTTTTTAATGTACACATACCTGCCATCGATGACAGAGCGTGCCATATCTGTAGTTTCATCAAATCTATCGGCACTGCCAAAGGCGTATGTATGCGGTTCTTCTTTGTACTCGCCCAAAAATGCTTTACCATCCATGTGACCCGGTGGCTTTATTCCGGCAAGGGAAAGAACGGTCGGGCCAAGATCCATAAGTGAAATTATATCGTCATTGACGGTGCCGGCCAGTCGTTTGTCAGGAAAGCGTACAATTAAAGGAACCTGTAACCCAGAGTTTCCAACAGCTCTTTTTTGACGCAGCAGTGGGCCGCCGTGGTCGCTCCAGAAAAATATAATGGTATTTTTCAATAAGCCTTCTTTCTCAAGATTGTCCATTATTTCGCCAATGTGCTCGTCCAGCTCTATGATGTTGGAATATTTTCTCGCCAAATCCTTTCGTACCACAGGGATGTCGGGAAAGTAGTTGGGGACAACGACGTTTTCTTTTTCGGCCAGTAAGGGATCATCTTTTTTCTTCCAGATCCGGGACTCATGGGTCACGTGATCGTTTATCACGGAAAAAAATGGCATATCTTCCAACCTGTTTTTATAACTCGCCTCATTCCCTACCTCATCCCAAGCGGTTATGGGACAATTGAACTGATAGTCACACTTATAATTATTGGTACAATAGTATCCTGCCGTGCGTAGATATTCCGTAAAACATTTTACATACGAAGGCGGCACCACCGAATATTCTGGAACATTCTGACCTTTTGCATCCTTTACCTTTATATAAGTCTGGTATGACTCTTCTTCAGGAGGATGATAGCGGTAATGATCACCGGTCCTCATGTTATGGCTTCCTATCCTGACCGGATACATTGCTGTAATTATCGAGGATCTACTGGGCCCACACACCCCCACCGTGGCATACGCGTGTGAATACCGTACACCTTCTTTGGCAAGGCGGTCTATGTTGGGTGTATTGATGCCCGCTGCTCCATAACTACTGAGTAGTGGCCCCATATCCTCAGCGCTCAGCCATAGAATATTTGGACGATCCTGTGGCTTATTTTGGGAATGCATACTGAAACTGAAGCACGCAAGTGCTATTAACAACAAATATTTCACGCTAGTTTTATTACAATTAATTGTCATTTTCCAATCTTTACGACGCTATTGCACTACAGCAACACCGAGTAGGGCCTTATTCCTTATTAAACTTAAATTGTACGCCTATATTACTATGGCAGAATCCTAAATTGAATTCTCAAGAAATTCCTTTTGAAGGTTCACTTGTCATTCTTCAGAATAGGAAACCAAAGTTATATTACCTTCAATCCCTAATGGGTCTATGGCACCGTGACTCGACCATTGCCGGGCAGCCTTATTGTCTTTTAAGGATTGGGCATAGTTGGTCAGCACCGTTGCGTAATGAATTTCGATAGTATTTTGGCCTTCCCTTAGATATTTTGCTATCGGGTAAATAGCCTCTCCATACCAGCGTGTCCCTGCATCTTTACCATTGACAAATAGCTGTGTAACCCCTTGGTTCACCTCGCCCAAATCGATATGAGTTGCGCCCTGAGGAGCATCAAACGATGTTTTGTAAATAATTTTTCCACCAAAGGTGTTCTGGTCTTCACTATCAGATTTACTCAAATCCATCAATTTGTCCATTTTCCAATTAAAAACCTCACCGTCCACTCTTCTCCCTTCTAATTCCCAGGGACTGTTGATAACCAATAGCTGTTGCTTTGTACTCTTTTTTGAAGTCGATATTGATTTTGGCTTCTCCTCTTCAAAGACCAATAGCAGCGACTCCAATGGTTTGAGTTCTATGTTCAAGTCGCTAGCATTTGTGCCATATGCAAAAGGCTTTCGTTCGCCGGTTTCCGGATTCCAGATATATGGATATTTATCAGTAATAGGAAAGCTTGCATTAAATGTGGCAGTCTCAAACCTATGACTGTTATTGAAGAAAAAGATTTTCTCCTTATTGGTACTTTTGTTTATTTGATACACATAGTTAACTGGATTATCAATGACAACGTCCGGCTTTAATTCTGTTTTTTCAAGGACACTCTTCGTCCAATCAAGCAGGGCCTCTCCATTTTCAGGACCGCTAACACGTAGTACTTTCTGTGGAGATAGCGCTGAAAGGGATTGCATTACGGTCTTTACTTTTTCGTCATTACTTGCACGATCCAAAAAATGAACGGATTTTATTGGCAGCTGGTCAATGACCACCAATTGACCACCGGAGGAAACAAAACGTTTTAGTGCCAAGGCTGTTTCTGGCTCAATGGATTCAATACTTGCAAGGACAAGTAAACTATAGTTCATTTTACCATAGCTCAAAACTCCATTGGTGATGGTAGCGTCCTGAATTATCTTCTCATTTACATAATCATTTGAATATCCCAGCTGACTAATGGATTCCCATAATCTAAAAAGATATTTGGGAGTCTGTTGATAAGAACCCCTACCCAAACCTGCATCTCCCCAAACGTCTGCAGTTGGGCCTAGGACCGCAATTGTTTTCTCGGCCTGTGAGTTCTGAAACACATAAGACAGGCGTGCGTTGTAATCGACCCAATTATGCAGGTATTCCCACCAAGGGTTCTGCTCGTTGAAGTATGCCCCATATCTCATCCAACCTGGAAA
Source organism: Leeuwenhoekiella sp. (assembly GCA_049671285.1). Classification (GTDB taxonomy): domain Bacteria; phylum Bacteroidota; class Bacteroidia; order Flavobacteriales; family Flavobacteriaceae; genus Leeuwenhoekiella. The sequence continues at coordinate 130,214 of JBATUQ010000022.1, read as the reverse complement.
CCCTGCCGACGGGGGTGAATAGTTGAAGCCGTGCAGGATCGCATGATTCATACCGGTAATAAAATTCATGTCGTCATGCTGCTTAATTTCCTGAAGGGTGGTCCTAAATACACCCTTGGTATTGGTCATTGTTTCACAACTTACAATTTTTCTACCTGCAAGGTTTCCGGCGGAAGATGCAATAACATTCCAGACCATATATCCTTTACCGTGGTTCCAGGTCCAGGCAGGATCTTTCATATCGTGTGAGTTGTTTTCACTGGAATAAAGCCAACTGTTGCTCTCCGGGATATCTGGAATCATATATCCCTCAAACATCCCCATCAAAAAAGGAGTCCCATAGGCCTGATACCTGCACAAAAGATCATTTTCTGTGCAAAAGTCCTGAAACACCTGCGTAAAATTTGACAAGAACGTATCGACTAGCAGGCGATTGTAATCATGCCGCACACGCTTTAATTGATCCTTGAAGTCCGCGTCATAATTCCTATCAATATCGCTGCTGGCGTATTCTGAATGAGCGGGGTAAAATATAAACGGAAGCCAATTATCCAATGGGTAGCCATAGGTTTCCTCGAACAATGCCATGAAATTATCTGTCCAATTCGCGCCTGAAATCTCTATACTATCGCAAAACAGTGCCCTAACCAAATCACTTAATGGGATGCCGGACCTTTCGGAAATCTTATTTAACCTTGAAAGATATTGTCTGGTGACATCCTCTCTGTAGTGGTTCATCACGTCTCCGGCACCACCCTTGGCACCGTGACTCACTTCTCTGAAGGATTGTTCCTTGACACCGTAATTAAGATTGTATTGCCCCGCCTTCTCAATAGTGTAGGAAAGCTGTCCATTTTCATCTATGGCATCCTTGAGGTTTAAAACTTGATCGATATCATCGCAATCAGTAGGAACTAAGTAGGCATAGAACAGTTCATAAGTCGTGTTCTCACTCTGATTGCTACGACTGTTATCGTTCTTGTAATGCTCGATCATTTTGCTGATCAATTCGTCACTGCTCAGTTCAATGGTAGAATTTCCATCGTAAGAAAGGGTGTGGGGGGTTATCCTCTGGCAAGTCTCCTCATGCTCAAGAAATTCACCACCAAACGGCCAGCCTGTACCCACGATCATATCTGTGATCATGCCCAAATCTTTGCTTTTTTGCGCAGCGTGGACCAGCATATCAATCCACTCTTCACTCATCCAGACAAGTTCTTTCCCGGTTATTTCTTTGGTCGCTCTGTTTGCTTCGATAGGGTTGATTTCTACCCCGCCAAAACCAACTTCATTAAGCATTTCGAGTTCACGATCCAATTCTTGGGTCTCTAATTCGTTATCATTCCACCACCATCTTACAAAGGGTTTGGCCTCGGCAGGTGGATTTTGAAAATTACTGTAAAGGGTATTCGATGAAACATCCCTTACACTTGGCTTAGTCTTGCAAGAATTAATACTTACTATGATAAAACTTATAAAAATTAGTACTGTTATTTTTTTGAAAGAGCTTCGGCTATTCATCTGTTTTATTAATTATGTTCTTTTATCCAATGAAGTTTCGTAAAATATGGGATCACTATTCTGTGTAACTAATAAGTGTTACATCGCCCTCTATTCCCGTTGGAGCAATAGCCCCGTGACGGGCCCAATGTTGCGCCCCAGGATTATCTTTGAGCGATTTGGCATAATTTGTTAAGACAGTAGAATAATGGATTTCTATTGTATTTTCACCTTCAACTATAAAATCGGCAATTGGATAAATAGCTTGCCCGTACCAACGTGTACCAGCATCTTTTCCATTGATAAAAAGTTGGGTAACCCCTTGATTTACTTCTCCTAAATCAATATGAGTTGTGCCTTTTGGCGCATTAAAAACTGTTTTATAAATAATCTTACCGCCAAACGTGCTCTGGGTGCTATCACCGGATTTACTAAAGTCAATCAACTTATCCATTTCCCAGTTCAAAACTTCTCCATCTACGCGTTTTCCTTCAACGATCCAAACTCCTTCAATTGCCGTTAATTCTTTTTTAACACCAATCTTTTCAGTCGTTGACTCTTTGGGTTTTTCATCTTCATAAACCAATAAAAGCGACTCCAACGGATTGAGTTCTATGTTCAATTTATTTGAATTATCGGTGTAAGCGTACGGCTTTCTTTCACCTGTTTCGGGATTCCATACGTATGGATATTTTCCTTCGATTGGAAATGTGGCGTCAAATGCTGAGGTTTTAAATCTGTGACTGTTATTGAAGAAATAAACAACCTTATCACCCGTATATTGATGCATCTGATACACATACTCATGCGGTGTATCAATGGTAACATCTGGTGCTAAACCTGTTTTATTCAATACATCTTTAGTCCATACAAATAAATTATCCAGTGATTCTGGACCGTCAATTATCAAGATAGACTCTGGGTACTTCTCAACCAAGGATTCCATCATTACTTTTACGCTGTTATCATTTTCTTTGTAGTCTATAAAGTTTAATGATTTAACGGGTAACTGATCAACAACAACTACTTTCCCTCCAGACTCCACAAAAGCTTTAAGAGCTGTTGCTGTTTCTGGTTCAATAGATGTTAAAGATGCTAATACAAGCAATTTATACTTCATGTTGCCATATGTGATGACGCCATCGTTTATTTCTGCATCTTGAATTATTTGTTGATTAATGTATTCATTTGAATATCCCAATTGACTAATGGGCTCCCAAAGCCTAAAAAGGTATTCGGGAGTACTGTGATAAGGACTTCTAGTTAAACCAACATCTCCCCATAAATCTGCTGTTGGGCCAATAATAGCAATGGATTTTTCGGCTTGAGAATTTTGAAACACATAAGATAATCTGGCATTATAATCTACCCATTTATGAAGATGTTCCCACCAGGGGTTGTGCTCACTAAAATAAGTACCAAACTTTAACCAACCTGGAAAACTGGCTTCGGGGGGTGAATAATTAAAACCGTGCAAAATAGAATGGTTTATTCCGGTAATAAAATTCATGTCATCATGTTGTTTTATTTCTTGAAGGGTCGTTCTAAAAACGCCGTTAGTATTGGTCATGGTCTCACAACTAATTATGTTTTTTCCTGTTAAATGACCGCCAGAAGCCGCCATCATATTCCATAACATATAGCCATGTCCTTGACTCCACGTCCAGACAGAATCTTTCATCCTGTCACTTTCAAAAGCCTGTGAATACACCCAATTATTACTTTCAGGAATATCAGGAATCATATACCCTTCTAACATTCCCATTAAAAACGGGGTTCCATAGGCCTGGTATCGATACTTTAAACCATTTTCTTCACAAAAATCTTGGGATACTTGAGTAAAATTTTCTAGGAACGTATCTACCAAAAGACGGTTGTAATCATATCTTACCCTCTTTAGCCTGTCCTTGAAGTCTGCATCATATTCAACTTCTTCATAACCTTCATAGGCCGGGTAAAATACAAATGGCAACCAATCGTCAAACGAATAACCATAGGTTTCATCAAAAAGTTCTTTAAAACCATCTGTCCAATTTGCCCCAGATATTTCAATGCTATCGCAGAATAAAGCCCTGACCAAGTCACTCAAAGGAATACCTGTTTTTTCCGAAACTTTTTTAATTCTAGAAAGGTATTGTCGGGTAACGTCTTTGTCATAATGATTCATAACGGGTCCTGCTCCACCTTTTGCTCCTGAACTCACTTTACGAAACGATTGTTCTTTAAAGCCATAACAAAGGTTATACTTTCCAGACGTTTTAATTTCATAAGATAGATTTCCTTCCTTATCTACAAAATCCAATAGGTTAATTGCCTCGTTTTTATCCTTACAGTCATTAGGGATCAAATAGATATAAAATAACTCGTAAGTCGTTTTTTCACTTTGGTGTTTACGTTGACCACTCCCTTCGTAATGGGTATTAATTATATCCAGTAGTTCATCTTTACTCGTCTTGATAGTTGTATTTCCATTGTATGGTAAGGTATGGGGAGTTATACGTTGGCAAGTTTCTTCGTGTTTTAAAAACTCGCCTCCAAAAGGCCACCCTGTACCTACAATCATATCGGTAATCATACCTAAATCTTTACTCTTTTTACAGGCGTGTACCAACATATCTATCCACTCATCACTCATCCAGACCATGGCGTCGGGATTGTACTTCTTGGTAGTTCTATTGGCTGCAATGGGGTTAATCTCCACCCCTCCAAAACCTACACTTTTAAGTAACTCCAATTCCCTGTCCAGTTCATTGGGTTCAACATCATTATCATTCCACCACCAGCGTACAAATGGCCTAGCTTCTGAAGGTGGATTTTGAAAACCATTGTAAAGCGTGTTCGTATCATTTGCAGAAGTATTGGATTCTTCTTTATTTGCATTGAAAACACAGCTAGTAAATAGCAAGAGTACTAGAGCTGATATATTTTGAATTGCGTGTCGGTTTGACATCTGTTTACAGTTATTTTATAGTAATTTCTTGGTTAAATGATATGGTTACAGGTCCTAAGAGTCCTGATGGTAATAGCGGATCGTCCTTTTTGTAAAACTGACCAGAATCAAATGTTGTTCTTGGCCCCTCTGGAAGGGGTTCGTTATTAAGGTACCATTCTGGCATGGAACTATCCTCTTGAGGATTGTAGGTAGACAAATTGTAACCGCCGTCCTGTTTGGGAAAACGCTCATCGCCAATCAATTTGTTAGTCCATTGGTTTGTGATGTGAACTTCAATTGCATTTTCTCCTTTATGTAAATATTTAGTAATATCAAGAGTAAAAGGTGCTATCCATAATACTCCTGCGTTTTTGCCATTTACAATAACCTCAGCCGCTATACTTACTTTTCCTAAATCTAATAAGGCTCTTTCAGTTTTACCTAACTTGTTGGGAAGGTTAAATGATTTACGATATATAGCAGTACCAGAATAGTATTTTATGTCCTCACTAGCGTTGTCCTTCCAATCAGGAAGTGAATCAAATTTAATCCTTGCCGCATAATCATGTGCTTCCAAAAACTCTACCTCCCAAGATTTACTAATGTCAATAAGTTTGGCTATTTGTTTTGGCTTAATACGAACCTCTTTAGTCTTTCCGGTAGTTAATTTGATTTTAAATTTTCCTGAATTGGGAGCTAAAACAACTATGTTGTTATTTTCATCTAAGGTATAAGTATTATCGTCATTAGCTGCTATTATTGAATTTACACCTTTTGAAGATTCTCTAAACACGATAAATGCAGATTCCAGAGCTTCTAATTTTACCCAAACACGTGTATGATTTTCCTCTGATTTGAAATGAGCTAATTTTGTAATTTCTCCCGTAACTGGATTCCAAAGTTCTGGGATTTTATCTTTTATCTTAAAACTACATTCAAAACGTTTGGATTTCATTTCAGGATTACTGAAGAAATAAATATCCTCGTTGGGTGTACGGCGATGTATAAATAATTTGCCTTCTTCCCCAACAACTTCAAAATCTCTTTGAAATCCTGAAAAATCATAGGTTTCTGAGCAGTTCGGAAGACTCCAAATTTGATTTACCAAAGCTTTGAATTCAGTTTGTTCCTGCTCTGAAATTAGATGACCCGCAAGTTTCTTTGGTTTTTTACCAGCTATCGGGACACCTGCCTCTGCTATTTCTTTAATCCTGCGTAAACTGGGTAAAGTAATCACTTTCGTTTTTTCCAACAGCAATACCGAATAGGGATTTCCTTCGGGCAATATCATTTTTCCATCCTCAACTACAATCCTGTTGATCAACACGTCCTGATTGGTACAATCATAATTGATACCTAATGGTATAGGCGATTTTTGCCCTCTTCTATATACGTCGCCATTATTAGGTTCATCTCCAACAAAAACCAACACATCTGCAGCATGATGACCTTGGCGCAGCAAATGTTGCCCACGAGAAAGATAGCTGAACCACGCTTTGCCGGCGTTCATCCACCAGGTTTGTGTCCTATCAACGTGCGAACCATAGCGTGCCATCGTTAACCCAGGTTTTACGTGAGTATTCGGCTGGTGGGTAAACCGATGGAACATAAATTCATTTATCCCTTTTGCCCACATTTCATCGCCTTTGGTTTTGGCCATTGCGGGATGAAATTTCCAATTTTCAATGGTTCGTGATGTGAATGCTTCAGCAGAAATAACAGGTTTTCCGTAAATATGTGCTCCTGAAATTGGTGTATCAATAATTGAAGTTGGCTGAGTTGTCCAGAATTCACCCATTGGAATATCTATGTTTTTAGAAACGTCCAAACCGTTAATTGGACCGTTACCATAAGGTTCTGCGTAACTTACTAATCCATTATCATGACATAATTCTGAAAAATAATCCCAATAATTTTCACCCATTAAATCAGCATAAAGCTTCTTTAAATCCCAAGTGACTTCAGCGATCAATTCTGGACTATCTATATATTTCCCAGCAAACAGGGGTAAATAGGATATGAGGTCATAACCTTTTTCCTTTTTGAATATTTCATCAAAACCATCCGTCCAGTTTTGACCGCCCATCTCATAGCTATCAACTTCTGCATATTGTAGTGCATTGGGAGCCGCATCTTTAGAATTGTTCACAACCCGCTGTACAAAGGCGTCAAAATGCTTTTTAAAGGCAGGCTTACTGAATTTATCGCACTCCAACCCCACTCCCCATTTTGAAGCTGGCCAATTGATTGCCCCTGTTGAGGTAAAACCCACACGCATAACGGTCCATTTACCAGCGGGAAGCCTAGTTTGTAATATTCCCTTCTTATTAAAATTCTCGGTAAGATTGATAATTGACTCGCTGGACACCACCAAGTCTTCTTCTGGTATTTCAATTTTATCAGCGTCGAAATACTTATTGCTCAACCCTGTATTGTCCAAATAATTGTCAAATGGCCTACTTGATCTCAACTTGGCCTCCCTTATTTCTACAGTATTGTTGAAAGATATCCGGAAATATCTAGCCTTCACAGGGTCAAACTGTTCACTGAAAGCCAACATCTGTTTGCCGATATTCTTAGGGCGTTGAAGTTCCCTGGCCAACTTGAAATCCTTCCCGTTGTCCGAAGTTTCGAGTTTGACTTCAAGGCGATTACCGTGAGCAAAAATATCAAGTGACCGTATCTTGACAGGCTTACCAAAATCGTATAACATCCACGCACTATCTTCCGCTCCGCTTCTGAGCGTGGCGGGTTCTGCATTTTGACCATCTGTGGCCAAGGCAATATCAAAATTGGCATCAGATGAGGTGATTGTGGGATTGAGCGCTGCATCATCAATTTCAGATGAAAGCGCTGGATATGCCAGAACGGCAATATCACGATAAAAACCTTCCCGAACGGAGGGCTGCGGAAGCGATACACTTAAATTTGTATTCCCATCAACGATAATCTCACTGCTTACCACCATTTTCATACTTTCCTCTGGTGTTATCCACGGGCCGCCACTTGAGGACCAGCCATCACAGTTATGTACTCCAAAGGCAAGATTTAAACGCTCACATTCCATTGCCGCGTGGGTAATGATCTCGTGATGCTCTTCAGAATTATAAGCTACGGTACCATAAGGAATGGTGTTGGCAATGTTGAATAAAAGTACACCTCCTTCCCCAGCTGCTGCAAGTGCTTCTAAGTCTTTGGTCATCCCTTCTTTGCTCATATTGCCGCTCATGGCGTGCATCCACGTACGCGGTTTTGATTCATTCGGCGGAAGTTTAAAATTCTGCTCTAATGAACTTTGTCCATTAATTTCCTGGACCTGATTATTTAAGGGCCATAGCACGAGTAAAATACCCAATACTGTAAGTCGAAAAATATTTCTCAATTTAAATGGAATGTCATTTTTAAATTTCATTGAAGTAGTGCTTAAATCAGAGTGTTTCAACTATATCGTTTGAATATTACCTGACTTCCCAAATATCAAGATGCTCAATGTAGTACCCATTGGTCGTCAGTGCTCGATATACTTCGGGATGGCAAAGGTTTTTTTTATCTATATTCAAACTGCATAATGCCTTCTAAAAATCGTTGAAACGATCGGTCTTGTCACAAAAATACCAGAAAAGCCGTGCTGGGAATCAATACTTACAATCAAAGTAATTCACAAAACATTAATATAGATGAACTAATTATTTGTATTGCACCAATTTGCAGCTCCGTGAAAGTAATGAATTGCTTATATACATCATTGGCATTTTTAAAACGGCAGTTTTGTTGACTAATGAAAGTGATACGTTGTCAAGATGTAACCCGCAGCATCTATGACAACCTGCTTCACTTAATTTATTTCTTTTAACGATTCTTTTTAATCTTCATAATACGGTCAAACCTCAATTCTACTGGTCCCACAAGGCCGGCAGGCAATAGTTCATCGCCTTTGTTATAAAATTTATAAGTGGTAAACGTACTTCTTTTCTTAAGCGGAGCAGGCTCATTGTTTAAAAACCATTCGGGCATATCCCTGGACTTGTCGGTAAAATAACCCGTTTCATCTGGAAAATTTTCATCTCCGATCAATCTATTTGTCCATTGGTTTGTAACTTCTACTTGTAACGTATTCTTACCCTTTCTTATGGCTGCGCTGATGTCAAGCACATGGGGTGCCATCCATACCACACCAAAATCCGTATCGTTCACGATAACGCGTGCGGCTACGTTTACTTCGCCCAAATCAAGCGTACATAAAATATTGTCTTTAACCATATCAGAATCGAGCACAAAGCTTGTTTTATAATCAGCACTACCTGAGTAATACTTGATTTCTTCATCCTCGTGTTCTGTCCAGTCTTTTAGGTTATCCATTACAACGGTCGTCCCTCCTGATTTTGTATCGGGAAAATGAACATTCCAGGCATTCTTGATAGCAAATGCATCAGGGATTTTAGCGATGTTGATAGATCGCTTTGTACCATCGGCAAATTCGAGCTCGGTAGTTTGATTATCGCTACTTGCTACCTGAAGACGGTTCCCTTCATCCAATGCAAATCTCAAATCTGTATTGTTACAGGCAAAACCCGGAGCAATGGATTGCACACCCTTGGCTGACTCTCTGAATACTATAAATCCAGAACCCAGTGAAGGTAGGGTAACAGCTGCATGGGTTTGACCATCAACATTTTCAAAAGCACCCAATTTGGTGATTTTTCCAGTCATTTGGTTCCAGAATTCTGGTATTTTGCCATCAACGTTAAATGTACAATCGAAGGTCTGTTCTGTTTCTTTCGGATTATAAAAGAAGTAAATATCTTCTTTGGCGGTTTTTCGGTGGATATAATTAATATCCTCGCCGCCTTCGATTTTCAAATCTATGGGAATTTGATGTTTGGAAAAAAGTTCATCCCAATTGGCTTTTGACTGGGTTGTAGGTTTGTTCCATACTTTATCCACTAGCAATTCAAACTCCTTCTTATCCGCTTCCGAAGGTGTAAATCCACCTAAAACCTTCGGCTTTTCTCCAATAATAAGAACCCCGTTTTCGGCTATCTCGGCAATCTTCCTGAGCGTCGATATATTTATTTGCTCTATTGGCGCTATAAACAAAGCGCTATATTCTATACCGTTAGGAAGCATTAATTTGCCGTCTTTCGCTGATATACGGTTGAGAAGTGCATCTGCATTGATGCAATCGTAATTGATATGGTTCGGTAAAGAATTTGACAATTGATAGCGTTCTAAAATAGAGTTGGGAGCCCCGTCTCCCACAAAGGCCAGAACATTTGATACCGGTATGCCCTGCCGAAGCATATATTGCCCCCGAGCCAAGTATTTAAACCAGTCTTTTCCTGCTCCTTCCCACCACGTCTGAGTGCGATCAATATGTGAACCCCATTGATGCATGGTAAGACCCGGCAACACATGGGTATTTGGCTGATGGGTATATCGGTGAAAGAAAAATTCATTAATCCCCTGAGTCCAGGCTTTATCTCCTGCCAATTTCATGGAACCGGGATGTCCGGTCCAATTGATATGTGGTAAGGCGGTGAAAGCCTCCGCAGAAACGATATTCTTTCCGTAAATACGCGCTCCAGAGGAGGCAACGATCATTTCACCGTATCCCCGCATCCAGAATTCGCCCATTACGACATCTACCTTGCGGGTAGCATCCAATTCGTTGTAGGCAGCATTAAAACTATAAGGCTCTACGTAACTGATCAGACCATCTTCATGGCATAGCTCGGTGAAATAGTCAAAATAGTTATCGGTCATCAACTTACTGTTGAAATCACGTACATCCCATAAAATGCGCTCTGTTGTCTCTGGGCTGTCTATATAACGCCCTGCATAAAGTGGTAAATAATCCAGTATATCATAATCATATTCCTGTTTAAAAGACGTTTCATAATCTTTTGTCCAATTCTGCCCACCCACTTCATAACTATCAATTTCAATATACTGCAACGCATTGGGCGCAACTTCTTTTGAAGCATCAATCACATTTCTTACATATCCTTCATAAAATACCTTGAACGATTCCCGGTTCATCTTATCAACTTCCCAACCTCTTCCATCTGGTGAAGCAGGACCATTCTTGGCACCTGTTATTGTGTAGCCAAACCGTAAAACCGTCCACTTTCCCTTTGGCAAATTTGCATTCAAATATCCCTCTGAATTTACCTTGCCGGTCAGGTCAATTATATCCTCCTTTTGTACGATCATATCCTGAGGGGCTTCATCTATGGCAGGTAAGCGATGTGTTTCCTGTAAATACAGGCTTGTTCTGGCCAACATATCGTTGTACCTGTAAACACCACTTAAGTTTACTTCAGATAGGTTAAAGTCCATATCTGTTGCAAATCGGAAAAATTTAGCAGTAACTGCATCAAAGTGTTTATAGATTGCATACTCACTCTTCCCCTGACGCAATACTTCAAAATCGATAACATCTTTAAAATTCACACCATCATCTGAAATTTGAAGTTTTGCTATTCCTTTATCCCTGCTTTTTTCACAATTCAAGTAAAATGACCTCATTGAATGTGGTTCTTTGTACTCCCATTGTATATAACCAATTTCGTTTTCGGGCACCTCAAACATGTCTTTCTCATCTATCTTTCCATCCAAGATTAATTCCAGGTTCAACTCCTTACTTGAACTTGTAACTTTTGGCTTGGCATTCGCCTCCAAGATTTCTGAGGGTAATGAAGGATAGGCCAATACCGCAACGTCTTCATAATAATCCCCTCTCCTAGTGGGTTCTGGTAGTTTTATATTGACATTACCTCCATCAACTACCACTTCCCTATGTACTATTTGTTTCATAGAATGCTCTGGGGTTATCCAAGGGCCTCCACTTGAGGTCCATCCATCGCAATTGTGAACACCAAAACTTAACCCCAGTCGCTCACATTCTGCTGCGGTGTGTGCAATTTTGTCAATATGATCCGGTGAGTTGAATATAGTCTCGCCCTTCTTTGGAGTCCCTACCGTAACATTAAAAAGTATAATTCCACCTAAACCAGCATCAGCCATAGCCTCAAGGTCTTTAGTCATACCTACTTTAGACATGTTACCAGACATAACGTGCATCCACGTACGTGGTCTAGCTTCGGGAGGTGGGTTCTGAAACAATGATTTCAGGTCCTGGGCTGAGGTTGTGGAAATGAACAATGAAAAGATGCCTAATCGTAAAAGCCATTTATAGTGGCTACACTCATTTTTGATTACCTTTTCAACTTTAAGATTTTTCAAAATATTCAATTAAATTGTTAGAATTTTAAATTACGTATTGAGATGGATTATAATCTCACAATGATATGTAGATTGGCCTGAATTCACAAAAATTGATACTTACAATAAATTATGTGATTTCAGGAAAATACAAATATAACAAGTAGATCTAAATTTGTCCGATAGTACAGTTGAGTAATAACTCGCCGAAATCATCCAATGCACTGCTAAACTTGTCGACGCACAAAAGTTAAGATGTGATAGAACACGACGCTAGTTGCTGCTTTAAGCGACCAAAAAATTTATATATATTAACTATTGGGAATGATAAAGACATCATTATTTTTATGCTGATTAATACATAAAGTCAATTGACCTAAACCTGTTAAGCAGTCTTCACCGATGATTTCTAGGGCAAACTTATTTGTCTATACCTAATTATGATCTGCGCTTAATGTAATTATTTTATTGTGCTTTATTTGAACAGGCCCTTTTAGACCAGATGGCATAAGCTCATCGCCCTTTTTATAAAAATCCCAAGATGTAAATGTTGTTCTAGGACCTTCGGGCATAGGTTCATTGGCAGTATACCATTGCGGCATTTGGCTTGAACTACTGGGAATGTATCCACTCTTTTGATAACCACCATCCTGTGGTGGGTAATTTTCGTCACCAATCAGCCTGTTAGACCATTGATTGGTAATTCTTATTTCCAACTCGTTCTTCCCCTTTTTGAGGTAATCAGTAATATCTACCTCAAATGGAGCCAGCCATAATACCCCCGCGTTTTGACCATTTACCAGAACCTCAGCAACGATATCCACTTCACCCAGATCGAGTATGTACCGCAATTTGTCTTTTTTGGCAATTGCAATTGAAAAGTTCTTCTTGTAAATAGCTGTGCCCGAATAATATTTTATGGCATCCTCATCACTGTCCTTCCAATCACTCAACTCAGAAAATTTGCGTGTAGCTTTAAAATCGTGTTCTGCTAGAAAATCAACATTCCAGTCAGTATTCAAATTGACCGGTTCGGGCAGGGTGATTTCTGAGATTTTTGAAATCTTTCCATCGCTCCAAGTAATTTCCGAAATACTATCACTACTGACTTCTACTTCAACCGTATTGTCTTCATTTAGATAAAGTTGCCTATCATCGTGAGCCCCAACTATTGACCGGACATTCTTTGATGGTTCTCTGAACACTACAAATGCAGATTCCAATCCCTCAAGCTTGAGCCATAGTTTGGTTGAATTGGCATCTGTTTTAAAATTAGCCAATTTTCGCGTTTCTCCTGTATTGGGGTTCCACAGCTCAGGGATTTTGTTGGCTACTTTGAAATTACATTCAAAATTTGTTGCGTCCTCTTTTTCATTATAGAAAAAATAAATATCTTCATTATCCGTCTTTCTGTGTACAAAAGGTACCTCTTTGTCAGCTACCGTAAAATCCGGTTGCAGTTTATTAAAATCAAACTGGGTTTGGCAATTGGGTTTGCTCCAGATAGAATTGGACAACTCCTTAAATTCAGCAGCCTGCTCTGCCGTAACCTTATATCCTGCCAACTGCAAAGGCTTTTCACCAATAATCTGAATGCCGGCATCCGCGATTTCTTTGATTCGCCGCAATGTAGGAAGCGTAACCACATCAAAATCCTGAAGTACCAGATAGCTATAGGCATTGCCTTCGGGAAGTAGCAGTGTCTTGTCTTTGATTGACATACGGTTGATAAGAGCGTGCGCATTGGTGCAATCAAAATTTAAACCCAATGGGAGCTCGTACTTTAAATTGTCACGCCTTATACCATCTTTGTGTGGTAAGTCCCCTGCAAAAACCAGCACATCGGCCACCGGATACCCCTGACGCAGAAGATAACTGCCCCGTGCGATGTAGTCAAACCAAGCTACTCCCGCATTCATCCACCACGTTTGGGTACGATCAAAATGTGAACCCCAATATCCCATGGTCAGCCCAGGCTTTACGTGCGTATTGGCTTGATGAACAAAGCGGTGGAACATAAATTCATTTACACCGGATATCCAAGCCATATCGCCCCAAGTCTTCGCCAGTGCAGGATGATTCTTCCAGTTTAGATCCGGTTTTGACGTAAATGCTTCGGCAGAGATTATTTTTTTTCCGTAAATATGAGCTCCATCAATAGTACCGGTCAGTCGCCTTTGATTCTCTCTATTCATCCAAAATTCCGTCATTGGCAGATCAATATGTTCTGAAATATCCAAAGTACTGACCGGACCGCTACCATAGGGTTCTATATAACTTTTAAGACCGTTCTCATTGCACAGCTCTGTGAAATATTTAAAATAATTGTTTGTCATTAAACCCGTGTACATGTTATTGAGGTCATAAGCAATACCTGCGACCGCTTCTGCACTTTCCACGTAACGTCCAGCAAAAATTGGCAAATACGGAATGATATCATATCCTTTCTCTTCTTTAAACATCAGGTCAAAGTTCTCCGTCCAGTTTTGACCACCCATTTCGTAACTGTCTATCTCAATATACTGAAGGGCATTTGGCGCAACTCCCTTCGAATTATTAATTACTTTCTGTGCAAAAGCATCAAAATGTTTTTTTAAGGCTGGACGGCTGAATTTATCGCACTCAAGACCTCTTCCCCATTTGGAAGCAGGCCAGTTTGTCGTTCCTGTAGAGGTATAGCCAAAGCGCATTATTGTCCATTTGCCTTTCGGGAGTTTGGTTACCAAATTACCCTCTGGGGACAGTTCAGCGCTGAGGTTCAGAATGGAAGACTTTTTTAGTATTATACCGGCGTCCGGGTTCAGATCAATATCCATATAATCTCCGGGGCTTGACAATCCACTGTATCCCAAATAGTTATTGAAGGGTTTTGACGCCGTTAATTTCACCTCTCGTATATCCATTTCTTCAGAAAAGGTAAAACGGAAATACTGAGCTTTTATGGGCTTGAACTGTTCACTGATAATTCTTTTCTTCTTGCCGATACGTCTTGATGACCCAAAATTTTTGACCGAAGTAAAATTTATACCGTCATTTGATATCTCCAGATCCGCAGTTTTATTGTTGCCAAAATAGGACAGGTACACAGAACTTACTTCATGTATTTTTTTGAAGTCAAGCAACAGCCACGAATTCTCGTCTTCAGGTTTGTTCAAATGCGCAGCATCTGTATTCAAATCATCAGAAACAATAGACACATCAAAGGCGCTATCTGATGCGGTTATGATGGGCTCGGCCTCGGCATCTATGATTTCTGATTCCAGGGCCGGGTAGGCCAGCACCGCTATGTCTTTGTAGAAATCTTCGTGAGTGGTAGGTTGGGGGAGATCGATACTAACGGTACCTCCTCCATCCGCAATGGTCTCGCTCCAAACGACCATTTTCATACTATCCTCTGGGGATATCCAAGGACCTCCGCTAGATGTCCACCCATCGCAATTATGTACGCCAAAGCTTAAATTTAGTCGTTCGCACTCTTTGGCGGTATGCGTGAGAATTTTGTGATGCTCATCAGAATTGTATGGCACGTTTCCATAGGGAATACCATTAGCAATGTTGAATAAGAGTATCCCACCTTGCCCGGCAGCTGCAAGAGCTTCCAAATCCTTGGTCATGCCTTCCTTGCTCATATTCCCGCTCATGGCATGCATCCAGGTTCGGGGCTTCGAGGAATTTGGGGGTGAAAAAAAATTCGATTCCAGGTCAGTTGCAGAATTCTGGGTTTGTGCTGAACAAATGTTCATCGAGGCTAATCCCCAACATATGAAAAACGCTGAGATAGTCCTAATTATACAATCCTTATTCATTTTGATAGTTTGTGATATTTATGTCTGCCGTAACCCTTATCACTAATTTTCAAGGAACTTGATAGTACAGACAGTGGTTTTGCGTAATGGTTTGGTTACCCTGTAGGATAAAATCCCAGGTCAATGAAATATTATTAGATACAAGCTTAGGCTTGGAATATTATTCTCGAACCAACTGATCAATCGTAACCACTAACCAACCAGAAATACCGCTAGAGGCCTTATTTGTTTTGAAATATTCTTGGGACAATCGTATTGATTACACCTTATTATCGTACGATAAGTTTCTTCGTAATTGCCTTATCATCGCTGGTGATAGTCTGGATAAGATAGATACCTGAATTAAAAGTTCTGTCAATAGTAACCTCATTCCCTGTCATATCTGAACTATAAACCTTTAGTCCAGTTACATCATATATATTAACGTGAGCGGCTTGTGTGTTATTTACCTGTACCGTAAAACTTCCTCTCGCTGGATTGGGATATATGCTTAAACTGGCTCGATTGGCCAAAAGCTCATCCTCTAAGGAAAGATTGGAAGATTTTACATAACATGATTTTACGGTTCCCCGAATGGGATCTCCGCCAAAGGTGGCACTGTCACAAGTCACATCGGCTGATTGATTGTATAAAAAATAGTACACACCGTTGGCTCCATATGCAATATCGACGGTTCCTGTAACCACTACAGTACCCCTTTCACTAGCGGCAAAAACATATCCCTCTGGTGGGCCGTCCTCGTAAACCTGAGGAAAACTTAATGGTGGATAAATCAATTTTTCAAAATTCCCAATGGTTTTTTCAGCTCCAAATTCTACAGGCATTATCTGGGTATTAAACATTCTACTGGCTCTGGAAAGTAAGGGATAAATTTCTCCTTCAAAGGCTTTTTGTATGGTTTCATACTTAATATTCTGCCACTGCCAGGTTTTCTCACCATTAAGATAAGGCTTCAGAAAGTCGATGGTTTTGCGGATACTTCTGCCGTCATCAGTGGTGTAGCCATAAAGATCCACGCCTAACTTTTCGGCCATTTTTGCGATATCCAAAAACCCTTCTATGTTGGTAGCTGTGTAATCCACAGAATTTGTCCTAGCTAGCTCACGGGGCATACTACCATCTGGTTCGATTTGAACCTTGATCAATTTGTTCTTTACATCTTCAATATAGGATTTGGCCTTTTCATCATTACCAAGAAACATATTGATGCCCATTACGTTCCTGTAATACCAAACGGCGTGATTATTTGTCCTATTTGATGCTATGTTTCCAAAACTACTCGTCTCCAACCAGTTCAGGTATTCAGCAAACCAAGCTTTAATGGCATTGATTTCTGATGGGGTGAACCTATTCTTCAACTCCATAATCTCAATAGTACTGATAACTTGGTTAATTCTCCCCCACTCAATGATGCCAAACCAATTACCATCATTTTTACCAGGATGAGACTGAGCATAATTTAAATTTGGATTCATCCTTGTCTCAGGATCTATAAACCAGACATTTAGCAATTCTTTAATCCTCTCCGCATACCTATCTTCATCGTAATAATAGAGAGCGATCCCCAGATCTTCCACATCACCCCTCATTTTACCTGCTCGAACAATATCTGTATTATCTCCACGCGTTGTGGGATTTATCTCACCATCCCTACCAATCCAGGGCAGTCCGTCAGATTTTGAAGGGTCTGGCCAGAGGTAGGGGGCAATACTAAGATAATCTTGCATATCACCACTAGGTGGCACTTGGGTCTTATTAGTGACCGGATTGGGAGGTCTATTAATATTACGATTGACATTTTCTAAAATGACCCGCAGAGCATTTGTAAAGTACCGATTGTTCTTGTCGATTTCTTCTTGCACAATTTCCATATATTCAACGTCAAGATAGGTTAATGCATCACTGGATTGACCCCTTACCAGAAGTGTACTGACGAATGCAGCGCATAGAATAATAGTGTGTAAATATTTTCTCATTTTCATAGATTTTAATAAGGAATGACAAGTTACTTCAATAACAAGTTAATTTAAAATTTTTTATTTTAGAAGGACCTATTTATCGCTTCTATTAGCGCATAGGGCAATTAAGTGTAAATTTTATATAAATAATTTCTTTTGGCATAGCATAATATAAATTGATATAGGCAGTATATCAATTTACTTTATCGCTTAATCAGTACTATAACCTTATCGTACAAATATACACCCTGCCAATAGTTATTTCAAATCTGCCTTATTAAACCGCAAAGGATATAGAAAAAAAGGCAGACACAATCTCTTAATTGCAACAGGAACCGTGCCAATAACCTTAAAAAGATAATGGACACAAATTAAATTTAACATTCCCATCCAGAATACCCAACCGTAACCTTGTAAATACAAAGTCTTGGACTCTTAATCATTGAGGTCATCCAACGAGATAATCCTTAATATTCCGCATAAAATTTTTGTTGAGCAATCGGTATCTCTATACCTCTAAAATTTAATGATTTGCCCTCCCCAACATAAATACTCTGTAGCCCTTCGCTTTCGTCTAGGGTTATTACTGCAAAAGTACCCTCAAACGCTATTTCCAACTTGCTACTCTTAAAAATGTCATCTTTGGATTGCGTGATTACATACTGATATATAAAATTGTCATTAAGTTTTGAAATGATTTTCAATCCTTTATAGACGCCGTCTTGTTCAATTTTCTCAACCGATTGAATACTACCATTGCCTTCGACCTCATCGTAAGGTTCGTACACGGCAACAAACGGATTTTCCCAAGCACTCCCTTTGTTTCTAACGACCAGTGTAGGCGTTGGAAGATTATTGTATGGCGATGGTGCCTCAAACGTTTTCGGCGCCATAACCTTCGTGTACTCCCTATTTTGAAATCCAGGCAAATGTACTCCCATATATATACTTTTGCCAGGAAGACTGTCAACATGAAAAACCGCTTTTACACCTTTGGCATAGGTTCTTGAAGTTTCGACTTCTTTAAAAAAGTGCCAACCGGGATGCCTATACGTTTGGTTCTGCTTCCACTCATTATTTGCATTGTCCATATAGCGCCCTGAATCTGCCGTTAGCTGCAAATCCTCATTCTCGAAAATAAGCTTATCTCCTATGTTGTGATAGAGGTAATCGTGATACTCATCTTTAAGTTTAGATTTTGACCGAAAAACATCTACATAATACCCGGATGTTGGGGAAGTCCTTACAAGACCTAAGGTTCTTTCCTGGACCGCTTCTGCCAAATCTCCCTTGTCATCTATAAAACCAGTCTGAGAAAATGAATGATATGGAGATATAGGTTGGTCGTTTAGGGCAGGTTCCAAACTGATTGTCTCAACAGTATTGATACCTTGATTGACCCAACCCCCTTCACCTTGAGAACTGCCATTTACGATTATGGTATTGTGACCGGCATAGATCCTAGAATAGTTTTCGTGGACATCCTGCTGGTAGCGACCACGCCCGTTATCGACCCCAAGCACTTGCCCTTCGCCATACAATTCTATATTCATTCCCTCAGCGTGGCCATGAACCATTCCTGCACCACCCACAAAGCACATCAGACCATCTTCTGGTCGTTTTGTTGAGCTTTCATTCCGCTGCAATACAATACCCGCATGAAATACCCGATCTGTTCTGGAGAGTTTAAATTCTTCCGGACTCCCCTCTATAAGATCATCATACCAAAATATGGATTCCATGCCATTACGGGTGTACTTCCCTTCTTTAAAAGCCCTGTTGATCAAGGAGCCAAACTTTTGGGTCAGCTTCTCAACCCCGTCAATTTTACCTAACTGATAGGCATTTTCGTAGCTACTGTACGATGGGCTTCCGCGACGGTGACCATCACCCCAACGTATAATTTCACCATTGGGATAGGTCAAGTAATCGAGCTTGGGCAAACTATACAGAACATTTTTATATTTCTTCCCTAGTTTGAGTGAAGGATCATATCTGTTTACAATGAGCATCAATCTTGCCAATCTTGTGGATACGCCATCAAAGTATTGCGATGTTTCCGGCCATATATCACCCTCATTAACATAAGAAGCGGCCATCACATCAAGTGCGTCCTGATTTTTTGTACTTTCTGTCAAGAAATAAGAAAGTAGCCTTTCCCGTTCCTTGGCATCATTCATAGCCAAAGCATTGTACACTAAACTAGGTGCTTCCAGTACAGGATGATTGGAGCCTGTGTGGCCATAATTTACTGTCAGGTCAGCATATGTTCTAAAAACCTGCTGGGCTTCATCGACTGGAAAATCCACTCTTGTGTTTTTTACAATATCATACGGCAGGCCACCCATCTCAATATATTTGGCTATAAAATCATAGATTAGAGGGACTTTCTCACCAATAACCCTAACCTCTCGAAAACCATCATCCGGAAAAAGCCATCCACCCCTACCGTGCCAATCTGAAAGTTCGGATTGTTGCACAGACTTTACAAAAGAATAAAGCACGCTTGTCGCTAGATCAGCGTATCTTTCATCATTTGAAATAAAATAGGCCATACCACAACCGAGGGCAATTTCCAACTGTCTTTCAAGTTTTTCTGCTGGCATATATTCCTCCTTCGTGGCATTGTCAAGATTTTTATGAACCCCATTTTCAATATGTACCGTCAAATAAAAAGGAGGGAATTTATTTTCCTCCTTTTTGCTCCAGTTAAACGGAAGCTGTTTTAGATAATCTTCTGGATTACTTAGATACTCTTCCAATTTGCTGTCTATATCCTGCAATAAATTATCGTAGATATCCTGAGCCCATTCGTGCGCTTCTATCTTTTGAATGATCTTTTCCCGCTCTTGGCTTTTTACCAGGATAATTGGCCTTTCGAGATTTTGAGCTGAAAGTCGGGCTGCCAAAAGCAAAAGAAAAAATACTGGATAGATGAAAAGTTTATTACGCACTGCGTTTATTTTGGCCATTTCCATTATTGAGAAATTTGATTTGAAAGCGTTTTAGCAGTGAATAATTCCTACCATTCCCAACAAAACAGTAGCTACCGTCAACGCTATTAGAGCTGGGTTTTGAGAAAAGGTCTTCCCAGTTCATATTATTTGCAAATGTGGACTCATTTTTGACAAACATATAAAAATACCAATATTAGTGCACAGTTTACAATTAAGCTGATCTTTTTTTGAATGAAACCCAAACCATTTGAAAAAAAAATGATAGTGCCTTACTTTTCGTGAACCGAAAATGCCGTGGCAATTAAAAGAGAAAAAAACGACTCCATACATCATACCGATTTTACAATAAAGTGCAATAACGACACGTACAAATCCAAAGTCTGAAAAGGGTTGATTTTTAGAAATAAAGTTGCAACCGAAGAACTATTAACAACGGGCAAACCTTATCAGTGGATAATTTATGCTGACCGAAAAACCTAAAAGGCTGATTGCGGCAATCTCTCTTATATTAGTAAAAGCATTACTAACATAAACGGCATCCCCTTTTTCATAGTAATCTAATAAAGCTTTAACGCAGCTTGCCAAGGCAACGAGGCTTCACTTAAAATGTACTATCAATTTAAAATGGAATTCTTTAGCGGCAAACTGCGATTTTGGTTCAATCTTCAGAGGTAGCAGGAGAGTTTATTTGAAGGTTGCTGGAAAAGTACCTAAAAAAGGCCAAAATCACCTTGACAACTTCGGTTTGATCCTGTCTGCGTTGTTTTTTAAAAGCAAAAATCCCTTCCACTAAAGTGAAAAGGATTTTATTATAATCAGTTTAGATATTCTAGCCGTTCATACTGACCAAGAATTCTTCGTTGTTTTTGGTCTGCTTGATGCGGTCAGAAATGAACTCCATTGCTTCTACGGGGTTCATATCTGCCAGATACTTCCGTAACACCCACATACGTTTAACAACGTTCTCGCTCAGCAAGAGATCGTCACGGCGCGTGCTGGAAGACGTGAGGTCGATTGCCGGGAAAATCCTTCGGTTTGCGATCTTGCGATCCAACTGAAGTTCCATGTTTCCGGTTCCTTTAAATTCTTCAAAGATCACTTCATCCATTTTAGAACCGGTCTCGGTCAATGCCGTTGCGATGATCGAAAGGGAACCTCCGTTTTCAATATTCCGCGCAGCGCCAAAGAAACGTTTGGGTTTGTGCAGGGCATTGGCATCCACACCACCACTCAATATCTTACCCGAAGCCGGCTGAACGGTATTATACGCCCGCGCCAAACGTGTGATACTATCGAGCAGGATCACCACATCGTGTCCACATTCTACCAGTCGTTTTGCCTTTTCCAGAACGATATTCGCAACACGTACATGCTCGTGAGCTTCTTTATCAAATGTGGATGCGACAACCTCACCTTTTACATTACGTTGCATATCTGTCACCTCTTCCGGGCGCTCATCAATAAGGAGTATCATTTGATAGACCTCGGGATGATTGGCGGCGATGGCATTGGCCACATCCTTGAGCAACATCGTTTTCCCTGTTTTGGGTTGGGAAACGATCATACCCCGCTGTCCTTTACCTATAGGTGCAAACATATCCATCACACGGGTAGATATCGTACTCTGACGTTCTGCAATGTTGAATTTCTCTTTGGGAAACAACGGTGTCAAATGCTCGAAGGAGACGCGGTCACGCACCACATTGGGTGCAAGGCCGTTGATTTTTATGACCTTAATAAGCGGAAAATACTTTTCTCCCTCCTTAGGTGGTCGAATCACGCCCAGCACCGTGTCACCGGTCTTTAGACCAAATAACCGTATTTGCGACTGAGAAACGTAAACATCATCTGGCGAGGACAGGTAATTGTAATCTGAGGACCTCAAAAAACCATAACCGTCCTGCATAATGTCAAGAACGCCTTCGCTTTCTATAATCCCATCAAATTCATAATCAGGCTCCCGATAGCGGTTACGGGTATCCTTGTTCCCATTGTTACCACTATTGCGGTTGTTCTGATTGCTGTTGTTATTGTTATTGTTCCGATTAGAATTCCTGTTGTTATTGTTGGAATTGCTGGAATTGCTATTGCTGTTGCCGGTGTCCCGCGCTTTACGCTGTGGTCGCGGCTTGTTGCTGCCCTTTTGGTTGTCAGACTGATCGCTGGCTTTGTTGCTGTCCTTGTCTGAATTATCAGAACGGCTCGGCTTTGCGCTTCTGGTTTTTGGCGTATTGTCCGTTTTCTCCTTGGGTGTATTCTGCCTGGGAGAAGTATTATCCTTTTGGCTATCCTTGCTGGAGCTGGCATCCTTTGGGTCTGTATTCTTGGGCTTAGGCCCTCTTTTGGCCGGTACCTTGCGCTTAGGGGCCTCTTCCATCTTCGCATCACCATCGCCCTGCACCACGCTCGCAACTGCTTTGGGGTCTGCTGCCTGGGTATCCAGGATTTTATAGACAAGGTCTAGTTTTTTGAGCGCCCTAAACTTAGGTATGCTAAGTCCTTTGGCAATTTCCTGAAGTTCAGGAAGCTTTTTGGCTTTTAATTCTGAAATGTCAAACATTTAATTAATACTAGTGGGTAATTTGTTCTGAATAAATTCAAGAAAATTCGAGAAGATCAATAAAATTTCCTGGAGTATAGCGTGACCCGGAAGGGGGCAAACTCTTATTTCATGACAATAATACAACTTTATTATGTATTTTATCACTATCCCCTGATTTAAACTGGCGTGAAAACGGCATTCTTTTTACACCCTATAAAAACATGGACCTCCTTATAATTTCTTTAAACCTATTGCCGGGGAATGAAAAGAATCTGTTATTTTTGTTGCCCTATAAAAAACGGATGATTCAGCGCATACAGAGCATTTATTTGTTATTGGCACTTTTGATTTCGGCTGTCGTGGTTTTTTTTGTACCCTTGTACGAAGGTGAGCACGGCATACCGGTTTTTGCCATTGATCAAATAGGTTATTTGCTGGCATTTCTGGGAAGTGCCCTGTTGAGCCTGATCACGATTTTCCTTTATGGAAACAGAAAACTACAGTTCGTCCTGGGACGGCTGAATATAATATTGAACTTTATTTTGTTGGGCGTATTGGTGTACCATTCGCAAGTATTATCCGGAGGGGCGGCGGCCCCAGAGAAGGGTATTGGGATGCTCCTCCCTCTAATTTCTATCGTTTTTATAGCCTTGGCAAACAAGGCGGTTAAAAGGGACGAGGACCTCGTAAAATCTGCAGAACGGTTCCGATAGGCACAACATCTTAGTTTATTAGTGCGTAAAGCCCCAAGGTATGCCAACCCTGGGGCTTTTTGTTTGCCATTAAAAATTTCGGCGGAAGCCAAAAAAAAAGACTTTTAAAATTTAAATCCTATCAGTATTCCTCATTCGCCATTCGTTATTCCTCATTAAAAACTTCCTGTTTCCAGTTCCTGTTGTAGAATACTGTTTTTTGCAGGCCTATCCATAAGCTTTTAAGATTTTCAATCATCAATATTCTTGCTTTCGCGAAAGGGTTTCAGATGCGATTCCCAAAGACATCAAAGGAGAAAAACCGGGGTCAATTTTTACAGGAAAAGGATTTGATACGCTTCTGAATTCAATCACGATAGGACCAGAAACTCTTCCGCTATTGAATAGACTAGAAAATATAGCCCCGGTGACCCAAAACAAAAAAGGGTGCTCCGCAGAACACCCTTTTCTAAATTCATGCTATCTAATATCAATAAACCGAAGCTCTTTTGTCCTCGATTTCGGCAACCTCTTTTAGCGCTGCTGGTACCTTAGCATTTACTGACGACTTCGCCGAAGTGCCCTGCTGAACTGCAAAACTGTTGTAATTGTCCAGACTGGTGGCCGGAGTAACCTTAGTCACTTTTACCACATACACCCCACGCTCTCCTACAATTGGTTTAGACACCGCGCCTTCTTTAAGTCCAAAGGCAGCCCCAACTACGGCCGGTTCAGTTCCCGCTCCAGTGATCGTCGGGTTTTTGCGGTTTACGGCACTTGCCGATTTTACGGTTTGACTTTGAGCCGAAGCAATCGCCTGCAGGTCGTTACCGCTGATCTTATTCTTTATGATCTCTGCCTTTTTCTCCTTTCTGACCAAAGGGGTAACCCGACCAGACGCCGTTTCTACGTTCATAAGTCCGGCCTCATTACTGCTTACCAGCTGTACAATTAGGTACCCGCCCTCTACCTGAAAACGTTCTATGGCGCCTTTTTCGGTATCTTCTTCAAAAGCCCAACGTACAATTTCCCGTTGTGCACCTTCACCTGGAATATTCTCATCCAGCTCCTTGATCCCATTTACCGGGCGCACGACATAATTGCTGTCTTTGGCGATCGTTGCAAACTCTGAAGTATTCTTATCGACGGCCATCTGAAATTTGGTCGCTGCCGTAAATGTACTTTGTATGGTTTCCTGTGAAGGAATAATTTCTTTGGCAATGGTTGCAAGCTGCACGGTACGCTGCTCATTCTTTTGATCTGTGATCTGGATGACGTGATAACCAAATTGCGACTCCACTACATCAATATCCCCGGTTTCGTTACTAAATATATAGTTCTTGAACTCGGGAACCACCGGACTGTTTTTTGTATAATACCCTAAATCACCACCTTTCTCCTTGCTGTTATCTGACGAAAACTCTTTGGCCAGTTCTGCCATTTTTGACGGACTCGACTTCAATACTTCGGCCAAACTATCTGCTAGTGCTTTAGATTCGGCACGCGTCCTCTGTACCAGACCGGCATTTTGAAGACCTAAATAAGGCAACAGAATATGCGACGACTGTACCGAATCAGGACGTTGTTCTACTGCGATGCTTTTAGAAAGCTTATAAAAGCCATCTTCCTTGTAAGGTCCAAAAACTTCACCAACTTCCAAATTGAACAATTGCTCCTGAAACTCTTGTGGAATGTCTGATTTATAAAGAAAACGGTCATCAAAGCGCATATCTGAGAACTCACTCACATATTCCTCGGCGTTCTCAGCATCCCTGAAGCTCCTGATCGTATCATTAGCGTTGTAGCTGTCTGGCGTATCTTCCAGAAACGCGGCCAGTCCGGTCTCAATGCCTTTCTCATCGCCAAGGGTAGCGGCTTCAGAAAATTTCACAAACTGTATAGAGCGGGCTGCTTCGGTCTGATACTCGTCACTATGGTTTTTGATATAAGTTTTGATATCCTCTTTGGTCACCTCGACTTCTTCATCGGGGATACTGGTAAAAGGCACCTGCACATACTCGATATCACGAATGTCTGCTTCCAGATTATAAGCCAGTTCTCCTTCGGTAAGTGTTGCCGAAAGTCCTGCCTTGATCATATTAAAATAAATGTTCTGCTGCTCGTTCCTCGCCAGGGTATTTTCATAATCCACCCATTGTGCGTAGGTATTGGGATCATTTGCCTTAAGCGTCGCTACAAACTCGCGCATTTTGGCTTCGCTGTACATACCATCCTCATTCTGAAAACGGGGATCCTCCTGAAGTGCGTCTTTTAAGATCGCATTGCGACGCTCCCGCTCTACCGTAAGGCCAAGCTCATCATATTGTGCCTGCATCAGTTTACCCCTCACCTCTTGCTCCCACACACTGTTGACCACTTGCGTGGTGCTGGCTCCTGGACCAAAGCGCCCTTTTTGAGCATCGACTTTCCTTGCGAAAGACTCGCGCTCAATATCGTCACCGTTTACGCTGCCCAGGGTTGTCTGCTTCTGCACCGCAAAACCGCCACCTTTAAAAAGGTCTGCAGCTACAAAGGCAAAAAGTGCCAAAGCGATAATACCGATAAGAAAGATAGAACGCTGTCTGATCTTATTTAAAACTGCCATAATAATTAATTTATAAACCCTGAAAAGTCAGGGCTGAAACTGTTAATCCAATAATTTTTGGGAAAGGACTGCCGCCCAAATCGGTGGGCGAAAATACCATTTATTATGCAATTAATAAAACTGAAATTATACACCAGAAGTTATACCGATTTCACATTACTCCCGCTCCGTGATTTTCACTTGTACCAGCTCCACTTTGGTGTTTGAAGTCTTCAGGATCAAAAATTGATAGCCTTCTATATCCACCACATCATTTTCCTGCGGAATGCCCTCGGTATGATTGACAATCAGGCCGCCAAGGGTCTCATAATTCTCACTGTCCGGTAAGTCAAGTTTGTATTCTTCGTTCAGGTAATCCACTTCGATCCTGGCTGAAAATGTATAGGTTCGCTCGTCGAGACGTTCCTCGATTAGGATCACACTGTCGTGCTCGTCCTCGATCTCCCCAAAAAGCTCTTCCACGATATCCTCTACCGTCATCATTCCGCTGGTACCTCCATACTCGTCAATGACAATGGCGATGCTCTTGCGTTTTTTGATCAAAATATTCAGTACATCTTTGACCAACATGGTTTCGGGCACAAAAATTACCGGCATCAGTATTCCGGCAATATCCCTAGGTTGCTTAAACAGTTCAAACGAATGCACATACCCCACAATATCATCTACAGATTCCTGAAAGACCAGGATTTTAGACAGGCCGGTTTCGGTAAAGAGCGCGTTAAGCTCCTGAAGCGAAGCGTCTTTTTCCACGGCGATAATTTCGGTACGGGGAACCATTACCTCGCGTGTGCGCAGTTCTGAAAACTCAAGGGCATTCTGAAAAATCTGTATTTCAGAATCGATTTCTTCATGGGTTTCCACTGCCTCCATTTGTTCTGAAATATAATTGCCCAGCTCCACTTTACTAAATGCCAGCTGTACTTCATCACCTTCGGTTTTGAAGAAACGCTTCAGCACAAAATCTGAAATCCAAATGATAAACCTTGAGATTCCGCCAAAAAGGAAATAAAAAAAGTAGGCGGGTATGGAGAAGATCCTCAACAGTAAATTGGCATAAATTTGAAAAAATACCTTCGGAAGAAATTCTGCCGTGAGCAGCACCACCAGCGTGGACAAAATGGTCTGGGTCAGCAGGCTAAATTCCAATAAAAATTCGTTTAGCCACTTCCAGCCCAGATCCATACCCAGCAACCAATGCTGCAGCAACTGCCCCATAAAATAGGCGTAAACCACCAATGCGAGGTTGTTGCCCACCAGCATTGTGGCGATAAAACGCGAAGGCTTTTCGGTAATGCGGGTGAGCGCCCGGGCGATGAGATCGTTCTGTTTTTTTTCGATCTCAATATGGATTTTATTGGCCGAAACAAACGCAATTTCCATCCCGGAAAAAAATGCGGACAAGATCAGGGAAAGTACAATGATTACAATCTGGGTTTCCATCTAGCGGCCTTTGTCCTTATACTTGTTCCGAAAGTGTCTTTTGAAAAAAAACATTCCCGTAGCCACCACCACAAAAAACAGGAACAGATAAGCACGACTCGGTTCGGTCGACCAAACCTGAATGGCTTTTACAAGAAATAATATGGCAAAAACCAAATAGGCGTATTCAAAAAACTTAAAGAATCTGCTCATCGTATAGTATCATTATTGGCTTGGTCCTTTTCATCAATAAAAACCCGGCCTGTTGCACTTAAAGATAGGAAATCTTCAAATTTCTCATTGCTATCAAAACCAACACCTTTATTAAAGGATTCATCTCCCGGCGAAAATATGGTGTACGGCTCTTCAGTAAAAACCCAATTGTTCTTGCGGTCCCAGTACAACTGCGAAGTCACCAGGCGGGTAGAATCGCTAAGGATCAATACCACGCTGTCCCGAAGATCAATAATTCCCGTTTCCTTAAAGCGCTTGGCGTAATTGCTGGTCATGTAATTCTCCTTCCCGTTCTTATCGTAAAAATTAACCACGACCCCTTCAGGAAATTCCTCGTATGGAAAATCATCGGCACCAAAGTCCAATAAATAAGGTGTACGCATTACAGCTACTACTTTACCGGAATCGGTGTATTTTAAAACCACGCCCTCACCGGTCGCGTTGGGGCCGTCCCCTTTTCTCGAGAAACGCTGTAGCTCGTTTGAGGCATCGGTACACGCAAAAAACAAGGTCACAGCAAATGCCGTGACCAGTTTTAAAATTATATGTGATTTAACTAACTTCAATTATAAATTGGGAACGGTCACACTTCCACCTACCCAACACGGGATGGAAACACGGGTCCCGGCGTTGCCCGCTTCAAATATCATCGTTCTGCTTGGTGCCAACTGGTTGTAGTAGTCAGCAGCCTTCTTGGCAGCTCCTGCCAGGGAAGGATTGATCCTTCCGGCACGGGAAGCCATTTCTGCCGCCTTCCAATAAACAGCACGCTTGTTAAACTCTGTATCGCCACAGGTATTTGCGCTCTGGGCATACATTTCTGCGATTTGCAAATATACACGGGCGTAAGAAGGTTGTAATTCTACAGCTTCCAGATAATATTTACGAGCGGTACTGTATTGACCTTTTGCCTGGTACTGCTGTCCCAAAGAATAAAGTACTTTAGCTTTTTTGGCAGGATCATCCTGTCGCTCTACAGACTCCTCGTAATACTTTAACGCTTTTGCCAGTTCACCTCTTTTCTCTGCAAGTTGACCCAAGTAAAAAGAACTCTCCGCTGATGGTTCCAATGTATTAAGCTGTTCAACAAGCTTTACAAAAAGCGGGGCATCCTTACACTCCTTGTTCAATAATCTACCTGCAGCACGCTTTACCCATTCCACATTTCCTTTCTCCTCCTCAAAATCTTCTTCGTAAAAGGGAACCAAACGGTCACAATCAGCGACATTACTTAATTTTGAATCGATAAAACCCGATACTTGAGACAATGCTTTAAGATTTGGCTCTGCTACTTGTACAACCCGCTTCTCTTGTGCGGTAAGGGTCTCCCCATCTTCTTCTTTCTTAATAAGATCAGAAAGCCTTTTTGCAAAATAGTTTTGCTGGTCTGTAATTTTATCCTGTAGCTGGTCATACAGATCAAAAATTTCCTGTAGCTCCAATCCTCCCTCTTCATTGAGCTCAAGTGCAGCAATAAAATAATCATACAAATACTTGGCGTTATTGAAGGTTTCCGCATCGGTTTCCCACGCCCTTCCATAAGCAGCGTACTCTTCACTAAGGGTACCTATGTTGTTGGAATGGTACAGGTAAGCAATATCAGACAGATCGTCCCCTACTTTGGTTTTCTCTGGAAAATTGGTTTTCTTTTCCTCGTAAAACTTCGCAAGATCGTCAATAGCTGCTTTCTTCTTGTCATCAGCAGCATTTTCAATACGGTGTTTCATCAATTTTTCACCGTATTGATATAGGACGAAATGATAACCGGGACAGTTGGCCCTCAATTTTTTAAACGACTCTTCAGCAGCATCGTAATTTTTGATCTTGGCGTGCTCCGAAAAAATGGAAATCAATTGCAGGCACTCTTCGTTGGACTGCGCTGTAGCAGTAAAGGTGGCGCTTGAAAACGCGACAATAAGCAAGGTCAGTATAATTCTCATCATTTTGGTTTTGAAAGCAATATTAACAATTTTAATTAAATTTAAAAGGCTGGAACCACTTGGCATTTAAGGATAGACTGAGTCCAAATTTAAAAATATCTTCCTGAATTAATCCAGATGCCGTTGTGCCTCGCTGCCCATATTCAAAGAGCAGGTTAATATTACTAAAGGTTCTTCTATTAAGTGGTAAGCCTAATCCAAAAGATATGCCAAACTCATCAACACCTTCGTTGTTTACATAGAGCCCGGTTTCCTCATACCGCAAACCTGCGCTGTACGTGACACGGCCCCAATAACTGGAAATGGAGTTGAACCTGGGAATGTAGTACCCTCCCACACGGTATTGATTGGCATCACGGTAATCTGTATCGGCCAGCCCCCGGGGGCGACCCACGAAGCTGGAAGCTTGTATAGTGTTGTACTCCCCACCAAAGAACCATTTGGTTTTTTTGCCAAAGCCGGCGCCGGCGCCATATCTGGCCGGAGTAGTGACCTGTGTGTTTGCCAGTTCGACCGCCCTGTCCTCAATAACGGAGATCAGCTCATTTTCTATCCTGGAAAACTGGCCGGTCTGAAACTGCCTTGAATTTTCAGATTCAATTGCACCTTCCAGGGTGTAGTTTCCAGAGAGGGTGAAAAAATAGTCACTGGCCAACCTTTTCTCGTATTGCAG
The DNA here is from genome assembly GCA_049671285.1 of Leeuwenhoekiella sp. Classification (GTDB taxonomy): domain Bacteria; phylum Bacteroidota; class Bacteroidia; order Flavobacteriales; family Flavobacteriaceae; genus Leeuwenhoekiella. Next base: position 99,729 of record JBATUQ010000022.1, on the reverse strand, counting down.
GCCAAAGTCAAAAAGCAGCCCCGACAGATCAGATTGATTCAGTTCGCGCAAGGCATAGGCACCACCCGCATCCTCAATGGCCTGATTGCGTATGCGGCCAAAATTGTATTTCGCAGAAGCGCCAATCCGGAAACCTTTAAATATTTCGGCACCAGCTGTCAAGAAAACCTGATTGATCCCGCCCTCACCGCGGTACAGGCCATAAAAGTCATCTTCCTGCTGTATCACTTTGTAATCGACCGATGTAAATGGCATAAGGCCAAAACCCACACCTACGCGCTTGGAAACGGGAAAGGCAAGCGACAAATAATCTATTGTTGATGAATTGACACTGCCCGACTCGTCAGCAGTGCTCAGGGCATTGTGCCTGTGGGAAAGCCCCAGTGTAAAATTGGTCAAGCGCAAAGCACCGTAGCCGGCCGGGTTCAAAAGATTGGTATGGATGCTGTCGCCCAAAATGCTCAGCCCACCCATGGATTGGTTTTCTACTGTTCCGCGGGCACCGTCCACCCCGATCCCATAGTAGGAATAGGGAGAAACGAGGCCTTCCTGCGCCAAGCCCACCGTAGCGACAAATGCCACCGCAAACATCAAAATCCTTCTTATCATTGATTTGTATTAAAATCCATTATATAATTCAATCCTTCCAGCAGAAAATTTGAAGGCGCAAAGATGCCATTTTTAAGGCTATTAGCCAAAAATTGTGCATCCCCGCCGGTCAAAACCACCTGGAGGTTTCTATATTCATTTGAGTATGCCGCGATTGCCCCCCTAATCTCATTGACGAGACCGCCGGAGATGCCGCTGTGCAGGGCTTCCTCAGTGGTCTTTCCCAACAGTTGAGCGACAGGATTTCTAGGCTGCAACCTTGGAAGCCTTGCGGTAAACTCGTGTACGCTGCGGTAACGCATATCTAGGCCAGGCGATATGGCACCGCCCAGATATTCATTGGCCGAATTCTTAAAGTCGTAAGTCACACAGGTACCGGCATCGATAATTAAAGTATTTTTGTTTTTAAAATATAAGGCGGCGGCGGCAGCTAGTGCGATACGGTCTGTACCCAGAGTTTCTGGAGTTCCATACAGGTTTTTGAATGGAACCGGCGTATCCTGACCGAGCAGCGCAATAGAAAGACCTTTCTTCTCAATCAATGTGGCAAGATTTTTAAAATGGCCCGTGGCTGATGCCAAGCCACGATCGATCTCGTAATCCCGTAGCAGCCTTATGAGTTGAAAACCTGCGTCATTTTTCTCGAAAGTTGCAGAATGCACCAGGGTCATCCCTTCAAAAACAGCCCATTTTATCTGGGTATTGCCAACATCAATAGCAAGCCTTGCCATACAACGGTTATTAAAAACGCGAAAATACAAATAGATTTTGCCAAAGCGTTTCGCCAATGGCGAAAGTCAATATAACTCGTAAACGTATTTTTTTAAGGAAGTGTTGTGCAGTTTTAAAATTGCTTCTATATTTGCACCCGCTAAAGCAAAAAGGTATTCCCTTTGCCAAAGCGAGCCAGAAAAGAACCGGCGAAGAGCCATTCTAAACATACAATCTGGTGCCTTAGCTCAGTTGGTAGAGCAACGGACTGAAAATCCGTGTGTCCCTGGTTCGATTCCTGGAGGCACCACTTTAAACCCTGAAACCGTTTGGTTTTGGGGTTTTTTGTTTTATTGAATCGTGCGTGTCTAATTGCCAAAGAATCGAGGTTTTAGTCAGCGCTACTTTAACCAAGATCAATTTGAAATCCTAAGCTTTCCGCATTTTTTATAAACTTGGAAATATTATCAGTATTCCACTGCGTGCAAGTCGCAATTTTATGATCTCTAAGAGATATAATTTCATCAGGTTTAATATAATAGCGTATTCGTCCACCACGTTCATAAATGTTTTCGGCCTTTTCCAAATTTGTAAATACGCCAAAACTCCCCTGTACATGATTAGGAAACGCTTGCTTTAACTCAGAAAAGGTGATCTTTGGCATTTGCTCCACATAATACTTTAAAACCGCATTGACCAATCTTCCTTTATTGTATTCCTCTCCCTGAAAGAAAAAAGTTGAAAAATCCTTACTGGAATATCCATATTTAAAATAAGTATCAGAAACAACAAAAATCTCGTTTTCACTACTTCTGAATCTTCTGATAATCATTCCAGCGATAGGTATGCCGTTGTACTCATAGCCGCTTCTCAATTTCTCCTGAAGGTCAGGACAAATTGAAGTACCGACCAGAACACCAACCCATTTTGGAGCAACCTCTTCCTCCCAGTAATCACCAATCTGTAAAATCTGATCGCGCTGGTCGAGATAATCCTGAAGCTGACCTAGGGTAAGTTCATTAATTTCATTGAGCTTCAATTCAACAACCGCCAGGTATTCGCCACCGTATTTGGCGAGAATATCTATTCGTCCATTACCTGTTTTTCTTCCACTCTTTAGCGCTATTTCCGCATCAAGTACTGTTACATCATTAAAATTTTGCTTGTCCAATATAAGAATATCCTCATTTTCGAGCAGATAAGCTTCCATTGCCAACTCCTTCCAAAATGGATAGTCTTTGAGCGAAATGTTATTTGCGGTTACCTGCCTAAATATTTCCATCTATTAGTACATTGGGTATTTAAAACTCAAAAACCTTCCCGTCATCAGCGATCAGGGTGTTTTCAAATATGGTCTTGGCTTCATTCTGAAAAAGGGTAAGATCGGGATAGCGGGTGGAGTAATGCCCCAAAATAAGCTGTTTTACCTCAGCTTCACGAGCCATTGTCGCGGCCTGTTTTGCAGTTGAGTGACCTGTGGGCTGGGCGAGTTTAGCTTGGGCTTCCAAGAAAGTGGACTCGTGATACATGACCGTTGTCCCTTTTAATTGCGGAATATTTTCAGGCAGATACACCGTATCGCTGCAGAAGGCATAACTTCTGGGCGGGTCTGGATCAAGGGTCATTTCTGCATTGGGAATGACACGTCCATCTTCCAAAGTCAAATCACTGCCCTGCTTAATTTTTGAATAATAGGCCAGGTCAATACCCAGTTCATTAACGGCATTGATGTTTAATTTTCGTTCGGCAGGTTTTTCCTGAAATAAAAATCCGTTGGCATAAATGCGATGCTTGAGCGGAATGGTGGTTACCGTGACCTTATGATCTTCAAATAATAACTGTGGGGATTTGCTGTCCAACTCGTGAAAATACAGCGGATAATTGGTCCAGGAATTGGACAACTTTAGCTGTAAGGTAATGGCTTCTTTGATGCCTTTGGGACCATAAACGTGCAGTTCTTTCTCCCGGTTCAACAGCCGAAAAGTCGCAATTAGCCCGACCAACCCAAAGAAGTGATCACCGTGCAAATGCGAAATAAATATATGCCTAATGCGCGAAAATTTGATCTTATTCCGCCGAAGCTCTACTTGCGTACCTTCTCCACAATCAATAAGAAACAGGTGGTCTTTGATTTCCAATACCTGTGAGGTAGGGTTGGTCAAGGAGCGTGGGGTGGCCGCGTAACAACCAAGAATGGTAAGCTTCATAATTTTAATACTTGATTCTTGGTTTTACTATTGTGGAGTCCTGAATAGGATTGACCAGTTTGTGTTTTTTGCTTCAATTATCGCATTGGACCCAGTATTTCACGAACAGCTAAAAAACGAGCTAAGACCGAATCTCTTTTCTTTTCTCTCTGTTCTTTTCTCTCTATTCTTTTCTCTCTGTTCTTTTCTCCCTGTTCTTTTCTCTCTGTTCTTTTCTCTCTGTTCTTTTCCCTTTTCAAACTAGAATCCCAAATCCCGCTGAATTAATTCCAGATCGACCACATCCTGAGCTTCCTGCACAGTGGGAACGATCATCAGCTCCTCCGGAATATTATCTGGGCGAAGGACATCGTTTACAAGCACAAAAGATTTTTTTTGAGAACGGTGCTTATTGGATATTTCCAAAAAAGCCAACATATCCATCAACTGAATATCCTTGTACTTCAAAAGATCGACGATCAGGTTATCGTTTTTATGAGCCCTGGGAATGATAAATTGTAAAAAGGAGGCAAAGCTTTTAATGCCATCTTCCTCATCAGCAAGAAGTTTACAGTTTTTAAGTTGCTCTACTTTCATTTCGGTTGATTTTTGAAGCCAAAAGGTAAATTACTGCCATACGTATGGCGACTCCGTTTTCTACTTGGTTTAAAATTATGCTCTGGCCACTGTCAGCAACATCACTTGTGATCTCCACACCACGGTTTATGGGTCCCGGGTGCATAACCACGATTTCTCTGTCGAGGCTTTCCAGTATCTCCTTGGTCAGCCCGTATTGTTGTGCATATTCGCGGGTGCTGGGAAAATAGCTAATGTCCATACGCTCATTCTGCACCCGCAGCATGTTTGCCACGTCACACCAGTTTAGGGCCTTTCGCAGGTTAAGTTCTACCTCAACTCCCAGTGATTCAATATATTTTGGCATCAGCGTTTTTGGACCGCAGACTTTTACGTTTGCCCCGAGATGTTTTAGCGCAAAAATATTGCTAAGCGCCACGCGGCTATGCAAAATATCCCCAACAATGGCTACGTTTTTTCCGGCGACATCACCCAGTTTTTCGCGTATGCTATAATTATCAAGCAGCGCCTGCGTAGGATGCTCGTGGGCGCCGTCACCGGCATTGACGATACTCGCCTTGATATTCTTTGAAAGGAACACACCGGCACCGGGATTGGGATGGCGCATCACCACCATATCCACTTTCATGCTCAATATATTGTTTACGGTATCGATGAGTGTTTCCCCCTTTTTTACAGAGGACGCCCCTGCAGAAAAATTGATCACATCAGCGCTCAGGCGCTTTTCGGCCAGTTCAAAGGAGAGCTTGGTACGGGTACTGTTTTCAAAAAAGAGGTTGGCAATGGTTATGTCCCGCAGCGAGGGCACTTTTTTTATGGGCCTGTTGATCACTTCCTTAAAATGGTCTGCCGTTTTAAAAATAAGCTCAATATCCGCCCGGTTGATGTATTTAATTCCCAGCAAATGTTGCACACTCAGTTCGCTCATCAGGCAATAGGCTTTTTAGTTCTGTATTAAATATACGCTGTCCTTCCCATCGTTTTCTTTCCAGGAAACCTTGACTTTTTCGGCATTGATCGCATCTACCTGCCGGCCCCGGTAATTGGGCTGAATGGGCAGGTGCCGGCTAAAACGCCTATCGATCAAGGTAAGCAGTTCTACCTCCCGGGGGCGGCCAAAACTCTGTACAGCGGTAAGGGCGGCATTGATGCTTCTTCCCGTGTAAAGCACATCGTCAATAAAAACCACTTTTCGGTCCTCAACGACAAAGTTGATTTTGGTCTTGTTCGCTTCCAGCGGTTTGTTGCTTCGGCGAAAATCATCCCGGAAGAACGTAATGTCCAGATAACCCAGATTTACATTTTTGATATCGTAAGAATCCCGCAACAAAAGGGCAATACGTTCTGCGAGAAAAACCCCTCGTGGCTGTATGCCTATCAACGCCGTTTCTGAAAAATCACCGTGATTCTCTATCAGCTGGCACGCTAAGCGGTTGAGGGTGATCTCTAGTTCTTTTGCGTCTAGCAATACTTTTTGGGACATAGCCTGCGGCAAGGTTAACGTAAGGTGCAAATGTACCTATTTTTTGGGAGTTGATCGTTATGATCCTTTGGGGATTGACCAGTTGACCATTCCTACTTTTTTAAAATAAAACGTATTTTCTATTGCTGCGAAAAATTATCAGGTTAAATAAAGTCGGGTGGAAGATTCCCCCTGCGCGAAAGGGAGCTAAACCAGCTTCATGCTCAAAAATAGCCACCTGAAACTGGCAGCGTTGGTATCTATCTGAGGGTATTTCGCCGTTAGGCAACCTTGTTCAACGATACTGAATTATTACACACTGGTAGAACTAAATTGCTGTACGGATGGTGTTTTACCTGAAAGGCTGTTTAATGGCTATTTTTTTCATTGGTTATTGAGTAGCAAATGTTTGAATCGTAAAGCAAACATAGATTTCCGGTCTTAATGGGAGGTTGAGTAGATTCTGAATGAACTATAATATCCCAGGCATAAATTGAGCATTTGTATTACCAGTAAACAACCTGTCGCAACACCACCTCCCGGTCAGATTGAATTGCTCCTGCTTAGGCATATTTAATTACTATATTTACTTATCAACAAAACGAAATATTGATGAAAAAAATAGCTGCTCTATTAATGGTGTTCTCCCTATCCGCTTGTGCCGAACTTCAACAAGTCGTGAATAGTCTACCCAGTGAGCCTGGTCTAAACAACGATATGATCGCCTCGGGGTTGCGGCAGGCATTGGACAAGGGCATTGATGAACAGGTAAGTAAACTCTCAGCAGAAAATGGATTTTTTACTAATGAACTTGTTCGCATCGCCCTTCCTGAAGAACTTCAAAAAGTAGATGCCACCTTGCGCAAAATCGGACTTGGCTCCTTGGCAGATGAAGGGTTAAAAGTGCTCAACAGTGCCGCCTCTGATGCAGTTAAAGAAGCGACGCCTATTTTTGTTGACGCTGTAAAAAGCATCACCTTCACAGACGTGCGCAATATTTTAATGGGCGATAACACGGCCGCCACGCAATACCTTGAAAACCGCACCCGGCAGGCACTTTACGATAAATTTAATCCCGTCATACAAAAATCCTTTTCTGATGTAGGCGCAGACCAAATATGGAGCAACCTCATCACACGGTACAATCAAATCCCCCTTACCGCTAATGTCAATCCAGACCTGACCGACTATGTCACACAAGAGGCTTTAAAAGGGGTTTTTACAATGATCGCTGTAGAGGAAGAAGACATTCGCACACAGGTATCTTCAAGAACTACTGATTTACTTCGCCGCGTTTTTGCCCTTCAAGACTAAAATATGAGCACACCAATTAAGATCGTGGTAGCGGGACCTATCCCCCGGGACACCATTTCAACATACGAGAACCAGATCATTACACGTTATGGCTGCGTAACACATCCGGTAGTGGCGCTCGCCAAATTGCTGGAAACAGAAGGAACGGTTATCCCGGTGAGCAATGTTCACGATAAAGACCACCCTGGCATCCTCAAGGAGTTTGAGCCGTGGCCCAACATTGCCACCAGCTCAATTGACAAGGCTGCCGACCGCGGTACGGTGATATTCCTAAATTTTAAAGATCAAAACAATCGGGAAGAGAGACAGCTCGCCTGTATGAATCCCATTGTACCAGACCAGATCAAGGATCATTTGGATGCAGCAGCTTTTGTCTTCGTGCCTATCACCGATTTCGAAATTTCATTGCGCACCTTGCAATATTTAAAAGCCAACAGCAACGGAAAAATTATTTTTGATGCCCACGGAGCCACCACCGCGATGGACGTTTACGGAAAACGCCACCGTAAGTTTTGGGTAGACCGTGACGAGTGGTTACCTTATATAGACGTCCTTAAAATGAATCTTGAAGAATCTCAATGTATGTGGTTTGCCAATGAGTATGAGGGCGAAATCCCTTCTATTTATGACGAAAACAAAACCGATCATCTAAACGATCTGGCCCGGCACGTTTTAAGTATGGGCGTGTCCTATTTTTATGTCACGATGGACTCGCGTGGATGCATTTTATATCATTTGGTCAACGGAAAAATCCAAAAGGACTGGATCGCTTCGGTGAAAGTGGGCAAGGTCGTGGATACCACCGGTTGCGGAGATTCCTTTGCCGGAGGCTTGGCCTATGGTTTTGCCAAATATGACGATCCTATCAAAGCTGGCCAATTTGCCAATATTCTCGGCGCGCGCCGTACACAGGGGAAAGATTGGGACGTGTTTAAAACCGCTGCCGAGACAGAAAACATACGTCTGGAAAATTATGGCCTCTGATTCAATTCCAATTTAATTATGAAGGTCAAAACCCTAAATGCAACTGTACAAACGTGGCTTATTCTCCTTATGCTTTTTTGCTATAAAGGAATAACCGCACAAACGCTGACATCCTACTCTTGGATATTATTGGAAGCATCTGGTGAGCCGTCCAAACGTCACGAAAATGCCTTTGTAGAATTTGATGGCAAATTCTATCTTTTGGGTGGCCGCGGCATCAATCCTGTAAATGTCTTTGACCCGGAGACCAACACCTGGTCGAGCAACAGACCCACACCTTTTGAGATACATCATTACCAGCCCGTGGTTTATGGTGATGCTATATGGATCGTTGGGGCGATGACCGGCAGCTATCCCAAAGAAACCCCATTAGAAAATATTTGGAAATATTACCCCAAGACGGATACCTGGGAAAAAGGTCCGGAAATCCCCATTGACCGCCGCCGTGGTGGGGCGGGCGCCGTAGTTTATCAAGATAAGTTCTATCTCGTCTGCGGCATCGACTTTGGACACACCAGCGGCACCAATAACCTTTTTGACTGTTACGATCCCAAAAACAATACCTGGAAAACACTTACCAAAGCCCCGACCATCAGGGATCATTTTTCTGCCATTGTGGTCAATGACAAGTTGTATTGTATAGGTGGTAGAAATACCAGCTATCACGAACCTGAAAATTTCTCGGCATTTTTTGGGGCGACCAATCCATATGTAGATGTATATGATTTTGAAAAAGGGCAATGGACTACCCTTCCCGAACAATTCCCAAAACCGGCCGCGGCACCGGCTGTCGTGCAATTGGGAGATGTTATCATTATTGCCGGTGGCGAAAGCGATCAACCCAAGGCCCACGAGGAAACCTGGAGCTTTGATCCCCAAACCGGAAATTTCACCCTACTGGCACCAATGGCAACAGGCCGCCACGGAAGTCACGCCGTAAACTACAAAGGTGCTCTTTATATTGCGGCAGGAAGTCCCGTAAAAGGCGGTGGCAATCTCAACACTATCGAAAGGTTCAGTAAAACGAAATAACTCCCTGTATGCTAAATATTTAAGACTAGGCGCTGACCATACATAATCTACAATAAAAAAGGTGACCTTATCAGAAGATCACCTTTTCCATTATGAGTATTCCGCATCCGCGAAAAACTTACTTGTAGTTACTTTTTAAGATCGTACCGATCTAAATTCATGACCTTGCCCCAGGCCTTGACAAACTGTTTTACAAACCGCTCCTCTGAATCTGAACAAGCATAAGACTCAGCTAAAGCCCGCAATTCAGAATTGGAACCAAAAATGAGATCCACCCGGCTACCTTTCCATTTGGCTTCACCAGTGCGACGGTCGCTGCCTTGAAAAAGGTCATCCGCGTCAGAAACCGCTTTCCAGGTAGTGCTCATATCCAATAAATTCTTAAAAAAATCATTGCTTAAAGTCTCGTGCTTGTCTGTAAATACCCCGCGGTCTGAACCGTCATAATTGGTATGCAGCACTCGCATTCCGCCGAGCAGCACGGTCATCTCTGGAGCTGTAAGCGTGAGCAGTTGCGCTTTGTCGATCAACATCTCTTCCGCTTTCATTTCAAAATCATCGCGTGCATAATTCCTAAATCCATCAGCCAAAGGTTCTAAAGCATCAAAACTCGCAGCATCCGTCTGTTCTTCCGAAGCATCTGCACGGCCTGCATTAAAAGGAACTTCCATCTCATAGCCTGCATTTTGCGCAGCGCGCTCCACAGCGGCATTTCCACCTAAAACAATAAGATCTGCCAAGGCAAGGTGTTTCCCACTATTGCTGTCATTAAACTCTTTCTGAATACGCGCTAAGGTATCGAGGACTCTCGCCAGTTGTTCTGGTTTGTTGACCGCCCAATCCTTTTGAGGAGCCAAACGTACGCGTGCACCATTGGCCCCGCCTCGCTTGTCTGAACCCCTAAAGGTAGATGCCGAAGCCCATGCCGTACTGATTAATTCAGAAACGGTAAGCCCTGAAGCGAGCACGTTTTCTTTCAATTGATTGATGTCATCCCCATTGATCAACTTATTATAATCTACCGCCGGAACAGGATCCTGCCACAACAGATCTTCTTCGGGAACTTCCGGCCCCAAATAACGCGATTTGGGTCCCATATCCCGATGGGTAAGTTTGTACCAAGCTTTGGAATAAGCATCTGCAAATTCTTCGGGGTTTTCGTAAAAATGACGGGAAATCTTCTCATACTCCGGATCCATTTTTAGCGAAAGGTCTGTCGTCAACATAAATGGAGCGTGTTTCTTATTGGGATCGTGCGCGTCAGGAACGGTTCCTGCGCCGGCACCGTTCTTGGGTCGCCACTGGTGTGCTCCCGCGGGGCTCTTAGTCAATTCCCACTCGTGCTCAAAAAGGTTTTCAAAATATTTATGGCTCCATTGCGTGGGCGTATCCGTCCAGGCACCTTCTAGGCCGCTGGTGATGGTATCGGCCCCTTTCCCTGATCCATAACTGTTTTTCCAGCCCATGCTTTGCTCTTCGATTCCGGCCGCGGCGGGTTCTGCAGCAACATATTCTTCAGGATCTGCAGCTCCGTGGGTTTTACCGAAGGTGTGACCTCCAGCGATCAGGGCGACAGTTTCATAATCGTTCATCGCCATACGGCCAAAAGTCTCCCGGATGTACTGCGCAGCTTCCACCGGGTCAGGATTGGCGTTGTGCCCTTCCGGGTTCACATAGATCAATCCCATATGCGCGGCGCCCAAGGGATTTTCGAGCTCATCTTCGGCATAGCGGTCTTCGTTGCCCAGCCATTCTTTCTCTGATCCCCAATAGACATCTTCAGCGGGTTCCCATACATCTTCCCGACCTCCGGCAAATCCATACATTTCCAAGCCCATAGATTCATGAGCGCAATTTCCTGCCAAAACTAAAAGGTCTGCCCAGGAAAGCTTGTTCCCATATTTCTGCTTGAGGGGCCAAAGCAACAAGCGGGCCTTGTCAAGATTTGCATTATCCGGCCAACTGTTAAGCGGCGCGAAACGCTGATCGCCAGAACCAGCACCTCCTCGACCATCCTGAATACGGTAAGTTCCTGCGCTGTGCCAGGCCATACGGATAAAAAACGGACCGTAATGCCCGTAATCTGCAGGCCACCAATCTTGGCTGTCGGTCATTAGATCATAAATGTCCTTTTTAACGGCATCCAGATCGAGCGACTGAAAGGCTTCGGCATAATTGAAACCTTTATCCATAGGATCGACCAAACTGGAGTGCTGGCGAAGCAGGCTCAAATTGAGCATATTGGGCCACCAGTCACGGTTGCTCTGGCCACCACCTGAGACCTGGGTCATTTTACCGTTGAGAAATGGGCATTTTGCCGATGATTCGTTTACATCCCAAGCTTGTCCTTCATTGCCGGGAGTACCATTTTTATCTTCCATTATTTATGATTTTATCAATTGTTCAGTCTAAAATTACGAAAACCCTTTCAATCATTTTTATCTATATTTTTGATAAAACCATCATTTTATACTATGGGAGTCTTTTCCCATCAATCGGAAAATGAAAAGGTTTCTTCAGCCATCTTGTTCTCCAAAATTGAAACTACTTTATCGGTATTTTTCATTTCGAAAAACAAAACCAGTTTTGCCATAAATTGCAGCAGTTTGCTTTTTGGCGAAATAATTTTGGTTGCGAGCGCAGCTATTTTCTGATCCCTTGGTTCCACGACCGAAGTTTTTTTGACCGCATTAAAGTACTCGTTTGCAAACAACCAGGCACCGTCCCGAGCGATGTTGATACTGAACGTGACCAGCTTGTCTTCCTTTCCTTTTCCCACCAGCTCAAGCAGCTTGAATAAAGGCGAAATCCTACCTATTTTTTCCTTTACCTCAGCAACCAAACTCGCAAGAATGGCATTGATTGCATTAAAATCGGTCTCAAGATCGGGCAGGTTATTGTCATCTTCACTGATTTCTGCAGCCGCGATACCGAGATCAAGATTAATATGTGCATTAATTCCCAGCAGCAGGTGCTGCATCACCATAAGCCTTTTGGCCTTAAAACAGTTTAGCCAACTTTGGCTGGGCTGACCACCTCGTTCAAACTGTTCATACGCCTTTAAATACCGGTTTGCAAATACGACATCGAGCCGTTCCATCCGGGAGTTATCCTGAAATTCATTCGCAAGGATACCTTCTTTTATACGTTGTGTGACACGCAGGTAGAGCACAGGAAAATAGGCCAAGGATGAATTTTTATCTTTTTCAGAAGCGATGATTCTTTTCAGTAAGAAAATGACCTCATCGATAGTTGCGGCAACCATAAGTGACTGATTTTTAGTTTTTCGAAAAGGATTTAAAAAATCTAATTTAAGGTTTTAAAGTTCAGTCGCTGATCATACTACCTCTATAAAAATGCAATACAACTTTAGTTTCGTCAAAAATTATTAAATTCTCCTCAAGATGAAACTATTGCTAAAACAAGGCGATATTACCAAAATACCCTGTGACGCCATAGTCAATGCGGCGAATTCCTCATTACTGGGTGGCGGTGGCGTTGATGGAGCGATTCACCGCGCTGGCGGACCAGCAATCTTAGAAGAATGCCAAAAAATCAGGAACCGGCAAGGCCGTTGTCCTGCCGGCGAAGCCGTTATCACCACTGCCGCAAATCTCCCGGCCAAAAAAGTCATTCACACGGTAGGACCAAAATGGAACGGCGGCAAGTCTGGCGAGGCCGAAAAATTGGCAAACTGCTACCGAAATTCCATCAAATTGGCGCTGGAGCATAAACTTCAGACCGTTGCTTTTCCCAATATCAGTATTGGAATTTATGGTTACCCGAAAAAAGAAGCGGCACAAATTGCACTCGATACGGTCAAGGAATTTCGGGATTCTGACTTAAAGGAAGTAATCTTTATTTGTTTTGATGATGACAATTTTCAGCTGTACCAAGAATTGATGGCCAAGTGATTTTGAAATTTTAATACTACAATTCAGATAAGTCGAGATGTTGAAAAACAGGCATTATATCCTTTCCCTATTTTTTCTATGTTTTGGTTGTTTGTGTTTTTCACAGGAAACAAAAGATGCCCCAGCTTCGGAAGCTAAAGAGGTAAGCTTTTCGTTGAAAATCCTGAAGGATAGTTTATTCCTGATCGCGCAAAATCACCTCTTGTCGCCCATGGAAGTCATCACCTACTCCCGAGAAGACAACAAAGAACTGAATGCCTATCTCTTGCCTGTAAATCAATCCATCAAACTTATGGCTTTCGACTCGGTTACAGACCGGAGAGAATTGGCCGCTCAACTCACAGACAGCATTCGTTTTGCCTATTATTTTGGACATAAATCAAAGATTGATATCGACTCGACTTTCGCCTACCGACTGCCCTTTCGCCCAAGAAAAAAATATGAAGTAAGTCAATCCTTTGGCGGAAAATTTTCTCACAACGACCACATCTCTTTTTACGCCATCGATTTTAAAATGAAAGAAGGTGAACCTGTACACGCCGCTCGATCCGGTCTTGTGGTGAAGGTTGTTGATAGCTTTTCAGAAAGTGGCGGCAGGGAGCTAATAAATGCCAGCAATAAAATCCTGATCCTTCATGATGACGGCACCCACGGAACTTACGTTCATTTAAAACATAAGGGAAGCTTGGTTAAAGTAGGCGATATTGTAAATAAAGGCGATCACATTGGATATTCCGGAAATACAGGTTTTACACGAGGCCCACATTTACATTTTGTAGTTAGGAAGGAACGGGACACGGCCATACCTATTTATTTTGAAGGCTATGGAGAGGCAACGCTCAAAAAAGGAAAGCAGTATAAGGTAAAGTGAAAACTTTTCTGAAATACGCAATATGGGAATTAGGCGAATTTTTTCCGTAAAATCGCTTCCATTTGGTCCTGAAGCTCCTCCGCTTTTTGGGCTGCAGCCTGAGCAAAATCCTTTTCCGCGGAAGCGTAAATGATTCCTCGTGAAGAATTGACCAAAAGTCCAACTTGATCGTTTAGTCCATAATTACAAACTTCTTGTAAACTGCCCCCTTGAGCACCCACTCCGGGAACTAGCAAGAAAGAATCGGGCACAATTTTACGGATTTCTGCGAAATATTCTGCTTTGGTTGCGCCGACTACGTACATCAGGTTTTGGCTGTTTTCCCAAGATTTAGAGGTTTCCAGAACTTTTTGATAGAGTTGTTTACCTTCGACTTCTTTCGTCTGAAAATCAAAAGCACCGGCATTGGAAGTAAGTGCCAGCATTATGGCGAATTTATCTTTAAAAGCCAAAAACGGTTCGATACTGTCCTTACCCATATAAGGCGCCACGGTAACCGAATCAAACGCCATATCCTCATAAAAAGCTTTGGCGTACATTTTTGAAGTGTTGCCAATGTCGCCTCGTTTAGCATCGGCGATGGTAAAAATCTCCGGATGTTTTTCGTTTAGGTATTCAATTGTCTTCTTTAGAGATTCCCAACCTTTGATGCCGTAGGCTTCGTAAAAAGCAGTGTTGGGTTTGTACGCGACCGCAAGACGATGGGTCGCATCTATGATCGCCTTGTTGAAACTGAAAATAGGATCTTCCTCCTCCAGCAGATGTTTTGGAATACGATCCAAATCAACATCAAGCCCGATGCAGAGAAAGGATTTCTTTGTTTGGATTTGGTTAAAAAGGTCGTTAGTTGTCAATTTAGGTCTAGGTTTTGTCCCTCGACTGCGCTCGGGATGACAGGAGTAGGCCTTAGGTGCTTAATGTCTATTATTAATCAAAAATCGTACTTCGTACTTACTACTTCAAAACGCCTCCCCGCTTTCCTTCAACTTCTCCGTATTACTTACAAGTTGGAGTTCGTCAATAATTTTTTGAACATCCCCATCTATGATGTTGCTCAGATCGTAAAGGGTCAGGTTAATACGGTGATCGGTAACACGGCCTTGTGGGTAGTTGTAGGTGCGAATTTTGGCACTTCGGTCGCCACTGGTAACCATACTTCCACGCAAAGCGGCATCTTCTTCCTGCTTTTTGGCAAGTTCCAGATCATACAAACGTGAACGCAGTACCTTAAAAGCCTTTTCTTTATTCTTGTGCTGTGATTTCTGATCCTGACATTGCGCGACCAAACCTGTAGGTTCGTGGGTCAATCGCACCGCAGAATAGGTAGTGTTCACTGACTGTCCTCCTGGTCCTGACGAACAGAAATAGTCAATCCGAACATCCTTGGGATCAATCTCCACGTCAAATTCTTCTGCTTCGGGAAATACCATCACCGTAGCGGCACTGGTATGTACTCGGCCTTGGGTTTCCGTTTGTGGAACGCGTTGTACACGATGCACACCTGCTTCAAACTTAAGTGTGCCATACACATCCTCACCGGTGATCTCCATCTGGATTTCCTTAAAGCCGCCACTGGTTCCTTCGCTAAAATCGATAGTGCTGGTACGCCAACCTTTAGACTCGCAATATTTGGAGTACATTCGGTACAGATCACCTGCAAAAATACTGGCCTCATCCCCTCCCGTTCCGGCGCGGATTTCCATAACGGCATTTTTGGCATCTTCAGGATCTTTTGGCACCAGCATAAACCGGATTTTTTCTTCCAGTTCGGGAATTTCAGACTGGGCTTCTTCCAGTTGCATTTTGGCCATTTCGGTCATTTCGGCGTCGCTGCCATCTGCAATGACTTCTTCTGCCTCTTCCATTCTGTTTTTGAGACGCACGTATTTTTCACGCTCGTCCATCAATTTTCTGAGGTCCTTATATTCTTTATTCAGCGCAACATAACGCTTCTGATCGCTGATGATATCCGGCTGAATGATCAAATCACTCACCTCATCAAAACGCTGTTTTATACTATTTAATCTGTCTAGCATGGTCTTGTCTGTGGAACGCGAATTTAGGGAATTTTAAGTTGACGGGAATTAATTTCGCTTCGGCGAAAACAACTTGGATTAAAAAAATTTAACCAGTCAAGAGAATACGATTTGAATGTTGTAAATTATAACATCTTCATGATTTTAATTAAATTAGTAATGTGAAGAAAAAAGAAAATATTGAGCTTGATTTTCTTATCGATAAGCTAACGAATTCAATTGAAAATGTTGTGACTGGCGACAGCTTTCAGACAGTTGTTTCTTTGGCATCAAAAAATGATTTAAAGTTGATTACCAAGAAAAATAACTGGCTGTTCGACTGGAAATTTGAACACCAGCAGCCTGAAAGAGAAGTTTATAAACTAACAATTTCAGGAAATCCCACCGTCATACAGGGCTTAATGTGTATAGAAGTAAAACAAGATCATATCTATATGCACTTAGTTGAAAATGCTCCATTTAATAGAGACATAGACAAAATGTATGCTGGAGTTCCCGGAAATCTTGTAGCGTTCGCTTGCCGACTTTCCTTCCAGCGTGGACATCGGGGCAATGTCTCATTTCTATCAAAATCTCAACTGATAGAATATTATGAAAAAACACTAGGTGCTTTCCATTTTGGTGGACGTATTATGATTATTGAAACAAAATCAGCTATAAGATTAATTAACAGGTATTTTAAAAATTTGGATTTATGAAAAATGAAATGGAAGAACCTGATTTTATAGGTGGACAAGGCTCACTTACGGAAAAGGAAGAACAGGCGATAGGAGAATATTTTACAAAAAAGAAGAAAGAGAAAGCAAATGTGGATCTAAAAAAATCAAACTCAGGTGAAAATTCTTTAGCAACTTAAATATAACTACCGGTAACGTTTTCACGTAAAATATTCCGGAGTGACTGAATTTTCGAGAAAATCATTGGTGTTTAATGGTTATTTTATACGAAGATAACTAATCTTTTAATGGTCGGCGCTTGACGATTCCTCCTTTGATATCCTTGATGCTGTTGATGACGATGAACGCTTTCGGCTCTATTTTTTGGATTTCAATTTGCAATCGACTCAGTTCCAACCGCGTGATTACTGTGTACACGATATCCACATCAGTCCCGTCGTGCTCCTTGCTGTAGCCGCCCTTGCCTTTGTAAATGGTCACCCCGCGGCCCAGTTTATGAACGATCATTTCCCGGATATCTTCGCTGTGCACCGCAATGATGGTGATGCCGATGTATTCCTCAATACCCTCAATGACAAAATCTAGCGTTTTTGATGCCGAAATATAGGTAATCATCGAGTAGAGCGCGATCTCGATGGAAAGCAAATAAGCCGCCACCGAAAATATTAAAATGTTGATTACAATAATCACATCGCCGATGGTCGTGCCCAAACGCTTACTGATAAAAATCGCCAGCACCTCGGTGCCATCGATAACCGCACCACCACGTATCGCCAAACCAATCCCGGCACCAAGGAAAAATCCGCCGAAAATTGCTACCAACAAGTCATCGTTGGTAACATTGGGAAAATGAATAAGTTCTATGCAAAGACCCAGACCTAAAATGGCGAGCGTAGTCTTGATCGCAAATCGCTTTCCGATAATCTTGTAACCCAATATGATAAAGGGAATGTTGACCAAAAAGATCAAAACAGGAAAGGGAACGTCTGTCAAAACATCCAGTAAAAGCGAAATACCCGTCGCCCCACCATCGATAAATTCGTTGGTCAATAAGAATCCTTCAAAACCAAAAGCAGCTGAAAAAACGCCGAGGACGATATAAATGAAATTGCGAATCCCACCTTTGAAATCCACGGAAGAATTGCGACGTTCTTTAGCACGACGGTAGTCTGAAAGCTGTTTGTCCTGATCCATTTGACCAGTCTTTAAACGTCTATTGACTTCTATAACAACACGGGTCAGTATTGGATTCATTACTCTTAAAATGTTTGATGAAAACCCAACTCCGAAGTTGTGTTGTGGGAGTGCTTGAAGTTCTGTAAGAAAATTTACATTCCCAGCAGCTGTGCAAAAATCAATGGAGCGACGATGGTCGCATCAGATTCAATGATGAATTTTGGAGTGTCAATGTCCAGTTTTCCCCAGGTGATTTTTTCGTTGGGAACCGCCCCGGAATAACTTCCGTAGCTGGTGGTAGAGTCCGAAATCTGACAGAAATAGCTCCAAAAAGGGGTATCTGTCCGTTCTAGATCTTGGTAAAGCATTGGCACCACGCATATAGGGAAATCCCCGGCAATACCTCCACCTATTTGGAAAAACCCAATTCCGTTTTTAGAATTTTCGGTGTACCAATCGGCTAGGAAGGTCATGTACTCAATTCCTGATTTTACCGTGGTTGCTTTGAGTTCGCCCTTTACCACATAACTGGCAAAGATGTTGCCCATCGTGCTGTCTTCCCAACCGGGAACTACCATGGGCAGGTCTTTTTCCGCGGCAGCGTACATCCAGGAATCTTTGAGGTCGATCTCGTAATATTCCTCTAAAACCCCGGAAAGCAGCATTTTGTACATATACTCGTGCGGCAGGTAGCGTTCGCCTCTGGCTTCGGCCTCCTTCCAGATTTTATAGATGTGTTCTTGCAACCTTCGGAAAGCTTCTTCCTCAGGAATACAAGTATCGGTCACTCGGTTCAAGCCTTTTTCAAGTAGTTCATATTCCTCTTTGGCAGTAAGATCTCGGTAATTGGGAATACGTTTGTAATGACTGTGCGCGACAAGGTTCATCACATCCTCTTCCAGATTGGCACCCGTACAGGAAATAATATGCACCTTATCCTGACGAATCATTTCGGCAAAAATCTTCCCCAATTCTGCGGTACTCATTGCGCCGGCCAGCGAGACCAGCATTTTGGCACCGCCCTGCAATTGGGCATCATAGCCTTTTGCGGCATCGACCACCGTAGCGGCATTGAAGTGCAGGAAATACTTTTCTACAAATTGGGTAATGGGTGCGTTTTGTGACATTGAGTTGTTTGGGGTTAATCAAATTTTGCAGGATCGACGTCATTGAATTTATACGCGATCATTTTGTAATACAGTTTGGCAGCCAGATATTCTGAATTACCGGTGGCCAAATCAGCATCAAGCCCCACGATATCAAAGCCCACCACATTGCGCTCGTCAAAAACGCGTTTGATAAGTTCGAGGGTTTCAAACCAGCCCATCCCGCCCGGCTCCGGGTTTTCTGTAGAAGGAAAGATCGATGGATCAAAAACATCAAGGTCTAACGTGATGTACACATCATCTTTCAAAGCATCGACGGCTGTATCCATCCAGTATTCATCCAATAGCATTTCGCTGGCAAAAAATACGTTGTCCTCATTGATCAAAGTCTTTTCAGTGGCATTCATACTGCGGATTCCCACCTGAATCAGGTTCATTTCCTGATTGGCTTCAGACAGTGCACAGCAATTGTTTAGTTTTGACCCGTTGTGTTTTCTTCGCACATTGGCGTGCGCATCGAGTTGAAGTATGGTAAGATCTTCAAAAAGTTCATTGGCAGCCCGTATCGCCCCAATTGAAATGGTGTGGTTTCCACCAAAAAGCGTCACAAACTTACTACGCTTGATCAGGTCTTTGACCTCGGCATAAACTTGAGAAACCACATCTTCTTCCGAAGTTGCAGCAATTTCATCGGCGATTGCGATACCCTGCAAATAAGGTTCAGAATCAGTCTCGATGTCGTAATGTTCCAGTTTTTCGGCGGCAGCCAAAAAAGCATCCGGGCCTTTGTGTTTCTTACCATTGGCGCTGAATGGCACCGGGATCAATACGGTTTTAGCGGTTTCGATACCAGCATTCATCTGTGGTATCCCTGCGAAAGTGTTACTGCTTGACATTTAGAAATTATAAACAATTAATTTATTTTAGGTACTAATATACTAATAACCCAGTATTTCCAAAAGTTCTTCTGCGGTCTGTTGCTTAGAAAATAACGTTTTGGTCAAATTGCCTTCCTCATCGCGGTCTAAAAGGATGTGTTTGGGCTTCGGAATGAGACAATGCTGCAATCCTCCAAAACCGCCTAATGTTTCCTGATAAGCCCCGTTGTTGAAAAAACCGATGTACAAGGGTTTATCCTTGCGGTACTTCGGAAGATAAATTGCATTGAGATGTTGTTCTGAATTGTAATAATCGTCGCTGTCGCAGGTGAGTCCACCAAGCAGGACGCGCTCATATTCATCGTTCCAGCGGTTGACGGCCAGCATTACAAAGCGCTTGTTGATCGCCCAGGTGTCTGGCATCGTGGTGATAAATGACGAGTTGATCATGTTCCATTTCTCGCGATCGTTCTGCTGCTTTTGGTACAACACCTGATAGATAGAACCGCCGCTTTCGCCTACGGTATAACTACCAAATTCTGTAAACAAATTGGGTTCTTTTACGCCAGCTTGGTTGCAAGCCTCTTTTACCTGAAAGACGATTTCATCGACCATATAAGCATAGTCAAACTCAAAACCAAGCGAATTCTTTATGGGGAAACCACCGCCGATATTAAGGCTGTCCAGACTGGGGCAGATTTTCTTTAAGTCGGTGTAAACTTTTAGACATTTATTGAGTTCGTTCCAGTAATAAGCGGTGTCCTCAATGCCTGTATTGATAAAAAAATGCAGCATCTTCAGGTCAAGCTGCTCATCTTCCTTTATCCTTTTGTTGTAAAATGGAAGAATATCTTTGTATCCAATCCCAAGCCGACTGGTGTAAAACTCAAATTTGGGTTCCTCTTCAGAAGCGATGCGGATGCCTATTTTGTATTTGTCGTTTATTTTTTCGTTGAGCAGATCAATTTCTTCGTAATTGTCAATAATCGGGATGCAGTTCTTATGTCCGTTATTAATTAACCTTGAAATGTTTTCGACATACTGCTCCCGTTTAAAACCGTTGCAGATGATAAATTGATCCGGTTGAACCTTTCCTTCTTCCTTGAGTTGCTCGATAATGTTGATGTCAAAAGCACTTGAGGTTTCCAGATGAATTTCATTTTTTAGGGCAGTTTCCAGGATAAACCGAAAGTGCGAACTCTTGGTACAATAGCAATAATGATACTTTCCGGGGTATTGGTGCTTTTTAAAAGCATCTGTAAACCATCCCTTTGCTTTTTGAATGTTATGTGAAATTTTAGGAAGGTAGCTGAATTTTAACGGGGTGCCGTATTCCTTAGCCAACGCCATCAGGTCGATGCCGTGAAATTGTAATTGATTGTTTTGCAGCGAAAATTCCTCCTGTGGAAAATTGAAGGTCTGATCGATCAGATCAAAGTATTTGGTTCTCATTAAAAAGTTTCTGGGTGTATAGAGCCGCTCCTTCTTTGGGCGACCGGCACCTGATTCAAGAATCCTTGTTAGTTGTTGAAAATAGCAACAAAGGAATTATAATATTCTCAAATTCTTGCCAAAAGAAAAGGAAATTATTGTTAAGTATTAGGTGCTAAAAAATCCTTAGGATTTTGAAGCCTCTAGTGCTTCGTCCACATCTGATTGTTATGCTCAGCCACTGCCAAGTACTCTTTTTTCAGCATTTTAAGATAGTTGATCAATTCTTGTTGCTCTTCGTATTCTGGGTCTAAAGAATCCTGAAGCAATTCATCCCGTAAAGTGATTGCAAAGTACCAAGAACCTGCCCTGCTGGTGTACTGTTCCTCCAAAACAGGATCCATTTCTTTCGATTGAAAAATCATATCGATAAAAATAGGAACAAAATTGAGGGTACTGGTTTTCTTTTCGACCTCGTAAAAAGAGAGATAATAGAGGTTTTGATCGATCTGGATGGGGATGTTGACATTAAAATATTCCGGATTGGGATCGAACTTGTTGTACACAAAATCATAAAATGCATTGGCCTCTCTGGTATCCCTGAAAATAAAGGCATGTGTTTTAGGCAGTTTTCTTTTGAAACGTTTGGCCACCTGAATGCGATCGTCTTTTAATTTGGGTGCGATGCTATATGGAATGCAGGAAGCAAAAAGGAAAATAACAGGAAGCAGGTATAAGTACTTTTTCGGCATAGGGGCTGGTTTGGTAAAATCAGCATCAACTATTGTTCCTAAGGATTTTGTACTTGCAGTCGTATATCAGGAAATAAAAAAGGCCCAGCTGTCGCTGGACCTTTTTGAGTGACCCCGGCAGGATTCAAACCTGCAACCCTCAGAGCCGAAACCTGCCTGCCGGCAGGCAGGTCTGATGCGCTATTCAGTTGCGCCTAGGATTGTTTTCAGAAATTCTCTTCCGGATCCTGATTTCAGGTATTTTTCTCTTTCCCTTGCCGCAGCCCTTGTTTCAAATTCTTCTTGGTAAACCAAAATCCAAGGACAAAAACCTTTCGTAGACCGGTTTAGACCCTTGTTATGCTGGTCCAAACGTTTCGCGATATCTGAAGTCATCCCTTTATAGAGTCGACCATCCGCTTGGCTTTTCAAAACGTATACGTAAAACATTCTTAGAATAATAAAAAAGGCCCAGCTTGCGCTGAACCTTCTTTAGTGACCCCGGCAGGATTCAAACCTGCAACCCTCAGAGCCGAAATCTGATGCGCTATTCAGTTGCGCCACGGAGCCTAATATTTTTTTCGGCATTGCCCTCAGAGCCGAAACCTGCCTGCCTGCAGGCAGGTCTAATGCGCTATTCATCCCGATAACTATCGGGAGCGCCACGGAGCCTTATTTATTTCCGCCGATGGCGAAAATGAGATTGCAAATATACTTTTAATTTAATTTCTGACGAACGATTGTGGCCACGGTTTTTCCATCGGCCTGACCAGAAAGTCTAGTTGTGGCCAAGCCCATAACCTTGCCCATATCCTTCATACCGCTGGCACCGGTAGTTGCAATTATTTCGTCAACAACCTGGGCGATTTTTTCTTCGCTCAATTGTTCTGGCAGGAACTGTCCAATAACCTCAGCCTGAGCAAGCTCTTCTTGAGCCATTTCGTCGCGGCCTTGTTCCTGATAGATCGCAGCGCTGTCCTTACGCTGTTTTACCAGTTTCTGCAACAGCTTCAGTTCTTCTTCTTCGGTGATTTCTTCTTTTGAACCTCCGGCAGTTTGTGCTTTTAGCAATTCGGCCTTAATCGCCCGCAATGAAGCCAGGGCATTTTGATCCTTGGCTTTCATGGCATTTTTCATCGCCGTCATCACTTCGGTCTGTAAACTCATGATTCTGTTTTTAAAGGGCTGCGAAGATACGTAAATCAAGTGTAAATTTTACCGATCCTGGGACTTGAACATTTCAGTAAATAATGCCGTGTTTCATCAATGACTGAAAAAAAAGTAGGCAGTCGCAGTTGGCAACAAATCATTATAAACCGACTGCCAAATGCTCATTGAAACTGAAAACTGCCAACTTATTTAATCTACATTATCATGCAAAAAGCTGTTGTTCTTCCGCATATTTATTCCGTCCTCATCAATATTCAGTGTGGTACGGGAAACATTGCCATTTGCTTCGGGATTTTCATCGAGCTCCACACCCAAGCGCTTGTATGCCGGCTGTTTCTCAATATCCTCGATACGTGCGTGATTTTGATTGAACTTATAATTAAACTCCTTCATCACCTTGCGGCGTTGTGCGGCGCGTTCTGTCAAAATTTTTGAGATCGGGCTGTTTGTAGGATCTTCATCGTCCTCGTTAACATCTGGTTTCTCTGGAGAGACAACGACATGCTTCTTAACAATTGTAGGCATGTCTTCAGATTTCTCCTCCTTGGCCGCACTGAGTTGGTTTTCTACCTCCATATAATCGTCCAGACTGTAACGGGTTTCGCCCGTCTCACTGGTCTCTGTGATAGACACCACTTCAACAGCATCATTGACCTCGATATCGTTAAGGTCATCGTCACCTAAATTAAAAACCGTTTTCTCCGCAGTTTCTTCTGAAGGATCTTCGGTATCATTTTCAGCCAAAGGCATATCAAAAGTAAAACTGAACTGATCCTCGGCATCTTCGGTTTCGATGGGAGAAACATCTTCCCTCTCTGAAACGTCAATGATTTCAAAATCCATCATCTCTTCTTGCTGTGCCTTTACTTCCTCATAAGTTACCTCCATATTCAGGATCGCTTCGGAAGTTGGTATCAAATCAGATTTTGGTTTTTCTTCCACCACTGGTTTTTGAGGGGCAGCAACTGGTTTTATTAATTCAGCTTTTGGGTTTTCGGGCTCTTCATCCAATTTTAACGTATGCACGATTTTCTCCGGCTTCGGTGTTTCAGCAGGTTTCGCAATGAAAGATACACTGCCCATATTGTTTTTGGGCGAAAGGTTTTGCTGAGCCCGTTGCTCATCTTCCAGCGTGTGTATGATCTTCTTGGTTTCGGTATTAACGATTTCATTCTGTTGCTCCACGTCAAAACCCGTTGCAATAATCGTTACCGAAATCGCATCGCCCAGCGTTTCATCCTCACCCACACCCATAATGATGTTTGCGCTGTGACCGGCCTCATCCTGAATATGATCGTTGATCTCCCCAATTTCATCAATCGTGATTTCTTCGGTCCCCGAAACAATTAAAAGCAGCACATTTTGAGCTCCGGTAATTTTATTGTCGTTGAGCAAGGGAGAATCGAGTGCCTTGCGAATAGCATCAGTCGCCCGGCTGCCACCACTGGCGTGCGAACTTCCCATAATGGCCGTACCACTGCCCTTGAGTACGGTCTTGGCGTCCCTAAGGTCAATGTTCTGGGTGTAGTGGTGGGTGATAACTTCGGCTATTCCGCGGGAAGCGGTTGCCAGAACTTCATCAGCTTTGCTAAAACCGGCCTTAAAACCGAGATTACCGTAAACCTCACGCAGTTTGTTGTTGTTGATCACGATAAGCGAATCTACCTGTGCACGTAACCGCTCAACACCGGTCTGAGCTTGAGCACAACGCATCTTTCCCTCAAACTGAAATGGAATTGTTACAATACCCACGGTAAGAATATCGAGTTCCTTGGACATCTTTGCTATTACTGGTGCTGCTCCAGTGCCGGTACCGCCGCCCATACCTGCGGTGATAAATACCATTTTAGTGTTGGTATCGAGCATGCGTTTTATATCCTCGGTACTTTCTATCGCGGCCTGCTCGCCCACATCGGGGTTTGCGCCTGCGCCTAGACCTTCTGTGAGGCTCACGCCAAGTTGTATTTTTATGGGTACAGGGCTGTTTTCCAAAGCTTGTGCGTCAGTATTACAGACGACAAAATCAACACCCTTGATGCCTTGGGCAAACATATGGTTGATGGCATTGCTTCCGCCACCGCCCACACCGATCACCTTGATGACGTTGCTCTGATTTTTGGGGAGGTCAAACGAAATATTCTCAAAATCCGTGTTGCTCATAATATGTGGTTTAACGGTTGTTCTTTATTTGGCCGTGCTTCAAAAATTTTTCCGCACAGCACTGATTTTTTATTTTCTACTTCTGCAAGATTCTCGACCCGATCACTCGGCATTGTCGAGAAAATCCTTAAACTTTTCGGCCCATTTGTCAAAAATACTTTTACGCGGGCTGGGCTGGGGCTGCGGTTCTTCGACCGGTTTGTTGATCGCTGCTTTTACATTCGTTTCTTCCGGTGCAGGTTCTTTTATAATCTCCTGATCGATTTCCTCCGTTTCCTCCTGTTCACTTTCCAGACGGTGCTCCAGGCTGTTCATTACCAGGCCAACGGCCGTCGCATACAACGGGCTGGTGGTTTCACTGTCGCTGTCCCCGGCCAGATGCTCGTTGGGATAACCTATCCGGGTGTCCATTCCGGTGATGTATTCTACCAATTGTTTTAAATGCTTCAATTGAGAACCACCGCCAGTCAAAACAATACCGGCGATCAATTTTTTCTTTTGCTCCTCGTGACCATAATTTTTAATCTCGAGATAGGTCTGTTCCACTATTTCAACCACTCTTGCGTGAATGATCTTCGAAAGGTTTTTCAACGTAATTTCTTTTGGTTCCCGACCACGAAGTCCTGGAATGCTCACTATCTCATTGTCTTTGTTTTCACCCGGCCAAGCCGAACCGAATTTAACCTTCAGCAATTCTGCCTGTTTTTCGATGATGCTACATCCTTCTTTGATGTCTTCAGTAATTACGTTTCCTCCAAAAGGAATTACAGCAGTATGCCGAATGATGCCATCTTTAAAAATCGCCAGATCAGTCGTACCACCACCTATATCGATCAGGGCCACACCCGCTTCTTTTTCTTCCTGACTCAAGACCGCATTTGCAGACGCCAAAGGTTCCAAAGTGATTTTGTCCAGGTTTAATCCCGCGCTTTTGACACATCGGCCAATATTTCTTATGCTCGAAACCTGGCCTACCACTACGTGAAAATTAGCTTCCAGACGACCGCCATACATCCCTATAGGTTCGGTAACTTCGGCCTGACCGTCCACTTTATATTCCTGCGGAAGTACGTGAATGATCTCCTCCCCTGGAAGCATCACGAGCTTATGCACCTGGTTGCAGAGCATATCGATATCCTTGGCATCGATCACCTTGTCTGCATTGGAGCGTGTAATGTAGTCGCTGTGCTGCAAACTGCGTATGTGCTGGCCGGCAATACCCACCACCACATCTTTAATCTCCAGCCCGGAAACACTCTCTGCCTCCTGTACTGCTTGCTGTATGGACTGTATCGTCTGGGTGATATTGTTGACCACACCGCGATGTACCCCAAGACTCTTTGACTTGCCAATGCCCAGGATCTCAAGCTTTTTATATTCGTTGTACCGGCCTATCATCGCGACAATTTTAGTCGTCCCGATATCCAGACCTACCGCTATATCCTTGTGCTCCATAACTTAACTTTTAATGCCTACGACCTGTCCCTTAAACCGGACGTCGATCGTTTTATAATTCGTAAGTGCCTGCTCCTTTTCTGCTTGCTTGTAAAAGGCCTTGTAGTTACTGAACTTCCGATCAAGGTCAGTGGGTGTTCCCAGCAAAAGATCGTAATCGAGAGCACGCAACTTCAAAAGGTAATCTCCATCTATCTGTCTATCGATTCCCACTACTTGCTTACTTAAAAACTCATCCCTTTTTAAAAACTTCATTAATTTATATACATCTGCCAACTGTTTCTTGTCAACCCCAGACACCAGAGGTACCCGAGCCGCAAAATTTCCAGAAAGCGGCATAGCCGTCCCGGTGTTGTCCAAATAAAACGAAGGTTTGCCCGATACCCGTGCAAGGGGCTCCCGCTGCTTGATGATAGCACCCAATTGCCCGTCCAGTGACAGGTAAACTTCTGCGTTGTAAACCATTGGGTGAGCGTCCAGACGATCTTCCAGCACCTTCAAATCTAGAGTTTCTTTGGCTTGACCAGAGAGGGCTTGATTATTTTGTATCAACAATTTATCAACGGTTTCCGCAGTCATAAAAGGGCCGCTCGCTGGTGCAAACCGAACTTGTACATTCCCTACCCTACGCTCAATATTGCGCTGATGCGAAAACCCATACAGGAACCCGGTCAACGCGAGCACACTGATCATTTTTATGTAAAACCAATTGATCTTCATCCGTTCAAATAGTTTATGATTTTTTCTACTTGTTCTCCAATATCTCCAGCGCCCAGGAGGACTTTAATACGTGCTTTACTTTTTTTGATCGCTTCCGGAAGTTCTTTAAAAGAATCAACCCGCTTTCGCGAAAAAGACTCAGATGACTCAGATGCTGCATTGATCTGTTCCAAAATCGCGTAGGAGGTTATTCCATCAATCGGTTCTTCCCGGGCGGGATAAATATCAAGCAGCAGCAATTCATCAAACTGGGCCAGGCTCTTGGCAAAATCATCCATAAAATCGCGGGTACGGCTGAAAAGATGCGGCTGAAAAACCACCAGAATCTTATCGTCAGGGTACATTTCCCGTACCGCCTGATGCACGGCATTGATTTCGGTGGGATGATGGGCGTAATCATCGATCAGCACCAGATCGTTCCGTTTTATTCGATAGCTAAACCGCCGATGCACTCCCGAAAATGAAGCTAAAGCGGTCCTCAACTTTTCTTCTGTTTCAGCAGAAGACTTTTCATCTTTAAAGTATTCCAAAGCCATTGCCATTGCGGTAACGGCATTGAGCACATTATGTTTCCCGGGCAGCAGTAGCTGCAAACCTTCAATCATCCCCGCCGGATGTTTCAGATCAAAATGGTATTGCCCGTCAACAATCTTCACGTTTTTCGCAGAATAAGCTGAGGCATCTTCATACCCAGCCGTAATTCCGTCGAGGTTCACGCCGGGCAGGGTGATGAGGGTTTTGTTTCCCGTGAGCAACTGAGCAAACGCCCTAAAACCTTCCTGAAGTTTTTCGGCTTCGCCGTAAATGTCAAGATGGTCAGCATCCATCGAAGTGATGCACGCGATATCGGGATGCAGTTGTAAAAAGGAGCGGTCAAATTCGTCTGCTTCTACCACAATGACCTCATTGCCCTTTTGAATGAGATTGGACTGGTAGTTTTCTGCAATTCCGCCCAAAAAAGCCGTGACCGGTACATCGCTTTCTGCAAGTAGATGCCCGAGCAAGCTGCTGGTTGTAGTCTTTCCGTGGGTTCCGGCGACCGCCAGACAGGTTTTATCCCGCGTTAGTATACCAAGCACTTCCGCACGTTTTTTTACTGTAAAACCCGTCTCCTGAAACCACCGCAGCGCCTGATGTCCTTTGGGAACCGCCGGAGTAAAGACAATCAGTGTGTACTCCATATTACTGAAAACTTCGGGCACTTGATTGGGATGATCGTTATAAACAATCTCAATGCCCAATTGCTCCAAACTATGAGTCACGGGGCTTCGGGTTTTGTCATAACCGCCTACCAACTTGCCCTCAGCGTGAAAATATCTCGCCAACGCACTCATCCCGATCCCACCGATCCCGATGAAAAATACACTTTTTATGTGGTTGAAGTTTTGCAAGGCTTTTTGTTCTCTGTTTGTTGTTTTGTTTTCTAAAATCTAATATCTCAAGTCTAGCGTCTATTCTCTATTCTCTTTTTTTCAGCAGCTTTTCAATTTCATCTACAATCGCTTCGGTTGCTTTGGGCAAGGCCAGTTTTTTAATGTTTTGAGAAAGCAATTGCTGTTTTTCGGTATTTCCCAGTAAACCTGAAAAGACGTGTTGAAATTCGGCTTCCAGATTTTTTTCAGCGATCATTAGAGCTGCCAATTCTTTCACTACCGCCTGCGCATTTTTGGTCTGGTGATCTTCGGCAACATTGGGTGACGGAATAAATATCACCGGTTTGCCCACAATGCACAATTCAGAAACCGACCCGGCTCCCGCCCTGCTGATGAAGAAATCGGCTGCGGCATATGCGGTTTTCATGGTATCAATGAATGCGGTGACTACCACACCTTCTTTCGCTCGCCCTTTGTACTGCTCATAATACAACTTACCCGTCTGCCACAACACCTGAACGCCTTGCCCGGCGATAAAATCAAGTTCGCGGTTGATCAGGTGATTGATCGCCATTGCGCCAAGACTTCCACCGAGGATGAGTAAGATGGGTTTTTCAGTATCCAAACCGTACCCGGCTGCCGCCAAACTTTTATTAAAATCCGCCTTGACCAGATCGCTGCGTACCGGATTTCCGGTTTTGACAATTTTTTCCTTCGGAAAGAACTGCTGCATCCCATCGTAAGCGACACAAACCTTCCGTACCTTTCTGCCAAGAAGTTTATTGGTAATGCCCGCATAACTGTTCTGTTCCTGAATCAACGCCGGAATCTTTTTGCGTGTAGCCATTTCCAGCAACGGCCCACTGGCAAAACCGCCTGTACCGATGACCACATCGGGTTTGAAATTTTTAAGTATTCGGCTTGACCGGAACAAACTGTTTACCAACTTCACCGGAAATAACAAATTTGATATCGTAAACTTTCGCTGTAAGCCGGCAATCCACAATCCTTCGATCTCATAACCTGCCTTGGGCACCTTTTCCATTTCCATACGATCCTGCGAACCCACGAATAGCAATTCCGCCTCGGGATATCGCTCCTTCAGCGCATCTGCAATCGCAATCGCCGGGTAGATGTGACCGCCCGTGCCGCCGCCGCTTAGTATGAATTTTGGATGCTTCAATTAATTATTCTTTATTTCTCATTTATATTTTCACCCGAGATTGTTCCCCCTTCGGGGGTTAGGGGGATTAAACGGTTTGACTCAAAATGTCCAACGGGTTCATTTCGCTTTCTTCCTTTTCACGGATTTCCTCCCGTTTTGCACTTACGCTTAAAATGATGCCGACCGCCAAACAGGTCATCCAGATTGAAGTTCCGCCGCTGCTGACCAGTGGCAAAGTCTGTCCGGTTACCGGGAACAATTCCACCGCGACGGCCATATTGATCAGTGCTTGAAAAATGATGGGCAAGCCCACACCGAGCACGACCAATTTCCCAAAAACCGACGGAGATTTATACGCCACGATCACGATACGGAACAGCAGAAACAAGTAGATCACCAGTAAAAGCAAGCCACCGATCAAACCGTATTCTTCCACAATAATCGCATAAATAAAATCTGAACTGGACTGCGGAAGGAAATTTTTCTGCACGCTTTTTCCCGGTCCCTGTCCCATAAGTCCACCGGTTGCGATGGCGATTTTGGCTTTTTCAATCTGGTAATCGCCTTCGGAATCCTCATCGTCCGAGAAGCTGTCAATACGGCTCATCCAGGTATCCACCCGGTTTGGGAATACTCCCGGAAATGCTTTGGCCGCCAAAATAAAAAGCGTCAATACTAAAGCTCCTGTCAGTAAAATGATGCCTAAATATTTCAGCGGATATCCGCCGATAAATACAACGACCAGCGTCATCGCAAAAATGATTGCCGTGGTCGAAAAATTCGCCGGAAGGATCAATGCGAGAACCAGCCCAACAGGAACCCAAAGCGGCAGAATACTTTGCTTAAACGTGATTTTTTCGTCCTTGATTTTTGAAAGATAACGCGCCACATAAACCATCAGCACCACCGATGCGAACACGGATGTCTGAAAACTCATTCCCACAAACGGGATTTCGATCCACCGGCTGGCATTAGCACCAGACATCGTCGTTCCCTGGGCGATGGTAATAATCAATAGCACAATCACGATGGGCAACAGAATACGCGACAGCCCTCGGAAATAGTGATACGGAATTTTATGAACTCCATAAATGATCCCAAAACCCAGTAGCAGGTGTACAAAATGTTTGACCAAAAATTGGAGCGTATTCCCGTCGCCGCGGATGTAGGCCAAATTACTACTGGCGCTGTACACCGGCATAAATGAAAAAACCGCGAGCAGCGCCACCAGGCCCCAGATCGCTTTATCGCCTTTAATACTTTTTAATATGTTGGTCGTTTCTTTCAAGTAAATTTCATTTTATAATCCGCGAACGGCTTCTTTAAATTGGCGGCCGCGGTCTTCATAATTCTCAAACAGGTCAAAGCTGGCGCAAGCGGGAGACAACAGCACCGCATCCCCTTTTTCTGAAACTTTATAGGCAATCTTGACGGCTTCGGTAATGCTTTCAGTTTCTACGATGACTTCTACCATATTGCCAAAGGTGTCCATCAGTTTTTTATTGTCTTTACCGAGGCAGATGATCGCCTTTACCTTTTCATTCACCAAAGGAAATAGGTCTCGGTAATCATTACCCTTGTCCACGCCGCCAACAATCCAAACGGTAGGCGCTTCCATACTGTCGAGCGCGTAAAAAGTAGCGTTGACGTTAGTTGCTTTAGAGTCGTTGATGTACTTCACATTGTTGATTTTGAGCACGTGCTCCAAACGGTGCTCCACGCCCTGAAAACTTTCCATCGACTCCCTGATCGTCGCCTTGCGGATGTTGAGAAGGCGCGCAGTGGTCGCGGCTGCCATCGCGTTTTTTGTGTTGTGAACGCCCTTAAGCGAAAGATTAGCTGTTGACATAGTAAATTGGGTGTTATCCAGTATTATTTTTATTTCGTTGTTTGCCAAAAAGGCTCCTTTTTTTAATTCTTGTGTTACCGAAAACGGAAGCAATCGCGCCCGCGTTGGGTATTTTTTTAATCCTTCTACGATCACGGGATCGTCTGCGTCATAAATGAGATAATCTTCTTCTTTTTGATTCCGCGTGATGCGGAATTTTGAAGCGATATAATTCTCAAACTCGTAATCATACCGATCCAAGTGATCTGGGGTGATGTTGAGCAAAATGGCAATGTGTGGGGCAAAATCCATACAACCATCCAACTGAAAACTGCTCACTTCCAAAACGTGTGGCCCGTCGTGCCCGTCAGCAACTTGCTTTGCAAAACTGTCGCCTAAATTCCCACCGGCCAAGGCATTCAATCCGCCTTGTTTGAGCAGGTATTCCGTGAGCAGCGTTGTGGTTGTTTTGCCGTTGCTTCCGGTGATCGCTATCAGGGTTTCTTCGGTGTACCGAGATGCAAACTCAATCTCAGATATCACCGGAATTCCCTTCCGCGAAAGCGAAACAATTATCGGCGCCTTATCCGGTATCCCAGGGCTTTTGACCACCAGCTTGGATTCTAAAATTTCAGCTTCATTGTGCCCGTTTTCCTCCCACTTTAATTCATTTTTTATAAGAACGTCTCTGTATTTCTGCTTGATCTTCCCAAAGTCAGAAACAAAAACCTCATACCCTTCCTGCTTTCCCAGAAGCGCCGCGCCTACACCGGATTCTCCGGCACCTAGTATGATTAGACGGTTTTTCATATTCAAGCTTCGAAATTTTGAAATCGGAAATACGAAATACGAAGTACGAACGCTTCAAGCCTCCACTTCAATCCTAGCCCAACCCTATAATTTCTGAGATCCTGCATTATTTACCATTTCTTTTCATTCGCGCTCTTGTCGTCTTTATGGAAGCCACGAAGATCGCCGTCAGCTCATTGGCCTCCTTTTTCAAGGGTTTCAATTGCACGTATTCTTTTTCGCTCATCGCTTCTAAAATCTCCAACCAATAAATTGATTCGTCTGCCTCTTCCTCTACGATCTTTAGCTTATTCAAAAAGTCTCTATCAGATTTTCCACGAATTGCCGCCCTATAATTGGCACCAACTGAAGCCGAACTTCTTATAAGCTGATCGCAATAGGCATTGAAAGTTCTTCCGCGAGGAAACTTAGCACAGGGCTTTCCACAAGCAATGGCAAACAACTGTGTCCTTCGTTTCAAAGCGGTACTCATTTCTATATTTTTAGATATTTCTTAATCTTACATTTCATATTTCCTTTTCGTATTTCGTACTTCCGACTTCGTATTTGTTATCTAAGCTTCAGCGTTACAATTGTCACAATCGCCAGCAAAATCCCCACGATCCAGAAGCGGGTGACGATCTTGCTTTCGTGGATGCCTCGTTTTTGATAGTGATGGTGTATGGGCGACATCAGGAAAATCCTTCGGCCTTCGCCAAATTTCTTTTTAGTGTATTTGAACCAGCTCACCTGCAACATCACCGAAAGTGTTTCAAGGAAAAAAATTCCGCAGAGGATGGGAATCAATAATTCCTTTCTGATGGCGATGGCGATTACGGCAATGATTCCACCAATGGTCAAACTTCCGGTATCGCCCATAAAAACTTGCGCCGGATAGGTGTTGTACCAAAGAAAACCAATCAGTGCACCAACAAATGCAGAGATGTAAATCACCATCTCACCCGTGCGCGGGATGTACATAACATTGAGATAGTCGCTAAAAATGATATTACCGGAAACCCAGGCAAAAATGCCCAGTGTCAATACAATGATGGCTGAAGATCCAGCAGCGAGACCGTCGATGCCATCAGTAAGATTGGCACCGTTGGAAACCGCGGTGACAATAAATATTACAATAGGAATAAAAATGAGCCAAGCGTATTTTACGTACTCATCTCCCAACCAGCTCACCGCTATGGAATAATCGAGTTCATTGTTTTTTGTAAGTGGAATTGTAGTAACCAAACTCTTTTCCTCGCTGCTCTGTGCTATAGATTCTAACCTGTTCTGACCGCCAGCAACTTCATTCTTTACGGTGATGCCTGGATGAAAGAACATCGTCGCACCCACGATGATCCCCAGTCCTACCTGACCAACGATTTTAAATTTACCGGCGAGGCCTTCTTTATCTTTCTTCTGAATCTTTAAGTAATCGTCCAAAAACCCGATTGCTCCCATCCATAAGGTGGTCACGATAAGCAGTATGATGTAAATATTTTCTAACCTCGCCAAAAGCAGCACGGGAATCAAGGTCGAAAGGATAATAATGACCCCACCCATTGTGGGCGTTCCTGCTTTCTCCACCTGACCTTCCAAACCCAAGTCGCGGATGGATTCCCCCATTTGTTTCCGTTGCAGAAACAGGATGATGCGCTTTCCCCAAATTGTGGAGATCAACAAGGATAAAATCACCGCAAGCGCCGCCCGAAAGGATATAAACGAAAACAAACTCGCCCCGGTGAGGTTGTATTCGTTCTCCAAATATTCAAATAGGTAATAGAGCATAATTCTATCTTTCGCTTTCGCGTATGGGTTATTTTTCCAGTTGTTGTAATAATTCGTTTACGATCTTGAAATCATCAAAATCGGTGCGGACACCATTGACTTCCTGATAAGTCTCGTGGCCCTTACCGGCAATCAGGATAATGTCGTTTTCATTGGCCATTTGACAGGCTGTCTTAATTGCCTGTTTTCTATTGGTAATTGCCATCATGCGCTTTACGTGTGATGGCTCAACACCAGCTTCAATTTCTTCGATTATGGTTTCCGGTTTCTCTGTGCGTGGGTTGTCACTGGTGAAAATCACTTTGGTACTTTTTGCGGCAGCAATCTGCCCCATCAGCGGACGTTTGGTCTTGTCCCGATCGCCGCCGCAGCCAACCACAGTGATCAACTCTTCATTTTTAGTGCGGATATCGTTGATGGTATCCAGCACGTTTTTTAGCGCATCGGGCGTGTGGGCGTAATCGACAATGGCGGTGATTTTTGTTTTCGAAATCAAAAATTGAAATCTTCCGCTGACGCTTTCCAATTCGCTGAGGAGCTGCATCGCTTCCATCTTTTCTAAACCGAGTTCGGTGGCGGCACCGTAAATGGCCAATAAGTTGTATGCGTTGAAAGCTCCAATCAATTTGGTCCAGACATCGTTGTTGTCTATTTTTAACAGCAGACCGGTCAATTGATTTTCTAAAATCTGAGCACGGTAATCCGCAAAGGTTTTTAGGGCATACGTCCTTTTTTTTGCCTTGGTATTCTGAAGCATCACCATCCCATTTTTATCATCGAGATTGGTCAATGCAAATGCCGATTTTGGTAAACCGTCGAAGAAAGACTTTTTCACATCGCGATATTGCGCGAAGGATTTGTGATAGTCTAGATGGTCGTGGCTCAGGTTAGTGAAAATTCCGCCGGCGAAGTGTAAGCCTTTTATGCGCTGCTGGGCGATGCCGTGTGAACTCACTTCCATAAAGCAATATTCTACGCCGGCAGAATTCATTTTGCTCAAATAGGCGTTAATCGCCAATGGATCTGGTGTGGTATGCGTAGCCGCGAAAACTTCATCGGCCACCACCACTTTTACGGTGGAGAGCAGCCCGGATTTGTAACCGGCATTGGTAAACAACTGATGCAATAGCGTGGCAATTGTTGTCTTCCCATTGGTTCCCGTGATACCGACCAATTTTAAATTTTCGGAAGGATTTCCGTAAAAGTTGGAAGCCATAAACGCCAAAGCTTCGGCGGTGTCTTTTGTCTTAACATACGTGATTCCGTTTACAAAATCCTTCGGAAATTCCTCGCATACAATGGCAACCGCGCCTTGAACTTCGGCTTTCTTGATGAACTCGTGCCCATCTGAAACCGTTCCGCGAACAGCGACAAAAACATCATTCAACCCCACCTTGCGGGAATCAAATTGGATCTCGCGTACCGCCGTGGTCACATCGCCAACGACCGCTTCCAGCGAAACCTTGTACAATATGTCCTTGAGTTGCATCACGATAGCGTCAGGCTGATTTTTAGGTTTTTGTCTATTTTTTTTCCGGCGGGAATGGATTGGGTTTTTACTTTTCCATTACCATCAAATTCTACTTTTAAGCCCAGATTTTCCAAAAGGGAAATGGCATCCATACCTGGCATTCCTTCAACGTTAGGCACTGTTTGTCCCTTCTTCTGGAGCTTGGCATAGTAGGCTTGGAAATCTTTTTGGACTGTTTGAGGCACTTCTGCGTCAAGCGAAACCTCGTCCATATTCGGTGTATCGCTATAAACCTTTTGAGCGATGGCTTTAAAAACAGGAGCGGCAACAATGTTACCGTAATACCCAATGCTTTTCTTGGGTTTGTTGACCACCACGATGCAGGAATATTTTGGGTTATCCGCTGGGAAATAGCCAGCAAACGAACTGATGTACCTTCCACTTTCAATCCAGTATTCGGTCTGGCAGGTACCGGTCTTTCCAGCCATCGAGAATTCTGGCGTGTAGATATTATCTGCTGTGCCGCGCTTTACGACATTGGCCATCATTTCCTTGACCTTGTTGATAGTTTCCTGCGAACAGATCGCTGGATTGATAATTTCTTTCTCAAACTTCTCGATGGAAACATCATATTTTTTCACCTCCCGAATAAACCGTGGCTTGACCATCTCGCCGTCATTGGCAATGGCATTGTAAAACGTCAACGTTTGCAGTGGAGTCATAGAAATCCCATACCCAAAAGCCATCCACGGCAGGGTCGTCCCGTACCAATTTTTGTCGCCCGGATAAGGAAATTGCGGATAGCCTTCCCCTTTTATGGAAAGTCCCAACTGGTCGTTGAGGTTCATATTGAACAACCTTTTTAGGAAACGCTTGGGATCGTCCTTGTACTGCTCGTTAATCATTTTGGCGAAAGCCGTGTTGGAAGAAAGCTCAAAAGCCTTTGCCGCCGTAATCTTTCCGTAGCCGCCCCAATGGGAATCGTAAACGGTCCTGTCGTAAAACCGAACTCGGCCATTTTCGGTATCCACCACATCGCTGGTGTCAATCGCCTGATCCTCGAGCGCGGCTACCATCGCCATCAGTTTAAAGGTGGAACCGGGCTCGTGCGATTCATAAACGGCATAGTTTCGGTCTTCATAATATTTTCCTTCCTTGGTACGGCCCAAGTTGGAAATCGCTTTTATTTCTCCTGTCGCGACTTCCATCACAACTACACAACCGTGATCAGCTTCAAATTTTTCAACCGAAGCCAGCAAAGCATGGTGCGCAGCATCCTGAATGTTGACATCTATGGTCGAAATCACATCATAACCGTCCTGCGGTTCCACAATGTTTTCGTTGCCCAACGGTTTCCATTGACCTTTGGCGATACGCTGTTTTAATCTTCGGCCTTCCTTACCGCGTAAATATTGACCAAAGGCACCTTCCAGACCAACCCGCGTGTAATAGCCCTGCTCATCCTTGCGCTCGTAACCTATGGTACGCTCAGCGATTTTGTCTAATGCCAATTTTCTGATGATGCGCTGCTCGGCTATAATTCCGCCTTTGTACGGGCCTTTGTCAAAAAGCGGAAGACTCTTGATTTTTAAAAATTCGGCATAATCCAAACCACGGGCTACCAAGAGGTACCGATGACGATTGGCCCGCGCTTTGCGAAAACGATCCTCATAATAGGATGCCGTGTTGCCCAACAACTTTGAAAGCCCGACACTCAAATTCCTTATGTTAGCCTCAAAATCCTCAGCCTTGGGAGCGACCGCATCAAACCGAATATCATAATTGGGAACCGAAGTGGCAAGCAAACTGCCATCGCCAGCATAAAGGTTGCCGCGGCTCGCAGGAATGGTAAACATACGCTCGGTACGTTCTTCGGCCAGGTCCTTGTATTTCTGACCGTCCTTGATCTGAAGGCTTACCAGTTTAAACGCAACAAGACAGGCGAAGACAAAAAGCCCTCCCGCAATAATGTACATCCTGTTTGTTATGTTCTTTTCAGTGGTTGCCATATCAGTCTTTGGCAGATTTTACAATTATCTTATTGGGCGGTGTAAGCGGTGGTTTTAAACCGCGTTCCAACACCTTGCGTGTTACCGCACTTTCCATTTCCATACGACGAACGCGCAAGCGGTTTGATTTAAATTCACTGGCCAGTTCTTTTACCTCAAGATTGAGCCGGGCGATTTCCATTACCTTTCTATCTGCCTGATGCGAACTTGCAATCATCACAATCGCCAGAATCGAAAGAAAAAGTATCATACGCCAGTTCTTCACCGCGTCATTGCTGACGAGAAATTGTCCTTTTAGTATATGATAAATTCCCTTTTTCAATTTTCAATTTTTGGTTTTTGGTTTTTGGTTTTTGGTTTTTGGTTTTCCCTCGGCTTCGCTCGGGATGACAAAATGTTCTGTTCTATTTTTTCGAGGTAGTCTGCATTCTCTTTTTTTAATTCTCTTCTCTCTTCTCTCTATAGTGTTTAGTAAAGATTCCTATCCTCTGAGACATCTCACATCTCACATCTCAAATCTCAAATCTCACATCTCATACCTCATACCTCACATTTCATTTCTAAAATCTAACTGCCATTATATTTTTTCCGCAATCCGGAGCTTGGCGCTTCGGGCTCGGTTGTTTTTCTTTACTTCTTCGGAAGAAGGCACGATCAGCTTCCCCACTTTTTTGAACGGAACGCTAAAGTTTCCGTAGATATCTTTTTCGGGCTCCCCTTGAAAGAGTCCATTGCGCAAATAGCGTTTTACCAAACGGTCCTCAAGCGAGTGGTAGGAGATGAGACTGACCCTTCCGCCAGGTTTTAAGACCTGATCGGTCTGTTGCAGGAATTCCTTCAGCACATCGAGCTCTTGATTGACTTCAATACGGATCGCCTGATAGATCTGCGCCAGTATTTTATGCTCCCGGTTTTTTGGAAGAAAATCTGCGAGGACTTCCTTTAACCGATTGGAAGTCGCCACTGGGCTTTCCTTGCGTTCTGAAACAATGGCACGCGCCAATTTAGGAGCCGTACGCAATTCACCGTACTGATAAAACACCTGCCGAAGCTTTCCCTCCGGGTACTCATTGACCACCTGATAGGCCGAAAGTTTGTCGTTCTGGTTCATCCGCATATCAAGTTCCGATTCAAACCGTGTGGAAAAACCGCGCTCCGCTACATCAAACTGATGCGAGGAAACCCCAAAATCCCCCAATACGCCATCAACTTCCTTAAAGCCATTAAACCGCAGAAACCGTTTCAAAAACCGAAAATTCTCATGAATCAATGTAAAGCGGGGATCCTCAATCGAATTTTGCAAGGCATCGGCATCCTGGTC
The DNA here is from genome assembly GCA_049671285.1 of Leeuwenhoekiella sp. Taxonomy (GTDB): domain Bacteria; phylum Bacteroidota; class Bacteroidia; order Flavobacteriales; family Flavobacteriaceae; genus Leeuwenhoekiella. The sequence continues at coordinate 60,768 of JBATUQ010000022.1, read as the reverse complement.
AAAAGCGACCAATTTACCTTCTGGACCCAAACGGCTCAATATCTCCCGGGAATGCCCGCCACCGCCAAAGGTCACATCCACGTACACACCATCAGGCCTGATATTTAGACCGTCAACACTTTCTTTAAGAAGCACAGGGTTATGATAATCCATCGGGTATTTCATTATCGGTTCCCATTACTTCTTCCGCCAGGGCGGCAAAATCATCGTCTTCGCTTTGCACGGCTTCCTCATAGCGCAGCAGATCCCAAACTTCAATGATGTTTACGGCAGATGAAAGCACCACATCTTTGGTGAGACCGGCAAAGGCCGAAAGATCTTTTGGAATCAAAATGCGGCCAGAAGCATCAACCTCGACAAACTTGACACCAGCTGTGAATTTTCGGATAAAATCGTTGTTTTTCTTGACGAAACGGTTGAGACCATTGATCTTCTTCATCAGCACATTCCACTCTGCCATCGGATAAATTTCCAGGCACGGCTGAAAAACGGAACGTTTGATGACAAAGCCTTCATTGATCTCTGAAGCCGCTTGTTTCTTAAGTGCAGACGGCATCATGATCCGCCCTTTGGCGTCCATTTTGCATTCGTATGTTCCTAAGAAATTGAGCAAGAGTTTGGTATAATTTGAGATTGTTAAACTCAAAGATATAGATTTTATTACCACATTTTACCACTTTATACCACATTGTTGATAAAACGTCCCACTTGTTGATTACCTCCGCTTTTTTCAACACATTGCTTACCAAGGTGCACAGGGGTATCCGTGCACTTGGGTAATCATTGGGTCTAAATGTCTATATTTGCCAGCACTGCTGAAGTCAGACCGCATATGAAGCACCCCCTTATAACAGATGGAAAATATACGTACCAAGAAGTTGGTGAAGGCCAGCCAATTGTGGTGCTCCACGGCCTTATGGGCGGACTGAGCAATTTTGATGCAGTGACAGATTACTATTCAAACGCGGGCTACAAGGTGGTGATTCCTGAATTGCCTCTATATTCAACACCCTTGATAAAGACGGGCGTAAAAACCTTTGCCAAATACCTCAACGATTTCATTCATTTTAAGGGTTTTGAAAAAGTCATTTTGCTGGGCAACTCCCTCGGAGGACATATTGGTCTTTATCATACCCGGCAATATCCCAATGTGATGAAAGCACTGGTAATTACCGGGAGTTCTGGTCTCTATGAAAGCGCTATGGGTGAAAGCTATCCCAAACGTGGCGATTATGAATACATTCGGAAGAAGGCGGAAGACGTTTTTTATGATCCCGAAGTGGCTACCAAAGAAATTGTTGATGAAGTGTATGCTACCGTTAACGACCGAAACAAACTGGTCAAAACACTTGCCATCGCTAAAAGCGCCATACGTCATAATATGGCCAAAGATCTTCCCGAAATGGAAACCCCTACCTGTATCATCTGGGGCCGCAACGATAATGTCACACCACCAGAAGTTGCCGAAGATTTTAATAAGCTCCTGCCCGATTCAGATCTGTATTGGATCGATAAATGTGGGCACGCGGCAATGATGGAAAGGCCAAAAGAATTTAATGAGGTGTTGCACACCTGGCTAAAGGATAGGGATTATTAATTATTTATTTTTTATTCCTTATTTTTTATTATTTACTTTGGTTTAAGGTTTTGATGATAGCTTTGTACACGACCAGGTAAATTCTTTTATTCTAATTTTTTCCTATGAAAATTAAATCGGCAGAGTTTGTTGTCAGTAATTCGTCAGTGGAGAAATGTCCTGCTCAACCTTTACCTGAATATGCTTTTATAGGCCGAAGCAATGTGGGCAAGAGCAGCCTGATCAATATGCTGACAGGGCGGAAGAGTCTCGCCAAAACTTCAGGCCGGCCTGGAAAAACCCAGTTGATCAACCATTTTATGATCAATGGAAACTGGTTTCTTGTGGATCTGCCCGGATATGGATACGCTCGCGTTTCCAAAAAAGCAAAGAAGGAATTTCAGAAGTTTATCACCAATTATTTTGAACAACGCAAACAGCTGGTTTCGGCCTTTGTTTTGGTCGATTGCCGCCACGAGCCGCAAAAAATTGACCTGGAGTTTATGGAGTATTTAGGAGAAAAAATGATTCCCTTTTCCATCATCTTCACCAAGGCAGATAAACTTAAGCCCAAAGCTTTGGAGCGTAACATCAACGATTATCAAGCAACTATGCTCGCAGGTGCCTGGATGGAGATGCCCAGCTTTTTTGTGAGCAGCGCTTCGCATACTACAGGAAAAGATGAAATACTGGGATATATTGATCAAGTCAACGCGACCTTGTGAGGTTTGCCTTCTCGGTTATGGCTGCAATCAATTGACCTACTGATTCCATACTGGCCAACTCTTGCTTTTGTATTAACGTTAGTGGTTTTCCATCTATCCAGGCTAAGATAACTGGAAGTTCAAACTCACTGGGAAGATTAAGTTCAGCAGCTTGTATTTCATCACGATGTAAGAATTCTAGCGGGATGTCAAAGCTTTCGCGAAATTTTTTCCAATCGGCTTTCTCGCCAAATGTTCCATACGTCAATTCGCATAGACTACACGGGTAGGTTTTTGGACTGAAAAACTTATGGGCACTGTCCAGCAATGCCTGACCTTTTCCCGACTTCGCGTTGTATATGAAAATCAATTTTTCGATGATTGAACCGCTATTTTTCAGATAGGAACTGCAAGATGCGATTGTTGACCTCTTCGCTGTACAAAGAATGACCCAATCCGTTAGTTGACATAAATTCAGCTTTACCCCAGGCTTTGGCTATGGCAACAGACCCTTTGAACGGAGTGATCTTATCGTCTTTATCGTGAATGACCAATCCCGGAACCTGAAGCCCTTTCGCGAAAGCAGCACCATTAAACTCCTCAATCCTGAACCCAAACCGGTCCTTAAAGTAATTATTAAGCGAAGTCATCGCCCGCCCGCTCAAACCCAAAACTGACTGAAAACCCGTCATTATATCCTCTAAGCGATCTGGTGAACCAAGAATAACCAGTTTTTTTACCGTTTGCGATGGATTTTTATATTGATGATAAAGTGCCGTCATCCCGCCCACCGAATGACCCACAATATAATCGACCGTGTATTTATCTACCATTAGGTTGACGACTTGCTCATAAAGCGGAACATAAAAATTGGTGCCAGAACTGTAACCGTGGGCCGGAGCATCGATTGAAAAAATATTGAAGTTGGCTGTTTGAAGTTTTTCGATGAGCATTTTCCAGCGGTGCGAATGGCTTTCCCAACCGTGAACCAAAAGCACCGTAGGACCAGAAGCCGGCCAATGATAGACCTGGATTTTGAGTTCATCTAAACCGAACACCTCAACCCGTGCGCCGTCTAGAAATTCTTGATGATGCGGCCCAACAGCTCCCTGCCTGGGTTTACTGAATATGTGAAACGCCAGTGCTGCCGCTGCCTGAGGGGAAATCACGGCCAAGGCGTTAATGTAATTGCCCAAAACCTTGGGAAGTAAGGCCTTCATTACTTTTCGCATACTATGAAAATCTCAAACTTTAAAGACACTAACTGGACTTGGCCATTACTCTTCATTGACCAATTTGTTCCGTTTACAGAAGTAATTTAAAATTATCCCCGAAATTAATGTCAATCCCCCAACGAGTGCAAATATCAAAGGATCAATGCCAAATTGTGCCACTTCGACAATTCCAAGAATACCAATAATAAGCACTACTGCTCCTCCCACTACCATCACCATTGCCAATATTCTCATTGTATAGCTTTCTTTTTAATTGAAAGTTAATGACAATGACCATCTCAGGCTCTTCCCTTAACGTTAATTAGGCGTGCCTTTAGCGATAACTTAAGTTTTACACTTTCTTTTGACAAACAAGGGGACGGCTAAGTTTGCCAAAATGTTGACCGAGAAACAAAACACACAACTTCACATATTGCAGCTTTGAAATTTTGCAATAAAACGATTTTGTGTAATATCTCGATCAGCGAAAACCTACCAACTCAGAATAAAATATTTCACCTTGGCATTGTCCGGTATTTGCACCGCCTCGATCTTAGCCTCAAAATCATATCTCAGATCAGACGGAAGCTCCTTTTTGTCAATGGTAAAATAGGCATCGATCTCTTTTACAAAAATAAGCACACTGCTGAGCATGGTTTCTATTCTAGAAATGGTGTACGCCTCTTGAATATCCTTAAAAGTGCTGTTTAGGTTGATACCTGCCTCTGTGGTATAGCGGGGATCAAAAATCTGGATGGTCTTGATTTTTTGCAGGCTGTCGCGCTTGGGCTGTATGCTTAACAGTTGCTGGCCTGTAAGGTCATACACCTCAACGGCCTGAGTGCTGTCTATAACGCCGGCAAGGGATTCTGGCCGGACGATGCTGTCACTTTTAAAGAGTGCGTCCAGTTCAGCCATTGTTGTTTGTCTTGTGATAGGTCCCACCTGATCATCGCTTACTGCAAAAGGATTATCAGTGTCACAGGACAGCGCAGTAATGGCAATCACTAAGGCGATCATAAATTTTTTCATTGCTTGTTTTCTTAAAATTTTACTTGATAAACTTGCCCAAGATACCCAAAACCCCACGGATGACAGTGGCACTTGTCAGAACTTTTAGGATAGCCTTTTGAGTTGTGTTGTCTGCTTTTTTGGCTGTAGTTTCCGCTTTTTCTTTTTGCTTTTTCGCCAAAGCTTTTGCCTCCTCGCTTTCTGCGCGGTCCATTTTTTCGTGCAAGAGTTCGTAAGCACTTTCCCGGTCCAGGGATTCGTTATATTTTTCGGCCAAACGGGACGATTGGATAACCTGCTTGATTTCTGCCGGGGTCAGAATATCCATCCGGCTCATCGGCGCCCGCATCATAGTTGCCGCCAACGGTGTGGGACGGCCTTTTTCATCAAGCGCGGAGACCAGTGCCTCGCCAATACCCAGGCCTGTTAGCACCTCTGCGGTATCGTAGTATTCTGAGATGGGATAATTTTCTGCAGTGAGCTTAATGGCCTTGCGGTCCTTGGCCGTAAATGCACGCAGGGCATGCTGCACTTTTAATCCCAATTGACTCAGCACCCCATCGGGCACATCGGTGGGATTTTGAGTGACAAAATACAGGCCAACGCCCTTACTCCGAATTAGTTTTACAATACTCTCAATCTGCGCGTGCAGTGCTTTTGAAGCTTCCTTAAAAATCAAGTGAGCCTCATCGATAAAAATCACCAATTCGGGCTGATCGCTATCGCCCTGCTCAGGGAAAGTGCTGTAAATTTCTGCAAGCAGGCTCAGCATAAAGGTCGAAAAAAGCTTCGGCCGATCCTGGATGTCCGTTAAACGGATGATATTTATGATGCCACGTCCTTGACCGTCAATCCGCGTCAGGTCGTTTACATCAAAAGACTTTTCGCCAAAAAATATATCGGCACCCTGTTGCTCCAACTGTACTATTTTGCGGAGGATCGATCCTGCGGAAGACGTACTGATCCTGCCATAAAGCTGCTGAATTTCTTCCCGACCTTCATTGGTCGCATATTGCAGGACGGTTTTAAAATCCTTTAGGTCCAAAAGGGGCAATTTATTGTCATCGCAATATTTAAACAGAATAGCAATGATCCCTGACTGCACGTCTGAAGCATCCAGGATACGTGAAAAAAGTACAGGACCAAACTCGCTCACAGTGGCCCGGAGACGCACGCCATCCTGATCAGAAAGGGTCAACAGTTCTACCGGAAAATCGCTGGCTTCATACGGCAGGCCTATCTTCTCGTGACGCTCGTCAATTTTTGGATGACCGGTACTGGCCTTTGCAATACCACTGAGATCGCCTTTCATATCCATCATTAGAACCGGGATGCCCTTGAGCGAAAGGTTTTCTGACAGTACTTGAAGCGATTTGGTCTTGCCAGTACCCGTGGCTCCTGCGATTAGCCCGTGACGGTTAAGTGTTTTCAGGGGCACCTTAACGTGGGCTCCTGTAATGGTCTCGCCGTCGAGCATTGCAGCCCCCAAGATTATAGAATCCCCTTTAAAGGTATTGCCAGATTTAATATGTTCCTGAAAGGTTTCGGTAGCGGTCATGGATTTCTGATTGAACCCCAAAAATAGGTATTCTAAGAGAAACCCAAACGACCTGAAAGTGCATACGAATGGTAAGGATCTGAAAAGTTTTCGCGAAAGCGAAAATTAGCTTCATCCTTTTTGAAGAAACGGCACGATTAAAATAAAGCCCATCGGGTTTTGCACTGCTTTTTGTACACCGTACCTTTGCACATTATGACAAAGACAGCGATAGACCGGCAGGTGGAGTTGGGCGAAATGCTTCCGCTTATGGAAGCGTTTTATACCATTCAGGGAGAAGGTTTCCATACAGGAAAAGCAGCCTATTTTATTCGAGTGGGTGGTTGTGATGTGGGGTGTCACTGGTGCGATGTCAAAGAAAGCTGGGACGCCGCCATACACCCACCTACCAGTGCCGACCAGATTGTCGAGAATGCTGCAAAATATAGCGATACCGTAGTGGTAACGGGTGGGGAGCCCTTGATGTGGGACATGAATCCATTGACAGCCTTGCTAAAATCACGAAATATGCAAGTGCACATTGAAACAAGCGGGGCTTACGAGTTTTCGGGCGAATGGGACTGGATCTGTTTATCCCCGAAGAAGAGAATGCTTCCAAAATCTAGGATTTATATGAAAGCCAACGAGCTAAAAATCATCATATTCAACAAGAGCGATTTTGAGTTTGCCGAAGAACACGCCGCCAAGGTCAACGCAAATTGCGAACTTTTTCTACAGCCGGAGTGGAGTGTGCGCGAAAAAATGACGCCCTTAATTGTGAATTATGTAATGCAGCACCCCAAGTGGAAAGTAAGTTTGCAGACACACAAGTATCTCAACATACCCTAAAATAAGTATTTGGTCATAAAAATATATTTCTTCAAAGTAAACACTCTAGGCCGTTAACTCTCTGTAAATTCGACCATTGACCTTAATTTATTAGCGATTGTAGTAATTGTCTTTCAATTTTATTGTATTCTCAATACAAGTGGCGTCCAATTAACGTATGCGTATTTTTATGATCATAAATTCATAATAATTGATTAAATTTAGTAAATCATTATGAATTCATGAGCTTCAGGATTTTGAAGCTTTCTAAAAATACAGCACCATGATCAAAAAAATACTCGTTCCCGTTGATTTTTCAGAAGCTTCTGAAAACGCCCTTCAAGTTGCCGCCCAAATCGCCAGACTGCACAACCTGCAGATTGTGGTGGTGCATATTGTAAATGTCGGAGAATTTCAATTGACTGCCCGGCAACCCTCCGGCCATGATTCCATTTTTGAATTTGAATATACCAAAAGACAATTTGAGCTTTTCTTGGACAAGGATTATCTTCAGGGTATTCAAGTACAACCTGTTGCCAAGGGCTCTTTAGATTTTAGCAGATTAGGGGAGGTGGCAAATGAATGTGATGCTGGTTTGATTATAATGGAGACGCACGGCAGCACGGGTATTTCTGATGCATTGCTAGGTTCTCATACCGAGCAGGTCATACGATCTGCCAGTTGTCCCGTGCTGACACTAAAAAATGGCACCAAAAGCATCCAAATGCGGCACGCCATTTTTGCCTGTGATTTTAAGCTGGAAAACCTAGGGGTTTATATGAAGGCAATGGATCTTTTCCGCACGCTGGACTTGACCGTTGAGCAAATTTATGTGAACCAAGCCGCTGAGCGTTTTAAAAGTACGACCCAAATTAATGCCACTATCCGTAAATTTGCGAGTAAGCTTAATGAAGGGTACGCCTTGGCTCCTGAAGATGTCGTTCGTTATTCTGATTATACGGCAGAAAAAGGTATCTTAAACTATGCCCGGCACGCCAACGCAGACATCATTGCCATACCTACACAAGGGAAGAGCTGGTTGTCTCATCTTTTTGAAGGAAGTTTGAGTGAAAGCTTGGCCAACAATGCCAATCTACCGGTAATCACTTTTAAAATTCAATGAGGGAAAGGGCTATATTAATCGTGTAGCTGCAAAAGTATCCCTGCTGAGGTAGTCCCTGGTCTTATTTTCTATGTCGATCATATACTTTTTCAATCGCAAGAAACTTTTGGTGCAGTAGTTGTGACTTTCCCAATAATCAGCTAGGGTCTTTTTAATTGACTTGGAACGCTCGTCGCATAATTTCTTCTCTTGTTCATTTAGACATTTTAGAATATCGCAATGTATCCAATCTGACATTTTTGTCAAGTTCTGGTAAACATCGGCATGTACTTGCTCTTCTACCCTGCTTTGCACTGGCTTAATAGTCACTTGATCGATGAATGCATCAATTTTGGATACGTAATTCTCGGCCTCGGCAATCCAAAGGCAGGTCTCACCATATAACTGGTCTAAATTGACTTCGCGCCCTTCTGTTTGACTTGATTTCATAGTACACCCTTTTAAAAGAGAGAAGTCGCAATAACCTCAGCAAAATTTCCGCAAAAAGCAGATCTGTAGAGTATTTAAGTTAAATTAGACACATTGGCAATAGCGTATGGCTAAATTATTCCAAAATGATCACGTTTCACATTAAGAAGGTGTTAAGCTTAGTATAAATTTGACGCTATTGTATAGGAAGATGACAATTAACGCTAGCCGAACTGGGATAGGGAGAAGGTTTGAGCATAAGGCTCAGTAATTTACTATAGAAGTTCTGCTTCCAGCTCACGCCGAAAAATATTGGAATAATCCATTACGTTATCCACGCCCTCTAGTTGGCATAGAAAAGGTACAACTGCAGCTAGTCCTCTAAATAAAACCTCCTTATCCATCACATTTTTAGATTTCCTTGGCCTAGTCCTCAATGGAAGGGCATAACCACAACCTTTTAAAAATACGGCCTCAATTTGAAGCAACTCAATAGGTGAATATCCATTGAACTGTCTGCCCAGCGCTTGATGTACCCGACCAACGTAATTAAGTTTCAATGAACCATGCTGGTCGCTAAAATGCTTCCAAGCATCAGTGTTGTCCATAATATTCCCGACTGCGCATTGCTTGCAACATTCCGGTTCCAAAAGGTTGTTGTGAAATGCAGTGTACAATTTTAGTATGGCGGTATCCAACCGTGATTCTGTAAGATTGATGGACATAGCTTGTTTTTATTATTAAATTACAAAAACAGGTCCGTCCCAGCAATTTTCGGCTTGTTTTTAACACTCCCTGCTTCTAGAGCGAAAAGCTCAAAGTCGCAACAATATTTGATAAGCGGCCCTTCAATGAATACGCATTTGAAAATTGACTGTCATAAAAAGCCTGTAGGCTATCCTGCTGTGACAAGGTGTAGGCCAGGTCGAGACGTATGGCTTCCCAAGAATATCCCAATCCCGCAGAATACCGGAACAGGCTTCCCAAGATCAAGTCATTTTTATATGGACTTTGCTCAAATTGATATCCGGCCCGGTAACTCCAAGCATTGTACCGATATTCGGCACCAATTTTAAACATGGACACTGCTGCCAGTTCCTGAGAAACCTGTTGATTGAGTTCACTAAAGAATAAATCATCAATAGGCTGAAACTGCGTATTCGCAAAATCTTGGTAAGAATAGTCAAAGCTGATAAAACCCTGCAAGCCCAAGACATAAGCAATACCGGCACCTACTTTACCCGGGGTCCTGAGATCATAATCGGGATAAACATTGGTGAACTGCGGATCTACCACAAAGGTAGAACTCGCCTCAAAATTGGTTAGATCCTGTCTGATTTCTTCAGTAATCGTGAACCAAGTGGGCGTATCATAGTTCGCACCAACCCTCCAACGTGGGGACAAATGTAAGATGGTACCCACTTGCGCCGAAAAACCGTTACCCAAAGTACGTAATGTATTATTAAAAACCAGCCGGTTGCTCGCTGGACCAGACCCTTTGAATTCTTCAAATGTGGTGCGGCGCTCAAAATCAAAGAAATGGGTGTTCAGGTTACCGCCAATAAAAAAACCTTCGGCTGCCTCATAACCTAAGTTAAATGTGAATTTACCAGAAGATCCAAAAGATTCGTAATTGTAGTTCTGTTCAAAACTGTTTCCAGAAATATTTGAAATATATTCGCGATTTGCAGGATCATCTTCTACTGGCTCTATGACAAACGCCTGAAAGCCCAACATTGCCTGTTGCTCATTGAATGAGAAATTTTCGCCTAGAAATTGGTACAGATCACCAATGCTTTCATTGTCCTGGGTCTTCAAAAGATCTAGGGAAACACCGTCTGCAAAACCCAAAAAGTAGGAATCTATACTGAGATTACTGATGCCGGAGACCCTATAATTAGTATTGTAATTGTTGGTTCGGTTGTAATTAAATCCTAGTGTGAGTTTACCTGTGTAATCGCTGGCAGGGATAACAAAAACACCTCCCAGCTGACTAAAGCCCAAATCATTTCCCCGTGAGTCGTTAAAATCCTGAAAGTACAGCGCTTCATTCTCATACCGATTTACATTCAAGGTTCCAGTCAACTGGCTTTGGGCAAAAATAGCACTGCCAGCAGGATTGTCCCCTATTGCAGTAAGGTCGCCGCCTAAGGCCCCGAAAGCCCCACCAGCACCTAAATACCGAGCCGTACCATTATTGTTGTTCTGCCCATATCTCAAGGCATCAGTCAAGTTTTGTGCTTGTGCAGTGGTTAAAAGACCTACCCATAAACATGCGGTTATGATATATTTCATAAGATTAAAATAAGGGGAATTCTACACCTGTGGATTATCTTCCTCCACCCCTGCGACTGGAGCCACCGCTACTTCTTGAACTGCTGCCGCTGCTTCTTGAAGAACTGGAACTGCTTCTACTTGCACTGCTGCCTGAACGTGAAGAAGAACTGCTTGAACTTCGTGAATAGGTTGATGGTGACGAACTTCTTGATGAAGACGAACTGTATGTACTGCTACTTCTTGAAGGACTACTTGTCGATCTCGACCGCGTAGTTGAAGGAGATCGCGAGGCCCTACTATTATAAATCGACGATCTTGAAGAATTACCCGTCGCAGAATTACGACTTGAAGTAGATGTAGAACGGCTCAACCCACTGCTTCGGGAATTTCTATCCACACCTACATCGTTTCGACTGTAAGACCTGGAAGTCCGCCTGTAGTCTGGACTTGAGTATGAACGTGTCGCACGGGAATTGCTTGAGCTAACTGTACCTCTGGAAGCATAACCCCTGTCTGAACGCGCAGACCTGTTGTAAGCGACGTCCGCAAATGACCTTCCGTAGCGATAATTACCTTGATAATAGGGGTTGGCAGCATAACCAAAACAGTAATAAGGATTGCCGAAGCCTACATATGGATTGCCCCAATAACCACCGCCAAAGCCCCAATTGTTGAAGCCCCAACCACCAAAACCACCGTAGAACCCTCGACCTCCCCAACCGTATCCCCAATTATTAAAGCCCCAAGGATTACCCCAAAAGCCATTGAAGCCCCAAGCGTTATTAAAACCCCAGGGACCGCCCCAGCCCCATCCTCCATTATTGTAAACATTTACGATGGTGCGGTCATACGTGTCGCCCCATCCCGGTTGTGCATTGTATAGGGACTGGTCGTCATCGTAAACCACATCACCTTCATAGCCACTGTTAGAACTATAACCGTCAATGTCTGTAAACACTTCATTTTCTTCATTGATCTGCTGCAACTGGTCAGCTCCTTCGTTAAAGTAGGCCGAATAATACGAACCACTGGAGGTGTTTTCATCCGTATCAGTCATGCGTGTGCTTTTTGAACCATAAATCCCGTCGTTCATTACAAACTGAGAAGGACCGCAGGATATTAGGGTAGCGATCAGCACTATGGGAGCACTGACTTTAAGCAGGATATTTCGGTATAAATATATGGATATCATAATGGAGATATTAATTGTTGTACAAGGTAAATTTAACTAGTTTTGCGCTCGTTTGACTACGAAAAGATGTCAAAATAACATTAAAACTTATCGTAACTGAATCAAGAGTTATGCCAAATTAAGGTATATGGGAAAGAATTTGACAACACGGGAAGATGACTATTCCAAATGGTATAACGAACTGGTAGTTAAGGCCGAGCTTGCAGAAAATTCTGGAGTTCGTGGCTGCATGGTTATCAAACCCTATGGTTATGCCATCTGGGAAAAAATGCAGGCAGAGCTGGACCGGATGTTTAAAGCTACCGGACATCAAAATGCCTATTTCCCCATATTTATTCCAAAATCCTATTTTAGTAAAGAAGCCAGCCACGTCGATGGTTTTGCAAAGGAATGTGCAGTTGTAACCCACTACCGGCTAAAGAATGATGAAGAAACAGGCGAAGTAGTAGTGGACCCAGAAGCCAAATTAGAAGAGGAACTTATAGTAAGGCCAACTTCAGAAACGATTATCTGGGATACCTACCGCAAATGGATTCAGTCGTATCGTGACCTCCCCATTTTGGTCAACCAATGGGCCAATGTAGTACGTTGGGAAATGCGAACCCGCCTGTTTTTGCGCACAGCGGAATTTCTTTGGCAAGAGGGGCATACGGCACACGAGACCAAAAAGGAAGCCGTTGCCGAAGCCGTACAGATGATGAACGTTTATGCGGATTTCGCAGAAAAATTCATGGCGATTCCTGTAATCAAAGGAACCAAAACCGAAAGCGAACGTTTTGCCGGTGCCCTTGAGACCTACTGCATCGAAGCTTTGATGCAGGACGGCAAGGCACTACAGGCGGGAACTTCACATTTTTTAGGGCAAAACTTCGCAAAGGCATTTGATGTGAAATTTACTTCTAAAGAAGGAAAGCAAGAACATGTCTGGGCAACTTCCTGGGGTGTTTCCACACGGTTGATGGGCGCGCTGGTCATGACCCATAGTGATGATAAGGGACTGGTGCTACCTCCCAACCTCGCTCCAATACAGGTGGTGATCGTTCCCATTTATAAAGGTCAGGAACAATTGGACTCCATCTCGCAAATCGCAAACGAAATCAAACGCGATCTCGAACTTCACAATATTTCGGTCAAGTATGATAACCGTGACACTTTTAAGCCCGGCTGGAAGTTCAACGAGTATGAACTAAAAGGCGTGCCCCTACGTATCGGTATTGGACCAAGGGATATTAAAAACCGGACCGTTGAACTCGCACGCAGGGATACCGGTGTGAAGCAACTGGTATCCAAGGATGAAATTACATACCGCATCGAAGAAATTTTGGCCGAGATGCAGAAAAGCCTGTTCAGCAAAGCCAAAGCTTATCGTGACGATCACATCACCAAAGTGGAAACCTATACCGAATTCAAGGAGGTTTTGGAGAACAGAGGCGGATTCATCTCTGCCTTCTGGGATGGAACAACAGCGACCGAAGAGCGCATAAAAACCGAAACCAAAGCCACTATACGGTGCATTCCGCTTGATGCAGAACAGGAAAACGGCACTTGTATTTACTCTGGAAAACCTGCAAATCAAAGGGTTCTTTTCGCAAAAGCATACTAGTGGAAATATTTCCAAAGAAAGTCTTGTAGGATATATAAATAGTTGTATTTTTGCATCCGCATTTAAACAAAAACCCAATGGTAGTTGTGCGAATGCAAAAAGACATAATGGCCCGTTCGTCTATCGGCTAGGACGCCAGGTTTTCATCCTGGTAAGAGGGGTTCGATTCCCCTACGGGCTACAACTTTAATTTGAAAGCACACAATGGCAAATCACAAGTCATCTTTAAAAAGAATCAGAAGCAGCGAGACCAAAAGGTTGAGAAATAAGTATCAGCATAAAACCACTCGTAATGCGATCAAAAAATTACGTGAGTCTGAAAAGCAGGAAGCGGAAACCCTTTTTCCTTCTGTGGTCTCAATGATTGACAAATTGGCCAAAAACAATGTTATTCACGATAATAAGGCAGCCAATTTAAAATCTAAGCTTGCTAAATACGTTGCTGCACTTTAAGTAAGCATCACTTTTGAAATTATTAAGTCTTCCTTTTCTGGAAGACTTTTTTTGTGCTTATATTTTACGTATTTGAAAACGGCCGGGTCAGATCTCTGCCAGATATTCGTGAACAAACTTAATGGCCATTGCCCCTTCTCCCACCGCTGAAGCTACGCGGTTCATCGCCCCAGCACGAACGTCTCCCGACGCAAAAATCCCGGGACTGCAAGTTTCCAGAAGAAAGGGCTCACGATCCCGCTTCCAGACTTTTTTGAAGTTTTCATACTGATTAAGATCACGGCCCGTTTCCAGAAAACCTCGATCATCTTTAATAATATTCATCTTGATCCAGTCTGTGTAAGGTCGACTGCCGATAAAAATAAAAAGGGCATTGGCCTCGACTTCTTCCGTCTTTCCATCCTTGTCAAGAAATAGTCTTTCCAGGCGGCCATTACCCTCGGCTTTGGTAATTTCAGAATTGCCCAGCACTGTGATGTTCTTAATATCGGCGATCTGATCGATCAAGTAACTGGACATACTGCTGGACAGATCGGGTTTGCGAATGACTATAAAAACATTTTTGGCAAACTGGGAAAGATACACAGCACTTTGCCCTGCCGAATTTCCGCCGCCCACAATATAAACCTGCTTTTCTTTGCACGCTTGTGCTTCGGTCATGCTGCTGCCATAATACACGCCAGCTCCCGTAAAATCATCAATACCTTCTGCATCTAATTTGCGGTAATTGACCCCGGTGGTAATTATTACACTTTTTGCACGGATGCAATTTCCATCATCCAAAGAAAGGCTCTTGTAACCGTCCTTTTCTGAAATCTCACAAACCTCGCGTGGCGAAAGAAACTCGATCCCAAACCTTTTGGCCTGTGTGATCGCCCGATGTGTCAACTCCTGACCGCTTAGCCCATTGGGAAAACCCAAATAGTTCTCGATACGTGAACTTGTACCTGCCTGACCTCCAGGGGCGTGTTTTTCTATCAACAGGGTTTTGAGGCCTTCGCTTCCGCCATAAACGGCTGCCGCAAGTCCTGATGGTCCCGCACCTATGATCGCCACATCATATACGTCCTCTTTCGCCTCAGCGTTAAGACCAAGTATCTTGGCGATTTCCTTTATGGATGGATTTTCGTAGCATTCCCCTTCGGCCGTAGTCACCACCGGAAGATCTTTCGCCGTTAGGCTGTGCAGCTCCATCAATTTTTGCGCCTCCTCATTGGTCTCAACATCCAGCCATTGAAATGGGAACAGGTTCGCACTCAAAAAATCCTTGATATCATGGGACTTGGGTGAATATTGATATCCCAAAACACGTATGCCCTCATATTGCGGCCGGTAATCCATCTGCCAAACTTCAAGCAAATCTGAGATTACGGGATAGAGTTTTTCCTCCGGCGGATCCCAAGGTTTGGTAAGATAATAATCCAACTGCACCTCGTTAATGGCATTGATGGCCGCTTCAGTATCAGAATATGCGGTGAGTAAAACTTTTTTTGCCTTAGGGAACTTCTTTCTGGCAGCCGCCAAAAACTCTACACCAAGCATTTCGGGCATACGTTGATCTACCAAAAACAGGGCAATTTCCTCGCGCTTTTTCTGCAATTCCCTTAGCACATCAAGCGCTTCCCGAGCAGAGGTCGTGCTCATGATACGGTACTCGCTACGGTATTCGTTTTTAAGGTCACGCGTTACAGACCGCAACACCTGAGGATCATCGTCCAAAGCAAAAATCAGGGGTTTTTTCATGGCTTTAAATTACAATGTTTTGATGATACCGAAAGATTTCCGAAGATTTCAGATTAAAAATCCACGTGATCCGGATCGGGACCAGTCCTGTAATGTTGGTCAAGAGCGTCAAGCTTCTGTATATCTTCTGAAGAAATTTCGAAGTCAAAAACATCGGCATTGCTTTTTATGTGACCTTCACTTGTTGATTTGGGGATGGTTACAATGCCCTTTTGCAAAGCATAGCGTACGGTAATCTGTGCGGCATCTTTCTGATATTTTTCCGCCAAAGCGTTAATGGTATCGATTTTAAAAATCCCGCCTTGCATCAACGGCGACCAAGCTTGATACTGAATATTTTCACACTTACAGAAATTCTGAAGCTCCCGCTGCACCAGCCGTGGATGAAACTCACACTGATTGACCATCGGCCTGACCTGACAGTGCTGCAAAAGATCTTCTATATGATGCTGTAAAAAATTGCTTACCCCGATCGCTCGGATTCTTCCGTCGTTGTATAACTGTTCGAGCGCGCGGTAGGTTTCTTTGTATTTACCCACAACAGGCCAGTGCACGAGATAGAGGTCGAGATAATCCAGACCTAATTTATTGATGGAAGCATCAAAAGCTTTCAAGGTACTGTCATGTCCCTGATCTGAATTCCAGACTTTAGTAGTTACAAAAATTTCTTCGCGCGGCACTTGACTTTCTTTGATGCCCTGGCCCACACCTTCTTCATTATCGTAATAAGAAGCGGTGTCGATGTGCCTGTATCCTGTCTCTAGTGCATATTTGACGGCGCTTATAACCTCATCTCCTGATTCTGCCTGATAGGTACCCAGACCAAGGTATGGTATTTTTACATCGTTATGCAAACGGAATGTTCCTTTGATATCTGTAATTTTTTTCATCTAATCGCTTTTGTAGGGCAAGCAAACGGTAAACGTGGTTTCGCCAGGTTTTGACTTCACCTCAATGGTGCCGTTGTGGCCATTGATGATGCGCTGCACCACTTCAAGTCCCATCCCAGTACCCTTGCCTATGGGTTTTGTAGAATAGAAAGGATCAAATATTTGACTCAATTTGTCCGGGTCGATACCGCTGCCGTTGTCCTTTATTTCAATTTGAATATTATTGTTTTCTTCGGAAGTAATAATAGTGATTTTCCCATCTTGATCCACCGCATCAATGGCGTTGTCCAGAAGGTTGGTCCAGACCTGATTGATCTGGGAAACAAACAGCGGAATGGGATTGAGATCATGGTCAAAATCCTTGATCACGGAAATATTCTTCTGTTTCCGCTGATGGTTGAGCATCGTCAGCGTGCTCTCAATGCCCTCATGGATATCAACCGGCTCCCGCTCGCTGCCCCGGTCCATATGTGTGTAACCTTTTATGGATGCTACAAGACCAGAAACCCTGGAAGCTGCTTCCTCAATCTCGTGAACCATACTATCTGTCGTGAGCATCTGTACAATCCACTCGACGATCGCCTGAAAATCCCGGGGCTCACAGGCATCATAAATTACTTGCAGATCAGCAATGTCCATGCAGAAATCGATGAGGGTCTCGGTATAATCGTAAGCGTGCTCAACGTGATGGTCTCCCAGCCATTCCTCCAGCTCATCTTCCTTATCGTTGCGCTCCAGCAGGGACATTTTGTTTATAGCCCTTTGATTCAGGTTTTTAAAAAGAATGTCTGATATAAGATCTACCGTTTTCGGATTGACCTGCATCTGCATGATTCTCTTAAATTTTTCAGGAACGAGGGCGAAATGCTTTTTTAAGGCATCGGCACTTCTCACCATTGCCGATGCGGGATTGTTTAGCTCGTGCGCCAAGCCCGCCGAAAGTTTTCCGAGCGCCATCATTTTCTCCTGCTGTAAATTCCGCTTTGCGAAATCCCTGACGCGGGTGGACATTACGTGCACTAAAGCTTCGGTAAGCTCGTACTTTTGAGAAATCATCTCCCGAAAATGCTTTTCGGGAAACCGCAAACACTCTCCGGCCTTAACCACCTCTCCATAGCCAAGTGCCGTACTCGCCCGTGAAAATGGCAATAAGCCAGAAATCCCCATCTCTTCAATTGTTCCCGCCAGTCTGTAGTTTCCTGCCTGTTCCAACCTGATTTCGACCCTACCCCGCACTAAAATAATAAGTTCGTCAATGGGATCGCCTTTAGAAAAAACTTTATCACCTACCGCGATCTCCATGTGTACTGAGCGCTCGAACAACCACTCAAGTTGGTCGAGTGGAACCCCGCTAAGGTCTGGTATTTCCTGGAGATTTATGGCTGTACATTGCATCTTTTAAAGCTAATACTAAATTTTTGCATTCCTAAGCGATTGGTTCTAAATATAAAAGCCCCTAATCGCAATTAGAGGCTTTCTATATTCTGTGTACTACTTATTTTATTAATCCAAGTCGTCCACGGCATCTTCTATATCGTCTGCGGCATCCTCGACCTTGTCCTCTGTAGTCTCCCTACAGCTGGTTACGGTGAAAGTAGAAGTCATAGCCAGTAATAACAAGAATGCCAAAAAGTACTTTTTCATAATAGTGGGTTTAAATGTTGTATGTTTTATAGTTTTCGGCCGCTGACCAATCGATAGATCAAAAGGATAACGGCAAGAACGATTAAGATATGAATAATACTACCTAAATCCGGAAAGGCAAAATAGCCTACAAGCCAGCCGATAATTAATAAAACGATAATAATGGTTAAGATGTCTCGCATTGTTTAAATTGTTTAGATTGTCAGGCTAATGTACTCACTTTACCATTTTATAGTCTTGGGTTTAACTTGGTTTTGTACAAGATTTAGTAATTATTGGCATTTTTTATAATGTCTGCCGCACGCTCTTTGAGTTCAATCAAATCTTTTTTGCTTTTTTTATTTAACAGGCTCATCATCATATTCATACGCTGGTTGTTTTTAAAAAATTCCCGTTTGTCGTCGAGGAAATTCCAGTACAGGCTATTGAAGGGGCAGGCGTTTTCCCCGATCTTTTTGGTCACGGAATAATGACAACCTTTACAGTAGTTGCTCATCTTATTGATGTAGCTTCCGCTGGAGACATAGGGCTTGGTCGCGATAAGGCCGCCGTCAGCGAACTGGCTCATACCACGGGTATTGGTAATCTCCACCCACTCAATGGCATCTATGTAAATTCCCAAATACCATGCATCGACTTCATCGGGATCGGTCTGCATCAAGAGTGCAAAATTACCGGTAATCATTAAACGTTGTATGTGGTGGGCATAGGCGTTGTCCAAACTTTGCTTAATGCTATGGCTCAGACAGTCCATTTTTGTGTCGCCAGTCCAGTAAAACTCTGGCAACGGATTCTTATTATCAAGCTTGTTTTTCTTGGCATAACCCGGCATTTCCTGCCAGTACATACCGCGCATATACTCGCGCCAGCCCAAAATCTGCCGTACAAAACCTTCTACCTGACTGATGTGGATTTCCTCCTGATTCTCCCGCCAATGACCAATCACTGTATCAATCACCTCTTTGGGGTGCAACATCTTACTGTTCATCGCAAAACTCAACCGGCTGTGAAAAAGGTATGCCTGATCAGGATCCATCGCATCTTGGTAATCGCCAAAATACACCAAGAGGTTTTTACAGAAATAGTTGAGTACCGAAAGTGCATCTTCCCGAGAAGTAGGCCAATTGAACGATTTCTCATCAATATTTCCAAAGGTAAGTACACCTGCCTTTTGAATACGTTTTACTGTTCCCGAAACATCCTTTCTAAACCCACGCTCGTGAGGGATTTCGGGGCTACCTTTCCATTTTTTACGGTTACTCTTGTCAAAGTTCCATTTGCCGCCTTCCGGGTCTTTGGCGTTGACCATCATAATCTCATATTTCTTGCGCATATCGCGGTAAAAATATTCCATCGTAAACTGTTTTTTACCTTTATAGAATTTGGAAAGATCATCGCGTTGCGTCAGGAAATGTTCTGTATCAAATGCTTCGGTGTCGATATCGAGTG
This sequence comes from Leeuwenhoekiella sp., assembly GCA_049671285.1. Taxonomy (GTDB): domain Bacteria; phylum Bacteroidota; class Bacteroidia; order Flavobacteriales; family Flavobacteriaceae; genus Leeuwenhoekiella. Next base: position 41,116 of record JBATUQ010000022.1, on the reverse strand, counting down.
AATTGCAGATTGATTTGAGTTGCTCATCGAGGCGGTACTCATCCGGCAATTGATATTCAAATTTTTCGATATTTTCTTCGGTAACAAGCTGTTTTATATTTTTTTCCAGATCCTGGTGGTTTCGGTCATCATCCAATTTGTAAAAAATTACCTTGTGACCACGTTCTTTTAGCCATTCGGCGAAATGATGCATGGCCTCAAAAAACGCCACCACCTTCTGGATGTGATGCTTCACATAATCAGTTTCCTGACGCATTTCTGCCATAAAATAAATGACTTCCTCAATGGGATCGTCGTACCAGGAATGTTTATGATTGAGCTGGTCACCAACTATGAGGCGGAGGGTTTTGGGCATTTTATTGCTTATTTGTTATTCTTATTGTTTATTAATTCAGGCAAGGGATTGAAAATTTCTTAATTGGTAAATCAAATTCCAATTTAGTATTGGATCATCCATTTTCTTTACTCTTTTCTCTTTTCTCCTATCTCCTATCTCTTTTCTCTTCTACCTATCTTCCAATTGGCATTACCACATCGGTAATTACACTTTTAATTTTGGAAGACCTACAAGGAAACGCTCGTCCCACGCTTAGTACACCGCAGGTCGTCACATCAAATTCGGTATCTCCTACTTCCTGTCTACAGAAGCCTTTCCTGCAGCCACAACCGCTGAAACTTACCGTCAGCATCGTATCGGTCCGCTTGGCTTTTAATATTAAACTTTCGGTCGCGGGGATCGTTGCCCACGCCGCTGTTGTACATCCAATTACCGTAATTGCTGTGCACGTCATAGTCTATGAGCAGGCTTTCAAAATAGGCTGCACCAACGCGCCAATCCTGTTCCATTTCCTTCGCCCAAAAGCTGGCAACGTTCTGCCTGCCGCGATTGCTCATCCATCCGGTAGCGCCGATTTCGCGCATATTGGCGTTAACAAAATCGTATTTGGTATTACCGTTTATCCATTCTTTCCTGACTTTCTCTGAACGGTTCCAGTCGTATTCTTTCTGCTTTATTCCGCCCAGATGAAAAAGTGTATCACCGTGTTTTAACGAAATGTACTTAAAATAGTCCCTCCAGATCAGCTCAAAGATCAACCAGTAGGTATCTTGATTTTTGTTGATCTCCTTCTCAAATCGTTTTACTTCAGCATAAATAAAACGCGGGGAAATACTCCCGTTGGCCAGCCAGGCTGAAAACTTAGAACTGTAATCATTTCCCACCAGACCGTTACGGGTCTTTTTGTAATACTGTAGTTTTTTGGTTTTCCAGAAATAATGATCCAGCCGGTCAATGGCTTGGTTTTCGCCTCCGCGAAAGGGAAACGCACTGCGCGCATCCTGCTCAAATTCTTCCAGTCCCAAAGTTTTCAGATCTGGAATTTGAGTATCATTTTTAAGTAAATTTTCCTGCGGAAGCTTTTCGGGTTGATCCAGCGGCTCGCGTACGGCTGCATACTTCTCGCATTTTTTCCTGAACTGTGTAAAGACCTCCGGGATTTTTGGGAAGTCGTCATAGGGGATATCTTCGGGGTGAAACAGGAATTGGTCATAAAGCTCCGCAACGGCAACGCTATCATTCAGTCCCAACTTTACCGCCTCAACCACTTCGCGCTCTTCTTTCGTCCACTCTTTTTGAAGATACACTCCTTGAATCTCAAATCTTTCGGCAAGTTTTGGAATTACAGCTTCCGGCCCATCGTAATAAACAAACAGCGGAATATTAAGTTGCTCAAGATTCTCGCGCAATTCGGTGACCGTTTCGATCAGAAAGCGCGCACGGAATTTTTCGGTCTTTTTAAAACCGAATCGATCCTCCCCAAATTGCCTGGGGTCGAAGAAGTAAACCGCTACTACAGGTACACCGCTTGAGCAGGCTTGTGATAAGCCAGTATTGTCTGTAGTGCGCAGATCATTGCGAAACCATATGAGGTTCATCGTCTGGAATTTTCAAGGTTTAAACCCTAAAAATGTCCATTTAATTGCAGAATCTCAATTAAGGTTTGGTTAAAACTGAAATATTGAGGTTATTGAACAACAAGTTTACAAAAAGGCTTAAATCACTTCAGCAACGGTAAAGTTGCTGCCACCCACAAAAATCATGTCGCTCATTGCGGCCTTTTTTTTTGCTTCCGCGAAAGCGAGCGCGACAGAATTAAAAGCGCTACCTCTAAGATCAAATTCGGTGGCTTTTGCCAGTAACGCTTCAGCATCCAGACCGCGTGGGATATTAGGCTTGCAGAAATAATAGTTAGCATCCTTCGGAAACAATGGCAATACTCCGCTCAAATCCTTATCGGAAACCGTTCCCAGCACGATGTGCAAACGCTCGTAAGGTTGCTCCTTTAATTGACGCGTTACATATTCTAACCCTTCTTTGTTGTGGCCGGTATCACAGATTATTTTTGGGGATTCGCCCAAGGTTTCCCACCTTCCGCGCAAACCGGTATTTACTGTTACCTTTTGTAACCCTTGTTGAACCTGGGCTTCGGTAAACCGAAAATGCCCATTCGCCCGAAGCACATCAAGCGTGGTCAAGACCGTTTTAAGGTTATGCTTTTGATACGCCCCTTTTAAACTGGTGGTAAATTCCTGAGTGTCTTTCGCGGAAGCGAAATAAATCTGGGCCTCTTTTTCGGTAGCAATCTTTACAAATACGGGAGCGGTTTCCGGTTGCAGTTCGCCAATGATCACGGGAACGTTTTCCTTAATGATACCAGCTTTTTCTTTGGCAATTTCCGGTAATGTGGTTCCCAAAAATTGCGTGTGGTCCAGCCCAATATTGGTAATGACTGATACCAGCGGTGTTATAATATTGGTAGCATCCAGCAGGCCACCCATTCCCACCTCAATAATCGCAACATCAACATCCGCTTTCGCGAAAGCGTCAAAGGCCATCCCAACGGTGAGTTCAAAAAAGGAAAGTTTGTTCTTTTCGATAAAATCCCTGTGTGTTTCCACGAAGTCCACCACAAATTTTTTCTTGACCATTTTTCCGTTCAGGCGAATGCGCTCCCTAAAATCCTTGAGATGGGGCGAGGTGTAAAGTCCCACGCGATAGCCTGCCTCCTGAAGCACCGAGGCCAGCATATGACTCGTTGAACCTTTGCCATTGGTGCCGGCGATGTGAATGGTCTTAAATTGGTTATGGGGATTGCCCAAATGTTGGGCGAGCAAATGAATATTAAAAAGATCGGCTTTATAAGCCGCGGCGCCCATACGCTGAAACATTGGCAGCCGCTCATACATCCAGGCTAGCGTCGCGGGATAATCCATCAATCTGAAAGGCTGAACTTGTAAACGATCTTACCGATCTGCCGTGACGGCGCACCGGTGTCTGAATTAAATTTGGTAGCCAGGGCAGCTTCTTTGGCCGGATCCAGCAAACATTTGGAGTTGTTGGTCGTTCCACGTACTCCCGGCGTGGCTTTGATGACATTCCCGTTGCGGTCCACTTCTATGCTCACGACAACTATACCGGCCTCATTGCACTCCTGTACACGTTTGGGTTTGCTCAGTGCTTTTCTCCCACCAAGCTGGTAATTGCCGTCGCCGTCCAAGCCTTTACCAGAACCGTAGTAGCTACTGGCATTGGGGTCACCGGTAGGATCGCCTTTATCGCCGCCGCGGTTGTCATCACCTTCTCCACCGCTTGCCGTTCCGTTTGATTTGGGACCGTTGAGGATGCTTGACAGTGCATCGGTGGTGGATTTATCGGGTTTGGGATCGGGTTTTTTGGTTTCCTCTACTGGTTTTTCTTGAGGTTTTGGTTTCTCTTTGGGTTTTTCCTCTACCGGTTTGGGTGTTTCTTTTTTGGGTTCGTTTTTTACCACAGGAGCATCTACTGCATCCTGTGTGACCACTTTCTCCTGAACTTCTGGAGTGGTTTCCTGCGGAACAGGTTCTGGCGTGGTATTGCGTGGCGCAGACCTCACCGGTTCGGTAGGCTGTACACGTCCCGAACCAAAATCTGAATTTCCGAAATTAACTGCTATCCCCTGCTCCACCGGCGGATCCATATACGTAAAACCGAAAACAAACAGCAGCAACAAAATCAGCACGTGCAGGATGGCCGTGATGGTAAAGGATTTGCGTTTGTGTTTGTCGTCGAGAAAGGGCATTCGTTATTCGTTGTTCGTTGTTCGTTGTTCGTTGTTCGTTGTTCGTTGTTCGTTGTTCGTTGTTCGTTGTTCGTTGTTCGTTGTTCGTTGTTCGTTATTCGTTATTCGTTATTCGTTATTCGTTATTCGTTATTCGTTATTCGTTATTCGTTATTCGTTATTCGTTATTCGTTATTAAAATGAAAACATTCTGTGGCAGCAATAAGCCTATTGCATTGAAAACTTATCATCTTTTATAGACAGTGATATGCGGTTATTAAAATGCCTTCGAGTGCGCTCAATTTGAAATTTTCAATCATCAATCAAAGATCGCATTTCGTATTTCAAACTTTGTACTTGGAAGGCCTTCGACTGCACTCAGGCTGACATTTTTAATCGTCAATCAAAAGTCATCAATCGTAAATTCCAGTTAATTGGGTCTTACAGCGAGGACGATTTTGTATTTGTTCCTGTTGGCGATATCCATAACGCTTACGGCTTCCTCGATGGGTACGCCTTCTTCCGCGCGTAAAATTATTGTTGGTTCTGCAACGCCCTGTAATTGGGAATTGATGTAGTTTTCCAAATTGCTGGTAGTAACCCGTTCTTTATTCACGTAGAACGCCAAATCCTTGGTAATACTCACCGAAAGGTTCTGTTGGTTACTCGTCTTTCCTTTCGCCTTTGGCAAAATAAGATCAAGCGCATCTGGTGTGATGGCGGGCGAGGTCAAAAGGAAAAAAACCAACAGCAGGAATACAATATCGGTCATGGAACTCATACTGAATTCGGGACTAATTTTATTTCTTCCACGTAGGTTCATATTATAAAGGTTCGTTTAGGAGGTCAAGGAAATCCACGGCATTGGCTTCCATTTGGTGTACGACCTTATCAGTACGAACGACCAGGTGGTTATATCCAATGTAAGCGATAATCCCAACGATAAGACCGGCGACCGTTGTGGTCATCGCGGTGTAGATACCTTCGGCGAGGTTGCCCATTTCGGCCTGACCGGAACTGGTGGCCAATTGGTGAAATGCCAAAACCATCCCGATTACCGTTCCCAAGAACCCAATCATAGGTGCTGCGCCGGCAATTGTTGCGAGGATACTTACGTTTTTCTCCAACCGATATACTTCCAATTTTCCGGAGTTTTCAATAGCCGTATTGATATCTTCCAAAGGACTACCAATACGGGAAATCCCTTTTGCGGTCAATCTGGAAACGGGAGAATTCTGCTGCGCGCAAAGAATTTTGGCAGCTTCAATATTACCGTTGCTGACGTTGTCCTTGATTTGAAGCATAAAGTTTCCATCGATTTTGGAAGCCGCTTTTATAGCGAAAAGTCTTTCAAAATAAATATAAACAGCTACAAAAAGGAGTATAAATAGAATGAGAATGATAATCTGCCCGGCAATACCGCCGCTCATCAACAGATCGATCATGGAAAGGGTTTTTTCTACAGGTTCTTCATCTTGAAGGCTTTCGAGATTTTCGACGCCGTCCTGCATCAAAAGTGCTAGCATAGTTATACAGTTAGTTGGTTGTTTAACGCTGGTTATCGTATTAAATTATCTTGTCAGCGAATTTTTTGACTGATTCGATTAGAGGAAATAATAAACGCCTGCCAGCCCGATCCCTCCCAGGACAAAGGTATAGGGCAAGGCCATTTTTACCATTCTTCCATAAGAGAGATCAATGAGCGGAGCCAGTGAAGAGGTCAATAAAAACAAGAATGCTGCCTGTCCATTGGGTGTTGCCACACTGGGCAGGTTGGTCCCGGTATTGATCGCGATGGCGAGATGGTTAAACTGCTCACGGGTGATCGTACCGTTGTTGAATGCCGCCTGCACCTCGTTGATATATACCGTTGCCACGAAAACATTGTCACTGATCATCGACAGTATCCCATTAGCGAGATAGAACATAGATGGTTGACTGTCCTTTGGCATTTCCAAAACATAATTGATAATGGGCGTAAACAAATGCTGATCGTGGATCATTGCCACAATGACAAAGAAAACCACCAAAAGCCCGGTAAACGGAAGCGCTTCTTCAAACGCCTTACCCAAACTGTGCTCGTCTGTAATTCCCATAAATGCAGTTTGCACTACGATCAGAAAAAGGCCGATAAATCCTACAGGCGCCAAGTGCAAGGCAAGGCTCAAGATAAGCAGGATGGCTGCAATACCCTGCACCCACAACCCATACTTCTCTTTTGCGGTACGATTGGCATCCTGTTCTTCGGTATAACCTTCTATAATGCTTCTGGCCACCTCTGGCAATTTGGCACCAAACCCAAAGGTTTTGGTTTTCTCCAAAATGGCCGTGGTAATCAGACCACCTATCAGCACGGGTATGGTTATGGGCGCCATACGCTCAAAAAACTCCAAAAATTCCCATCCCAGTTTCTCGCCTATCAAAAGGTTTTGGGGTTCCCCCACAAGCGTACAAACCCCGCCCAGTGCCGTACCCACAACACCGTGCATTATCAAGGAGCGTAAAAAGCTACGGAACTGCTCCAAAGTCTCCCCGCTCAAAGCCTTTCGGTCGAGGGTATCATCCTGGTCATAGTCTGCTGATGGACTGGAATGAATCTTATGATAAACGCCATAAAAACCAACGGCAACACTTATAAGAACAGCGGTCACGGTAAGCGCATCAAGAAATGCGGAGAGTATGGCTGCCAGTAAAACAAAAAGAAGGGAAAGGACAACCTTTGATTTTATTTTAGTGAAAACCTTACTGAAAATATACATCAGCATGGGTTTCATAAAGTAAATACCGGCGACCATAAATACCAGAAGTAATACTACCTCCAGGTTTTGATCTACTTCTTCATAAGCAGCTTCCGGCGAGGTTAATCCTAAGATCAGCGCTTCCAGAGCCAGTATCCCACCAGATTGAAGCGGATAACACTTCAAGGCCATGGCCAGCGTAAAAATGAATTCACCAATAAAAATCCACGAGGTCCACATCGCGCCAATGGTAAAGTATAATACTATATTGAGCAGAAGAAAGCCAATCATAGTAAGTTTGAACCAGCGCGGGCTGCTGCCCAAAAAATATTTTAACATCAGTATTGTTTTTAGGTTAAGCTATAAGGAAAAATTGTTAGACCAGTTGTTTCAGTGCATTCTCAAAAGCCGTACTGCTCAGGTTGCGTTTGTTGCTATTGTTCTCGTATGTACGTTTAATAGCATTCTTAATGGTAAGCGATGTATCATTAAAAATGGCCTCGTCAGTCATCTGTACTTTGCGCTCCATAAAGTACGCAAAAACCCGTGCCATTCCACAATTTGAGATAAAATCTGGGATTAAGGCAACACGTTCATCGGTATATTCCATAATGGGACCGAAGAAGATTTCCTTGTCGGCAAAAGGTACGTTGGCGCCACAGGAAATGACTTCCAGGCCACTGTCTATCATTATCGTGATCTGTTCTTTGGTAATGAGTCTGGAAGCTGCGCAGGGCGCAAAAATTTCGGTTTTGATTTTCCAGATGCGGTCATTGATTTCGCCGAAAGGCAACAGATCATCTGCCACTAATGCGTTTGCTTGTTTTTTTAGAAAAAGCTCTTTCACTTCCTCAAAAGTAAATCCCTCTTCATCGATCACCCCGCCGGAAGCATCAACGATGCCCACGATCTTCGCTCCGCTCTGGGCTAAATAATACGCGGCTGCGGCACCAACGTTACCAAAACCTTGCACGACGGCACGCTTTCCTTCTATCGATCCGCCATAGATATCATAAAAATGACGTGCAGCTTCGGCGACGCCGTAACCGGTGATCATGTCGGCTACCGTATATTTTCTGGAAACGTCCGGGGAAATTGCAGGATTCTCAAGCACCTTGATCACCCCCTGCCGCAACTGACCAATGCGGTTGATCTTATCGGCTTCGGTAGGTCTAAAGTGGCCATTAAAAACGCCTTCCTGTGGGTGCCAGACACCGCTTTCCTCGGTAATTGGGATTACCTCGTGTATTTCATCAACATTGAGGTCGCCGCCCGTACCGTAGTAACTTTTGAGCAGAGGGGATACCGCAGCATACCAGCGCTCCAAAACACCCTTTTTACGTGGGTCTGCCGGATCAAAATCAATACCGCTTTTGGCACCGCCTATGGCCGGTCCAGAAACGGTAAATTTAACCTCCATCGTCTTCGCCAACGATAGCACTTCATTCTGATCCAGCCCTTTGCGCATACGGGTTCCACCGCCAGCAGCACCACCACGCAAACTGTTGATCACGGTCCAACCACGAGCTTCGGTTTCCGGATCGTTCCAGTGGAAGACAATCTCAGGTTCCTTATTCTCGTAACGTTGTAACAGGTCTTTCATTTATCTTGTTGGGGGTCGACCACAAATATAAAAACTTACAAGGGGTTTTGGTCAATTTGCATTTTATTTAAGGGTTTAATATGGTTCCCGAGCAGTGGTCTTGCGCCGCGCCGGTCACGCTTTTGAGCACGTTTACCTGATTGCGCAACCGCAGCACACCCATAAATGCAAAGATCAGTGCCTCCTTAAACTCGATCAGATCCTCATCTGGAACGATTACCGCCACCTTTGAAAGCTTAAGGATGCGCCCCAGAAGATGCTTGTTGTACGCGCCTCCGCCGGTAATCAACAGGTGTTTTTGAGAAATTCCAGACTGGTCGCGAAGCACTTTTGCAACCTGTATGGCAGCATGTTCCGTAAATGTTGAAATAATTGTTTCTGGCGAAAGGGTTTCTGCCTCCAAAAGTGGATCGACTTCATTCTTGACCCATTCCAGCCCCAGCGATTTTGGTGGAAGCTTTTCGTAAAACGGAAGCGCTTCTAACTTCTCCAACAATTGAACATCAACCGCACGTGTAGCTGCAATTTTCCCTTCGGCGTCATACGGAAGCCCTAATTTTACGGCCTGTGCGTTGAGCACGATATTTACTGGGCAAATGTCAAAAGCAATACGGTGGTCATTTTTTTCAAAGGAGATATTGGCAAAACCGCCCAGGTTCAGGCAAAAATCATAATTCCCAAAAAGCAGCCGATCGCCAATGGGTACCAATGGCGCTCCCTGACCGCCCAATTTTACATCTTTTACCCGGAAATCACAGATCACCCGCTGCCCCACCAGTGTGGCAAGTTCTGGCCTGTTGCCTATCTGGTAAGTAACTCCAGCTGCAGGATCGTGCAGGATCGTATGACCGTGGGAACAGACGGCGTCCAGTTCACTGATTTGGTTCTTTTTGATAAACTGCTTGATGACTTCGGCCAGGTAGCTTGTGTATTCTTGATCAAGTTCCTGTAAAGCTTCGGTAGGCAGGGCAATACCATTTTTTAATCGTTCCTGCCAAGCTGCTTCGTACTGGAGGGTTTCCGCCACAACGATTTCATATTGCCACTGGCCGTCCTTTGTAAATTTCGCGTATGCGAGATCAATACCGTCCAATGAGGTACCGCTCATCACGCCGATCGTAAAATAAGAAGTTGCCATTGCTTTTACTAATTCAGGAATTCTTAAACTTAATAAGCATCTAATGCATTAAAACGGGATTACACGTATATTTGTACCAGTTTTTTGCGGCATTCACATTTTAATTATAAATACCAAAATTGTTTGCCCTGCCATTTTTCAATACAAATAAACCACTTTTATGGACTATTCCCTCACCGAAGAACAACGATTGATACGGGACGCCGCCCGCGACTTTGCCCAGAACGAACTTTTACCGGGAGTGATCGAGCGGGATGAAAAACAGCACTTCCCTAAAGAACTCATTGCAAAAATGGGCGAAATGGGATTTATGGGCATGATGGTTCCCGAAGAATACGGCGGCGGCGGGATGGACACTATGTCCTACGTTTTGGTGATGGAAGAACTGTCTAAAGTGGATGCCTCGGCTTCGGTGATCGTTTCGGTAAACAACAGTCTTGTTTGCTACGGGCTTCACGCTTACGGCAACGAAGCGCAAAAACAAAAGTATTTAAAGGATCTTGCCTCCGGCGAAAAATTGGGCGCTTTCTGTCTTAGCGAGCCGGAAGCCGGAAGTGACGCGACCTCACAAAAGACCACCGCGATAGACAAGGGTGACCATTACCTCCTCAACGGAACCAAGAACTGGATCACCAACGGAAGTTCGGCAGATTATTACCTGGTGATAGCGCAAACTGATCGTGATAAAAAACACCGGGGTATCAACGCTTTTATTGTCGAAAAAGGCTGGGAAGGCTTTGAGATCGGCCCCAAGGAACAGAAGCTCGGCATTCGCGGAAGCGATACGCACAGCCTCATTTTTAATGATGTCAAAGTGCCAAAGGAAAACCGAATCGGTGAGGACGGTTTCGGGTTTAAGTTTGCGATGAAAACACTTTCGGGAGGCCGAATCGGGATCGCTGCCCAGGCACTGGGCATCGCGGGAGGAGCGTACGAACTCGCGTTAAAATATTCTAAGGTCCGGAAGGCATTTGGTACCGAGATTTGCAACCATCAGGCCATCGCCTTTAAGCTCGCAGACATGTATCTGGAAATTGAAGCCGCCCGCCATATGGTAATGAAAGCGGCTTGGCTGAAGGATGAAGGGGAAGCTTATGACCTCGCCAGTGCGATGGCAAAACTCAAGGCCTCGCAGGTTGCGATGGACGTATCTGTTGAAGCGGTACAGGTACACGGCGGAAATGGTTTCGTAAAAGAGTACCACGTAGAACGCTTGATGCGCGATGCAAAGATTACCCAGATTTATGAGGGCACCTCAGAGATCCAAAAGATCGTGATCAGCAGGGCGATTATAGGTTTAGGGTGATCCCCCTGGCTCCCGAAGGGGAACTTTTATCGTATTCAAAAAACGTAGATTTCACATATACATTAAATCCCAGTCCGTTTTGGACTGGGATTTAATGTTTTCTAAATGTATTCCCCACAACTTAATTATGCTTGGAATTCCCCCTTTGGGGGTTAAGGGGATTCATACACCTTATCCCCTGTTTCTAAATACTTGCCCCAAACCTTACCAAAAACGTGAACACGATCGGTTGCCGTTTGGGTAGAATCCACAACGTGAAAGCCCGCATCTTTCCAAGAGAAAATGCTCCCGTACAGGTTGCGTACATTCGTGTAGCCCATTTTCTGAAGTTTCTCCCCAAACCCTTCTGACCGTATTCCCACCGAACAGTAAACGACTATTGGTTTCTCTGGGACTTCAGCCAGTTTTGCAAGCTGCCCTTCATCTGGTTTTTCCCCTGCCCAGATGGCTCCAGGCAAATGGCTGACTTCATATTCTTTTTTCTTGCGGGTGTCGAGAATGAGGTAACTATCGGGTTCCATTTTTAATTCTTCGACAGAAATGTAGGGAACAGAACCTTTGTTGTATTGACTGATTAGCGCATCAATATCCCTTTGGGCTTCCGCCGAAAAGCATAAAAGGAAAAACCCGAATGTAAGAACTACTATTTTCATTTTACAAAATTAAACGTAATCACGATATTCTTCCGCGGAAGCGATATATCTTCGATCAACAACATCCCCCACCATCGTAGTGATAGGTGCTCCCGCTGATAAAAATATCGTCCCGTCCCAGTGATGCCAGTGCTCCGGCGGTTTTGTCACAAATGGCAAGAGGTTGATTCTTGAGTAGAATATGACCTTTCTTGTCATCAAAGTGATTCTTATGGCCATAGTAAATCGCGGCTTTTCCGGTGAAAATGCACGGGCCATCCTCAGGCATTGGATCTTTGATCGCAGCGACTTCGATAGATTCTATATAAATCAGTTCGTCAGTTGGATAGTTCTTGGTGTCGAGGATACGGTAAGGCTTTCTGGCACGGATTTCAATAGTCCCAAAACCGGCATCGGTCAATGCCTTTACATATGCTGCGATGGGCAAACTACCACTTAGACAAAGCGCACGCAGGCGTTCATCATTTCTCAGGGTGTCGTTCATTTCCTGTTCGCAGGTGGGATCGCTCATCACCAGCCGACCGTGAGGTTTGAGCACCCGGTACATTTCGTCGATGGCCTTCTTTAGGTCTTCTGCCTTAAAAATATTGAACAGGCAATTCTGTGCCGCCACATCGATGCTGTTGTCCTCAACGGGTAAGTTTAGCGCATCGCCTTTTTTCAAATCTACAAATTCACTACGGAACCATGGGTTTTGAGCTTCGGCCTCAATGAAGTTTTTTCGCGAAGCGTCAAGCATTTCATCTACTACATCCACGCCGACCACGCCACTTTTCTGACGGGAAAAATAGGCAAACTGCAACAACTCCATACCACCGCCAACGCCCACGTACAATACCCGGGGACTATTGGTCAAGTCCCGGGCATTAACCGTGCTGCCGCAGCCGTAGTTCATCTCCTGCATAATCTTTGGTATCTTCAAACCGGGCAATTCCCATATAGGATTTGTTGTGCAGCAAAGGCCAACATCTGGCGTGAGGGCTGCGTCGCGGTAAACATCTTTTGTGGTTTCTAAATAGCTCATGATTAAAGTATTATTGTTATTTATTATTTTATAGTTGTACCCCAAAACCCTGCAGGCCGCTCTCTTGCGGCGGAAGAATTTCAGTATTGTCCCAAATTCCGGTAATTAGGGTGCGGGCGTATTCCTGGGGCAAAAAGTCGTTCTGCATTTTTTGATTGGCCAGCACGTGATTGTATTCCATGGTGTGGTGGGTAAATTCGGGTTCACCGTTGTGGTCGTTCAAAATTGCATACCACACTTGCGACGATCCGTCGTTTGCCGGCATCCCAATGACCCCGGGATTAAGCCAAAGTTTGTGATCTTCTTCCGTAGAAAACGGCAGTCCACAATGTCCGGCAACGATCACGTCGCTATTCGTCGCATCAAAATTGGGCTGCTTCACCGCCCAGGGTGTGGACTTATAAATAAATTCAGATACGTTAAAAAACGAACCATGAACCACGCTGATTCTCTTTCGCGCAAAGCGAAAGTTTATATGATCAGGCATTTCCGCAATAAAATCCAGCGAATTTTGGGAAAGCCTGCTCTGCGCATACGGAAACCACATCTGTGAAAAATCATCGCAGCGGGAACCTTTACGGAAATCGCAGCCGCAATCTTCTGCCTGATCCCGCAACTGTATTTCGACATTTCCCAGAATGCTTCGGGCGCCCCAAATTTTAAAAAGCTGCACCGATTCTTCCGGTTGGGCGCAATAGCCCACCAGATCGCCGGTCGAGATGCAATTTTTCGGCGGAATATCTAACGTTTCCGAGATGGACTTCAATTTTTCAAGCGCCTGCAGGTTGCTGTACACCCCACCAAAAAGTAGCACCTTCCCCGAAACCTCCCCTAAATTTTCTATTTTCTTATCCATCGCGGCATTACATATAAAAGCGTACAACATAGAATCCCCCAAACGTTTACCCAGAGCAGGTCAGCGTACGGACCTTCGGTAAGAATTAAAGTTTCGGGAAACCGGTTAAAAACAAGCAACAGTCCAAAAAACAGTCCGCAGCCCACACTTAAATAAAAACTGATCTTGGGTACGTTTAACTTCCAAAAGATAAATATGGGTGTCAGCCCAATGACCATCGTTCCAGAAATGGTTGTTGCCGAAAGAATTTCGGCATCCAAAAAAACCGGAATGGTACCCAGCACGGTCAACACTACCATACTCAGCCTTCCGAAAGTGAGCGACTCACCCAGCTTTAAATCGACCGCCATTAATTTTGAAAAGGAGGAAAATGTAGAATCGAGCGTAGATGCCGCAGAAGTCACCATTATAAAATTGATAACCAGAAGCACCACCACCCCAAAGGCCTTGCCAACCTCAACGGCAGCCTGACCCCGCATCCCTTGACTTTGCGCATAAACGCCGATCAAACTAAATAGAATGATGCACAATCCGCCCAAAACACTTGCCCATAAAAAACTGCGCAAGGTTGTTTTTGGCGAACTTAAAAACGCCCGATCAGTCAGGACAGGATCATGAAAAGGATAACTGAAGGACTGCAGCAATGCCGCAAAGAGGAGATTGAGGCCCATATCAAACGACCAGCTTCCCGAGGTCACGGTGGCTTCCACAGAAAAGTCCGGTACCGAAAAAATATTCAACAGAATGACACATAGCAAAATGGAAAAAAGCCCCATCTGAATAACATCTGTAAAAATAGAACTGCTCAACCCTCCTTTTAGGGCATACGCCAAAGTCATCAGCGTAAACACCACCACCGCGGAATAATACGGAAGACTGCCCATCTCCCCAAAATAACTGCCAATGACCATCGTATTGCTCCACACCTCATTAAACAACCGATTCGAGATCAAAACCGAAAACAAACGCATCGCTCCCCGACCAAACCGCCCTGTCAAAAATTCGTGCAAACTTGCCACTCCGCCTCTTTTGCGCATCTGGTAAATGATCACTCCGGCTACCGCAAATGACAGGTAATACCCTGCGTAGGCCACACCGCCCACAATCCCAAAACTTAATCCCAAATTGGCAGCATTGGTTATGCTTTTGGCGAAAATCCAAGAGATAATCAAGCTCCCCGTCAGCATAAACGTGCTTGGTACTTTGTCCCGGTTGGTCGCTTTATAAAAAGCATCACGTGTCTTGGCCAATGGCGAAAGGAAAAACAAGGCCGTACTCGACCCAATTATCAAAACCCACTGCCAAACTGCGATACTCACGTGTTTTTATTATTTATTTTTATTGCTATTCTTTGTTGCACTATTTTGATCACACGATCCTAGGAGTTCCCCCTTCGGGGGCTAGGGGGATCAATTCTCCTCATCCCACCACACTTCAACATTCAGACTATTCCCACCTGTTGCTGCTGCGGCCGGTTCATAATTTGCGGCATTGAGCGCGGCTTCATCTGCAGGATACGGCATACGCACCGGGATCAGACCCTCATTTAAACTTGCACTGATCGATTTAAATTCCGGGAAGCCGGTTCTGCGAAATTCAATCCAGCCCTCGTAACCGTTAATCAGGTTGGCAATCCATTTTTGAGTTGCAATCTGTTGCAGGGGTGTTGTTCCCGGTGCATTAAAAGCAGCCGGACCTTCTAAATAATCTGATGGCAATTCGGTAAACCAGTATGCAAAGGCTTGACGAACACCCAGCTCGTAAAGTGCTTCGGCATCGGCTGAGATGAATCCTTTTTCAGCGGCTTCGGCCAAAATAAATTGGGTTTCCCAGGCGGTGATAAAATTGGCGTCCAGATTGGAAGGGCTTTCGCGAAAAGCAGTTCCTGCCAAAGAATAATTTCCCAATTCTATAGAAGTTTGCGAGGCGTCAATCCCATTGATCAATCCATTAAAAGTGGTCGCCTGACCGTTGTTTACGGTTCTAAAAAAAGTATTCAATCGGGGATCATCCAGTTGGGTCAAAATTTCATCCATCGTTTCAGAAAGGACAAAATTATTGAAATCACCTACGCGCAATTGTGCCAATCTAAAACTGTTGGGTGCCGAAGCGGTAAAGTCAAACGTGGCATTTTCGGCATTCGCCTGAATAAACTCACCGGATTGAAATATTCCATTCACCTCATCAGCCACATCTACTTTCGCAGCAATGCGCATCAAGGCTTTAAGCTTTAATGAATTTGCAAATTTTATCCAGCCGTCCAGATTTCCGCCAAAGAGCAGATCGCCTTGCAGGCCCACGGCACCGTTGTAATTCTTAAGCGCAGCAGTGCCTTTGTCGATGTTGTCCAAAATTCCATTTTCACCCAAATAAATATCCTCCTGATCGTCGTACGCTGCGGTCACCGTTCCCAACACCCCGTCAAAAGCTTCAAAATAGGGAACATCCCCAAATAGATCAGTTAATCCTTGCGCCATATAGGCTTTTAAAATCAGTGCGGGACCTTCGTAAACACGCTGGGTTTCAATGATGCGTGATTGTTTTAATAAAATTTCATTATCCCGCAAATTGGTATAAAAAATCGGCCACGGATTCCCGCCCAACTGAGGCGACTTGAGTGCGTGACGGTCAAACAGGTTTAAGTCAATCGCCGTGCGGTGCTGTGAAAGCAGGTCACCCGCCACAAAGCCTTCGTAACTCATTTGCTCACCAAAATCATAAATAACCTGACGCAGCAATAGTTCAGGTTGAACGGCCACTGGAGCGTTGGGATTGGTATTTATTTCCTCAAAATCCTGAGTGCAGGAAACCCCCAGAACCAGTGCGAGGCATCCTATTAGTATTTTTGATTTTTTCATCTATATATTGTTTGGCCCTACGAGGTTTAAGCAACCTTTAAGGACTTTTATTTAGAAATTGAATCCGGCTTTAAAACCGACGCTTCGGGTGGTGGCATAACTCATATCCTCCACCCCGCTTACAAAACCGTTACCCTGAACGGCCAATTGCTCGGGATCAAAATGTGGATTTTCAGTTATGGCAAAAAGGTTACGTCCCACAAGGGCCAGGCTCACATCCATGCCTTGTTTTAAACCCATAAATCCATTATTCAGTTTAAAATTGTAGCCCACAGAAAATTGCCGAAGCTTTAAAAACGAAGCATCGTAAATGTTGTTTTCCTCGTGGTTACGGTCGTAAAACTGGCGGTAGTAGCTTTCGGCAGAAATCGCCGTGGTATTCGGTACAAATTGCGGACTATCTGCCGTGCCCACATTGACAACACCTTGCGCAACAATACCCCCTTCCGGACGGAAAGCCGTCTCAGCCAGTTGTCCCCCCACATTACCCAATGCACGGGTTCGGGAAACAATCTCGCCACCTTGTCGCCAGTCGAGCAGAAAGTTCAGGTTCCAGTTTTTATAAGTAAAATCGTTGTTCCAGCCCAGCATAAAATCTGGTGTGTAATTGCCCAATTTTTTCAGCATATTGTCTGCGATAAAATTTCCGTTAGTATCGATTATAAATTCGCCGCTATCATTTTTTAGATAACCCGTACCGTAAAAATCGCCGATCCTTCCGCCTTCTTCCACTTGAAAAAAAACAGTCTGGTTCGCACTGTCATAAATTCTGCTGAAAGCCAATGTCAAACGACCATCCTCCTGCGGCAGGCTCTCGACCCGCGAACGGTTTGTACTAAAATTAAAAGTGGTGTTCCATCGGAAATCATTTCGCAGCAGCGGTACAATTCCGGCAACAATCTCAACACCTTGCGTACGCACTTGCCCACCATTTACGACCTGCTGATTGTATCCTGAAGAAATGGCAATGGGCAGGCTGATGATCTGATCTTTGGTCAGCGCATTGTAATAGGTCGCATCCAGTTTTAGGCGGTCGCCAAAAAACCGAAGATCAGCACCAAATTCATATGACGTGATACGTTCGGGCTTGAGGTCTGCATTGGGAATAAAATCCTGATTGCTGAATGTAGGTTGCCCATTGTAAGGCGTTTGCGAAATAAAAGCGCCGGACGTCTGAAACGCGCCGGTATCATTCCCCACCTGTGCAACACTCGCCCGCAATTGTGCGAATGAAATGACCTTGGGAAGCGTTGCAACCTGAGATAGCAGAAAACTCGCCGAAGCCGAAGGATAGAAGAACGAGGTCCCACTTACCGAAAACGGTGTGGCCAGCGCACTACTCCAATCATTCCTGCCCGTAATGTCCAAAAAGAGGTAATCCCTATAGCCCAATTTTGCCAGCCCGTAGAACGAGTTTATCCGCTTATTGGACTCAAATTGAAAAACTTCAATAGGCGACGCGGCGTTGTTCAAATTGAAAATACCTGGTTGCGCGAGGTTTATCGTTTGGGATTGTTTAGTGGAAGCTTTTTGATCCATCCGGTTGCCGCCCAGCGAAATATCAAGGGACAGGTCGCCAAAATTCTTATTGTAATTCAGCAGAAAGTCAGTATTTACCTCACGGAAGAATACATCGTGCTCGGCATAACCACCATTTTGAAAACGGTTACTGCTAAAATTTCGCCGTAGCTGGCGTGTTTCCGAAGAATAATCCATTCCAGACCGAAGCATTAAACTTAAATTTTTGGTGAATTTGTGTTTTATGGAAAGAGTTCCAAACACCCGGTCCCGGTTAAAGCTGTTTCGGTTTTCTAAAAGGATAAAATACGGGTTATCGAAAAAGGTATAATTGAAGGAATACTGCTCTAAACCTTCCAGACCAGGCTGCCAGTATTGCTTTAAATTTTCAATATTTAACGAGCGTGGCCCCCAAGCCACCAAAGAATAATTGACATTCTCACTTCCATATCCGTTGGACGGTCTGTTGTCACTCCCAGCGTTTACATAACTAATGGCCGCGTTGAAAGTTGTTTTGTCGGTGGGTTTAAAATTAAGTTTTGCCGCAACGGTCTGACGGTCGAGGTTTACGCCGGGGATGATGCTTTCGCTACGCAAATCTGTAAATGAAAGTCGGTAATTCCCGCTTTCAAAACCATCGCTGACGGCAATATTGTTGATCGTGGTTACGCCGGTGTCGTAAAAATCCTTAAGGTTGTCAGGATGGGAATTAAAAGGTGTAGGTGTGATGGGCAAACCGTCGTAAAGCGCCGTGTCACCGCCACGCACCACCGTACCGTCTGGCAGGGTCACCGGCGAATCAAACTGCGGAATCAAAATCCCTGCATCCAAACGGGGTCCCCAGGAATAAGAAATATTATCGTTGATGCCGCCGCCCAAGCCATCGACGTATTCAAAATTACCGGAATTTCCCTGACCGAATTCATTCTGAAAATCAGGCAGCTGAAAAGGCCTTTCAAAAAACACCGAAGAATTGATGCTGATGCCCAGACCTTCCGTTTTTTTACCGCTTTTGGTTTCGATGACAATGACGCCATTTGATGCCCGTGTTCCGTAAAGCGCTGCGGCGCTTGGCCCTTTTAACACAGAAACCGATGCGATATCGTCTGGATTGACTTCCATCGCACCATTGCCAAAATCCACTTCCTGAAAACCAGCTGCGGCCTCATTGGTAAAATTGAAGACCGTACTGTTATTGATGGGCACACCATCTACCACAAACAACGGATTATTATTGCTGAACGAAGCCTCGCCGCGTATGGTAATTTTGGAGCTCGATCCTACACCGGTGGCGCCCTGAGAGATGCTTACACCTGCCAATTTTCCCGAAAGATTGTCCAAGAAATTTACGGCGCGAACCTCGGTAATTGTTTTTGCGTCTATCGTCTGCACCGGGTATCCTAATTCGCGGGTTTGGCGTTGCTGCCCCAGTGCCGTGACCACCACCTCGTCCAGACCTGTGGCAGATTCTTCAAGGGTAACGTTTAAAATGCTTTTTCCGTTAATAGCAACTGTTTGGGACTTAAATCCTATATAGGAAAACCTAAGCGAAGTCACCTCAGAATCCAATTCAAGCGAATAATTGCCCTCAATATCTGTTGTGGTGGCGGCCGTTCCATTTACGGCGACGACATTTACAAAAGGCAGGGAAGTGCCGTTAGCGGCTTGGGCTACCTTGCCGGTAATTGTAATTTGAGTGTATCCCGTTGCGCAAAGCATCAGGAACACCATAAGGTATGTGTGTTTCATTAATAGTTGTTGATTCAGTAAATAGCTTGGGATAGGGCGTAGAAACCCCTATCACATTCTTAGCAATTCACTAAAACCGGAGAGCCTTTATTAAAGGCTGAAGCTTCAAACGGGAAATCGAAGCTGGGAATGTTATATTCTGAAACAGGTACAAAAAAGGCGATGGCATCCGCCAAAAGTTCTCTGATCTGGTAATTTAGAGTTTTTGATGACCGAAGAATTTCGTGTACATCAGCAACAACATCCAGATCGACCAGCGTCTCAAGGAAGGCACACTTGATTTTTTTCGCGTTTAGCAAACGAACAATGCTCTGCATAAGATTTGCAGTCTGCCACGGTAATTTTAAAAACGTGGTGGCATTAAATTGCGAGCGGTGCAGCCCCATCAGGTAAAATCCGCCATCTTGAGAAGGCCCCAAAACCAGTGGCTTGTCTTCTAAATAGGCGACGGTTTGTAAAATGTGTTTTGCCCGTAAATGTGGACTGTCATTTCCTACAGTGATTACGTTTTCAAAACCAAGATCATATACCTCCTGAATCGCATGTGTAAAACGATCCCCAAAACCGGCACCAACCTGATCCTTTTCTGATGAAATGAAATAAGGAAGCCCCGTTGACCGGACCGTTTGAACCGTCTGGGCATTGAGCGCCTCAAAAACCGCCAAGCCATTCTTTAAATGCTTTTGGCTGGCGTCTGCCCTTGCAGAGCGGGCAAAGATCAATATAGCGGTGTTCTGAGTTATGGTTTTTGGTTTTTACGGGGTTAAAAATTGCTTGTTAGAAATGCCTTCTAAAACCTCACTTCCAGTATCTAAAATCTATCATCTCTTAAGCCACTGTTCCCTGGCAACTGCTTCCGGCACCTGCGGTGCACCCGTAGCAGTGTTGTGAAATTAGGATGTTTCTATCGTTAAGTAAATCTTCGTTATACTCTGAAATATGTTTCACCTTACTGGCAACTTTCAAGTCGAGCATTTGGTTAAAATCGCAATCGTACAACCACCCGTCCCAACTTATGGAAATGGTATTGGTACACATCACGTTTTCTACAGCGGCAGGATTATAGGCTTCAACGAGCTGATACATATAATCCTCATAATTTTCAGAAGCGATCAAATAATCCAGAAACCGGGCGATAGGCAAATTAGTAATCGCAAATAAGCTGTGGAATTGGATGCCGAAATCTTCCATCAGCGCCTTTTTAAAATCCTTTTCCATGCTCACCTGATCCCCGGGAAGATATGCGCCGTTGGGATTGTAAACCAAATCCAAACGCAGCAAACTGTCAGGCATTCCGTAGCCTACTGCATTGAGCTCCTGTAAAGCCCTTATGGACTTGTCAAAAACCCCTTCACCCCTTTGCTTATCGGTTTTCCCACGCGTCCAGTGCGGCATGGAACTCACCACGTGCACGTTGTATTTTTTGAAGAACTCCGGCAGATCGTAATATTTCTTATTCGCCCGAATGATCGTCAGGTTACTTCGAACGATAAAATCTTTAATTCCCGCTTTGCTGGCTTCTTCAACAAACCTCCTGAAATGCGGATTCATCTCTGGCGCGCCACCCGTTAAATCCAAAGTATGCGCACCGGTATTTTTAATAACCTCCAGACATTGCTCCATGGTTTCCCACGTCATAATTTCTTTTCGGTCAGGACCTGCATCTACGTGGCAATGCTCACAAACCTGATTGCACATATAGCCCACGTTGATTTGTAGGATCTCTAGTTTTTTGGGACGAAGAGGGAAATGGCCGGTTTCCTTGATCTTTTTAGCAAAAGTTGGAAGTTCACCGCTCTTAAATATTCCGTTAGAAAGGATTTCCAGTTGCTTGTTTGCATTTGAAAGTTCATCACCCTTTCCCTGGAGCGATTTTTTAGAAGGTTTCTTTAATGTTGTAGTTGACATAACAAATTTTAAATTCGGGGTATTTTCTTTCGCCCTCAGGCTAAACCGAAAAATTACATTTCCAATTTATTTACCTTGTTCATCATCATGGTACCGTGCACCAGCGTTGCACCACTTTTAATGGCGGCACCCACGTGGATGGCCTCCATCATCTGCTCCTTGGTCACGCCCCGTTGCAGGGTATCTTTGGTATAAGCATCTATGCAGTATGGGCATTGCTCCGTATGGGCAACGGCAAGGGCAATGAGGGCTTTTTCACGGGCGCTGAGAGCTCCTTCTTCAAAAACTTTTCCGTAGTAATCAAAAAATTTATTTCCCAGTTCCTCGCTCCATTCTGTGATTTTATTGAATTTTCTCAGGTCTGCGGGATCGTAATAAGAATTGGCCATGGCTTTTTTTTTGGCGTCCAATATAATGGTTAATCGCATCAATATGGAATTACTTACGTTTAATTTAATATTTTGGTTTAATTTCTCAGTCTGCTGGAGATTTAACAACAGTTATCCTGATCAAAATTCATACTTTCAGCATCCCAAATTTTCATTATTTTGAAACAACAGCATTTCGGAAAAACAACGTCAGGTCAGGATATCAGCAAGTATATTTTAGAAAACAACAACGGGATGCAGGTACACCTCCTCAACTATGGTGCGGTGATACAAAGCTTGCTTGTCCCCAACGCCCAGGGAGAACTGATCGATACCGTACTGGGCTTTAACAATGTGGCCGCTTATGAGAAAGACACGTATTATGTGGGCAGGCTGGTGGGGCGCAATGCCAACCGAATAAAAGGTGCCCAAGTAACCATTTCTGGAAAGATATACACGTTGGAGGCCAATAATGGCAACAACAACCTGCACAGCGGAAACGACTATTTTGGGAATCAGATCTGGGAGGCTTCACTGGAAGATGGCCAACTCACCCTGAGCTATTTGAGTAAGGATGGCGAAGGCGGCTTCCCCGGAAATGTGCTTACCCAAGCTACTTTTGCACTGGACGAAGGTAATTGCCTGACCATACAATTGAATGCCACCACCGATGCCGATACCCTTATCAACCTCACGCGTCACGAATATTTTAATTTCACTCAAAAAACCGGGAATACCATTTACGATCATTTCTTGAAACTGGAGGCAGACCGTTTTACTCCAAAAAAAGAGGATGGTTTGCCTACCGGCGAAATAAAAATGGTAACGGGTACAGCGCTCGATTTTACAGGGGCCAAACGGATAGGGCCACAAGCTGCCCAGCTAAAGCCTGGTTTTGACCATAACTTTGTCCTAAACGACCGAAGAAAATCAACTTTAGCGGCAACCCTTCAGGCTCCAAATAAGAGCTTAACAATGGAAGTGCATTGCACACAACCGGGACTACAGTGCTATGATGGGCATCATGTAACTTCTTTTAAAGGCACAACAGGATTCATTAAAGCACCTGGATCAGGAATTTGTTTGGAACCACAGTTCTTCCCGGATGCACCCCACCATCCCAATTTCCCCTCAACGATTGTCAAGGCAGGATCAGCTTATGAGCACACCATTAAATATGTGTTTAAATAAAGCATTGAGCAAACCTTTGTCAGCAAATTCCTCAAATATGACCCAATCATAATGAGCTCTTACAATAATAACCTTAATTTTGCAGCTGTAAATCACTAAGTATGGACAAAGGATTTTTGATTGATATGGACGGGGTCATCTACAGCGGTAATGATCTTATTCCAAGTGCAGATACTTTTATCGAAACACTCCAAAAGAGGGATATACCTTTTTTGTTTATGACTAACAACAGCCAGCGAAGCCCTGCTGATGTCGTCAATAAGTTGACCCCAATGGGTATTCATATTAATGAAGAAAATGTTTATACAAGTGCCATGGCCACGGCCTGGTTCCTGGGCTTTACCAAACCCAACGGGACTGCATACGTTCTGGGAGAGGGCGGCCTGCTCACCAGTTTGCACCAGAACGGCTATTCCCTGGTCACGCAGGATCCCGATTATGTTGTAATTGGAGAAGGACGCAATTTTACCCTGGAAATGGCGAACAAGGCCGTTGATATGATTTTGGGCGGCGCAAAACTTATCGCCACCAACCTTGACCCTTCACCCAAGAAAATAGGTTGGTCCAACTTGGGGATCAAAGCCATTGTAAAAATGATCGAAGAGGCGACCGGTAAACGTGCTTTTTCCGTTGGGAAGCCCAGCCCGGTCATGATGCGTGCCGCACGTAAAAAACTAGGCCTAACTACTGATCAGACGATTGTAATAGGGGATACCATGGATACAGATATCCTAGGAAGCATACAGATGGGCTACAAAACCATTTTAACCTTGAGCGGCGTTTCAAAGCGTGAAAATTTAATAGATTATGCATTTGCGCCAGATATGATCATCGATTCCCTTAAAGACTTTGACCTTGATGTTGTGCTCGAAAAATTTAACCACCAAAACAATTAACTGCATATGAAAATACTAGTCACTGGAGGCCTAGGCTTTATAGGCTCCCATACCGTCGTAGAGCTACAGAATGAAGGGTTTGAGGTTGTCGTGATCGATGATCTTTCCAATTCCTCCACAGATGTGCTTGACGGTATTGAGGAAATCACCGGCAAAAAACCGGAATTTCACAAACTCGACCTGCGTGACCGAAATGCAGTTAAAGACTTCTTTGCCAGCAACAGGGACATTCACGGGGTCATACATTTTGCCGCATTCAAAGCAGTGGGCGAAAGTGTAAAAAAGCCGTTGGCGTATTATGAAAATAATATAAGCGCACTGGTTTACCTGCTTCAGGAACTTTCGGCAAAAGCGGAGGCGCACTTTATCTTCAGTTCGTCCTGTACGGTTTATGGTCAGGCAGATAAACTTCCCATTACCGAAGATGCACCGGTAAAACCCGCAGAATCCCCTTACGGAAACACCAAACAAATAGGTGAAGAAGTTATTGCCCATACTTGTAATATTGCTAATGGGCTTCAGGCTATCGCACTGAGGTATTTTAATCCTATAGGTGCTCACAAAACAGCAGCTATTGGCGAACTGCCCCTGGGCGTCCCTCAAAATCTCGTGCCTTATATCACCCAGACAGCTGTAGGTTTACGGGATGAACTTTCGGTTTTTGGGGATGATTATCCTACTCCAGATGGTACCTGCATTCGTGACTATATTCACGTTGTGGACCTGGCGAAAGCCCATGTCATCGCCCTGCAACGGCTTATCGAAAAAGATAACAAGAGTAACTTTGAAGTATTCAATATCGGTACCGGAACGGGCAGCTCCGTCCTCGAAGTGATCCATTCCTTTGAAAAGGTTTCGGGTAAAAAGCTTCCGCACAAAATAGTGGATCGTCGTCCCGGCGATGTTGTTTCGGCTTATGCAGACACCACAAAAGCCAATAATGACCTGGGCTGGAAGGCCAAACTTACCTTGGACGATGCCATGGCCGATGCCTGGAAGTGGGAACAAAAAGTACGGAGCTAAAGCCAGAATCACTTTGTGGACTGCCGGATAATTAATTACGTATTGATGACCTTTTTCATCACGGCATCCTAGTGATTCCTGATCCTGCTGATCGCCAGCCTTACAGCTTCGGCATCCATTCTTTCAACTGTTTGATGAGGGTTGTGAGCAGAAATATTAATTGCGCGAGGGGTTACTATCTGTAAATCCTATCGTAATGATAGCTTCTGGCATACAACTCCCTTGCGGTCGCAGCTAGTACATTACTGTGAAGTAACAGACTCCCAGTCATTCATCAGTTCGTCGTCTAAATCTTGAGGTGCTGTATATTCCGAAGGATTCCCTGCTAAAGAATCAATAGGTATAAGCTAAATTAGCGTCAAGATCACCTGGGGCCTGCTGCTCGGCATGCTTAATCCCACTCACCCTCCGTATTCAAAGAGACATTTGGTCGCATGTCCTGCTCCTCTAATATAATCGATAACAACACTATTGTAATCAAACAATTGTGGCACGGTCAAACATCACCAGCTGCACTTTCTAGTGCAGAACATTATTAAGGTGATAGCTGTTGCTATTAAGTTGCTTCCCTATAGCCATACAGATCACAAAGACCTATACGCACTCACTGTCTGCCTGGCAATTAGACGCATAGCCATAATATTAGCAGCAGTTTTGAAGGCACTATAACAAAAGATAGCAGCTTGTAATCAAGGGTCTTACAATGCGATAATGGGATATTGTTGTCCTTGCCAATCATTGAGGCAAACTGATCCATAAAGCCGCGTCGGGTTTCTAAACAATTGCTTAGGCCAAGGGGGACAATTTGACGATTTACGATAAGGATTTAAAATACCCATAAAGTTTTATCTATAGAAAATCTTTGCCCGGCATTGGCCGTTTAACAGAAATATTTAGCTGGATTAAGGTAAGTACTCTGCCAATAAATGCGAAATTTGCCCTTCCTATGGAAAACCTCCTTCTCATTTTTACGCGAAACCCTGAACTTGGAAAATGCAAGACGCGCCTGGCAGCCACCGTTGGCGACAAAGCAGCATTAAATATCTACACCTTTTTGCTTCGGCATACGGTAAAAATCACCAAAGACCTTCCGGTGGATAAACAAGTATGCTATTCTGAACGTATTCGGGAAAATGATCTCTGGGATGCTTCGGTGTTTGCTAAATGCAAGCAGCAAGGAGACGACCTCGGGCAACGGATGTACAACGCTTTCGCGCAAGCTTTCGCCGTAGGCTACAAAAAAGTCATCATCATAGGAAGCGATATGTATGACCTTAACAGCACCGACCTCAAGAATGCGTTTGACCTAATGGATCACAATGATGTTGTTGTGGGACCCGCAACAGATGGCGGCTATTACCTCTTGGGAATGACCCAGCTCAATAAAAACCTTTTTCTAAATAAGGATTGGGGAAATGCATCGGTGCTGTCCTCGACCTTGGCTGATTTAAAGACAGAAACGGTCGCGTTGCTGGATGAACGCAATGATGTGGATTATTACGAAGATATCGCCGATATTGCAGTGTTCAAGAAATTTTTTCCAAAAACATTACAGACCCGATGAAACAATTTATAGAAGAATCTGCCCAATTTCTAAAGAAACGCGGTTTTGAAACTCCGGAGATAGGTATCATCCTGGGCACCGGCCTGGGCCAACTGCTCGACAAAGTGGACATCGAGAGTACCGTAAGTTATAACCATATCCCGTATTTCCCGACCGCGACGGTGGAGTTTCACCGAGGCAAACTCATCTACGGAACACTGGCTGGAAAAAAAGTGATCGTCATGCAGGGACGTTTTCACGTGTACGAAGGCTATACGATGCAGGATGTGACCTACCCGGTGCGGGTCATGCACGAGCTGGGCATCAAAAAACTTTTGGTCAGCAATGCCGCGGGCGCCATCAACCTCGATTACAAAAAAGGTGAAATTATGCTGATCGACGACCACATCAACCTGCAGGGCGATTCGCCGTTGGCCTTCAAGGGCGTGAGCAAACTGGGACATCGCTTTGCCGACATGAGTGCGCCATACGATGCAGAAATGTCCGGCCTTATCGAGAAGGTGGCCAAAGACAACAGTATTAATTTACACAAAGGTGTATATGTTTCGGTGGTGGGATCACAATTGGAAACCCGTGCCGAATACCGCTACCTTAAAATCATTGGTGCAGACGCTGTGGGGATGAGTACCGTTCCCGAGATCATTGTTGCCAACCATCTGGAACTTCCGGTGGCTGCCGTTTCTGTATTGACAGATGAGTGCGATCCTGATAATTTGTCACCCGTGGATATCGACGACATTATGGCTGCCGCCTCAAAGGCAGAGCCGGATATGATCAAACTGTTTATGGGGGTGATTGAAGGGTTGTAAGGCTACTGCCCTCCATACCCAAACCTCCGCAACTCCTTCTCGCTACTCCTCCAATTCTTGTTGACTTTTACATAAAGTTCGATGTGTACCTGCTTGCCAAAAAAGGCCTCAAGGTCTTTTCTGGCTTCCACGCCCACACGCTTTAGCGCACTCCCTTTATGACCGATAATAATACCTTTTTGACTTTCGCGTTCCACCATTATGATGCTGCGCAACCGGATGATTTCTTCTTCCTCAAAAAATTCTTCAGTATCAATTTCTACGGAATATGGAATTTCCTTTTTGTAATGCATCAGGATTTTCTCACGAATGATCTCGTTGACGAAAAAGCGTTCGGGCTTATCGGTCAGGGCGTCCTTTGGATAAAATGGTGGTGACACAGGCAGGTGATGCAATATCTTTTCAAAAACCTGGCTTACGCCGAAATTTTCCAGAGCAGAGATCGCGAATATTTCAGCATTGGGGACTTTTTCAGCCCAAAGTTCGCGGCTGGCTTCCAGTAGCTCTTCGTTGCCCTTGTCAATCTTGTTGATGAGCAGCAGCACAGGGATTTCGGCATTTCTGATCTTATTAAAAAAAGCTTCGTCCTTCAAATCCCTTTCGCCCAGCTCGACCATATACAACAGCACATCAGCATCTTCAAAAGCCGATTTAACAAAGTCCATCATGGAAGCCTGAAGCTGGTAGGCCGGCTTTATAATCCCGGGCGTGTCGCTGAGAATGGCCTGAAAATCATCCCCATTAACAATACCCAAAATACGATGTCGTGTGGTCTGCGCCTTTGAAGTAATAATACTCAACCG
Source organism: Leeuwenhoekiella sp. (assembly GCA_049671285.1). Lineage (GTDB taxonomy): Bacteria > Bacteroidota > Bacteroidia > Flavobacteriales > Flavobacteriaceae > Leeuwenhoekiella. The sequence goes on along the minus strand of JBATUQ010000022.1, from coordinate 13,014 downwards.
CTCGCCCACCAAGGCGTTCATCAAGGTTGATTTACCCACATTGGGATTACCGATGATGTTTACAAAACCGGCTTTATGGTTTTTGGGGATGGAGGTTGCTTCAGGGTTTTCCACAGGAATAGTTTTAAAATGAGCTGACGGCCTTAGTTGAGACCGCAAAGTTCAGCGAATTAAATGGAAACTTTCGGAATAAAAGGGTAAAACTCCTTTTGAATGTATTCAATTGGCTTTCGCCGAAAGGCTAAAAAATAGAATGCTCGGTCTCTGTTGTAAACCGCTCCAAGAACTCCATGCCTTTGTAAGAATTGCCTTTGGCATTCAATGGTGGACTCCAAACGGCAATACTATACTGCGCCGGAAGCACCGCCACAATACCGCCACCCACGCCGCTTTTCCCGGGCAAGCCTACCTTAAAAGAGAATTCGCCAGCCTCATCGTAAAAGCCGCACAGCTGCATAATGCTGTTGATCCTTTTGGTTTTGCTGCCGGTCAAAAAACGCTCGCCGGTTTTGGGATCCGTACCGTCTGCGGCAAAAAGCAGAAAGGTTTTTGAGAGTTGCGCGCAGTTCATTTCAATGGAACACAGGTTGCAGTACAGCTCAAAAACCTCCCAAACGCCATTATCGATATTTTTAAATGCTTTCATTAAGTTGAGCAAAGCCAGGTTACGGTAGCCGGTTTGCATTTCGCTTTTGGCAACCGTTTCATCATAAGTAATGGTGTCGTCACCAGCAATTTTTCTAATGAACGCCAAAATCTCCTTTTTAGGTTTTTCCAGTCGGCTCATCAGGATATCGCAAATCACCAGGGCACCCGCATTGATCATCGGGTTACGCGGTTTGCCCAGATCGTGTTCCAGTTGCACCAAACTGTTGAAAGGTGTTCCCGGCGGCTCAACATCTACCCGGCGCCAAAGGGTTTCGCCCTCAAGTTCATAGGCCATCACCAGCGACAACACTTTAGCAATACTCTGAATGGAAAACTTTTCTTCAGAATCTCCGCAGCCATAGTTCTCACCATCCACGGTCGTGAGGTGTACGCCCAGCTTGTCGGGATGTACATCGGCCAGTTCTGGGATGTACGACGCCACTTTGCCCTTGTGCTCGATCGCTTTGATGGCATCGTGAAGTTCGTCGAGGATTTTTTGATAGTCCATAGTTGCTGATATGTAATTTGTGGGATTTTACTTGATTGCTTCGAAAGCGCTTCCTGTATAAATCAATTATGAATGTTTACGATGTACTTTCGGCTCAAACGATCAAACCTAATGTACATCAAAACCGCTGCTGTTGTAAGCCCTGACAGCAGACCCACCCAAATGCCCTGGCTGCCCATAATTTCGGCTTGACCGAGATAGCACGATACCGGAAAACCCACCGCCCAGTATGCAAAAAAACAGATCCAGGTGGGAATCCAAACGTCCTGCAAACCCCGAAGCGCACCCAAAATAACCACCTGGAGCCCATCGCTCAACTGAAAAATCGCCGCCACAATCAATAGTTGACTCGCCAAGAAAATTACTTCCTGATTATCTATGTAAAACGTGGGCAAGATGTTTTTTAGCAAAACAAATCCCAGTGCAAAAAGACTTTGAATCAATAAAACCTGGAGAAACAAGGAAAATGCAATACGCCGCAAGTTGGGATAATCTGCCCTGCCCTTCTGATTGCCCACCCGGATGGTTGCGGTGACCCCAAAGCCAACGGCAATCATAAAAGTCATTGACGCCAAGTTTAACGCAATCTGGTTGGCCGCCTGTGGATTGGTCCCGAGCAATCCCGAAAGGAAGATGCAGCTCGTAAATAATGAAACTTCAAAAAGCATCTGCATCGCCGTGGGAAGCCCCAGATCAAACAATTTCTTAAATACGGAAAGCTCAAAACCACCCCAATCTATATTTTCAAAATAAGCGACAAACTTTTTTCTGTTGTTGAGAATATAATAGAGCAGCCAAAGCATGAAAATTCGTGAGATCAACGTACCGTAGGCCGCACCGACAAGTTCGAGTCTGGGAAAAATCCACACGCCGTAAATCAGCAAGTAATTGAAAAGAATATTTACAGCATTGGCAATGACCGTAGCGTACATCGCGTACCGCGTGTTGCTAAGACCATCTGCAAACTGCTTAAACGCCTGAAAAATCATTAAAGGAATCAACGAAAACGCAACAATATCCATATACGGTAGCGCCAATTCCACAACCTCCACCGGCTGGTCGAGATAGTACATAATGGGTTTGGCCAAAAGCAATAGCGCAAATAGGAGTACCCCATTGATGGCGCACATCACAACGCCGTGCCAAAGGTAGTTGCGGCCGGCCTGCACATCTTTAGTGCCATCTGCTTCGGCGACCAAAGGAGTGATCGCAAATGAAAAACCAATACCCAGCGAAAGCGCGATAAACACGAGACTGTTCCCCAGTGAAACCGCCGCAAGCTGGGCAGCGCCCAGTTGACCTACCATAATATTGTCGGCCAGGCCAACAAGTACGTGGCCCAATTGCCCCAACATTATGGGATAGGCCAGTTTTAGATTAAATTTAAATTCGCTGGTGTATGCGGAAAGTTTCACAGGTTGTGCATATCTGGGCTTAAAAATAGGCAAACCCAGCAAACCAGTGTATTTTTAACCTGACCTTAACCGAAGCGTCTCACGCGCTTCCCTATTTTATCGTTATGCAAGAAGAGACGGCATTTACCAATAAGATTATTCCGGAAAAAATTAAAAAGGAGGCTTATAAAGCCTTGTCCTACTACCCGGAACTTAAGGATACGCACATTACTTTTCAGTTTAAAAAAAATATCAAAAAATCGACCATGCAGGCGCAACCACGCTGGAAGAGCTTTTTGCGTACCCGTAAAAACAGGGAATACATCATACTTATCAGCAAAAAAGTGCAGATTGAGGATGAAAGTTTTCGGATAATGGATATCCCGTCTGACGTCCTGATCGGTTGGTTGGGACACGAACTGGGTCACGTGATGGACTATCGCCACCGGGGAACCTTGGGTATGTTAGTTTTTGGGGTTAAATATTTGTATTCCCATGGCCATATCAAAGAAGTCGAGCGTGCAGCAGATACCTTCGCCGTTGCTCACGGAATGGGCAATTACATTCTCAAAACCAAAGATTTTATCCTGAATCATTCCAAGATTTCGCAGAAATACAAAAACCGAATGCGGCGTCTTTACCTTTCTCCTGAAGAAATTATGCACCTCATCAATGAGCACAAGGTGGAGGAGGAATTGGGTTAGTTAAGTTTGGAGTTTGGAGTTAGGAGTCAGGAGTTCAGAGTTTGGAGTTTGGAGTTCAAAAATAAGTATTACCCGCTACAAAAAGATTCTGACCATTTCTAAAGGTACCGGCCTTTCTCAATCTTTAAAACTCCCAATGTGCCATAAAATACCGGAGGGATCGTGAACAAAGAATTCGCTGCCCCAATCGTTGTAAACTATTTGGGACACCCGCACGCCTTCATATTTTTCACAAAGGTTTTTAGACTGAATGTATTTCAAATAATCCTCAACATTTTCCACTTCCAGAAAGAGCATGGAATTGTCCACCCAATCCTTTACGTAAGCACGTTGCAGATAAACCCCAAAACTTTCCTGATGGAAATACGACATGTTTTCGCCAAGCGGCAATTCATCAAAACCAAAGTCATCATAAAATTGCCGCGAAATGTCAAAATCCTTAGCTCCTATAAATGGGCGGATGGATTTGATTTTTGATGTTTGCATTTCGGCATATATTTTTGAAAATTTCGAGAAAGTTTATTCAATCCAGAGGAAACAGCCGTATTGATCTCTGCTAAAAGATTTTCGACTATTTAAAAATCCAATTTAGCGGGTAGAAAAATTAAGATTTAAAATTCAGAGTAAAAATTGAATGATTCATAATTGGCCGACGAACATTACGGAATAAACCTACAAGGAAACGCTCGTTCCTCGCTTAATACCTTGCAGGTTTGTACGCGATATTTGGAGATCAAGCCGTCTTAAATCGCCAATCAAAAAATCGTACTTCAGAAATCGTATTTCGTACTTCTTAAAATTCGTGATCTCGATTTACCACTTGCCCAATGGGTCAATCACCCTTTCATCTGCTCTTCCACAAACGCTTCCCACTCCTTAAACTTCTCTTCTTTCATCACCTTTTCCATCTTGACCTGACCGCCTTTTTTCTTGTTGGCGGCGCTCCACTCGTGGAAAATTTCGACAGGAATAGTTTTGACAATCACACCATAAAGTGCTTTTCCCCGTGCGACCTTATAATTATTGTTGGCTTCTTTTAGCTTGTTATCCAGAACTTCGGCGATTTTTTGATCGTCCAAATTGTCTTCGGTGCCGAGGTACCAATAATGGTAAAACTCATCGTTGTCATCGGGATTTCTTTTCGCAGCAAGCGTAAATTCGGTGATTTTGATACCAAATTCCTCTTCCAGTTCCTGCACCGCGGTTTCCATTTTGTTTACTGAAAGCTGACTTCCCACCACGTTAAGGAAAAACTTGGTGCGGCCTGTGATTTTGATTTCCGCGCGGGCTTTATCGGTAAAGGCAATGGTGTCCCCAATAAGATAACGCCAAGCTCCTGAAACGGTGGAAATGATCAAAATGTAGTCAACGCCTTCCTCGACTTCGTCCAGAGTTATACTCGGTGCGTCCTGTTTCAAAGAACCATCCTCATTGATGTAATCAGGGTTCATCGGGACAAACTCGTGATAAATACCGCTATCCGTGACCAATCGCATTGCGTGATCAGCACCCGGCCGATCCTGAAAAGCGATAAATCCTTCGGAAGCGAGATATGTATCAATCACCTTAACCGGCTTGCCGCAAAGCGCGCGGAAACTCTTTTCGTAAGGACCAAAAGCCACTCCGCCTGAGGTGTACACCTGAAGGTTGGGCCAGATGTCATGAATGTTATCGAGGTTGTTATGTTCAATGACTTTTTGCATCATCAGCTCCATCCAACTGGGAATACCGCTAAGGGCGCCAATGTCCCACTGGTCTGCTTTCTCGGCGATGTGCTGCACCCGCTCGTCCCAATCGTCAATTTTGGCAATGTCCTCGCCGGGTTTGTAATAACCGCGAAACCAAAATGGAATGTTGCTAGCGCTTATCCCGCTGATTTCACCTTCCAGATGGCCGTTGTGTTTTTCGAGATCGGTTGAGCTGCCCAGCATCATAATTTCTTTTTCAAAGAAATCAGATTCGAGGTCAAAATGAGCCAGCGCTCCTACCTGTTTAATCCCGGTAGCCCGGATGGCGTCGATCATATCTTCGGTCACGGGAATGCGTTTGCTGGTTTTCCCGGTGGTGCCAGAGCTCAACGCAAAATAATCTGGCATTCCCGGCCAGGTCACGTCCTCTTCACCCTCGTGCATTTTGTACCACCACTGCTCGTTTATGCTGTGATAGTCATAAAACGGTACCGCTTCCGCGAAAGCTTTTTCGAGATTTTCTGCATCCAGGATTTTCTCAAAGTCGAACTCCTTGCCAAATTGGGTGTTCTTGGCTTTTTTAAGCAAATCCTTTAAAGTATCCCGTTGTTCTTCAATGGGTTTGTTTTCCGGAAGGATTTTATCGCTGAGATCGATAACGCCTTTTATGATCGAACCTATAATTGCCATATCAGTGTTGTGTTTAGTGGCTAAAAATACTAGACTAAAACCGAAGCATAGTCGTGCTTATCGCAAGTTTAACATGCATAGATTTGTCTTATTATGCTGAAAATAAACCGAAAAAAACGGATTAATTCTCTACTGAAGATTTCTGGTCGTAATAATTAAGAAGAATGGAATCCATTTTCTTTTCACCAGAGGCCACATCTTCCACTTTACGCCATATTTTGGTATCGATAAGTTTTTTTAAAGGCTGGTCGTGCTGTATGATCTTGTGAAAAACTGCCCGCAGTTTGGCATCCCAAACTTTATAGAAATGGACGAGGTCATCCGGATACACCACTTTGCGGTCGGTACCTTCATTTTCGGCCTCAAAAGGCTCGGTGATGTTCAGGTAGCCGTAATCGTCAGTCAGTTCCTCGCCGGGCTGAATATCTCGAATGGCAATCTCAAAGTCGTAAGCCGTGGTCAGGCAGTTTGATTTGAAGCTGTGATTTACAAACCTGCCTATGTCCCAGCATAGCACAAGGTCCCCGTGGCGGTCGCGAAAGGTGTAGGTTTCCAGTATGTCCTGATAAATGGGATCAAACGAATTAAAATCTTCTGTGGTAAATTTTCGGTCGAGACGGTCTTGCACCCAGGTTATGGTGCCCGCAGGAATCAATTTTGTAGCCACTACGCCGTGGCCTTTGGCTTCACTAATAAATTGGATTTGGGTATCGGGATGAATCATTGATATCGGTTAAGGTTATACAAATCCTACCGAATGTACTCTGTTCTTGCTTATTTATTTAGCCAATTTTTCAATGTTGAAATTATTATAGTTTTCTGATTATTAGAATATTGCAATTGAAGCAATCACCATTTATCATAAAATTTTATTTGTCCCTACCTCCCCGAAATATCAAGGACCAACAGATAGGTGCTGTCTATTGCTTCAATCAACCACGCTCCCGTTCCAGCAGCACCATCATCATCAGGCTCAGCATGATACGTTCTGCATCGCGGTCATCTAGAGGGCCGATTTTCTCTACTTTAAATTTTCTACCAAAAAAAGATGCTACTTTTTTAAGCCGCACGACCTCCTGATTTTTCTGGCCTTTTACCAAATAGGTGGGATTAAAAAGATATCCCGTCATCGCCCCGAGAATGGGTACATCACCCAAAACAGAATCAGCTACTTTGACCCAGCCGTTTTCCTCTTCAATACTAAACTCGGTCTGGTTGTTAGCATCTATAATGTCGTACCGGGCCTTCCAGATGGAGCGCCAGCCTTTGCGGGCCACCTTGCCAAATGCGTCACCAGCAGCATCATAAAAGGTATATGCCGCTGAAAAATCCAACCAGCGATCGGCCTTGATTTGATAATTGACATGATTGCGGGACTCATTCGCATAAATATCGATCTGCTCCTTCAACCGAAACTTTTTCTGCCGAACATAGGCCAAGGTTTTACCCGCCGCATCAGTCGCCGTAAAATCATTGGCGAAGGTGGTAATCTTAAACAGGAAGTTTATAGGAAATTGAAGGTTTTGCATGGTTGTTTTATGTTGTAATTTTAAAACTGGAGATATTACATAGGCTGGGTCGGTTATGAATACATAATCCTATTCAATATCCATCAATTTACTGGATTTTGTAAAACAAACGTATGCTCTTGGAAAAGTAGCTTGCATTTGAGGATGCGTCAATTCAAGAAAAAGATTTTCTTTAAGCTTCCAAACTGTAAAAATTACTGACGGATCATCGAAATCACATTTCTTGGTCGATGCTGTGGTACTTCCCACCGCCCCACCCCCCGGCAGTATTGTTTTTGATGTTTCTATGATTTCACCCATACAAAAACTTGATTTTGGTGGGCCATACACCTCTACCAAGTTGTCTTTGTAATCCTGATGATAAATGATTTTCCTGATCGCAAAGCGCACTGATATAATGGTTTCATCTTTATCTATGCTGACGAAAAATCCTTCAATGTTTTCACCCAAAAAGTTCAAATGATCATTTGATCTATAAACTCTGATCTCTGCGTTCTTATCTTCTTTAGAAAAATCAACTTCTTCAAAATGAGAGAGAACATTGATATTTTCTCCTATTAAAGCCGAAGGATTTTGAAGATGCATATTAATAACAAAAAATAGATAAATCATCTTTAGTAAAGTGTATGAGATTTATCGCTAAACATTCAATTAGAATAAGTTAATTATTGTGTTTTCAAACTTTGTATTTACATTCTTGTGAAAGACCGAACTAAGATATTCGGAATTGGAAAAACAATTGGCAAAAGTATAAATCTTTAACTTGTAGCTTTAAAACTGAGTTGGACTGACAAATATTTATAAAAGTATTCAACAGCTAAAAGATCATCTTGTATAGTAAATGTCTGAAAGGTAGGCATTATAGTAAGTCAAACCTAGTCCTTCTAGATTGGGGTATTCATCAACTGAAAGTTTCTTATCAATTAATTCTTCTGGAAATTCTCTCAAAAATGAATTTAAATAATTCCTTATACTTCCAATTAAGTTTGCGTAGTCTTTCTTTTCCAATTTTTTTTTGCGTTCGGGAGAATTTTTCCATTGGGAAAAATCATTTTCATTTCTTAGAACTTCTAGAACGTGTATCGTATACAAGGGGATTGCATTGCTTATATTTATACAAATACTGGGGCTTTTACAGTTGCAAAAATCATCTTTTATAAGCTGAATATTCTGGCAATTGCTGTAACCTGGATTTGTATAATCCTGTACTGTTGTGAAACTTGAATTTTCTTTGAGGATAGTCTCTAAAAAATGATAGCAGCGTTTTGCACAGCGCCTAGGGTTGATACTCAAAGAGTCATCATGCAATAAACTAATTTTCCACCATTTTGACTCTGGCAATATTTTGAATTGGTCACTATTGCTATATAAATCTTTGGTAAACTCTTTTAAATCCATAGATCGAATTTAAATTCGAATTATTTACAACCTCCCATCCGTCCGGTTTGATATTTTTTAGAAGCGATAGAGTGAGGATTTCCTCTAGTAACCCTACCTCCAGAAGTCATATCATTAAATACGCGTTTAGCCTATCTTCAAACCAATGATTGACAGTATATTCAGTAAAGTCATACATATCGTTAAAGTGATGGACTGTATCCCAAGAAGCAGAATGTATCGCACGAGCAGCAAGCTCTGCTGCACGTACACCAAGGTTCTAGCAGCAATATCACTCACCGTGAAATCGTTCGTAAAGGTAGTTATCCTAAACTGACGGTTTATGAGGCACTAGAGATTTTGCCTAATATTTTTATCCAAATTTTGGAATTTCATTCTCAACAAAATAAACTTTGAGATAGACCAAGAACTGTTTACTCAGAATCTAACAGTTTACTGGATTTGGCAATCCGTATATAGGCCCTTGGAAATGTAGCTTCCGTTCGAGGATAAGTCAGTTCAAGATATAAGCAATCCTGGAGTTTCCATACAGTAAAAAGAACAGATTCATCATAAAAATCACATTTTTTTTTAGAGCCTACAGCAGTGCTGACTACAAATCCCTCTGGAGTGGTCATTTTAGACGAATTTATAATTTCACCAAAACAAAAACTAGCCTCTGGTTGACCCATTGTTTCAATAAGCCTTACTTTTATTTGAGGATCGTAAATAATTTTGTTTATCGAAAACTTTATTTCGGTTATTATATTATTAGTGTCAACATTAAAATAAAATTGTTCAACAGTTTCATTTAAGAAAAACAATTTATCTGTTGATTTATATCTTCTAATTCCCAAAATTTTATTGTCTTCTGAGGCTTCAACTTCTTTAAAATCTTCAATATTATTAAGAGTTTTTCCGATCAAGACTTCTGGATTTTGTATTATCATACATAGGATTATAAGTGTGTAAGTCATATCAACCACAGTTTTTTTGTGTCAACAGCGTTCGTTTAAAAGTTGTTGGATCATTTAAAATACCATAAAGATTGTTTTTGGATACCGAGCCGCCATAAGATTTCATTTGTTCCTGTAATAATTCATAAAATTTGATAGAAATCTGTAGAGGACTTGAACCAGGATTTATAGAGAGCCAATCATCGATTTTACCACCAACTTCGTCAACAGCCTGAGCAGATAATGTTGCTGCCCTTCCATTAGTCATTCCAAGAGGCATGCTAAAGTATAAAGTTTTTGTAAAGACTTTATCATATCTTAATTCACCATTGTTCCAAGTAACCCAAGAATCAGTTATTCCGGTAACAGCTGCACCTCTCACTCCGTTGCTCATTGCATATTCCCAACTTGAACAATCAGCTTGAAGTAACGCTTCTTCTTCTTCATCGACAATACAATCCCCATTGGTATCCCCTACAAGGTCACATTCTTCATCAGGCACACAATCGCCCAACTCGTTTCTTGTAAACCCCTCAGCACAGGGCTTTGTAGTAGGAGGAGCAGATGAACCACCGCCGCCAAAATCCCAATCCTCCTCAATGCAGCCATCTAGTTCCTCGCAATCGCTGTCACTCTCTAAATGATCAAACAGGTTGTTTAAGGCAATATATGTATTTTGCCGATTGGGCGACCCGATCACTATGACCTCATCCATAGTGCAATATATGCACTCTTGGAAAGGACAACCTAAACACTCTTCAGAGTCGCTGTTTTTAAGGTAAGCCCTAGCTCTGCCGGAAGTTTTAACATACTGTAGCACCAACTTGTTTTTGATCATCTCATAACCATTGATGAAATTCCCCTTAAGATCTGTTATTAAAATTTCGCCCGAGAAGGTGTTTGCTGTAGTGCCCTCATAGGCATTCGTGCTAAAAACCACACTATTTACAGTCCCGTTGATCTCCAGGAGTACAATCCTGCTGTTGAGATTCTTGTAGATAGTTGTCGCGGGCAGAACGGCCAACTGTTCAGTGCTATTGGAAATATTCTCAAGAAAGACAGTATCGCCAATGGAGACCACATAATCCATTGACTTTTTGGATTTTTTAAAATGATCAAGAAAATCCACGGCCCTTTCCGGGGAAACCGTTTTGAAGTTGGTTTCAGTAACAGGTGCAATTCCAGAGGGGTCGTCCTGTTGGCATGCCATCACACTTAAAAACAACGTGACAAGTGTTAAAAATCGAAAAGGAATTATCCGACTAAGCAGATGGGGGGGGGGGGTAGTAATGTCTTCATAGGTTTAAAAATTAGAAGCAATAAAACTAAAAGGCTATAAGTAATTGATCATTAATAATCTATAATCAAAAATATATTTTAATTTAAATAAAACAAATTTTTAGAAATAATTTTTTAAAAATTTTTCGTGTATCATCCAAAGTTAATCACTTCTTCATCTCCGCCTCAAAAGTCTGCGGCACCACGCCGTACGTATCAAAAAGATACACTAGTGAAGTCATCGTGGCCGCGCCTAGCTCGAGTTCGCGTTTGTTGACAGCGTCAAAAGTATCGTTGGCCGCATGATGGTGGTCAAAATATCGCTGACTGTCCGGCCGCAGTCCGGCCAATACCGTTCCTTCCGTCTTCAAGGGACCGATATCTGCTCCGCTTCCACCGAGTTCAAAGTAGTGTATTAAATACGGCTTGAACAATGGTTTTCCGGATTCTATTAAGGTAGGTCGTTTTATTTCTTCAACAGAACACATCTTCTAAGCCAACACTAAGGAATATAAAATTAATTATCAAGGATTAGAGAATACAAAATTAGAAATATTCTCTACTGCTTATAAAAAACATACTCCCCCCACAGGGGTATTGTCGGCTCCTCCACCGTTTCACCTTCCTTGATGGAAACAACAGAGGTGTGAGGGTTGAAAACCACTTTGAGGGCAGCCCCTCCGTTGATCGTTCTTTTATGAAGAAGCAATTGATAGTAGATGGTCTCTTTGAGTACGTCTTTAAGATTAACCAGAAGTCGTTTTTCCCCGTTAGTACAATCGCTAGCAGGCCAGAGATCACAATCCTTAAGTATACTGTGGCCATGTACCATATGTTCATTGCTTTTAATAGTGGAGTTATTCAAGTTTTCCAAAGTGCTTATAACTGTCTGTCCATTTTTGTCGTATTGATACTCTCCTACGATCAAATCCTCATAAAAGACTCCATTGTAAAACTGGGTTACTTTTTTAAGCTCTAATCTAAGGCTAATCGCACCATCTTCATACACCCAAACACCCACAAACGGATCGATCGCATTGTTAATGTCCTTAAAATAGGTGTTGGCTTTGGCTCCCCACGCTGAATTGTCCTCTAAGGATAATATAGGATTCTGAGCCTTACAATATAAGCTTAAAAGACTTATTATCAATATAATATATAATGTTCTCATATTATTTGTATTTAATTGCATGGTTTTTCGTTTACTTCTCCGGTTTTGGGATCCAAGGTTACTTGAGCCCAATCGTTCAGGGTATTATCTGTTGCTTTAACAACGGAAATCCCCTGATTGCCAAAAGCATCTTCAAATGCACTGAGAAACGCTTTTTCCAAATCTCCATTGGAACTGCTGAACATATTTTGAAACATTTGGTCGATGTATCCAATGGGATCTGCTGGATATAGAATATTTGCAATTTTCCAATCCAGTTTCACTTTTGCATCCAAGGCCGCAAAATCGTTTACCCTGAGAGAGTAGATGCTTCCGTCGTGGCTCAACATCATCACAAATACATAGGCCCTAAAATCTGGGGCTACCTCCCTATATGCGTCTCTCAATAGCCTTACGTCTTTCCAAGAAAACATATTATAAGTTCCCAAAGGATGTGTATGGATACTTCCCACATTTCTTTTGCCAATGATTACGGGAGACGACGTTAGACTTCCAGACCCAAAACCCTTGTCATCAAAGTAAAAATAGCATTCACCGTAATTACAATTGCGATTAATTCCCGTTGCGTGTTCTTTATTGGTTGCCGAGGTCTTATTCCTCAAATCGCTGATCAACTTGCCTATACTACCACTTATGGAATCTTGGCTTGCAAGATTGTCCAGACCGGCACAGGGAGTTTCATCTAAAATACATTGATCTAAATCATTCTTGGAGTAACCCTCTGGACAAGGTTTTGTAGCAGGAGGAGCAGATGAACCACCACCGCCAAAATCCCAATCCTCCTCAATGCAGCCATCCAGTTCCTCGCAATCGCTGTCACTCTCTAAATGATCAAACAGGTTGTTTAAGGCAATATATGTATTTTGCCGATCGGGCGACCCGATCACTATGACCTCATCTATAGTGCAATATATGCACTCTTGGAAAGGACAACCTAAACACTCTTCAGAGTCGCTGTTTTTAAGGTAAGCACTAGCTCTGCCGGAAGTTTTAACATACTGTAGCACCAACTTGTTTTTGATCATCTCATAACCATTGATGAAATTCCCCTTAAGATCTGTTATTAAAATT